>JBBADT010000001.1:0-134167 GCA_041656315.1 Advenella sp.
AAATACCTTTAAATACAGTACCATCGGCCAAAGCCAGAATTGCGGTAGGGAATTCTGTATTTTCCCCGAAAATATGTGACGGCAGCGTCATAAAACCCCAAGTTCTAAAATCAATAAGTAAACCTTGCTATTATACTGTTTTATTGATTTTCCATTAGAAATTTTACGATTTGGACATGAAAAAAACCGTAATTTTCACTACTTTTTTAGGGCATCTGTATATCAAAAGCCAATGCTTCTCCTGAAGCATCCACATTTATGGTAAACCCGAGTTTTTGCTGATAGAGGTCTTCTCCGTATTCAAAGAAAGTTACCCGTATGCCCTCGGGGAGCTTTTTCTGGCTGTAAAGCGTGGGATAGGTATAGCGGCTGTTGGGCAAGATGTACAACTCACTAAGTGACTGGCTGGACATGATCGGCACCCAAACTTTGGAGTTGGACGCGTTTTCGATAATCCAGGTAGGTCCTTCCGGTTCACTGGTTTTACATTTTACTAAAACCAGTGCCTTGCCAGAAACCTTCATGTTTACCGTATGAAAATCAAGCGAGTCGAAGGTGGAACTGCGGCACCATTCGTATTGCCCCTGCAAGGGCAAAACCAGCTCACGCAAGGAAAGACGAGGGTGCGACAACAACTCTGACTTTACCTGCATACGGTCACTTTCCCGGTAAACCGCCGTACGGTCCAGGTTGGTTTGCGCCCACTCTATCATGCGTGGCAAACGCTCAGCCAGGCAGTCAACCGTTTGACACAAGGCTAAACCGTTATTGCGGGTTTTTATCAAACGACTGATTAATACAGGACGATCGGTTTGTGCCTGAAGGGCTGAGCTGATGTACAACCATTCGAAAAGCCCGCTGGCCACCTGCGTGTTTTCACACATATTTGCCGGCCATTGTTTTTGGGTATCACGCAACAGTTCTACGCCACTTTGCCCAAACCTGCTTTTTATCACCGATTCGGGAATACAGGGATTAAGGGCAGTTTCCTGAAACGCAGACGGCAACCCGACGCCCACCTTTAAAAGGGAGCGATCGAATTGCGCATATACCGCTTCAACGGAAAAGAGCAGGCCAAAAACCACTATAAATAGCCTACCCAGCTTAAGTAGCATTTACTTACAACCTTTTAATTAAAATGAATAGTTCCACGATGAAATCATATCAAGCTATCCACAAACAGGCAGCTGATATTGTTGTTTATGTATAAATATATTACCCAGAATGTAAAAAAATACTACCAGAATATATTATTGACAAAGCGATTATTTGAAGAGGCAAAAGCCTACAATTAATATGCCACCCTGTCAAACCTGAAACATATAAACGACATGACTGTACCCAGATTTTAATCCTGATTCAAAATCAGGCTATATTGTCATATGGAATCTGAGTAATAATTTCCAATATCGTTGCCATTATAATTTCTATCCTGGGTACAAGTATATATGAGTAATCAATTAGATGAACTACGTAAATTCACTACTGTTGTCGCAGACACCGGAGACTTCCAAAGTATGCGTGAGCACCGCCCCACCGATGCCACCACCAATCCGTCTCTTATCCTGAAAGCCATTCAAAAAGACGAGTATCGCCCTCTTCTTGACCAAACCATCCAGGACCATCCCAATGCCAGCACATCACAAACCCTGGATCACTTACTGGTAAAATTTGGCGAACAAATACTGAATATTGTTCCGGGACGGGTTTCCACTGAAGTTGATGCACGCCTTTCATTTGATACCAGTGCCACCATTGAGCGCGCCCGCCACCTTATTGGGCTTTACGAAAAAGAAGGCATTTCGCGAGATCGCATTCTGATCAAGATTGCCTCTACCTGGGAAGGCATCAATGCGGCAAGGATTTTACAAAACGAGGGAATCAAATGCAATATGACCCTCTTGTTCTCGATGGCCCAGGCAGTTGCCTGCGCTGATGCCAACGTACAGTTGATTTCACCCTTTGTAGGCCGTATTTACGACTGGTACAAAAAGAATGCAGGCAGCCAGTGGATTGAAGAGGACAATGCGGGCGTGAATGATCCAGGCGTCCAGTCGGTGACCCGTATTTTCAATTATTTCAAGAAACACGATATCAAAACCGAAATCATGGGTGCAAGCTTTCGGAACAAGGGACAAATCATTGCCCTTGCCGGCTGCGACCTGTTAACCATCAGCCCCGAATTGCTGGCAAACCTGGCGCAAAGCAATGAAGCGGTTCAGCCTGTACTGGATGCAGTGGAGTCCGGCAAACTGGAGATTGAGCCCATCGAAGCCAATGAGACCGCATTCCGTTTCATGCTAAACGAAGATGCCATGGGCACCGAAAAACTGGCCGAGGGCATTCGCGCTTTCGTAGCCGACTCGATCAAGCTTGACCGGATTATTGAACAGGCCCGTGCCTAAGCATTAGGAGTGTTTTTTTACCTTGCCGGGCGTTAATTCAAGAGCTTCGACGCTCTATGAAGGCCCAGGCAATGGTGCCCGCATCAACATATTCAAGCTCGCTGCCAGTAGGAATACCCCGGGCAATTCTGGACACCCGCAGCCCCCTGCTTTTAAGCATTTCAGCCAAATAATGGGCAGTCGTTTCGCCCTCGGCCGTAAAGTTGGTGGCCAGAATAACCTCTTGCACCTTGCCATCACTGACACGCTCAAGCAGTTTATCAAAACCCAGGTCATCCGGGCCCACCCCTTCCAGGGGTTTCAGGCTGCCCATCAGAACAAAATACAAGCCACGGTAACCATGGCTGGCCTCTATCATGTTCTGGTCTGCGGGGGTTTCCACAATGCAAAGCAGGCTGTCATCACGCTTGGGATTAAGACAGGTTTCGCATATCTCATCCTGGGAGAACGAATGACAACGTTTGCAGTGTCTTAAATGATTCACGGCATGCGACAGGGCAAAAGACAGTTGCTGCGCCCCTTTGCGATCATGTTGCAGCAAATGGTAAGCCATGCGCCGGGCGCTTCTGACACCAACACCGGGCAATCTGCGCAAGGCATCAACCAGCGCAGACAGCGGTTCCGGTTCGGGCAGATGATCTTGCATCAGAATGGAAACTTCATTCCGGGTGGCAATGGCATGCCAGCCGTTACGGAAGACATTTTTTCCTGGGCAGTGCTTTCAGCCTTGCGCAGGGCATCATTAAAAGCGGCTGCCACCAAGTCTTCAAGCATGTCTTTTTCGTCTTCCAGCAGGGAAGGATCAATCACCACCCGCTTTACATCATTGCGGCAAGTCATGGTTACCTTGACCAAGCCACCGCCCGAAGAGCCTTCAACCGTGATATCTGCCAGGGCTTCCTGGGCTTTTTTCATGTTGTCTTGCATTTGCTGGGCTTGCTTCATCAAGCCTGCCAATTGATTTTTCATCATGATGAATGATTTCCTGCTTCATTAATTAATGGGATCAGCCCGTATTTTAGTAGATTAAAACATAAAGATCATGATGATCAGCATGGTTTAATACTTTCGGGAAGCACCTTGGCATCAAACTCTTCAATCAGGGCATTAATAAACTCGCTTTCCTGCACGGCCTGCTCGGCTTTTTCCTGACGGGCCGCCTGCTCGGCGCGAATAGAGGCGTAAGCGGTTTCCTCAACATTTTCGGCATACTCGAACGAGACTTTCACCACTTGCCTGAAATATTCGGTCAGCACCGTATTCAATTTTGCTTTGGCACCCAGCTCGTTGGTGTTTTTTACCGGAATACGCAAGCGAATTTCATTATCTTCTACCCCCAGCCATTCACTTTGTTTGGCAAACTCGGCGGCCACACCGCTTAACGGCAGCTCCTGCGACAAAACGGTCCAGTCATAAGGCGTCATTTGCTGAAGCTTCTGTTCTGGTAACTGGCCCTGATGGCTGGGTATCCAGGTAGCATCTTCCTGTACAACAGGAAAAGACGCCATATCAGGGTCTGACGGATCCATATCAGGTTCAGGCGGTATTGCCTGATCAAAACCCGCTTCATCATCAGGCATGGAAGCAGCCTGCATTTCCCACTCAACGGGGATGTCCTCCCAGGCAGGAATAAAATCGTCAGTCGTTTTTTTTTCAGCGGTTACTGCTGTTGCTGCTTTTTCAGTGCTTACCGGATGTTCAGCGGTAACCGTATTTTCATTTCTGGCAGCTGAGATATTGCCACCAGCACTTACCTTACCACCAGTGGTGCCGGCATCGGGATCCATCGAAATAGAAGAGGCTTGTGCGTTATTTTCAACAGCAGTGGCCGCCTCATGATTTGAAGCGACATGATGAGTGTTTACGTCAGCCTTTGGGGCACTGGCCCGGGTGGCAGGTGCAGGCAATGCGGCTACATCTACCGTACTGACCAATGACAGCATTCTTAAGCCAGTCATGACAAAACCGGCATATTCATCGGGTGCCAAAGACAGCTCGTTACGACCATGCACGGCAATACTGTAAAACAGCTGCAGGGTATCCGGATGAAACGCCCTGGCCAATGCCTGCATATCTTCATACAAAGGGTCATCAGCCATGAGAGCACCCGGCAAACGCTGCTCTATCGCGATGCGCGAGAGCAAAACAGAAAGATCTGCCAGGGCACCCGAATAAGAAAACCCGCGCATCGACAACTCGTTGGCGGTATCCATGACCCCCTGTGCCGAACCCTGCAGCAAGGCCTGCAGAAAACGAACCAGATATTTCTGGTCGATAGTGCCCAGCATTTCGCGGACGGCGGCATCGGTAATATTGGAAGAGCTGTAGGCAATCGCCTGGTCAGTTAAGGACAGGGCATCGCGCATGGAGCCTGCAGCGGCCTGGGCAATAAGCCGCAGGCCACCCAGATCGAAACGGACGTCTTCCTGCACAAGCACATTCTGCAAGTGACCCACAATTGCCTCTGGGGGCATTTGCTTCAGGTTGAATTGCAGGCAACGGGACAATACCGTAACGGGAATTTTTTGCGGGTCAGTTGTTGCCAGAATAAACTTGACATGCGGTGGGGGCTCTTCAAGCGTTTTCAGCATGGCGTTAAACGCATGCCCCGTTAACATATGAACTTCATCGATCATGTAGATCTTGAAACGACCGGCACTAGGCGCATATACGGCCTGTTCAAGCAGCTGCGTCATTTCCTCGACGCGTCGGTTGGAGGCCGCGTCAAATTCAAGATAGTCCACAAAACGGCCTTCGTCTATTTCGGCACAGGCACGACATTGACCGCAAGGTGTGGCGGTAATGCCCGTTTCACAATTAAGGGACTTGGCAAGAATGCGTGACAGCGTGGTTTTACCCACACCGCGAGTACCCGTAAACAACCAGGCATGATGCAGCCGCTGGGTATTAAGCGCATTGCTTAATGCCCTTACCACGTGCTCTTGGCCGACAAGGGTTTCGAAGGATCGGGGACGCCACTTACGGGCAAGAACAAGGTAGCTCATGAAATGATTGTAGCCCAGAAATGCAAACGTCACCCTGAAGGTGACGACTGTTTTACTGAATATTTTTGTATGTGGGGGTGAGCCTTACTCCGGCACTGAATCTAAACGGTTATGGCTGCTTCGTTCCCGACCTGACCAGTTTCACCGCCGACCCATGCGAAGGGGCCCACCGGAAAGCATTGTAACAGCTTTCTGGATTATTACAATATAAAAATGCAAGCTACCCCAGACTTGATACAAGTTTTAGCGCCAGCGATAGCCTACGCCCACACCCGCGCCCACGTCTCCACCAGAAGAACCCACCACGGAACCATTAAGCAACCACTTGCCATTATCAGTTGCAGCAGATACCCCAACGGCATAACCGGATTCACCCGACCAGGTACCCCCGCCCACACCCACCACTTTTTCACCCGGCAAAACCGCCTGTGGCAAATTGGCCGCCGCAATCGCGGCAGCGGTACCTTCGTCGGCCTTGCGTTCGGTTTTACGGATTTTACGGTTTACGTCATTAAACATTTCCGTGGTTTGGCCCAGGTTAACGGCATCTGTAGGCCGATTTCCGGCAGCCACCCCGGAAACCACGCGCGGACCTTCACTACCTGCCACGGATACTTCCTTGCCATTGGCTTGCCCAGCTACAGAAACCGTACGGGTTTGATCATTTTGAGTGACCGCTACCGGCGAAGAGGCGGGTACCGCCTCATACACTGCCTGCATCGCTGCCATAATGGGACTGACTGCCTGCGCCAGAGCGGGGAAACTGCTGAATCCCATGATGGCCGTCACCCCGCACACCATCCAATTGCGCAACACCGTGCTTTTGTTTTTGTCTGACACTGTTGTTTTACATGCTGCATGAATAATCGGATTCATTGGTTCTCCAAAATTGAAAATTTAGTAAACAAAATTAACTGACAAACATTATTCCTTTTTTTAAAAAAAATGTTTTGTATAAACTCATACACTAACAACTTATTACACGATTGTGATAAAGCAAACCAGGTGCAAGCATGCTTACAGGCTTGACGTCTTACAACGTCAGCCAACGGTTACCATCCAGCGCGTAAATAACTGCCCGGGCGGGTCGGCCATCCAATGCGGTCAACCGCTCACAATAATCTTCAAGCTGTTTACGGTAAGTTTGCCGCAGACGGTTTTCAAACACCTCATCAGACTCATGTGCATGTTTTAGTGCAGTCTTATAATCAACCACCAGCCAGCCATCGGGTTCGGAAACCGCCACATCCACAATCAACACCTTGCCATTGACATCCACCAGCTCCCATTCCTGACGGGCATTGGCCTGTTGCAGCAACCATTGTCCTTTTTCATTACTTAGGCAATTCAGCAATAAAGATTGCACCCGCATGGTCGCCTCGCGGGCCTGTGGGGGACGCAAGCCTTCTTGCAACAACTGGCGCACAATAACATTTTCAGCCGATTCAATCCGCCCGGGTGTCCAGCCTTGCAATTGCTCCTGCCCCATACGGGCCAACCAGGCATGCACGACCGTACCGACATGCGCCTCATAGCGGTCTTCAAAATGCCAGGCGCCCCCCTCATTAAAGCTTGGGCCTGTTGATTTCTGGGCTTTACCGGCTTGCGAGTGCAGGGACAGCATCATGGCGTCGGTAAAGCGGATTAACGGCGGTCCCACCACTTCATATTGGCTGTTTTCATTGTCCAGCCCGTTATTGGCCTGCGAAACAGGCAGATAGGGCGGCTTAACCGTAAAGAAAGTATCCATTAAAGGCTGCAAGCGCGAAAACAGGGTACTGGATGCCGCATTGACAAGCTCCCCGTCCTTGACCTGCAAGACCGCCACCAAATGCAGCCGTTGACACGCCCGTGTGGCGGCAACATATAACAAGCGGTCAAGCTCATAATGGGTGCGCTTTTTCTCACGTTCGGCCAGGTAGACCGAGATGGGATCTTTTTCCTGCGATGCCCTGGGCTTGATAGGCCCCAACAACAAATGCCCCTCGGACTGCTCAAACCGCAACAAGGGATCGGGGTTATTGCGTGGTACCCTATGCAGGCCATACAAAATAACTTCCTGAAACTCCAGCCCCTTGGATTTATGCATCGTCATGATGGTCACGGCATTTTGCTCGTGAGAGGAAGCGGCATACAAGCGCTCAAGTTCACGATCAAGATCGGCAGGATTCAGGCCACCATATGGCGCAATGTTGTCCAGCAGGCGCAGCACCGTCTGCACATCATCATGCTCACTTTCATGGGCATAAAAAACAAATCCGCCCAACGCGCGCCAGATGGATTCCACATGGGCTGAAAAAGTAATGACATCATGTTCAAAGGGTCGATCAAACAAGGCACGGGCCACCGGTAACACACGGGCCCATTCAACGGCAGGCAAATCCTGCTCCCCGGCAAATGCCGGATCATTACCGGACAACGCATTCGCCAACACCTGCGCCAGCAACTGTGGCACGGGTGTTTTCTGCTGTTCACCAAACAGAGCATCCAAGGTGTTCAGGGTCAGCCCGCACAAAGGCGAACGCAGCAAGGAAAGCCAGGCCACACGGTCGGCCGGGTGCGACAAGGCACGAATCAGCTGCACCAGATCAATCACCACCTGACGGTCTTTAAGCGGCTGAAAATCCACGGCCCGCACAGGAATACCTTCCAGAGTCAGCCGGTGCATCAATTCATTCAAATGTGTTCGTGCCCGCACCAGAATGGCCACGGGATCTTTTTTACCAGCATGCGTTTGCAGTGCCGACCTGACCAGTTCAATCACCCTGTCCTGCGCCGCTGTCTCTGCCATTTTCTGGCTTATTTCAATGGCCAACGGCTCTTCATGAGGGGCAGTCGCTTGTGGCAGGGTGTTCGGGTCCAGCAAGTGGGCGGGTATATTGCCACCATAATAAAACGGATGCATCAAAACCGCTGCAGACTCGCCCGCATCATTAAAAGCTACCGATGGCGTATATTTGATGGCGCCCAGTACGGGATTATCTTTAACCGGGAAGACCTTGACAAAGGTCTGGTTAACCCAATCAACCACGCCCGAGCGGGAACGGAAGTTCTCACTTAACTTCAACACTTTCAAAGGTAAATCATTAATGCTCTCCTGAGCCACCTTCAAAAACAGGCCCACTTCGGCTTTCCTGAAGCGGTAGATGGATTGCATCGGATCACCCACCAGAAACAAGGTGCGATCTTCGTTGGCCAGCCAGCCGGAAGTCAGTTTGCGAATTAAATCAATCTGCACCTGGCTGGTATCCTGGAATTCATCAATCAGAATATGTTTAATAACAGCATCCAGCGACAGCAGCAATTCGGCAGGATCATCAACCGAGCCCAAAGCCTGCCCTGCCCGCCAGGCAATTTCAATAAAGTCCACCTCGCCTTCACTGGCAAAAACTTGTTCAAGCTGTTGTGCGGCCAACCTAAGGCATGCCAGCAAGTTGCCAATAATATGCATTTGCTGCGGAGTCATCAATACATCTGGTAAAGTGGTCAGATCATGCAAGGCTTGCGCCCATTCATCCGAACCGGGTCGCTGTGCTTCAAGCCAGGTTTGCATGGCATCCTTATGCCCACTCTTGGGCGGGAAGCCTTCATTCTTGGTCAAACGGCTGCGCAACTGTCCTTTGCCCGTCAACAACAGACGGGCCAGCGCCTTCCAGCGGGAAATATCCGTAAAATAAGGTGAAAGGGGCGCGCCTTCCCAATCAAGCAGCGGGTAGTCATTATCGTGGCCGACAGCCGAGTCTGCCAAAACACTGGACGCCATCCTTGCGATGGGCGCCAAACTGCTGGCCCAACCCACAGGCATAAGCCCACTGACCCTGGCAATATCCTCATCCATTGCCTGGGCCAGAGATTCCATCACAGCCTGCATGGCACCTGCAGGGTCATTCACCACCTGCAGCCACTGATCCCTAAACCCCAACATATCCACCAGCAACTCTTCGGCAGGCAGCAAATCCACATCCAGATGCGCCACCAATGCCTGCACGCATTCGGTGCTATCAATCAGGGCCAGTGTTTTACGGGCCGCCTTGCCATACAGTGCCCGGGCATCTTCAGCAACCGCAGGCATGCCCCCCATTCCTGACAACCAGGGCATGGATCGCACCAGCGAGGCACAAAAGGAATCAATCGTTTTAATGCTCAGCCGTGCCGGATGCGCCAGCAAATTCCAGCCTTTTTCCTGGTCTCGCTGCAAGGCTGCACGGGCCAGCTGCCAGCTTTTTTTCTGATGCGCCGGCTCTGGCTCTTCTGGTTGCAAACCGAGAGCCAGTTTTTTCAATACCCGTGCATGCATTTCCGAAGCCGCCTTGCGGGTAAAGGTAATTGCCAGGATTTCCTCTGGCCGGTTAACCGTAGCCAGCAAGGCCAGGATCCGGTCTGTCAATAACTCTGTCTTGCCGGAACCGGCCGGTGCCTGGATCAGGAACGACTCGCCAGGTTTGACGGCCCGCGCACGGGCCAGATGATCACTGGGCAGACGTTCTGTCTGCTTACTGGCTGAATTTGCCTGGACATGTAAGGATTGGTCTGCTGTCATGTTTCATTCATCTTCATTTTCCTGCGCCAGCCTTAAAAACGGTTTTACATCACAATATTGCAAATCGCTTTCGCGCCAAGCCCGGTTTATGGCCTTCCCGGCAGAAAAATCCTCTGCCAATTGCTCCATGACCCTTTGCCAGCGTTGCAGCAAATCGTCCCAGGATACGACGGGCTCCCAACTGCTCCGATCATCCAGGGCGTCAATGCCCAGGTCTTCATTGGCAATACCCTTGAGTTCGATCTGGCGTGCATTCAAACGGGCAAACAACAAGCCGGCCACCGGATTACCCTTGCCGGCCCCCATGACCGCAGCATAAAAAGGCAATTGCAAATTAACGGGCAACTCACGTGACCAATCCTGCCTGAAGGAAGGCGTACTACCCGACTTATAATCAATAATCACCTGCTGGCCATCGGCCAAGGTGTCAATCCGGTCCATGCGTAATGACAGGCTAACCTGTGCATGCTGCCACTTTACATCCTGCTCCAGCTGCTGCACGGCAAACGGTTCTCGCTTAAATTCAATCTGCAAAAAATCCATCACGATCCGGCGGGCACGGTCTTTTTCCATTCGCACCACAGCGGCATAATCATGCTTAAGTTCCTGATCAGCAGCCAATTCCACGCATTCATTCACAAATGCTTCAAGAGAGCCGTTTTCAAATTTCTCAACCAAACGTTCCCAGTCTTGCAACATGCCCCACACCAGCTCCATGACTTTATGCAGAAAAATACCTCGCACCCGCTGGCTGACCGCCTGCGGATAATCCGTCAGCTCACGTGCGCCCAAACGGTAACGGGCAAAGGCCCACAACGGGTTGCGCGCCTGGGTTTCCAGCACATCCATGCCACCGCTAACGGGGCGTTTGCCGGACAGCGCTGGCGCCTGGTGATCGGAAAAGGTCTCAAGGTCACGATGAAGTTCAGCACCGTTTGTACCGGCACATAACGTTTCTGCTTCAAATAATGGAATATTTTCCAATAATGAAGAAGCCCTAAGTTCTTTTTCACCATCCATCAGTGGCCAGCTTAAACGGACTTGAGGGGCACATTGCCGCAATGCCGTAAACAGCTCATCTGCCCAGGCTTTTTCCCGTTCAGGCGTGGCACGAGGCGCGTTGACCCTGCGCAGCGCGTTGACTGGCAAAAAAGGATTGGGACTTGGGCTGGCGGGCAAGACCTCATCAGTCAGGCCAAGGATCCATACTGCATCCCAACGGCCACCCTCTGCTTCCAGAAAGCCCAGCACATCAAGCCGGGCCAGTTTATCCCTTTGCGGCTGAAAAGCCGATTGACGGGCCAGCCTATGCAACAAGGCGCAGGCACCGGTGCCATCCAGAAGGCCACCCACTTCATATAAGGCAGAAAAACGAACCAACAGTTTTTCAAACGCCTGACACACCTGGAAATTGGCGCTACTTAGCGTTGCCGGGCCCGGAAAACCAAGACCCGCCAGACATTCGCGAATACGCTGTGCCCATTGGTCGGTGCTGGCACGCGTATACTTTTCCTGAAAGGGCTGACACCAATGTTGATAAATTTCCTTGAATTTCAAGGACTCATCAGTATCAAACTGATCAAACATGGCCAACACAGCCGCTTCAGAAATAGTTAGATCTTCTTTCTGACGCAATTGGGCATCGTATTGTGCCATAGCGGCCAACGCTAAGGGCTTGGCTGAACAATGCCCGGCCAGCAACGCCGCCCCCAGCACCTGTACCTCGCATTGCCTGCGACTGCCAAGCTGCGCCAACAGCCTCAGCCAGGCAAATGCCGCCCGCACGGGTGCCCATTCTGTTAAAGGACGGCCAACCGCCACGTTCCAGCTTAACCCATGACGACCCAGATTTTGCGTTAACAAACGCCTGGCCAGTGGGGCTTTTGCTTCCAGATCGGGGGCCACAATAGCATACGTACCCAGGGGATTTTCTTGCAAGGCCTGTCTGGCCCATTCAATAGCCGTTTCCCATTCTGCTGCCGTATCACCCAACGCTGTCTTGCCAACATCACTGGCGCATACCGAATGTTCAGCCAACACGGCCAGATAGGTACCATTGGCCTGGCAAGCATTTAACAATCTGCCCAAGCGTGGCGCGCATTCTGTAAATCCAAGCAAAATAATCTGCTTGGGCAAATTCAGGTTTTCATGGTTCTCCAACGCCCGAATCAGGCTTTCCTGCATCAGGCAATCGTCTTCAGCATCCATCTGGGACAAGCGGTGCAGGTAAGCTTTTTGCCATTGTCTGAACCGCTCGTACTCTTGCGTACTTTCGTCATCCTTAACCTGGATATGCCAGTCGGCACACAGATGATGGGCATCGGAAGCCATTTTTGCCGTTTGCTGCAAATCCAGCAAACGGCCTACCCCTTCTTCCTGCTCGATGACCGACTCCCACACCAACTGCTCGGCAAAACGGTCCAGTGCAATGGCCGGCACATGGTTTTGCGTGCTGAATAAACGGGCATCATGCAGGGCGCGAAGCCATCGGCCCAGCGGCATAACCAAGGGCAATTCAACAATACTGGCAGAAGAGCCCATGTGCTGGACCAGCCACTGCTTCAGGCGTAAGGCCTGCCGGTTATTAACAGTAAGCACCAGCTGCTGGCGAGCATCCCCCGCCACAAGCGCATCAATGGACATGGCGGGCAAGGAGGAAATCGTAAACTCAGGTGAAGTGGCAGTCATAAGCCCCCATTCAAGGTAGAAAACATCATTTGGCAGCAATAATGATACTTGATTGACCGTGACTTAACTTGACAATTATCCTCTGGAGCATTGCCGGTCAACCTGATTGTCACTGATTTTTGTATTAGTGACCTGCACTACCAGCAGTGCTGCCAGGGCCAACGACAGAGCAACACTTTCCTTTGCCGATTTTTAAAAATTAATAACGCAATTGCTTATAAGGACTTTCCCTTTTCCCTGCCAGACAAAAAAAGGGCATATAAGAAGTTCTTATATGCCCTTTGGTCATCAAATTTAATGGCCGGTTAAATTATTGTTGTGGAGTTGAAGCCAATAGTGCCTGTGCCTGTTTTCTTAATTCATATTTCTGGATTTTGCCGGTGGCTGTTTTTTGCAGCTCACCAAATATGATTTTTTTAGGCACCTTGAAACGGGCCAGGTTTTCACGGCAATATTCCAGGATTTCATCTTCCTGAATTTGTGCACCCTCTTTCAGCTCTACAAAGGCAACCGGGATTTCTCCCCATTTTTCATCGCTTAGCGCCACCACCGCGCAGTTGGCCACGCCGGGATATTTATACAGCACATCTTCAACTTCAATACTGGAGATATTTTCTCCACCTGAAATAATGATGTCTTTGCTGCGATCCCTGATTTGCACATAGCCGTCTTTATGCATGACGCCCAAATCGCCCGTATGGAACCAGCCGCCTTCAAAAGCTTCCTGGGTTGCATGCGGGTTTTTAAGATAACCTTTCATGACGATGTTACCCCGGAACATCAGTTCACCCATTTCTTCGCCATTGGCCTTGACGTCATCCATGGTGGACGGATTTTTTACGCTTAAACCGGCCTGCAGATGATAGCGCACACCCTGACGGGATTTGAGCCGGGCTCGCTCTTCGATGCTTAAATCTTGCCAGCTGTCGTGCTCGACACAAACTGATGCGGGACCGTAGACTTCGGTAAGGCCATAGACATGAGTGATATCAAAACCCATTTTTTCCATACTGGCCAACACAGCCTCTGGGGGTGCGGCACCAGCAATTAAACCCTTGACGGTATGATCAATGCCTTTTTTAAGCTCGTCGGGTGCGTTGGCCAGAGCGGAATGCACCACAGGAGCCGCGCAATAATGCGTGACTTTTTCATCACGGATTAAATCAAGGCAAACCTTTGCATCAAATTTACGCAGGCATACATTAACCCCGGCACGCGCAGCGACTGTCCAGGCAAAACACCAGCCATTGCAATGAAACAGGGGCAAAGTCCACATATAAACAGGGTGCTTGGCCATATCCCATTCTAAAATGTTTGACAATGCATTCAGAGCCGCCCCACGATGATGATAAACCACCCCTTTAGGATTGCCAGTAGTGCCCGATGTGTAGTTTAAGGCGATGGCATCCCATTCATCAGTGGGCATTTGCCAATTATTAAGATCTTTGGCAGAAGCCAGGAAAGACTCATAATCAAGTTCGGCAAACGGCTGAACATTTTGTGGCCCCAAGGCATCATTGACCTGAACTATAGTAAGTTGGGGCAATTTACGGCGGATTTGAGGAATGTGGGCCTCGAATTCGCTATCTACCAGCAGCACCTCGGCCTCGCCATGCTCGAGGCAGAAAATAAGGCTGTCTGTGTCTAACCGCACATTAAGCGAACAGAGCACACCACCCGACATGGGCACCCCAAAATGGGCTTCTACCATGGCAGGCGTGTTATGCAGCAAGACCGCAACAGTGGAATTGCGTTCCACCCCCAACTGGCGCAGCGCAACCGCCAGCTGCTTGCAGCGACGGTTGGTTTCGGCCCAGTTTTGCCGGATTGGCCCATGGACAATTGCCAGACGGTCGCCATACACACTGGCGGCACGTTGCAGGTAATCGATGGGGGTTAGTGGTGCATAATTGGCCTGGTTACGCTGAAGGCCCGTATCAAAATCAGCCATTGTGTCTCCTGTTGGCTATTTGTTAATTTATACAAGATGTTACCAGCAAGATTAACAAATAAACCCCGAATAGATCAATATATTGACGATTATTTTTACCTATTTGCACACCAAAACACCTTGATAACTGCTATTGCACTAAATTTCGCAATCGTGTTGCGCACAAAATATCGTGCACGCTTGCAAACCCGCCACAATTGCCTGAAAGTTGTCTAAAATGCCAGCTTCGTTTCTTTAACTCAGGCACTACCACTTCATGAACACGGCACAAATCCAACTTCTGCGAGACGCAGCCAGGCAGGCTGATACTGGCAAGCACTGGATTGCCACAGCCAAATTCCTGGACATTGCCAACCCCAAGATCATTGCTGATTTGTGCGATGAAGTGCTTACCTTGCGGGCCGGGTATAACAAAACTCCCAGTATCATGCCCTCTAAAAATGCACTGGAAGAAGTTTTCCTGATGGAATGCCCCAACCCTTCCTGTGATAAGACCAAAGACGGCTATGCCATTCGCTACGCCGGGCAAACCTACGACCCCAACAAGGCTGAAGCGGCGCCAGGCGTAGCCTGGACTGCACAAGAAATTGCCATTTTCAAGGCACGTCAGGACGGCAGCATTACAGAACTGCTTAGCCGCCTGGAAAACATGGCGCACATTCCCACCTGGTACCTGACGGTAGAAGCCGGAAGAAGAAAAGGTTATGAAGGCACTCTGATTTTCAAATACAGCAGGGAAGCTCCCAACCGGGCGCAGCAGTTGACGTTTTTGGATTAGGTAATCATCCTGCCGACAATTTAATGAGCCTCTTGACTCTACCAAGAAAACACTAATCATTAGCAGCAAATTTCAACGCTTTATATTCATTTACATATCGGCCTGAAAAACTGGTTAACTTGTCGCATTTATCATATGATTTATTTAATATCATTGGAAACGCGGGCAAAATGAAACGTGAAACACCTCAAATACCTTCCTCTGAACTTAAAACAATCCTGCACTCAAAACGTGCAAACCTTTATTATCTTGAACATTGCCGTGTTTTAGTTAACGGTGGACGGGTTGAATACGTAACAGACCAAGGCTCCCAATCTTTATACTGGAACATTCCCATAGCCAATACCACTTGTATTTTATTGGGAACAGGTACATCAATTACACAAGCCGCCGTACGGGAACTTGCAAAAGCAGGTGTCATGATTGGATTTAGCGGTGGCGGAGGCTCACCTTTATTTGCTGGTAGTGAAGCGGAAATTGCCTGCGAATTTTTAAGTCCGCAAAGCGAATACCGCCCCACAGAATATCTACAAAAATGGTGCCAATTCTGGTTTGAAGACGAAAAACGCCTGGCCGCAGCCAAAAAACTGCAAATTCAACGCCTTATGGTCATACAAAAATTCTGGCCCAAGTTTGAATGGAATTATCCACATGAACAACTTGTAACTTTATTGGCAAATGCAGAAAATGAATTTAAAAACGTTAACGATCATCAAGCCCTGCTAACTGCGGAAGCCCGATTAACTATAAAACTTTATGCGCTCGCTAATCGTGCCACCATTAACGACGATGACTTTAGCAGAAGCACCAGAGGCAACAGCATCGACCCGGCAAACCAATTTCTGGATCACGGCAATTATTTAGCCTATGGTTTGGGGGCAACAGGATGCTGGGTTTTAGGCCTTCCACACGGACTGGCAATCTTGCATGGAAAAACCCGCCGCGGCGGGTTGGTATTTGATGCGGCAGACATCATTAAGGATGCGATGGTTTTACCCCAAGCCTTTATCTCTGCACAGCTAGGTGATAGTGAAAGTGACTTCAGGCAATCATGTATTAGTCAATTCGCACGGTTTGAAGCACTGGACATCATTATTGACACCCTTAAACAATTAGCGCTTACCCCGCATTCAGCATGAATATCCTGTTAGTTAGCCAATGCCATAAAAATGCCCTGAAAGAAACCCGACGCATTCTAGACCAGTTTGCCGAGCGATGCGGAGAGCGCACATGGCAAACACCCATAACACAGGCGGGCTTAAATACCTTACGCAAATTATTAAGACAAACCGCCCGAAAAAATACGGCAGTGGCCTGCTACTGGACGCATGGCAAAAACCTGACTGAACTGTTATGGATTGTGGGTGACCAAAGCCAATTCAATGAACAAGGCCGAGTACCAACCAACCGGACACGACGAAACATTCTACGGGCGGAAGATGAAAACCAATGGCTCCATGGCACTACCATCCAAATAGTTGCAACCATCGCATCCCTTTTGCATGACATTGGCAAGGCCAATACCGGGTTTGCCAAAAAACTCAAGCCAGATGCCCCATTACAGGCAGATCCATATCGGCATGAATGGATTTCCTTGCGTCTGTTCCAGGCACTTATTAACGGTTGCGATAAGGATGAAGCATGGTTAAAACGATTTACTGAAATTGATGTTTATTTTTCAAACCACCCAGACTGGATTGAAAACTTAATCAATGATGAAAATAAAGCTGACAATGCACCATCATTTGACATGATGCCACCTATCGCAAAATTGGTGGCATGGCTAATTGTCACACATCACCGTATGCCTTTCGAAGAATTTTATTCAACTAACAAAGATCGTATTCGTGCGCAAGCTAACGGGGATGTCCTTGACAGAAAAGCAAACCGTTTCTATAAAAAATTAAAAGCTCTTGATGGTTGGGTAAAAAATGACTTCGCCAATAAAGAACGTAAAGACAGCAAGGAATTCTGGCAATTCAAAAACCAGGCCATGTACAGCCATAGCTGGCAAAAGCAATTGAAACGCTG
Source organism: Advenella sp. (assembly GCA_041656315.1). Taxonomy (GTDB): domain Bacteria; phylum Pseudomonadota; class Gammaproteobacteria; order Burkholderiales; family Burkholderiaceae_B; genus Advenella. The sequence goes on from JBBADT010000001.1 coordinate 17,399, forward strand.
GTCTGGCAAAGCACTCAACCACCCTCCCCTGATGGGACTGGCAACATCAGAAACCATAAGCGACCCTTTTATACTACATATGGCTCGTCTTAGCCTGATGACAGGAGACCATAATTATTCCAGCTTAAAAAGCAATGATCCAAAACGCCTGCAAGGAGATCCTGAGTTTGACTTGATCGCCAACACGGATAGCCAAGGCAACCCCAAACAAAAACTGGATGAACACTTAATGGGAGTGGGCCAGTTTACCGCACGTTTTGCTCGTTTGCTTCCCAAGTTTTCACAAGAATTACCAGCAATAAAAAAACATAAAACATTCAGCCAAAGAACAACTGTTGCCCGTTTTAATTGGCAAAACAAAGCCTTCGACCTGGCCAGATCGCTTCAGGATTCCAGTCATAAAAACGGTTTCTTTGGCGTTAACATGGCCTCTACCGGATGCGGAAAAACACTGGGAAATGCACGGATCATGGCAGGTTTGGCCAATCCGAAAACAGGTGTGCGCTTTACCATAGCCCTGGGTTTGCGCGTATTGACCCTGCAAACCGGTGAGGCTTTACGCCAAAAGCTCAACCTGGACGATACCAGCCTTGCCATTCTGGTTGGAGGCCATGCCATGCGTGAGCTTTTTAATCTTTCCCAACAAGCGCAACAAAACGAAAACAAACTGGCTAATTTGGGCAGCGAGTCAATGGAAGAACTGGTTGAAGAAATAGTTCATGTATCGGAAAGTGGTATTGACTCCGGTGAGCTTGGCACTATTATTGCTGACACCAAAGCACGTCAATTGCTTTACGCCCCGCTTGTCAGTTGCACCATAGACCATTTAATGGCTGCCAGTGAAAACAGTCGTGGCGGCAAGCATATTGCGCCTATTCTTCGTTTGCTTTCATCTGATTTGATTCTGGATGAACCCGATGATTTTGATCATAATGACTTGCCTGCCCTAAGCCGGCTGGTTTATTTGGCAGGACTGTTTGGCAGCCGTGTACTGCTCTCTTCCGCCACCCTGACGCCAGACCTGATTTGTGGTTTATTTACGGCCTACCAAGCAGGCAGGGAAATCTGGAATATTCATAACCAATATCCCAACAAAGGGATTGACTGTTTTTGGGTGGATGAACATCAGCAACAATATTTCCCCCATGACAGCTTAAATGGTTTTGCCTTATCGCATACAAATTTCGTAGAGAAAAGAGTTGCCAAACTGCGACTAGAGCCTGCTCGCCGTATTGCCTCTATATTAGCGATTGACAATTGCTCGGCAACAAATAAAGAAGAAAGCATCAAGTATGCTGAACTGGCCAGACTGCTCTTGCACAAAGCGCAACATTTGCATGAACAGCACCATGAAATATGTCCTTATACCAAAAAGCAAGTAAGTATTGGCTTGATACGCTTTGCGCATACAAAAAACATCATAGAAGTCATTAAGAGCATGTATGAGCAACAGATAAATAACGATACCGTTCATTTTCACTTATGTTGCTACCATGCCAGACAATTGCTGATTCTACGAAATGCGATGGAAACAAAGCTGGATAGAATTTTAAACCGCAATAAAGAAAATGCGTTGTTTGAACACAGTGAAATACAAGATGCGTTAGCGAAAAGCCCGGCAAAAAACCATATATTTATTGTTATAAGCAGCCCGGTCAGTGAGGTCGGCCGTGATCATGATTACGACTGGGCGATTGTTGAGCCATCATCCATGCGCTCTATTATTCAGCTCGCAGGGCGCATCTGGCGACACCGGCCACACAAGATCCCCCAAACCCCCAACATTGCCATTCTGAACCGAAACCTCAGGGCTCTTAAAAAAGGTAATGAGATCGCTTTTGAAAGACCCGGCTTTGAAAGCAAGCCAAAATTTACACTTGCCAACCATAATATTGAAACATTGATTCCCGAGGAACAACTTAACCCAATCAATGCTATTCCCCGCATACAGAAACAGCAGGACTTACAACCCAAAACCAGACTGGCAGATCTGGAGCACGCCGTCATCGCCCATACGCTTAACAATCCCCGACCCAATCATATCAATACATTCTGGAAAGCCGGTTTAAGCCATCCATTTTGGGTTCAGTTGCAATTAATCAGCCCCTTCAGGCAACAAGACGTCCAACAAACCGAATATGTATGCCTGCCTGATGATGGAAGCGATACCGGCTTCAGTTTTATACCCTCAGACAGCGCTTGGAAACACCACGATATCAGTCAGGCAAAAACAGTCAATTATCATATTGTTTTTTCACCATTTAAACCTGACAATACTGCGGCATCACCTTGGTTGACCAGTGATTTCAATGAGGAACTGGAAAAGCTGGCGGAAGAACGAGGCAAGGACACTTTAACAACCGCCAAAGAATTTGCCACTATTTCCCTGGAATCCTATAATGATGCGCAATCATGGAATTTCCATCCTTGGCTAGGGTTCTGGCGGTAGAACCTGATATTTGAAGAATAAATATGGACGTTTGCCTTCTTGTGAATTACAAGTGTCTTCCTACGTCCATTCTTTGATGCAGAATCCGTACTACATCAATAACACCATCTACTGTCATACGATAAAAAAGCAAATGCATGCCAACAATTTGCTTACGATATCCGGCACGGATAAAGTCGGCACTGGTACCTTTCAATTTTCCACTGGCCAGTAACTGGCAAGCTTCATGAATTGAACGGATATAACGATCTGCCTGTACAACGCCCCATTGTTCTGCTGAATAATCCCAAATATCAGATAAATCAAGGACAGCTTTGGAAGAAAGAATATACCTGCTCATTCTTTATTGAATGAATCATGTTTAGCCTGTAAAAAGCTCTCAATATCAAAAGTCATGGAAGGGCCGCTTTTCTCTCCCTCTTCAAGAGCATTTTGCAACGCTTGCAAACGTGCTTCCCTTTCTTCAAGAAGACGCAACCCGGCACGCATTACCTCACTGGCTGAACCGTAGCGGCCACAGCTTATTTGCTGCTCAATAAATTTACCGAAATGTGGCCCCAAGGAAATAGACGTATTTTTTACCATTGCAAACTCCTAATGAATCCAAGCTTCATTTTACCAACAAATATGGTTATTTGGTATAAGTCATCAAGATAGATGTTGGTCAAATTATAATTTAACTATGTGTTCTTCACTTACTTACTGTTATTTACAAGTTTTCAGCACCAATTCCATTAGAATCTCGGTGTTTTTCCACCGAACAGGTGGCTTATAAATATTTATTTTTATATTTTTTAAATATTTACCACCGAACAGGTGGCTACACATCCATCAAAAATAATAGTAGCAACATAAATAATCCTATTTATTTTTTTATTTAATTTATTTGATCTTTCATTATTATTCTATATAATAATTTGAAATCAAAAACTATTTTTGTTACAGGATACATAATGACTGATATCAGCAGAGACAAAGTAGATCAGGCGATTCAAACCTTCCTTTCAGATCAAATAAATAAAAAAATAGAGCCTGAAGTAAAAAAACTTGAAAAAGCTCAAGCCATGGGCAACATCACCGAAATTGAAGAACTAGAAAAACAAATTAATGAAGTAAAAGAAAAGTACGACCTGAACACATGGATTGCTGATGCAGCCAATCGAATGTCCAATCAACTCCGTTTCGGAACACATATTTCAAAAGGCATTCACCCAGACAGCAAGGGAGACAATATTAATTTTCAAAACCCACAGAAACTCCCTGAAAAATTCGTTGGCTCCCAATCCATTGCATATATTCCTCTTGATGCCAATGGCAATGCTGCTGCATTACCATTGGCTTCGTTTTTCAATACCCCAATAGAAGGCACAACAATCAAGTTACGAGACTTAATTCAGCAGGAACACCCAGCATTAAAAGGTTGCTTTGCTAATGACCCTAAAATTTCCGATGATTATGCCTACATTTTCAAAGCCACATTAGACAATAAAATTGAAACCCCGAAAACAGATGCGCGTAACAAACAACTGCTATGGCCTGCTGACATTGATACCATTGATATAAATGGAGACGACTATATTTGTCTGGTTCCACTGCATCCATCGGCCCTGGTCAATCAACTTCATCAAAAAATAAGTAAAAAATACTCGGAAGAAAACAAACAGGCAAGAGACAGCAGCAAAAAGAAAAACAATGATAATGCTCAAGCTTATATATCAATCAATAATCTCGCTGTTCTTCGTTTAGGCGGAACCAAGCCGCAAAATATCTCACAATTAACCAGTTCACAAGGAGGTCGAAATTACTTACTGCCTTCTTTACCCCCACAAATAGTGACCAAACCCAAATTTCATCTAAGCCGCAATCGAACCAGTATTTTCAATAAAAACTTAAACCACTACTGTTACTACAGTATTCAAGATTTTTTCAGCGTCATCAAAGAACAAGCAAATACGGTTGATATCCGCACAAAAAGAAAAGAAGCTCTTGAGGGAATTATCAATAAGCTTTTTGAAATAGCCGACTATATCCAATCCACCTATGAACCAGGCTGGAGTAAAAATTATGAATTGGCATGGTCTCAAAAATACTGGCTTGATCCTGAGCGTGCTCTACTAACAGATGAAGAAAAATTCAGAACCGACAAAGAAAGCACTGACTGGATCAGTGATATTGAACATGACTTTGCCAGCTGGATAAACAGTTTGACCCGAAAACAATTCCCGCAATCGAAAGAAGATATAGCCGATCCCGAATATGCTGAATGGCGCAAAATTTTACGCCGAAGAATAAAAGCCAGCGAACAAAAAAATGAAGGAGTGTTTTCGTGAGTTACCTAAGCAATTACCTTGTTCTTAACAAAATCCGCATTCAAAATGCCAATACGGTTTCAAGCCCGCTTACCTATGGCTTTCCTTCCCTTAATGGTTTTATCGGCGCCATTCATGCCCTGAACCGCAAAATAAAAAATGACTTCCCTGGGATCAGGCTTAATGGCACTTTAATTGCCTGCCATGAGTACCATCTACACGCTTATCGTCCATATAACCTTGCAGACTATACCTTTAACCTGACCAGGAATCCAATTAAAAAAGATGGAAAAACCGCTGCCATTATTGAAGAAGGCAGGATTGATTTGACCGTAAGCCTGGTTATTGAAATCTATGACGATATTGACCTAAACGATAATGAAACACTAAAGCAAAAATTTATTGTTTATATACAAAAACAACTTATGCAACAACGCATTGCCGGAGGCAGCGTCATGCATATTCAAAAATCCTTTCTTGTTCCCTATGGCAACGAGGATGTTACCACTGTCATCAACTCATTAATACCCGCCTTTGTGCTAATGGATGCCAGCCAGGAATTAGTCGCTATAACCAACGAATTAAAAGCTATCAATCCAGACGCAACAGCATTAGATGCATTAATAGAAACAGCAACCCTGCATCACGTACCTGAAGCAGATGAAGATAAACTCAACAGCATTCAATGGAAAACCAAAAGCGTCAAAACCGGACGAGGCTGGATTGTTCCTATTGCCGTTGGCTACCAAGGTATTTATGAACCATTTTCCCCTGGCGAACTGGAAAATTGCCGCACACCAGAATACCCCAGTCAATACGTTGAGTGTATATACAGCCTGGGAAAATGGGTTTTCCCATATCGAATAGAAGACGATTTCAACTCTGCTTTCTGGCGTTATAGCCAACCTGAAAACAATCTTTACTTAATTACACAATCTGAATATTAAGGAGTTATACAAAATGGCAAAATTATCTACAGCAAGTGTATTGGCATTTGAACGCAATTTAGATATTTCCGATTGCAATTTCGAACAACTCGACAGTAAAAACCCGGACAGTAAAAAAACCATCGTTAAAGTCCGTGAAAAATCAGTGCGTGGCACCATTTCCAATCGCTTAAAAAACGCAATCACAAATGACCCAGCAAAGCTAGATGCTGAAATTGAAAAAGCAAACCTTCAAACAGTAGATGTTGCAACACTTGATAATGACAAAGATACGCTTGTTGCCAGCTTCAGTTGCAAAATCCTTCCATTTACTGGCAAGCCTAATATTTGCAATGACCCAGACTATCAAATAAAACTGCTTTCAACCGTTCAGTCCTACCTTGATGAAACCGGTTTAAGCACTTTGGCCCAACGTTATGCCATTAACATTGCCAACGCCCGCTGGCTTTGGAGAAACCGGATCGGCTCAGAAAAAATCCGTGTAACAGTCAGCTATACACTTAATAATGAAAACTACTTGCTCACTTTTGATAATGCAAAAGACTTGCCCTTGAATTCATTTGATATTGAAAATGAACAAATTGACACTTTGGCAAAAGTGATTGAGCAAGGGTTCAACAATGAACATTTTGTGATCCTATACATAGAGGCCCAGGCTATTGTTGGTTACGGCCAGGAGGTTTACCCCTCTCAAGAATTGATTTTAGATACAGGAAAAACCAAAAGCAAAGTCCTATACCATATTAATGATGTTGCCAGCATACACTCGCAAAAAATTGGTAACGCATTGCGTACTGTTGATACCTGGTACAGCGATGATGCCCAATTCCCCATAGCAGCAGAACCATATGGGTCAGTTACTACTTTAGGTACCGCATTCAGGCAACCCAAAGCCAAAAAAGATTTTTATACTTTATTCGATAATTGGGTACTAAACGACGCAAAGCCAAGCCCGGAAGACCAACATTATGTAATCTCCGTATTGATTCGTGGCGGTGTATTTGGTGCTGCTGGTAAGGAGTAACCATGTCTGAGTTATCCCATTACTTTGATTTAAAAGCCATTCCACAAGCTGAAATTACCCAGTCTGAAGTGATTAGCCACATCATGCAACTGCTGCATCAAATGCTACCAGAATTCAATGGGAAAATAGGACTGAGTTTTCCTGCTTACGGGCAACAAAAAACGCTAGGAGGAATTATCCGTCTTTTAGGCAGTGAAAAGGGTATCGCCACTATTAATCAAGAGTTAGAGCAATCCAATGCCATAAAAGATTATGCTTTAATTGGACCCGTATCCCCGATTCCTGAGACTGTTAATAGTTACGCATGCTTTAGCCGACTGCATAAAAAAGGAGCAAGCCATATCAGGAGAAGCCAAAAACGCTTAACCCAACGAGGGGAATGGTCTGATGAAATTGCTGAAAATATGATGGTAAAACATCTACAACAGAAAGCCTTACCTCATGTTCATTTAAAAAGCAGTAGCACGGGGCAAAACTGGATCCTTCAGATTAATCGTCAATTGTCCAAGCTCCCAAATAATGAAGGGGCGTTCAATTCTTTTGGCTTGAGCAAACAGTTGACCGTTCCACTTTTTTAAGTTTTAACCCTTTTTAAGGCCAATAAAAAATACACTATAAAATCAATAACTTAAAAATTGGCTTTAAAAAAGGGGAAAAGTCTAGATTTTTCTTTAACAAATTGATAAATAAACAATATTCTTTTAGAATGTCTTCTTCACTGCTGCATAAGCAGCTTAGAAAAGGACACGTCACAAAAATAATGATCCGGTTCGCTTCACTGCTGCATAAGCAGCTTAGAAAATACATATATTCAGTTCGTGCTTTACCGCCAGCTTCACTGCTGCATAAGCAGCTTAGAAAGCCCGTACATGCCCGTTCAGGATGTAATACTTCTTCACTGCTGCATAAGCAGCTTAGAAAGTATCACCATGAACGTGTTTGTTAACCAATGCCTTCACTGCTGCATAAGCAGCTTAGAAATTACCGAAGAGCCGATTGATCCAAAATCAACCCTTCACTGCTGCATAAGCAGCTTAGAAAAGAATCATGTCTCCCCATGCTTTGCCGATATCCTTCACTGCTGCATAAGCAGCTTAGAAATGATTGGACGAAGTATCTTGCAATGCTGCAAGCTTCACTGCTGCATAAGCAGCTTAGAAAATATCAAACCAATCCTTTTCAAGACTGATAATCTTCACTGCTGCATAAGCAGCTTAGAAATGGGATCTAACAAAGTTGGCCAATACTGATTTCTTCACTGCTGCATAAGCAGCTTAGAAAAATACGTATTGCTTGTCACCCAGTAAAAGCACCTTCACTGCTGCATAAGCAGCTTAGAAAATGAAACCCTTGGTTTCCGCCTGGGCCGATGTCTTCACTGCTGCATAAGCAGCTTAGAAAAATCACTGGAGGCGCGACCGCTGGCATTGTTGCTTCACTGCTGCATAAGCAGCTTAGAAATGATATCCAGCTGCAGGATATAGCTATCGCTACTTCACTGCTGCATAAGCAGCTTAGAAAACAATGCAGCCGAACATGAACGGATGATTGTTCTTCACTGCTGCATAAGCAGCTTAGAAAATCACGTTGGGTACGTGAACGCCTTTTGATTGCTTCACTGCTGCATAAGCAGCTTAGAAAACGGCAATGAGCGCCAAGCGGAATCTATCCGTCTTCACTGCTGCATAAGCAGCTTAGAAAGCATTGCGCTGGACGCAAGGATTGCGTTTGATCTTCACTGCTGCATAAGCAGCTTAGAAAATCCGCTTGATAAGTTGGGCCTCATCTTCAAACCTTCACTGCTGCATAAGCAGCTTAGAAAGCAACAACCAAAGCTGGCGAAGCGGCAGGATCCTTCACTGCTGCATAAGCAGCTTAGAAAAGCGCCACCGCCGGAGCTCATGTCTCCATTGCCTTCACTGCTGCATAAGCAGCTTAGAAAAGGACGGTGCCCGGACATTATCAACCAACTTTCTTCACTGCTGCATAGGCAGCTTAGAAATGGCAATGCAAACCGGGCGGAACCGTGCAGTTCTTCACTGCTGCATAAGCAGCTTATAAATTAGTGCAGACAGCTTTCCGTATTTGATATACAGCTGCACCGCTCTCATGCGATCTTCATATGAATACATTGACTACCTCTAAAGATAGTCCAAGTTTTCGTCCGCACCCCCTATATGCACAAAAGTAAAAGCCGCACATGTGCGGCTTCAGAGTGTTGATAAACCCCCTGTTTTTTTGAGCAGGGGGTTTATTTTTTTTACCGCTAATTAAATACGGTGCGTTTTGTCATTAACATCAAGAATAAGCGCAGAATGCTAATCTGTGTGCATCTCAAGGGCTGGTAAGACGCGGTAAGGTCGTAAAAAGACCTTAAAAGCTGCGCCAGCAGCAGCGCAATCTTCTTCATGTTCTGCGCAGCCGCTGCCAGCAGGCACTGCTCCATCACTTTGTTTAGCCCGCGCATGCGGGCATAGCGATGGCCATGCAACTGTTTGGCATCGGCAAAGCTGCGTTCCACCGTTTCTTTGCGCCGGGCGTAGATTTTTTTACCCGCTGAGGTCAGGCGACGTGCATTCACCCGTTCCTTGGCCGGCTCCCAAACGTGGCGCACCACAACTTTGACATGATTAGCACTTTTCGTACACCGTGATCGCCCCGGACAGTTCGAGCATGCTCCGGGGTCAGAGTGGTATTCGCGATATCCCGCGCGACTGGTTGTTTTATACGGAATGACTTGTTGATATGGGCAGGTGTAGGTATCGCTTTGGGCATCGTAAACATATTCGCGTTTATAGTAATAACCATCTTTATGCGTCGGGCGACGATACCCCATCACACCTGCAATCAAACGGTCTTCCAAGCCTTGGCACACGGTGGGCGTAAAATACCCGGCATCCAATCCCACGGCATAAGGATTTAAATTAAAGCGTTCGCTTTGGCGATCCAGACGGGCCAGATAAGGTTGGCTATCGTGTACATTGGCCGGGGTCACATGCGTATCGGTGATGATCGCGTATTTGGCATCAACCGTACGGTGATCCAGATAAAAGAACCCCTTGGGCTTGGCGATCTGCATCAATCGCTGCATCCAGTTCCTCAAGGTAAGCAGCCGGTTTGACAGCGACGTCCGCTATATCGTATTTGTTCTTGTTGGCATTGGCCTTCAGGTGCGTGCTGTCGGTGTAAAGCACCTTGCCATCAACCATGCCACGGCCTATGGCTTGCAGCACGATCTCATCAAAGATCTCTTGGTAAATGCAGCTGTCGGCAAACCGGCGCCGACGGTTCTGGCTGATCGTTGACGCATCGGGTACTTTGTCCGTCAGACGCAGACCCAGAAACCAGCGGTAAGCCACATTGACTTGCACTTCACGGATTAGCTGACGCTCGCTGCGTATCCCAAACAGATAGCCTAGCAACAGCAGCTTGAACAGCAGCACCGGATCAATGGCCGGACGTCCGTTATTGGCGCAATACAGGTGTGCCACCTTGGCACGAATAAAGGTCAGATCAATCGCAGCATCTATCTTGCGCACCAGGTGATCCGCCGGAACCAGGGATTCCAGGGTCACCATCTCAAGTTCATGCTGATAGGCAGTAGGTTCTTTTAGCATACCCCTATTATGAACAAACCCTCGCCGGTTGGCGAGGGTTTGTCAGCAATCTGAAGCCGCACATGTGCGGCTTTTACTTTATATACCTAAATATTTACTGAGTTAAAATAACGATTTCTCAGCAATAAAAATCCTAACTATCCGGCTAGAACATAAAATTTCAATTTTCTCTAAATCAAACAACCAATCATTAAAGCACATCATTTCCCAGAAGCCGCCGGTAGAAGGGTCAATCAATTTAGACAGATCCGATTGATCTACCTGCTTACTTGGCACACTACCGCCACTAGGTAATCCAAAAACCTCAATCTTCCAAGCCGGACCAACCAGGTCATTGTCTGCCCTGTCCACAAACAAATTATTGTATTCCCGCTGAGCACGCCATTCAAAATTATGGATAGGTGGCATAGTATTTTTCCTTTTGAAATTTAAATAAATCGTAAGTGCTTATTCATTCATCATAGCACTGGCACCCTGTAAATCATGGTTTTCAATGCTTAACCTTCGTGATAAAACACACACCCCTTACAACCAACGGCGCACTTTCGCTTTATACGCCAGGTATTCCTGTCCAAACCGTTTTTCCATTGCCCGTTCTTCGGGAATGATCTGGAAACGGGTAATGTACAGCATGAACACAAACACGCCTAAAAAAGACCAGGAAAAAGCCAGATAAATGGCCCACGCCAGCAATAGTAAAGCCATGCCCAAATACATGGGATTACGTGAGTATTGATAAATTCCCGTGCTAACCAAGGCGGAAGATTTTTCAGGTGCCATGGGATTAACCGTGGTTTTTACTTTTCTGAATGAAACAGCCCCCAGCAAATCGCACATTAGCCCTGAAAGCGCCACCAAAATTGCAGCAACCTGGCGCAACGAGATCCCCGCATCAGGTGCAACGTATGTACGGGCCAGCAACCACATTGCCATTCCGATCACGATGGCAATCAACGGAGGGGGGATTTTAGTTTCCAACATCTTCATGGCAACACCCTTGTACAAACCGCTCTTGACAGTTCTCACCATTCATTACATCAACGAATGGCAGTTTTTCATGTAAGCAAATAAAAACACACATGCGCTTGGCAAATGTTAACAAAAAACCCGCACCACCATAAGCAGTGCGGGTTTTGCAAACTGATTATTGCCTGAAGCAATAAAACGGCTTACATGTTTTCGATCATTACCTGACCAAAGCCAGAGCAGCTAACCTGTGTTGCGCCTTCCAGCAGACGGGCAAAGTCATAGGTTACTTTCTTGGACAGGATTGATTTTTCCATAGAGGAAATGATCAGGTCTGCCGCTTCTGTCCAGCCCATGTGACGCAGCATCATTTCGGCAGAAAGGATTTCTGAACCTGGGTTCACGTAATCTTTGCCTGCATATTTAGGTGCTGTACCGTGGGTGGCTTCGAACATGGCAACAGAGTCAGACAAGTTAGCACCGGGAGCGATACCAATACCACCAACTTGTGCAGCCAATGCGTCAGAAACGTAGTCACCGTTCAGGTTTAGTGTAGCAATGACTGAGTACTCGGCAGGACGCAACAGGATTTGTTGCAGGAAGGCGTCAGCGATAGAATCCTTAACAATGATATCTTTACCTGTTTTAGGATTCTTGAATTTGCACCATGGACCACCGTCGATCAACTCGGCGCCGAATTCTTTTTGTGCCAGCTCATAGGCCCAGTCACGGAAACCACCTTCGGTGTATTTCATGATGTTACCTTTATGAACGATGGTGACGCTTGGTTTGTCGTTGTCGATCGCGTATTGGATGGCTTTACGAACCAGGCGCTGTGTACCTTCACGTGATACGGGCTTGATGCCGATACCGGAAGTGTTGGGGAAGCGGATTTTGCTTACGCCCAGTTCATTTTGCAGGAAAGCGATCAGTTTTTGAGCCTGGTCGGATTCTGCAGGGAACTCGATACCGGCATAGATATCTTCCGAGTTTTCACGGAAAATGACCATGTCTGTTTTTTCGGGCTCACGCACGGGTGAAGGAACACCTTTGAAGTAACGTACGGGGCGCAAGCAGACATACAAGTCCAGTTGCTGGCGCAGTGCCACGTTCAGTGAACGAATACCACCACCAACGGGAGTTGTCAGGGGACCTTTGATGGAAACAACGTAATCCTTGACGGCTTCCATGGTTTCTTCTGGCAACCATACGTCGGGGCCATATACTTTGGTTGATTTTTCACCGGCATAAACTTCCATCCAGTGAATTTTACGTTTGCCGTCGTACGCTTTGGCAACGGCAGCATCAACCACTTTCAACATGACTGGAGTGATGTCTGCACCAGTACCGTCACCTTCGATGTAAGGAATGATTGGCTGATCTGGTACATTCAGAGAGAAGTCGGCGTTTACCGTGATTTTTTCGCCCGCTGCCGGGACTTTGATATGTTGATAAGACATGTTGGCTCCGTAACCCACATTAAGACAATTAACCTAAAACATGCAGCCTGATAGGAGTAAGCTGCAAGTCTTATATAAGACTCACATAGTTTAACTGAAAAAATTTAAACCGCCTTAAAACATTGCCGATTTTTCAGAAATATTTCCTGATGACCACAATTCTGAGGCAAAATAGCCTATTAACTTCTACTTTTTTACCTTCAATATAGCTATGTTCAACCCTTCCCGTGACCAGGTCAGAGATTTTTTTATTGATACCTGGCGTAAACACCAGAACAAACAGATTCTTACTCCACTGGAATCCATTGCCCTGAACTGGATTCAGCAACATCCCGAATATCACGGTGTACTTGAAAATCCCGAATCCAAAAGCAAAGATTTTTCAGTAGACCAGGGCCAGGTCAACCCGTTTTTGCACCTGTCCATGCATTTGGCCATTGAAGAACAAATATCCATTAACAGCCCACCGGGAATCAAAGATGTATTCCAAGCCCTGGCTGCCGGCAGCAGCCCGCACGAGGCCGCCCACGAAATCATGGAGTGCCTGGGAACCGTACTTTGGGAAGCCCAGCGCCTGGGCAAACCACTAGACAACAATCAATATCTTGAGTTGTTGCGCCAGCGCGTTAAACGCCATTAAACCCGGGCAAGCCCCTAAGGTCACATAGCCGGTTTATACATTGAAAAACGATTCAGGCCAAAGGCCAAACCGCTTTACCAAACGTATTTCTACTGACGCCGGTGACTTAACACGCTGGGCAAGGTGGCCAGCCAGGCCGAAATATTGTCAATATCTGCAGGCGTCAGGTTCTGGACCTGCACAGCCATAATTGGATTTTTCCGGATATTAGCAGAAGGTGGTGCATTGCGCGCGCCCCTCACATACGCCATCAGGGCATGCTTCAGGTAATCATCATGCTGCCCGGCCAGAATGGGATACATGGACGCCAGCGTGCTCACGCCATCGGCACCATGACAAGCCACGCACCCCTTTGTCTCAAACGCGATTTTTCCAGCCTTTAGATCGGCGGCATGTACAGTACCCGAAATGGCCAGAACAATGCCTGCCAACATTACATTTACCTGTTTCATGACAGTATCTCCGACTATTTAAGTTGTGCGTAATAAGCTGCCAGATCAAGCATGTCCTGTTCGGACAGGCTATGGGCAATGGCAATCATTGACGGAAAGGTACGGGAACCGGACTGGTATTCTTTCAGGGCAGCAACAATGTATTCGGCATTCTGGCCGGCAATCTTGGGCACCCGGTACACTTCAGGAAAGCTGGCCCTGTACCCCTCTATGCCATGACAGCCAATACACATGAATACTTTACCTTTTGCTGCTTCTATGTCTCCGACAGGGGCAGCCTGCTGCGCAAATGCCTGCGCCCCTATTGCACAGCCCGCCATGATGGCGAACAAGTTTATGGTACGCTTTAACGATTGCTTCGTCATATATTGCTCTTCTTGGTGATTGTTAAGAATTTTAATTAAAAACAACGGATAGAGCTGCGATTGATTGATTTTACGATTTGTACTATCAATTCGGTTTAGTATTAATACTTGATGTATTGAACCCCTATTTTTATGTTGCAGGATGGAAATGAATATACCTATAAACCCTAATGGCTCAACAAAATTTTCAGGAACAGACCGTTACATAGCTACCGAAGATCTTAAGCTGGCGGTAAATGCCGCCCTGACTTTACAGCGTCCGCTATTAATCAAGGGTGAACCGGGCACGGGCAAAACCATGCTGGCCGAAGAAGTGGCCAGGGCACTGGGGCGCGATTTGCTGCAATGGCATATCAAGTCCACCACCAAGGCCCATCAGGGGCTGTACGAGTACGATGCCGTATCCCGCCTGCGTGACTCCCAACTGGGTGATGAGCGGGTCAAGGATATCCGCAATTACATCAACAAAGGCGTACTGTGGCAGGCTTTTGAATCAGAAAAACCCTGCGTTGTCCTGATTGATGAAATTGACAAAGCTGACATCGAGTTCCCCAACGATTTATTGCGTGAACTGGATCAAATGGAGTTTCATGTATACGAAACCCAACAAACCATTGTGGCCAAACATCGCCCACTGGTCATTATTACCTCCAATAATGAAAAAGAACTACCCGATGCATTTCTGCGCCGTTGCTTTTTTCATTACATCCAGTTTCCCGACCGCGCCACGTTAAAAGACATTGTTCATGTGCATTTCCCCGATATCAAGGCCGAAGTCCTGCGGGCCGCCCTTGATCACTTTTTCACCCTGCGCGAAGCGCCCGGCCTGAAAAAGAAACCGTCCACATCCGAATTCCTTGACTGGCTGTCGCTCTTGATTTCCGAAGACATCAGTGCTGGAAAAATTGATGCCCATGCGGCCACGGCAATACCCATCATGGCAGGTGCCCTCCTGAAAAACGAACAGGACCTGAGCCTGCTGGAAAGGCTTTCCGCCATGGCGCAGAATATGCGTCGCTCATAAATCAGGCTGCCCATGTTTATCAATTTCTTCTACCACCTTCGCAATCACAAGCTGCCAGTATCTGTCAAAGAGTACCTGACACTGCTTGAAGTCTTGCGTGAGCAGGTCATGGTCCCTACCTTGCATGACTTTTATCTGCTGTCACGCATGACACTGGTCAAGGATGAAACGCTGTTTGACCGCTTCGACCAGGCTTTTTCCCTCTTTGCCAAAGGCGTCGAGGCCCAGCTGGCCGACAGCAAGGAGATCCCGCTTGAATGGCTGATGAACGAATTGCAGAATTCACTGACGCCAGAAGAAAAAGCAGCCATCGAAAAACATGGCTGGGAAAAGCTCATGGAACTGTTCAAGCAACGCCTTGAAGAGCAGCAAGATCGCCATGCCGGTGGTAACAAATGGATAGGTACGGGGGGCACTTCGGCCTTTGGCAACAGTGGTTATCACCCTGAAGGCATTCGTGTGGGCGGGCAATCCGCCGGCCATCGCACCGCCGTCAAGGTCTGGGATGAACGCCTGTTCAAGGAGTATGATGACCAACAGGAACTGGGCACCCGCAACTTCAAGGTTGCCCTAAGACGCCTGCGCCGCTTTGCCCGCGAAGGCGCTGCTGAGGAACTGGATCTTGAAGACACCATTCGCAGCACGGCCCGCAATGCCGGTTATCTAGACGTTAAAATGGTTCCCGAGCGTCACAATAACGTCAAGGTCTTAATGCTGCTTGACGTGGGCGGCAGCATGGATGACCATATCAGCCGCGTTGAGGAGCTGTTTTCGGCTGCCAGCAGCGAGTTCCATCACCTGGAAGTTTATTATTTCCATAATTGCGTCTACGAACGCGTCTGGCGCTATAACAGCAACGGGCGTCGCAACTATATAGACACCTGGGAGCTGCTTAGGAAATACAATGCCGACTGGCGCCTGATCCTGGTGGGCGATGCCACCATGAGCCCCTACGAAATCATGCACCCGGGCGGTTCAGTTGAGCATTACAACAAGGAAACCGGTGCAGCATGGCTGCAACGGCTTCTGGAGCACTGGCCCAAATCCATCTGGCTCAACCCCGAACCCACCAGTTATTGGCCTTACCGGCAATCCATTGAGCTTATCCGTAATATTCTACAAAACCGAATGTACGGAGTGACCGTTGCCGGCCTGGAGGAAGGTATGCGGCTATTGTCCAAATAGCCACTTATTGTTAACGCAGTATTGACCCAATCATCCAAATAGCCATGAGACACCGTCAGCCTCTTTCGCCTTACATTACCTTATTACTACTGTCTTTTTTCCTTTTTATGTCATTACCCATTCCCGCCACAGGCGCCCTCACCCAACCGGTACAAATCCACAGTATCGAAGGCATTACCGAATACGAACTGGACAACGGTTTGCGGGTTCTGCTGGCACCCGATCAATCCAAACCTACCACCACGGTCAACATGACCTATCTGGTGGGTTCCCGCCACGAACAATACGGGCGTACCGGTATGGCTCACCTGCTCGAACATTTAATGTTCAGGGGCACGCCCAATACCCCCAATGCACTGGCTGAGTTTTCAAAAAGAGGCTTGCAGGCAAATGGCTCCACGTCGGCAGACCGCACTAACTACTATGCCAGTTTTGCCAGCAACCCCGAAACCCTTAAATGGTATTTGACCTGGCAGGCCGATGCCATGCGTAATGCGTCCATCCAGGAAGAAGACCTGAACGCCGAACGCAGCATTGTCCTGAACGAGCTTGAACGCGGAGAAAACAATCCTTTCAGAACCCTGACAGAAAAAATGCGCTCAACGGCATACCAGTGGCACAATTACCGCAACAGCACCATTGGTGCACGCAGTGACCTTGATGCCATGCAGGCCAGCGAATTGCGTGACTTTTACAACCGCTACTACCAACCCGACAATGCTGTTTTGGTTGTTGCCGGCAAATTTGAACCTGCGCAAACGCTAAGCCTGATTAATGAACTGTTCAGCGCCATTCCAAGACCCGAACGTTCCCTGACAGAAGCACCCACGGTAGAACCCCAACAGGACGGCGAGCGCCAGGTCATTCTTGAGCGCAGTGGGGGCATGCCCTTTATTGCCGCCACTTACCACATCCCTGCCGCCTCTAGTGAACAATATATCCTGCTGGACATTGCTGCCGGCATTCTGGCCGACAGTCCTTCGGGCCCACTTTACAAAGAACTGGTGGAAAACAACCTGGCTACCGGTGTCTTTGGCTTTGCCATGGCACACCATCATCCTGGACTTATTTTTTTTGGGGCCCAGCTTAATGACACCATGGATACAGCCAAGGCGCAGCAAACCTTGCATGAGGTGCTTGAGCAAAGTGCCAAACACCCGATCACCCAAGAGCAGCTGGATCGGGCAAAAAACAATTGGCTTACCCAATGGAATGAACTGTTTGCCAGTACCGAGCAAATGGGCATTGGCCTGTCAGAAGCGATTGCCTCGGGTGACTGGCGGCTTTTCTTTCTGGAGCGCGACCGGGTCAAGAACATAACCCTGCAAGACGTCCAGCAGGCCATACAAACTTATTTGCTGGCCAGCAACCGCACCAGCGGGCTTTACAAACCCACCGACAATCCGCAACGTGCACCGTTCGAAACCATTCCAGATATTGCGCAGTTATTGAAAGACTACAAAGGCGATCCCTCTTTTACGCAAACGGATGCTTTTGACTCCTCTCCTGAAAACATCGACAAACTGACACGGCTTGAAGTGATCCAGTTGCCTAATGGCACCATTAATACCGCCATGCTGGTCAAGCCAACCCGTGGCAATCGCGTCCAGGCCGATTACAAAATCCAGTTTGCCAATGCCCAGGCCATGAACAATATGGCCAGCCTGTCCGCGGCGGCGGCTTCGTTACTGGATAATGGCACGGCCACCATGTCGCGCCAGGAAATACAGGATCGCATTGACGCCCTGCAAGGCAGCATTCATTACGGAATCAGTGGTAACCGGTTAATGGTATCCCTTTCCACCCATAAAAAACATTTTCCGGATTTACTGCAATTCAGCCTTGAACTTATCCAACAGGCCAACTATCCGCTGAAAGAAGTTGATGAATACAAGGAGCGGGTCATCACATCGGTTCGAAACGCCATGACTGAGCCTGGGGCACTGGCCAACAATACCCTAAGTCGCCACAGCAATATCTGGCCCAAGGGCGATATTCGCTATGTTCCCACTTATGAGGAACTGATCAAAAACATCGAGGCTATCAATCCCAAAGCACTTCGTGAGTTCCAAAACAACTTCTTTGGAGCGGGCGATATAGATGTTGCCATTGTGGGCGACTTTGATCCGCAGCAAATCAGGAGCATTCTTGAAGACAGCCTTAGAAGCTGGAAGCAGGCGCCCAGCTATGACCGCATTAATATGCCTTACCATGCCGTAAAGGCGGCCTCCTTCACGATTGAGACCCCTGACAAGGCCAATGCAGTGTATATGGCCAGATTGCCGATCGAACTGCAAAATGACCACCCGGATTATCCGGCTCTGTTCATGGCCAACTACCTGCTGGGTGCCACCGAAACTTCCCGTCTTTGGACCCGTATCCGCACCCAGGAGGGTCTGTCTTACAGTATCAGAAGCTCACTGAATGTTTCCTCTTTCGAGCCATCAGGCACATGGTCATTGCAAGCCATTTATTCACCCACCGAAAAAGAGCGTGTCAAATCCCTGATTGATGAAACTATGCAGACTACCCTGAGGGAAGGCTTTACCGAACAGGAGCTCAGCGATGGTATACGATCAGTCCTTAATCTGCGCTCGCTGGCCCGCTCACAAGATAGCGTCCTGTCTTCCACCTGGCTGAAATACCTGGCACTGGATCGCAGCTTTGAATGGAACAAAAAATTTGAAGAAGCGATTCAAAACCTGACCACGGTGGAAGTTCACCAGGCCATGAAAACATATCTGAAACCGGAAAACATGTCTGAAGCATTTGCCGGTGATTTTGTTGGCAAGACAAACAAGGCCACTCAGCAAGAACAGCCTTGAGAATAAAAAAATGCACGTTATGAAAACGTGCATTTTTTTCTTGAAAACGAAAGTTTTCTTTACGGTTGCCTAACTGAAGAACTTCTTGACCCGATCAGTCCAGGATTTATTTTGCGGTGAGTGACGGTCACCACCATCATCCAGCGCTGCCTCGAATTTACGCAACAGGTCTTTCTGCTCTTCGTTCAGACGCACCGGTGTTTCTACAATCACGTGACAATACAGGTCACCAGGATAATTGGAACGAACCCCCTTGATCCCTTTGCCACGTAAACGGAAAGTCTTGCCGGTTTGCGTGCCCTCGGGAATGGTAATTTCACCTTTTCCGCCCAGAGTTGGTACTTCAAGGTTTCCGCCCAGGGTAGCCGTCACAAAAGGTAGCGGTACCTGGCAGTGCAAGTCATCGCCATCACGCTCAAAAATGCTGTGTTCCTTAAGGTGAATTTCGACATACAAATCACCAGGAGGCCCACCATTGACGCCCGGCTCACCATTTCCAGCCGAGCGGATGCGCATTCCTTCATCAATGCCGGCAGGAATCTTGACCTGAAGGGTTTTGTTCTTGCGTTTGCGACCTACACCATCACACGCTGTGCAGGGATCCTTGATTTCCTGGCCGGAGCCGTGACAGGTTGGGCAGGTTTGCTGAACGCTGAAAAAACCCTGCTGCATGCGAACCGCACCACTACCGCCACAAGTATGACAGGTGGTTGGTTTGGTACCTGCCTTGGCACCACTGCCATGGCAAACATCACAATGCTCCCAGCTGGGCACACGTATTTCCGTATCGAAGCCTTTGGCGGCCTGCTCAAGGGTAATCTCAAGGCTGTAACGCAAATCGGCGCCGCGGTATACTTGCGGGCCACCGCCACGACGGCCGCCACCAAAGATGTCCCCGAAAATATCACCGAACACATCTCCAAAGTTTCCGGCACCTGCCCCCATTCCTGCATTGGGATCTACACCTGCATGGCCATAACGATCATACGCTTCGCGTTTCTCGGGATCTGAAAGCATTTCATAGGCTTCCTTGATCTCTTTGAATTTATCTTCGGCCTCTTTGCTATCCGGATTGCGGTCAGGATGGTACTTCATTGCCAGCTTGCGGTAAGCTTTCTTGATTTCCTCATCCGTGGCGTTTTTGGCGACACCCAGAGATTCATAATAATCACGCTTTGCCATTATTTATACGCCTTATAACTCTTTAACAAATTCCATATATTTAAAAACAATACCCGGTTAAGCCCTTTAAGACAGAAACCGGGTATGAAAGCTCACATTGATGCAATCAATTAGGCGTCACGCTTGACTTCTTTAAAGTCGGCATCCACCACATTTTCATCAGCGGGCTGGGCACCTTCAGAAGCCTGGCCAGCCTGGGCCTGCATATCTGCATACATTTTTTCACCCAGTTTCTGGGAAGCTGTCATGAGCGCCTCTGTCTTGGCATCAATCGCTGGCTTGTCACCCTCTTGCAATGTGGTTTCAAGATCTTTGATCGCTGCTTCAATGGCTTCTTTTTCAGCCGCTTCCAGCTTGTCACCGTATTCGGTCAGTGACTTGCGTGTTGAGTGAATCAGGGCATCCGCCTGGTTGCGTGCCTGTGCCAGTTCGGCAATGCGGTGATCCTCTTCGGCGTTGGCTTCCGCATCTTTGACCATACGTTCAATTTCTTCCTCGGACAAACCAGAGTTGGCTTTAATGGTAATTTTGTTTTCTTTACCAGTGCCTTTATCTTTGGCTGACACGTGAAGAATACCGTTGGCATCAATATCGAACGTCACTTCAATTTGCGGCACACCACGTGGTGCTGGTGGAATACCTTCCAGATTAAACTCACCCAAGCCCTTGTTACCCGCAGCAATTTCACGTTCTCCCTGGAATACTTTGATGGTTACTGCAGGCTGGTTATCGTCGGCAGTAGAGAAAACCTGTGAAAAACGGGTAGGAATCGTGGTGTTTTTCTGGATCATCTTGGTCATTACGCCGCCCATGGTCTCAATACCCAGAGACAATGGGGTAACGTCGAGCAGCAACACGTCTGTACGATCGCCAGACAGGACCGAACCCTGAATGGCCGCACCGGCAGCAACCGCTTCGTCGGGGTTGACGTCTTTACGTGGCTCTTTGCCAAAAAACTCTTTGACCTTTTCCTGCACTTTAGGCATACGGGTCATACCACCAACCAGAATAACGTCATCAATGTCGCTCACCTTGACACCGGCATCTTTGATGGCTACACGGCAAGGCTCAATAGTGCGGTTGATCAGCTCTTCAACCAGTGCTTCAAGTTTGGCACGGGTGATTTTCAGGTTCAGGTGTTTTGGACCGGAAGCGTCTGCCGTAATGTAAGGCAAGTTGATTTCGGTTTGTGCGGTTGAAGACAACTCGATCTTGGCTTTCTCGGCCGCTTCTTTCAGGCGCTGCAAGGCAAGAATGTCTTTGGACAGGTCTACGCCCTGTTCTTTCTTGAATTCGCCAATGATGTAATCGATAATGCGTTGGTCAAAGTCTTCACCACCCAGGAAGGTGTCGCCGTTGGTAGACAGCACTTCAAACTGCTTTTCACCGTCCATGTCAGCGATTTCAATGATGGATACGTCGAAAGTACCACCACCCAGGTCATAAACCGCAATTTTACGATCGCCTTTTTCGGCCTTGTCCATACCGAAAGCCAGTGCGGCTGCGGTAGGTTCGTTAATAATACGCTTGACTTCAAGACCAGCAATACGACCGGCATCTTTGGTGGCCTGACGCTGGCTGTCATTGAAATAGGCGGGCACGGTAATAACCGCCTCGGTGACTTCTTCACCCAGGTAGTCTTCGGCCGTTTTTTTCATTTTACGCAAGACTTCTGCAGAGATTTGGGGAGGCGCCATTTTTTTACCTTGCGCTTCTACCCATGCATCACCGTTATCGGCCTTGATAATGCTGTAAGGCATCAGGTCGATGTCTTTTTGTACGGCTTTTTCATCAAATTTGCGACCAATTAAACGCTTGACCGCAAACAGGGTGTTTTTAGGGTTGGTAACCGCCTGACGTTTTGCAGGTGCGCCAACCAGTGTTTCGCCATCGTCCATGTAGGCGATGATGGAAGGTGTGGTACGTGCGCCTTCGGCGTTTTCAATAACCCTGACTTTATCGCCGTCGAGAACGGCCACACAACTGTTAGTTGTACCCAAGTCAATACCAATAATTTTGCCCATTATGCTTACCTTAATAATAGCTAATCTGAAAATTTGTAAAAATCCTGTTTTAATAATGTAAAACAGGATCGTTGGATACTTTCAATA
Source organism: Advenella sp. (assembly GCA_041656315.1). Taxonomy (GTDB): domain Bacteria; phylum Pseudomonadota; class Gammaproteobacteria; order Burkholderiales; family Burkholderiaceae_B; genus Advenella. The sequence goes on from JBBADT010000001.1 coordinate 39,955, forward strand.
TGGGGATACAAAAACCGTTTTCAAGATCCTGAAAGTATTTTTTTATAGCCCCATTTTTTTATGCTGCCGGCCGGTTTATTGCTTGCCGGCTGAAACCATGACCAGCGCCGGGCGCAATACGCGATCGGCAATCGTATAGCCTTTTTGCAACGACTGCAAAATACAATTGGCTTCCACATCTTCGGATGGGACTGAAGAAATGGCCTGATGCAGGTTGGGATCAAATTTGTCACCAACGGCAGGCGCTACTTCTTTAAGATGGTTGCGCTCAAAAGCCTGGTTTAACTGGCGCAAAGTGCTTTCCACCCCTTCTTTAAGGGCTTCCATTGTCTGGTTCTCAATGGCGAGTGCTGCTTCCAGGCTGTCTTTGACTGGAACCAGGCTTTCTGCAAAGCTTTCGGTGCTGAATTTACGCGCTTTAGCGACATCTTCCTGGGAACGCCGACGGATATTTTCCACTTCGGCGCGGGCACGCAAGAGTTCATCATGGTATTGGCTAACCTTGGCTTCAAGTTCCGAATATTTCTCGGCCAGATTTTCTTCCATCAATACGGTTTCTTCCAAGGTATCCTCTTGGTTAGCATCGGTGGGCTGCTCAACTTCTGGATTTTGCGGCTGTTCCGGATTTTTTGAATCTTGAGGATTATTCTCTTGTGACATTCGGTTCTCCAAACATGGGTTTATATTGAATGGGCCTTAGATTGAGGCAAATTCCGGGATTTCAAGGGGGACATTCTATAAAAAACGGTCCGGCAAACCTAATGACAGCCAGGCAAGCCGCCTCAGCGTATTGAGTTTGACAGTTCCGGGCACCACCCTTGCAAGTGACGCTTGACGATCCCGTCCAAACCATTAACCCACTCTTCATCGCTGTTCAGACAAGGGATGTATCTGAACTGCTCGCCACCGGCTTTCTTGAATTCACTGGCACACTCAAGCTGGATTTCTTCCAGGGTTTCAAGGCAATCAGACACAAAGCCCGGACAAATAACATCAACCCGCTTGACCCCTTTGGCGGGATAAGACTCCAGGGTTTCCTGTGTGGCCGGCTCAAGCCATTTTTGCGCGCCAAAGCGGCTTTGAAAACTGAAATCTATCTCGACGCCCTCATCGGCAAGCGCCTGTTTTAGCAGATGAACCGTGCCCTCGCAATCTTTGTAATAAGGATCTCCCTGATCGACACTGCTCTGGGGCAAACCATGAAAACTTAACAACAGGCGCTGCGGCTTGCCATTAACCTGCCAGAAAGTCCTGATTTTATTGAGTAGCGCCATGATATAGCCGGGTTCATTGTAAAAACGCTTGATAAACCGGAACTCGGGCTGGTCACGAAAATCGGCAACGATACGGGCGATTTTATCCAGAATGGTTGCGGTGGTACTGGCCGCATATTGCGGATACATGGGCACAACCAGGATTCGTTCACAGTGTTGCTGACGCAGGCTTTCTATGGCCGCTGTCAGTGAGGGTTTGCCATAACGCATGGCCAGCTCCACAGGTACGGACAGATTCTGGCGCGCAAAGCCCTCGGCAAGCTTTTGGGCTTGGGCCAGGCTATGAACCAGCAATGGCGAGCCTCCTTCCATCCAGACCTGCTGGTACTTATGCACCAGTTTTCTGGAGCGAAACGGAAGTATCACCCCTCTTAAAATGGGTTGCCACAGCAAAGACGGCAGTTCTACCACTCGCTTGTCAGAAAGGAATTCAGCCAGATAACGCCGGATATCCGAAGCAGAATAAGACGAAGGGGTACCCAGATTTACCAGCAATACACCCGGTTTCATGTCCTGATGGGGTTTGTTGATGATATTGTTCTGATCACGCTTTTTTTCAGGTTCAGGTATATTTTGCATAAAGTAATGGTTGGTTAATACTGGCTTAAAGCATTGGATAGTAACCGGGCGGTTATATCAACAATGGGGATTACTCTGTCGTAAGACATCCTGCTGGGGCCGATAACACCCAAGGTACCAATGATTTTACCATCTACGCCATAGGGAGCGGTTATGACCGAGACGTTTTCCATAGGAACCAAGCGGGAATCGCCGCCAATATAAATTTGGACGCCTTGTGAACGGCTTGAAATATCAAGCAATTGGATCAATTCACTTTTTTGCTCGAACAAATCAAACATTTTACGCAAATAATTCATGTCCGCAGTCATATCAGTCACATCCAGCAAACGTCGTTCACCCGATATAAGCACCGTGTCTTTTTCGGAAGCATCGGTGCCGGCATCTACTGCGGCCTGCATCAGCTGCGAAATATCCTCTTTCAGTTCCGCCAGCTCACGGGCCAGTTCAGTGCGTACCACTTCAAAAGACTTGCCAGAAAAATGCTGATTGAAGAAGTTACCCGCTTCCAGCAGCTCTTGCTCGGCGTAATCGCGGGCAGCGGAAAGAATCCGGTTTTGCACGTCTCCGTCTGGTGTCACGATAATGAGCAAGATGCGCTTTTCGGACAGGCGGATAAATTCGATATGACGAAAAACCTGGGAACGCTGCGGCGTTAAAACCACACCGGCAAACTGGGTCAGGTTGGACACCAGCTCAGCTGCCGCATTCATGGCCTTGCCCGGTGAGGCATGCAACAGGGCATCCTTGATTTCACTATTGATGTTTTCTGGCGACAAGGTCTGATAATGACGAACAGCCAGTAGACGGTCTACAAACATGCGATAGCCCTTGGGCGTTGGTACCCGGCCAGCCGACGTATGCGGACTGTGAATCAGGCCAAGCTCTTCAAGGTCTGCCATGACATTGCGAATAGTGGCCGGAGAAAGCTCAAAGCGCTTTGACAGCGTGCGCGACCCGACCGGTTGCCCATCTTCGATGTATTGTTCAATTAAAGCTTTCAGTAAAGCACTAGCGCGTTCATCCATATTGCGATATCTTATAAATTCACACTTACATGTATGATATTTTTACCAGCGACACATTCGTAGTATTCAGGAACATGCTGAAATTACGGTTAAGATGTCGTAATATCCACATTTCACCTTATTGTATATTGTTTTTAACATGCATTTTTCAACCGTCGCACTAATTGGCCGATATCAGGATTCTGGCATGGATGCCCCCTTGCGGGCACTGGCAGAGGTTCTGACCAATGCCGGGCGCTCTGTTCTGATAGAAGAAGAAACCGCCACCAATACAGGGGTGAACGAACTGCCTGTTGCGACCATTGAAGGAATTGGCAAACAGGCCGACCTGGTGATTGTGATGGGTGGAGACGGCACCATGCTGGGCGCTGCCCGCCAACTGGCTCCCTACAATATTCCACTCATTGGCATCAACCATGGCCGCCTGGGCTTCATTACAGACATACCGCTTCAAAATGCCCTGCAAGCCATCCAGTCTGTTCTGGACGGGCATTTCACCCTGGAATCCCGCACCCTCCTGGAAGCTTCGGTGGTTCGTGACGGGCAAACATTAACCACAGCGCTGGCCTTGAATGATGTGGTCTTAAACCGCTCGGGCCGCAGCGGCATGATTGAAATCAGTGTTGAGCTTGACGATCAGTTCATGTACAAGCAACGCTCTGATGGCCTGATTATTGCCACCCCTACCGGTTCTACTGCCTATGCCTTAAGCGCCAATGGCCCCATTTTGCACCCTGGCGTCAACGCTTTCCTGCTGGTACCGGTTGCACCGCAAACACTGTCAAATCGCCCTATTGTGATCCCAACCAGCGGCACCCTGAAGCTCACCCTGACTGAAATCGGCAGGGCTGAAATGGGCGCCAGCGTGCATTTTGATATGCAAACCTGGTCCAACCTTCAATTGGGTGACCAGATTACCGTCAAAAAAGCACAACACCAGATTCAGTTCCTGCACCCCAAAGGCCTTAGCTTTTTCTCAACCCTGCGCAAGAAACTGCACTGGAACATCATGCCCGAGTCTTAAAGACAAGGTTAAACTCACTCATGCTGCATTCATTACATATTCGTGATTTCGTCATTGTTGATCAGGTAGACCTGCATTTTGATCAAGGTTTTACGGTCTTTTCCGGCGAGACCGGTGCCGGCAAATCCATCCTGATTGATGCGCTGGCACTGGCGCTTGGTGGCAGGGCCGAAACCTATTCCATTCGTGAAGGCGCCGATAAAACCGATATCAGCGCGGTTTTCGACTGCCCGGACTCCCTGCGTGACTGGCTGCAAGAGCAGGAAATGGATGACAACGAACTGGTGCTGCGCCGGGTGGTAGACCGCTCGGGCAAAAGCCGGGCGTTTATCAATGGCGTTCCCGCCAATCTTGCACAATTGCGTACCATAGGCCAGCATCTGGTTGACATTCACGGCCAGCACGCCCATCAAAGTCTGCTTAAAAGCAGTGCCCAACGCGAGTTGCTTGATGCGCATGCCGACAATACCCTCCTGTTGCAAACCCTTGCGCAGCAATGGAAAGAATGGCAAAACGACCTTCGCCAATACCGGGAGTCACAAGAAAACGCCGCCCAGCAAAACCTTGAGCGTGAACGCCTTGAATGGCAACTTCAGGAAATTGCCAAGCTGCAACTGGGTAAGAATGAATGGGAAAACGTCAGTACCGAACATAACCGTCTGGCTCATGCCTCTTCGTTGCTGGAAGGCGCATCACAAACCCTGGGCGCACTGGATGGTGAAGAGCAATCGCTGGTATCCGAGCTGAACAGCGCCACCCAGCGCATCGCCCAATTACTTAAAAACGATCCTGCCTTGCAAGGTATTTACGATGCCCTTGAGTCAGCCCGTATTGCCTGCGTCGAAGCCGCATCCGACCTGAACAGTTACCTGGACAAGGTAGACCTTGACCCACAGCGCCTGTCCGAACTTGAAAACCGGATGCGCACTATTTTTGATACGGCTCACAAGTTCAGGGTAGAACCCGAACAACTGCACCATCTTCAGCAAGAACTTGAAGCCAATCTGGCCCATTTCAATAAAATCAGCAATCTTGAAGAACTGGAAAAAAGCATAGCGCAACACAAGGCCGCCTATATGGAAACCGCCCAGGAACTTTCAAAGGCCCGTAAAAAAACCGCCTCCATGCTTGGCAAGGAAGTGACCCAGGCCATGCAAACCCTGGCCATGCAAGGCGGTGTCTTCGAGATTCATCTGGAAAAAGCAGAACCTGGCCCACACGGCCTGGAACAGGTTGAGTTCAATGTTGCCGGCCATGCCGGTACAACACCACGCCCTTTAGCCAAGGTGGCATCGGGCGGAGAACTGGCACGCATCTCCCTGGCCCTGTCAGTAATGGCCAACAAGGCAGGCAGGGTTCCTACCCTGATCTTTGATGAAGTGGATACCGGTATTGGCGGCGCGGTGGCCGAAGTAGTCGGAAAACTCTTACGTGAGCTGGGTGGCCGTCATCAGGTGCTATGTGTCACACACCTGCCACAGGTGGCTGCCTGCGCCCAACAACACTTTCAGGTTCAGAAAAACCAGAAAAACAAAACAACACATTCGGAAATTGTTTTACTGGATGATCAGGAAAGAATTAATGAAGTTGCCCGCATGCTGGGTGGCGTCACAATTACTGAAACCACCCGTGAGCACGCAAGGGAAATGCTGAATATTCAGGCTTGAGCTCTATTCCTCTGTTACGTGAAGGGGGAAGGCCCAACGTTATTTCAAATGATTTTTGGAAGGGTGCCTGGCCTCGCACTCGGCGCAGGTACCATACAAAACCATCGAATGGCTCTCAAGAGTAAAGTTATAGTCTTTGGCAATTTTGTATTGCCGTTTCTCAATTTCAGGGTCGGTAAATTCATCTACTTTCCCGCAAACGGAACAGACCAGGTGATCGTGATGGTCGCCGTCGTCAAGTTCGAAGACAGCCTTGCCGTTGTCGAACTGGCTACGCGTTAAAATACCGGCCTGTTCGAATTGAGTCAGCACTCGATAAACCGTGGCAAGACCAATATCGACATTTTCATTAATCAATAAACGATAAACGTCTTCGGCACTTAAGTGGCGAGCTTCTGATTTACGGAAAATATCCAAAATCTTAAGGCGCGGAAAAGTTGCCTTAAGGCCCATGTTTTTCAATTCGGTTTGATCGTTGATTTGATCGTTCATATCACCCACACTAAATCATGCTGACCCAGCATCATAGTCAAATTTAGCCACAAAGAAAGCGCTTAATGAATAAATTTCCAAATATTTCAGTGCAATCAATCCCATAATTGCCCAGAACTATTATCATAACACTTTTAAATGTCCAAAATTATCATAGGATATTCACCCAAGTCATGAATAATACTGCACTTTTCCTTCGTTTCCGTAAAGGACTGTTTGTTTCTGCCCTTGCACTTACTGCACTTACCGGTTGCTCATCAGGAAAATGGGGCTTTCCTTATGTCGCCCCTGTACAGCAAGGCAACTGGATCACAGAAGAAAACGTGGCACTATTACAAAAAGGCATGACTCCCGACCAGGTTCGTTATGCATTGGGCTCGCCAACCCTGACCGACATATTCCGTCCTGACCGCTGGGATTATCCTTACCACTACCAACCCGGCTACGGCGAACCGGTCACACGCAACTTTACAGTCTGGTTCGTTAATGGCGTCCTGGATCGCTGGGAAGGTGACCAACAGCCCGACTTCCAGCCTTACGAGCAAAAAGCGGCAGCCCGCACGGTAGAAGCAACTGCCAGCACCGTAGAGGCGGCTGCCAGCCAGGTAGAAACGACCCCCGTGGAATAAACCGTTTTCTGCAAACACCAATAATTATCAAAACCAAAGGTCATATACATGCGTATAGCTATTTCCGGAGCCAGCGGCCGCATGGGCCGCATGCTCATTGAAGCAGTGCTTGAACACCCTGAACTTGAACTGTCCGTTGCCCTTGATCATTCAGGCAGCGAGCACCTTGGCACCGATGCGGGTGCATTTCTGGGCAAACCTACCGGGGTTATCATTACCGACGATTTGTCTGCCCTGCAAAACAGTGATTGCCTCATTGACTTTACCCGCCCCGAAGGTACCCTGAAACACCTGCAGGCTTGCAGCCAGTACAAAACCAAAGCCGTTATTGGCACCACCGGTTTTGATGCCGCAGGTATTCAGGCGATAGAAACGGCCTCCAAAGAAACCGCGATTGTGTTTGCCCCCAACATGAGCATTGGCGTCAATGCCACCCTGCGTTTACTTGAGTTGGCGGCACAACTGCTAAGTACCGGCTACGATGTGGAAGTCTATGAAGCCCATCACAAGCACAAGGTGGATGCCCCTTCGGGTACTGCATTAAAAATGGGTGAAGTGATTGCCGAAACCTGGGGCAAAAAACTGGATGACATCGCGGACTGGGCCCGCCACGGGCATACCGGAGCGCGCAAAGAAGGACAAATCGGTTTTTCGGTTGTGCGTGGTGGCGATATCATTGGCGATCATACCGTGATGTTTTGCGGCACGGGTGAACGAATTGAAATCACCCATAAATCATCCAGTCGTGCCACTTATGCCCAAGGCAGCCTGAAAGCCGCCCTGTTCCTGCAAAAACACGAAACCGGCCTGTTCGACATGCAAGACGTCATTCAAGGTTAATGACCTTTACAAGCACCCCGCTTGCCACAGGCATTCGGGGTGAGTCTTAATGTCTGGCCCCCACAAAGACTGGTTCGGGTTCTAGCAAAACACCAAATTTCTTCATGACATCATCGGCAATTGCCCTTGCAATGGCGATAATATCCGCTGCACAGGCTTTGCCGGTATTCACGATCACCAAGGCCTGCCTTGCATGTACACCGGCATTACCCAATTGCCGCCCTTTCCAGCCACATTGATCAATCATCCAGCCAGCGGCCAGTTTATAACGGTTATCCGGCTGTTCATAGGCAACCAAGTCCTGAAATTGTGCCTTTAACTGCCAATACTGCTGCGCAGGAACAATTGGGTTTTTAAAAAAACTGCCCGCATTGCCCGTTACCTTTGGATCGGGCAACTTACGACGACGTATATCACAGACGGCTTCAAGAATGGCTTGTGGCGTCAGTTGGGGTTTTGCTCCTTCATATTGCTGAAGATCGGGATAAGACAGCACCGGCACCCATTGCTTAGGCAAACGAAACCTTACTGCCGTAATAATGAGGCCTTTACCCTCTTTGTGCTTGAAAATACTATCACGGTAGGCAAAAAGGCATTGTTCATTATTAAAGACCCGTTCTGTTTGCGTCAGCGGATCATAAGCCACCACACTCTCGAGCCGGTCTTTAACTTCCACACCATAGGCACCAATATTCTGCACGGGTGCCGCACCCACCGTACCAGGTATTAAGGCCAGGTTTTCCAGGCCATACCAACCTTGCTGTATACAATTAACCACAAAATCATGCCAGTTTTCACCAGCAGCGGCTTCCACAAGCCAGGCGCTGTCGGTTTCCTGCACAAGATTGATCCCTTTAAGTTGGTTATGAACAACAATCTGATCAATTTGTTCACTTAATACAACATTACTTCCGCCCCCAAGAATGAAATAGGGCGCACCCGACTTCAACAAGTCCGAAATACCGCTTAAATCTTTTTTATTACAAAGGCTTATGTAATTATTCGCCAATGATTTCAGGCCCAGCGTATTAAAACAGCTCAGGTCTTTCTGTTGTATAAAATCCATATTTCCAACTATTCAAATAACGTTTTTTTGACATTATAAAGAAATAAATGCTATTATTTCGTCTTTCTTAAGCACTTCTTGCTTATTTCGAAAAACAGGCAAATAAAAAAGCTTGCAAAACGAAAAAAGATTGCTTATAATTTAAAACTTCACTGATTCAGCACAACACTGAAAACCGTGAAAAATGCGGGAATAGCTCAGTTGGTAGAGCGCAACCTTGCCAAGGTTGAGGTCGCGAGTTCGAGACTCGTTTCCCGCTCCAGAATTCTAATTTGCAGGCATTACCTGTAAATTCGCAAAAAGGACCTTTCGGTCCTTTTTTTGTTTCTGCTACATAAATGCTTTAATACCCCCATCGCACTATACCGGGCTGGCTCTAAATAATAAGGCACCACCTGCCGGGCAGGCCACTTATTTAGCTTTGCTTTCTTCTTTTTCGTGCCAATTTGTATTAAAGGGCAAAAAACCGGTGCTCATCTGTTTGAACATATCGGCAAACATATTATTCCAGGGCATGGTATTCGCATCTCCTGCCAGCGCGCTAGACTGCTGCTGCCACTGTTGCAGTATTTCAGTCATTCGGGACATGAACAACTTCTGGTTTTCAAGCGCCTGCTGTGCCAAAACACGATTGCAATTGGCACACTGCGACAAACCGTCCATCAGATCGTTAAGAGTTTGCCCCTGTAGCTGCCCATTGTTCACTTTAAGCAGCTTTTCCATATTCCCCCGACCCTCGCCAAAAGCCTTGGCAATGAAATCGCTCCAGCGCTGATTGTTTTCCTGGAACAGCTTTCCCATCTGCCGGGACAATTCCATATTTGCGTTGAACAAATTCTGCGGCAACTGACTACCAGACTGGGTTGCTGCTTTGTGATTGGTTACCATACCTGTCTCCTGGATTGTAGAAAAATCAACATTACTCAAAGGCGTGAGTTTTTTATTTTCCCGCAAGCTGACCCAGCACCTTACCTCTTCCCATTACATCCTAGCGTATAAATTATACCCTCAGTGTAGTAAAAAAAATATTATAAAACAATGCGTTACATCAAACCAAAGCGCAACCACAGCACCAAGAAAGCATTCCCCCATAATCCCCATGAGCATTTCCACCTGGCTTGCATGCAAAACATGCCAACACTCAAAAACGATGCTTTATTACAACAAAAATATCAAACAATGCATTCAAATGACAATTTTGTTGCTTATTTCATTATAAAAATTTCCATTTTATTTTAATGATGCTATACTCATTTTCTTATTAAGTCTTAAGCACTGAACCACAGCGATTGCATTATCCGATCCAATCAGTTGCATGTACTAAAGGGCGCAGTAGCAAAGCGGTTATGCAGCGGATTGCAAATCCGTCCAGAGCGGTTCGACTCCGCTCTGCGCCTCCAGTGAATGACTTTTTAAATACGCGGGAATAGCTCAGTTGGTAGAGCGCAACCTTGCCAAGGTTGAGGTCGCGAGTTCGAGACTCGTTTCCCGCTCCAGATTCCAGAAAAGCCCAGACTTCGGTCTGGGCTTTTTGTTTTGCCATAACCTTTGTTTTGCCATAACCGTTAACATTAACCTTCATCAGTAACTTAAAATTGATGCTCCCGGACAATGGTCTGGCGATTAATCCACTCATACTAATAATGAGGTAGTCTCATGTGGCTGATTGTCCACCTTCTTATCATCACAGGGTTATCGGTCCGCGTCTTGCTCAGGCCACATCGCGATCCGGCCTCACGCGTCGCCTGGATCCTTTTCATCATGGCCCTGCCCTACGTTGGCGCATTAACCTATTTAATGTTGGGGGAAGTTCGCCCAAACAAAGGGCAGGCTCGTCAACGGCCTCATGAAAACGCCCTGCCTCCCATTACCAACCTTGCCCTAATCCCCCATCTACCCGCCCTCAATTTACCCGGGTTTTCAATCGGCCAATCAATCAGTGGCTTCAAACCGGTTGGTGGTAACAGAGGCCATTTGCTGGATGATTCCAATACCACGATTAATACAATGGTCTTGGATATTGATGCTGCACAGGAACATGTACATCTTCTTTTCTACATCTGGCTAGCCGATAACAATGGATGCAAGGTAGTTGATGCCCTGATTAGGGCCGCCCGGCGTGGCGTTACCTGCCGCGTGATTGTTGATGATCTGGGTTCACGCAATTTTATTCGCAGTGAACACTGGACGGCAATGCACCATGCAGGCGTGCAACTGGCTCGCGCACAGCCTATTGGGAACGTTATGGTTCGCATATTGAAAGGACGCGTTGACGTTCGCAATCACCGCAAAATTGTTGTGATTGACAACCGTATAACTTATTGTGGAAGCCAGAACTGCGCCGATCCTGAGTTTGCCATCAAAGCGAAATACGCCCCCTGGGTTGATGCCGTCATTAGGTTTGAAGGACCGATTGCCCGGCAAAACCAGGCACTTTTCCTGAGTGATTGGCTAGCATGCACCAATGAGGATTGCCGTGAACTGGCGCAACACCCCATGATGCCCGCAGAAACGGGCTTTGCTGCCCAAGTCATTGGAACAGGGCCCGAGAATCATTATTCCGCCACCCCCGAGCTTTTCGCGACATTGATGTTTAGCGCCCGCAAAGAACTGGTCATTACCACACCTTATTACGTTCCCGATGATTTCATGCAAGCTGCGCTTTGCAGCAGTGCCCGCAGAGGGGTAGCAACAAGTATTATCCTTCCCGCCCGCAATGACAGCTGGTTTGTGGGTGCCGCCAGCCGAAGCCATTATTCAGAATTACTGGAGGCAGGCGTTCGTATTCACGAATACACCGGTGGCCTGCTACACGCAAAAACGCTAACGGTAGATGGTGAAGTCACCTTGATTGGCTCGGCCAACATGGACCGGCGCAGTTTTGAGCTGAACTTCGAGAACAATATTCTGTTCCACGATAAGAGCCTGACTCAGGCCATCCGTTGCAGACAAGATGAATATACGGCACAGTCCAAACCGGTTACCCAAGCCGATGTAGCATCATGGAGCTTGCCCCACCAGCTTCGCAACAACACCATGGCCATACTCAGCCCCCTTCTGTAACCCATCAAATACGGTCAACCGAAGGGGTTGGCCGTAAAACGGCCGTTAATGCCAACACAATCACGGCCAGAATCAATGGTGCAAATGAAACCCAAAGCACCATATCCCAACCATAATTAGCCAGTAAATTTCCCGAGGCAAACGAACCAATCGCCATGGTACCAAAAACGATAAAATCATTGAAAGATTGCACGCGCGTTGCTTCTTCTGGCCGGTGACATTCAAGCACCATGGCAGAGGCCCCCACAAAACCAAAGTTCCAGCCAACCCCTAGTAAAATCAGGGTGAGCCAGAAATGCATGACATCGATACCTGCCAAACCAATGATTGCAGAACCTCCAATCATAAGCAAACCAACCGTTACGACACGCCCTGCACCAAAACGGCTTATTAAGCGCCCCGTAAAAAAGCTGGGCAAATACATGGCAATAACATGCCACTGCATGCCCAGATTAGCCGTTTCCAGAGGATGACCACACATTTGCATCGCCAAAGGCGCCGATGTCATGATGAAATTCATCAGCATGTAAGAAACCGCAGCACAAATCATGGCCGTAATAAAACGGGGCTGACGCACAATAAAGAAAAGCGGCCTGCCACCTGCTGTTTTTTTAGCTGACGGGCGGGGCAAATGAACCCCAAACAATACTACTGCAGACAAGGCCGCCACGGCAGCCTGCACTATATAAGTAATTGCAAACGTATAGGGCTGCCAAAAATCCATGGTGTACGTAACCAGCTGTGGCCCAATAACACCGGCCGCCACGCCCCCTCCCATGACAAAAGAAAGGGACCGGGCCCGCATTGTTGGCTCAACCCCATCGGCTGCCGCAAAGCGAAAAGACAGCACCACTGCGGCATACGCACCACCAAAAAAGGTCGCCAGACAAAACAGCCAAAACGAACCCAGTACGACAGCCAACGCTGACAGCAAGCCCACCAGCACACCGCACCCTGTACCGGCCATGAAGGCCATGCGGCGACCATAACGCCGGGCAATGCTCCCCATGGGCAGAATACATGCCGCCATACCCACCACAAAAATACTAATCGGCAAGGTTGCCAATGACTTATCGGGAGCCAAGACATTGCCGACAATTGCACCCGTTGCATAAACAACAACAGAATTGGCACCCGCCAAAGCCTGGGCCACTGTAAGACGGGCAATGTTCCCACGTTGCTGGCGCAGGGACAGGGTGGATATATTATCTTCCACTGAAACGGTATCGGTATGCGACAAGATTGACCTCAGTTCTGTTAAATATGACGGTAACGATATGACCTGAAAAATCTCCTGCTGATTGCGTTACAAGTACTTGGGCACCCGGCAGATCTTGCATACATATCAAAACACAAAACTACATATTACTAAATTTCATAAATATATATAAATAAAACATAATAACTCAATGATAATATTCTATCTTTACACCAAACCGCCATTATTAAGCACATGCCGCCATCCCGCCCCCCTCAAAGAAAACATAAAATCGGTCTCATCCTGGGAAGCGGATCCGCGCGCGGATGGTCACATATCGGGGTCATCCAGGCGCTGGAAGAAGCAGGCATCAAGCCGGACATCATTTGCGGCACCTCGATTGGCGCCCTGGTTGGCGCCGCTTATGCCGCAGGTGAAATAGAGGTATTCAGGAAATGGGTCTTGAGCCTGAATATTAGTAATGTACTTTCTTTCATGGATATCCACTTGAACGGCGGAGTCCTGAAAGGGGAAAAAATCATGAATTTTTTCAAACGCCACTTCACGGACAGGAACATAGAAGAGCTCAATATTCCCTTTGGTTCGGTTGCCACGTCCCTGACGACCGGCAACGAGATCTGGATGCGTGAAGGATCCACCGTTGATGCTGTCCGGGCTTCTCTTGCCCTGCCGGGCTTATTCACTCCCGTCATGAACGATCAGGAAATTTTGGTGGATGGTGGCCTGGTTAATCCGGTGCCGGTTTCCCTGGCCCGCGCCATGGGCGCCGATTTCCTGATTGCCGTCGACCTGAACTCGGACCTGATAGGACGACATTTTTACAACCCACCTGAACCTGTCTTTTCTTTTGGCAGCAGTGCCTCCGAATGGCTGCGCAAGATCCAGCAAAATTTTGGCAAATCAAGCCCCCTTCCCGAAATAACCCACACGCTACAGAAAACCCCCTCTTTACTGGATGTCATTGCGTCCAGCCTGAATATCATGCAGGCGCAAATCACCCGCAGCCGGATGGCCGGAGAACCCCCACATATTATTATTGCCCCACAACTGGCCCATTTGGGTTTGTTGGACTTTCACCGTGCCGCCGAAGCCATTGAAGAAGGACGTCGTGCCGTTGAAATATGCCAGCCAGCGCTGGAAAAGCTGAAAAAGCAAAACAGAATCTGAATTTTATTGACTGCTCCGGCCTGACCGTTTTCATCATTAAACCCGCTGTGATTCATATACCGCAAACAGCATGTTGATGTCGCCCTATTACGTCAAATGCTGTCCGTGTAAATGTTTTTTTCTAACAAATCGGCTATTCTTATGTCGATCAATAAAGTATATCAATTAATAAAATTAAACAAGGATTGCAATATGAATTTCAACAACAAAACGCGAAAGGAACAACATGGACAAGAACGTACTGAATGCTATCAAAAAATGGCCTGATGTTCCTGCCGTATATGGCTGGTTATCGCTGGACCTGAACGGAAAATGGAAGCTTCATCCTGCTGGCTCTTATCAGCCCGGCAAACCCGGCGAATCCATTAGTAGCCCCCAAATCAACGATTTCATCAACCGCAATTATGCGGCTACCGACAAAGGCGAATGGTTTTTCCAGAATGGCCCGCAGCGTGTTTATGTGTGCCTCGAATATGCGCCCCACGTATTGCACCTGGCCGAAAACAGCCATACCCTTGAGACACACACCCGCCAGACGATAAAAACCGTTCAAGCCTGGTATTTGGATGAACAGGGCTTTCTGTATGCACAAACCGATCTTGGTGCGGCCATTATTTGTGGACGGGATACTACCCAGGTGATTGAACACTTTTCCATCCGGAACTCAAATGATCCTGGCACTTACCAAGGCAGCCTGTCAGAAAAAAACCTGCTTGAACTTGATCAAGGGCAGCAACTAAACGTTAGTTACGAACACCACCCTGGCTACAGTGCTACCTTGCGACAAATTGACAGTAAACAGATCCCCGAAAAAATGCATTTTATTGCCTATCCCATTGCGAGATAATTTTTAACCGGCCATTGCAAACTTAAGCAATAATCCATGTATCATTGTACGTATACACGAATTACCCGTAATTTATGACTCATCACGAAACTTCCTTTTACTTTCCCGCTCCGGTTGAACAACGTTTTTGCTCACAATGCGGCTCTACCCTGTCCCGAAAAATCCCACCCGATGACAATCGCGTGCGTGACCTTTGCGAAAACTGTGGTGCCGTTCATTACAAAAACCCATTAGTTGTGGTGGGAACCGTTCCAGTTTGGGAAGATAAAATCCTGCTCTGCCGTCGCGCCATCGAGCCTCGCTATGACAAATGGACATTGCCCGCAGGTTTTATGGAGCTGAGCGAAACCAGCAGCCTGGGCGCCATTCGTGAAACCACGGAAGAGGCCGGAGCAGACATTACGCTAAAACAGCTTTTTACGGTTATTGATGTCCCGCTCGTCAATCAGGTGCATATGTATTTTCTGGCTGAGGCCCAAAATCCAAAACTGAATCCCGGCCCGGAAAGCCTGGAAGCCCGTTATTTTGGCATTGATGAAATACCCTGGGATGAACTGTCTTTTCGAACCGTTACCCAGACCCTTAAACGTTACATTGAAGACAAGGAGCGTGGGGTTTTCACTACCCACTACCTTTCCTTGTCCTAAACAATGGCGCTTTTCTGGCTAGACTTGCAAACCCCGTTCCCACCCCCCGAGCTCGCCCTTAAAGAGCCGGACGGACTACTGGCCTGTGGTGGTGATTTATCCATGACTCGCATGACAAGCGCCTATCAACAGGGCATTTTCCCATGGTATTCCGAGCCACAACCCATTCTGTGGTGGAGCCCTTCCCAACGCATGGTACTCAAGTGCAAGGATTTAGTCATCTCGCACAGCCTGAAGAAAAAGCTCAGGCAAATTGCCAAACAGGAAACCCGGCCAAATCCTTTCATTCAAATCAAGGTGGACACCGCCTTTGTCCAGGTTATGCAGGCCTGTGCCGCTCCCCGGCAAAACCAGGACGGCACATGGATCAGTCAGGATATTATTAACGCCTACACCAACTTGCATCTGGCCGGACTGGCCCATAGTATTGAAACCTGGATTGATGGAAAACTGGCCGGCGGGCTTTACGGCGTGTCAATGGGCAAGATGTTTTATGGTGAGTCCATGTTTTCCACTATAAGCGACAGCTCCAAGATTGCCTTGGCCTATGCCGTCTTTTTTTTAGCTCGCCATGGTGTTGAATGGATAGATTGCCAGCAGCAAACCAGGCACTTGGGCAGCCTTGGCGCCGCCCCCGTTTCACGCAATATTTTTATGGAACACCTGAAAAAAGCCATTCCCCAAACGCCACCTCCCTGGCAAGCGGGAATTTTACATTCAGATGGCAATATCTCTTGAACCCGACTTGGGTATTTGAGTATATTTAACGCATGAGCGAGATTCATGATCCTAACCTGCATGTATTGCATTACTACTTAACGGCCTCCTATCCCTGCAGTTATCTTGAAGGCAGGATAGCCCGTTCCCGGGTTGTTGCGCCAGGTCATCTGGTTACCGCCAAGGCCTATGCCAGCTTATTAAGAGCCGGTTTCCGCCGCAGCGGCCTGTTCACCTATAAACCCCAGTGCGACAATTGCCAGGCGTGCATATCGGTTCGGATTAATACCGTCGCTTTCAAGCCAAGCTCAACTCAAAAACGCATACAAAAGCGCCATCGCGACTTGTCTGCCCACAAAGTCCCCATACAATGGCAAGATGATCATTTTATTTTGTATAGCCGCTACCAGCATCAGCGCCACCCTGGCGGTGGCATGGACGAGCAGGGTCGCGAACAATATGAGCAATTCCTGCTATCCAGCCATGTAAACACCGAATTGATTGAATTCCGTTCCCCCGATGGGGTGCTGCGCATCGTGTCCATTATTGACCGCAGTGATGACGGACTGTCTTCGGTTTATACATTTTATGATCCTGATTACCCTGGCAGCCTGGGCACCTATTGCATTTTATGGCAGATAGAACAATGCAGGCAGCGTAGCCTGCCTTGGTTATATCTGGGATACTGGATAAAAGAAAGCCCAAAAATGTCCTATAAAACCAAATTCCAGCCTCTTCAGCAATATATAAACCAAGAATGGATTGACCATATTCCCGGTCAGGAATAGTTTTAAGTGAAAATAAGCATTAAAATGGGCGGATTCCATTTTATTTCTCAGCCATGTTCAATACCTTCAAACTTTATCCTTTTGTTCGCCCACTGCTCTTTTCACTGGACGCCGAAACGGCTCATGAAATGACATTGAAATCATTGCAAAAAGCACATCACTGCAAAGCTACACGCGAGTTGCTTAAAGGTAATCACACCCTGCTTCCCACCACCTTGATGGGCTTACCCCTGCGCAACCCCATAGGGCTGGCCGCCGGACTGGATAAAAACGGAGAGTGCATTGATGCCCTTGGCCAGCTTGGTTTTGGTTTTATTGAAGTGGGCACGGTAACTCCCCGCGCCCAGCCAGGCAACCCCAAACCCCGCATGTTTCGCCTGCCGCAGGCAGAATCCCTGATTAACCGGATGGGTTTTAACAACCATGGGCTGGATACGTTCCTGCAAAATGTCCAACAAAGTGAATGGCGCGCAAAAAGAGGGGTTCTTGGCCTGAATATCGGAAAAAATGCCGATACTCCCATTGAAAACGCCGCCAGCGATTACCTGATCGGACTTGAGGGTGTGTATCCTTTTGCCGATTATGTCACCATCAATATTTCTTCACCCAACACCAAGAATCTGCGTGCCTTGCAAGGTGGCGACGAGTTAAGTGATTTATTGCGGCAAATTGCCGACAAACGCAAGGAACTAGCCGACCGTTATGGCCGCCGGGTACCTGTTGTTGTGAAAATTGCCCCCGATCTTGAGGCCGAGCAAATTCAGGCTATTGCCCATATTTTGCCGCGTTACGAAATTGATGGCGTGATTGCCACCAACACCACGCTTTCCCGCAGCGCGGTTCAGGGGCTTAAACACAGCGAAGAAAGTGGCGGCCTGTCGGGCCCTCCGGTTCATGAGCTGTCACTCAAAGTGATTGAGTCGCTCAGAAAAGAAATGGGCCCGGATTTTACAATTATCGGTGTGGGCGGTATTAATTCGGGCAAGCAGGCACTTGAAAAAATAAATGCCGGCGCCAATGCGGTGCAACTATACACGGGCCTTATCTATCAGGGCCCAAAACTCATTGCCGATTGCATAAATACGCTTAGAAAGAGCGATGTTTTCATGCGTAAATAAAACCATATCTCAAGGCCCGCTTTTCAAAGCGGGCCTTTGCAAAACAATGCCTGCAATATCCATAAAAAAAGAGCCCTTTAAAAGAGCTCTTTTTTACTAACAGGCTTAAAACCGATTAGTTACGGCCACCGTTACGGGCTGCTGTTTTTGCAGCATTAGCTACGTTGTTGGCAGCGGCTGTTGTGGCAGCAGTCGCAGATTCTGTTGCCTTGATAGTGGCATTTGCTGCTGCTGTCAAGTTACCTTCGGCAACTTCAACGGCTTGTTTAGCTGCTTTATTCAAAGAATCATAAGCAGTGTTGGCAGTTGCCAGTGAAGATTTCAACAAAGCAACCGCGCTTTCTGAACCTGTAGGGGCATTTTTAGCTAACTGATCAATGGTTTCAGCAATGTGCTGTTGGCCTTCGGCAACTTGGGTTTCTGTCAGTTTGATCAGCTCGTTGCTGACGTTTGACAAAATGTCATAAACATTTTTTGTGTAAGCAACCGCTTTTTCAGCGTTGGGCTGAGCCAAAGAAGATACGAAAGCAACCGCTTCCTGTGGATCCTTCAACTCAGAAACCTGTTGAGACTGCTCTGCAGCCTCACCCAAAGAAGCTTTGATGACTTTCATGTTCAGATCAACCAGTTTCTCGAAGCCACCAAAAATTGAACCTTGTACGGCAACGAAAGTGTTGATGGCTGATTTTTGACGATCTAGAATTTGTTGTGGGATTGCGCTCATGGTATGTCCTAGGTAGTAATAAATAAGTTTGTGAAGTAAAAGCTGCTACATGATAAATTGAACAGCCGGTTGCAATATCATTTTCAGGAAATTACTGCCAACCTATTTATATTGCACCGCACAATTCAAATTATACGTAATTTCCGTTAGTGGTCAAGTACTTTTTTGTGCGTTGCACAAAAAATAACAAAAAAACCAAAAAAACTTAACTAATTGAAATGTAATTGCTTTTTATTAAGTCTTGATGACAGGCAGCTTGCACATCACGCACTTTTTACCTGAGCGCTTTATGGCTTTCTTTATGACACTCATAGCCCAGGTCTGACGAAATTCTGGCAGCGGTATCCGTTAACAGTTCAACCCACTCATCACGCATCCGCTCTGAAGGAGAGGAAATGGACAGGCCTGCAACCAATTTCCCACTGTCATCAAAAATACCGGCAGAAATACAGCGCACACCCAGCTCAAGCTCTTCGTTGTCTCTGGCATAGCCGTGACGACGCACAAAAGCCAACTCTTTTTCAAGTCGATCTAGGTCTGTCAGGCTATTACCGGTCGTCCCGCCAAGTCCGGTACGTAATGCATAAGCACGTACACTTCTGGGTTCGGCCGCGGCCAGAAAAAGCTTCCCAACCGAAGTCAGGTGCAAAGGCGCACGACCACCAATAGCACGAACCACCTGCATGCCAGAGCGCTCGCTCCAGGCCCGGTCTATGTAGACAATATCATCACCCTGCTGAATGGACAAATTGATGGTTTGCCCGGTAAGCCGGTGCAACGCATGCATGTGTTCATGGGCAATTTCCCTCACGTTCAACCTGTCTTTAACCAGGGAACCCAGCTCAAGCAAACGCATGCCAAGCTGGTACATGCCGTTATTAACCCTGTCTACATAGCGGCCTGCGGCAAGATCATTCAAAATACGGTGCGCTGTTGAGGAATGCAAATTGGACAAGGCGGCAATTTCTTTCAGGGAGACAGGCTCTTCCTGCTCAGCCAGCACATCAAGCAATTTCATGGCCCGCTCCAGGACCTGAATGGTAATGTCAGAAGAAGAGGATTTGACCTGAGGTACGATTGGACTCTTGGCAGTCATGGCAATAACTTAGAATGTTGCAATGCAATATATTTTATCCCATCATGTGAAAAGAAGCTATGCTTATCTTTGCGCAGACAAGCATCGCTTCTTATATCCCTTGACGTTACAAGGTCACCTGATGCATTAATTAATGACTAAAACGCCCCCCGGCCCTGAGAATTTCTCCTTTCAAATAGGAAAAAGCCTCTTGAACGGCAGGTGACGGTCCTTTCACGCCCAAATCCACAAAGGGCGGATTATTATCCCTGGCCACGGTAGGCAAACTGAACGTCTTGACACCCGGCCAGTTGATTTCAATGAACTCCAGTGCCGGCGTGATGCGGGATTCGGGCAATGAATAAGCCAGAATGGAATGCTCTTCCACGCGCAGAAGGTTATGATATTGCTCATACCGATGGTCAAGCGTCCACTCAATCATGGGCCAGGCCATTTCAGGAAAGCCCGGCACAAAGGTATGATCCTGAATGAAAAAACCCGGAATTTTATTATAAGGATTGGGCACAATTTCAGCCCCTTTGGGAAATACCCCCATCGCCAGCCGGCGCTGGTTTTCGGGTGTTCCCATATCTATACTGCCGCGGCCCTCTTTGGCCAGCTCCTGAAAACGTGAGGTAATCAGCTTGGCTGCAATGGGGTGTAACTCCAGTTCAACCCCCAATGCCAACGCAACGGCATCCCGGGTTTTATCATCAGGGGTGGCACCAATACCACCACAAGAAAACACAATATCTCCGGAAGCAAAACTGCGTTTATATTCCTGTACAAGCGTATCCAGATCGTCGGGCAAAAACCGGGCCCATGACAACTGCATGCCCCTGCCGGAAAGCATAGAAATCACTGTTGACAAATGCTTGTCTTGGCGACGCCCGGACAGGATTTCATCACCGATAATGAACAGACCTATTTTTCTTGTCGAGTTATTACTCATATTTCTCACCTTTTGAGCTGCTTGGCTCAAATACCAGATTACTGCATAAATGATTGATTATGCAAAGCACATAAATTTTGACTTGAAAACAATTATTGCTTTATGATGATAAGCCAATCGGCCGCGGAAAAACAGCGTCTGACACCTTGCGGGCGTTGTTTTTCATGCTTGTCCGCCTTTTTCCGGCTATTATTGATTATGTTCATTCAAAATCCAAGTCAACACGCTTCCACTATTGCAAATACACTTCATAATCCCAATGTCTGGCTCATCGCATGCTATTGCGCGCAATGGTGCGATACATGCAAAGAATACTTTGAGTCATTTACAGAATTAAGTCAGCGTTTTCCCCAGCACCTGTTTGTTTGGGTAGACATAGAAGAAGAGCCCGAACTGCTTGATGATCTTGATATTGAGAACTTTCCTACGCTATTGATACAAATAGAAGGAAAGAATCATTTTTTTGGCACCATGCTGCCTTACATCAGCCACCTGGAGCGAATATTGCAAAATATCCGCCCCGATAGCCCTGTCCAGCCAGATGGCCCTGCATCGTTCAGTCGTTTGATTCAGCAGGCTTGATATTATTTTTAGGGCGTCCACCTAACAAGATCGCCAACTGTGGCTGCTTGGCCGTGGCCTGGTGTTCCATCCACTTTTGCTCTTGCTGCAGCCGTTGGGCCTCTTTATGCGGATCCTTAACCGAAGGTTCGTAAGGCTTGAAGAAAAAATCATCAATAGGTGCCGGCCTTGAAGCGGGAAAGGTTCGTTTAAAACGCTCTCCTTTGCCACGACTGCGCGAATCAACACTTGCTGGACTCCGGTGCTGGAAAGCCTCGGGAATATTGAGGGCACCACGGGGCACTTTAACCTTGATGAGCTTTTCTATATCCTCAAGCAGTTTTTCCTCATGATCGGTAAACAAGGCAATTGCCTCACCGGAAGCCCCCGCCCTGCCTGTACGGCCAATCCGGTGCACATAGTCTTCAGGGTTAAATGGAAGATCAACGTTAATCACACAGGGTAAACCGGCAACGTCAAGCCCACGCGCTGCAACATCGGTAGCCACCAGCACGGCAGTTTCACCCGATTTGAAGGAATCCAATGCCTTGATCCGCTCGATCTGGGATTTATCGCCATGAATGGATTCTGCCTTAATGCCTTCTTTGACCAGTTCACGCGTTAGCCGGCTGGCCCCAATTTTTGTATTGACAAAAATAATGACCTGACTAAGGCTGCGGGACTTGAGCAAATACAATACTGCAGCCTGCTTGTTATTGCCAGATACCGGGTAGGCAATCTGGGTTACGTTTTCGGCCGTGGCATTTTGTGGCGCTACATTGATTTCAATGGGCGACTTCAGGAATGAGCGCGCCAGCTTCCTGATTTCACCGCTAAACGTAGCGGAAAACAGCAGACTTTGGCGGGATTTTGGCAACAGTTTGACAATACGCTCAAGATCGGGCAAAAAGCCCATATCCAGCATTCTGTCCGCCTCATCAAGAACCAGGGTATTCACTTGCGACAAATTGATGGTTTTCTGTTCTATGTGGTCTAGCAAACGCCCAGGCGTAGCAATGACCAGTTCACATCCTTTACGCAACTCTTCTTTTTGGGCAGAAATATCCACACCGCCAAACACCACCGCCACACGCAAGGGACAACTTTCGCTGTAACGCTTTACGCTGTCAGCCACCTGATCGGCCAATTCCCGTGTGGGGGCTAAAATAAGCGCGCGCACCGGATGCCTGGCAGGCGAAGTGCTGTGGCTGGCATAGGGCATTAAACGATGTAACAAAGGAAGTGTAAAGGCCGCGGTTTTACCGGTTCCTGTTTGGGCCGCCCCCATGACATCACGGCCATCGATAATGGCGGGTATGGCTTGAGCCTGAATAGGTGTAGCGACTGTATAACCACTGGCTGAAATGGCCGTTAAAAGATCTGGGTGAAGACCAAATTCACTAAAAGACTTCACACTTTCAGCATTGGCATTAGAGGTATCCGTCATTGGGTCCTGAACAATAAAATAAAATATCCGTGTTTGCAAAAAATGCAAAAAATAACTATTAACCGCTTATTTTACTACTCTGGCATCTCATAATAGCCGATTCACGAAAGTCCAGGCTGAATTTATCCAAAAAACCAGCGTAATAGCCACAAGGTCCCCATGCCGGCAACAATCAGCACAAGGATACTGCGGAAGCGAAAAAACGCCAGCCCGGCAACAATACCAGCAAACAATTCTGGCCCTATGCCAGGTGCTTCGCCTTGCGCCCAGGGCAGCAAACTGGGCACGATAATGGCCACCAACGCGGCAACGGGCGCATAACGCAAGCCGCTTTTTACATTATCAGACAAGGGTATATAACCGCCAATCAGTAAGTAACCCACGCGGGTAATAAAAGCACACAACACCATCAACGCAGTGGCCTTCAACACATATTCAACACTCATACTCACACCCCTTTTCGGGCTTTTCCGCCATGTTTGCCATATTTTTCGGCCAGTACGCCTGCCACTACACCCACAACAATTGCCACAAAGAGGCCAAGCCTGAAAGGTAACTGTTGCCCCAACCAGGATGCGGCCCCCGCCGCTACGACCGTGACCAACATGGGTTGGGTCCGTACCATGGGGATGACAATAGCCAGCAAAGTAAAAACGCCCGCATATTCAAGTGACCAGGAGCCCGGAATATAACTGCCGACATAAATGCCCAAAATGGTTGAAACCTGCCAGACCAACCATAACAGGAAAGAGGCCGACATAAAGTAGCCGTAATACATGCTTATACGGCCAAGCCGCTGCGCGCGAAAGCGGTTCATGAACAGGACAAACCCGACATCGGTTAAAAAATATCCGGCTACAATTCGTCGCCAAACAGAAAAGTGCCTGAAATAAGGATATAAACTGGCACCAAAAATAATAAAGCGCAGATTAACAACCATGGCCGCAAAAAAAACAACCCACAAGGGTGCATTCAGGGCCATTAACGGGGCCACCGTCAGCTGCAGTGAGCCGGCATAGACCAAAAAAGATATCAGCAAAGCTTGCCAGGCGGCGAGCCCATAATTAACCATGGCCACCCCTGTCACAAATCCCCACACAGACAGGGCAAACAGATTGGGCGCAATATGCCTGCTTCCCATGAACCAGGCCATTTTTTTAATTGAAAGCCGAGGACGCAGCGATTTCACGCCTGTAGATAACTGCACAGACAAAACGACTTCCTTGTACAATGATTGAAATTATTAACCGTAAAGGGAATTCTAGCAAAGCCAGGATGTTTTCATTAAAATAAAGCCAGGTTCCATCCAGAAACAGGCTTATTTTGCAACGCTTGCGTCCAAACCCTGTCTTTGTGAAAATTTAATGTTTCAGCTATCGCATGCCCAGAAGGAAAAAAATGTCATCTCAAGCAACACAAGACCCCATTATTGTTACCGCACAAGATCTGCCCTTACATTGTCCAGGCCCCAACGCCCCCCGTTGGAGCCTGCACCCCCGTGTTTTTCTGGACGTCACCAAAACCGGTGAAGTCAGTTGCCCATACTGTGGCACCCAGTACAAACTGAAAGAAGGCGAAAAAGTGCATGGGCACTAAAACACCCGGCGCTATCAAACGCAGTGTTTTCACCAGCCCTGCCGAGGTTGAGCAGTCTTTTTACGAAGCGCTTCGCGAAGCAGACCTGAACAAACTCATGCAAACCTGGGCTGATGACGAAGATATTGTCTGCATCCACCCTAATGGTGAACGCCTGGTGGGCCATCAGGCCATCCAGGCTTCCTGGAAAGAAATTCTTTCCAAAGGGCCACTTAGCATCGAAGCAAAAATACCGGTCATTTTTCACCACGGCATGATCGTTGTTCATACCATTCTCGAACGGCATTACTTTGCCACGTCAATGGGCCAGAAAGAAATGCTTTGCAACGTCACCAATATTTACCAAAAAAACCGCAGCGGCTGGCATATTATCCTTCACCATGCGTCTCTGGCGCCTCCCGATACCGTCCTTGACGAATTGCATCCGGCAGTCAGCATGCTGCTTCATTAATCTTTTAAATAGCCGTTGCCCTTGAATACCCAGTTGGATCTTAGTGACTGTCCTTCTCCAAAATGGTTGCCCGACGGACAATCACAAACCATCTTTGCGTCCCGGTTCGTACCGCGGCCTTCAATCTTCTATGCCCGTGAAAGAGTCATTACCGTCGATAATGACTTTATTGACATAGACTGGAATATTCCCGGCCTGCACCCGCTGGCCCCCGAAAGCAATTTACCAGCCGCCCCCGCTGTTTGTCAGAAAGTGCAAACCACAAACCCTGACAGCCTCACCGGCACACCACCCGCCCTGGTTTTGTTTCATGGCCTGGAAGGCAGCAGCCAAAGCCATTATGCCCGCGCCATTTGCCATTATTTCCGGCAAAAAAACTGGGTAGTCGCGGTTGCCCATTTCCGTGGCTGCTCAGGAGAGGCCAACAAACTGCCCCGGTCCTACTTTTCCGGCGACTCTACCGATATTCACACTATTTTCAATCATGTACGCCAGCGTCTGCCTAACGCACGCTGGCATGCCTGCGGCATTTCCATGGGTGGCAATGCCCTGCTGAAATACACCGGAGAACAACAGGAAAGCTTAAGCTGGCTTCAGGCTGTGGCAGGCATCTCCGTTCCTCTGGACCTGCTGGCAACCGGAAAACAGCTGGAAACCGGATTTTTTGGGCGTTTCGTGTATACACCCCATTTTTTACAAACTATGAAAAAGAAAATCCGGGAAAAAAGCCGGCAGTTTCCTGATGTCATTGATATTCATAAAATACTGCAGGCCAAAACCCTGTTTGATTTTGATGATGCCTATACGGCTCCGGTACATGGTTTCAAAGGCGCGCTTGACTACTGGACCAGTTGCTCCAGCAAAGCATTTCTTAAAGACATCCGCATTCCAGCCCTGGTCCTGAACGCCAGAAACGATCCCTTCATTCCTGAGAATTCGTTACCCGGCATCAGGGATATTTCTGCCTCTGTTACCCTGCACCTGCCCAAAACAGGTGGTCATGCCGGTTTTTCCACAGGCCCGTTTCCCTCAAACTTTAACTGGTTAGCGCACCGGTTAGAACAGTTTTTCTGTCAGGGCAGCTAACCGGCTGATTTGGCCACACCTGCCGGCAGACGCCCTACTTCCTTGCCCCTGAAGGTAGAACGCAAACGTCCCTTGGCCGACAAGCGCATCATGTTGGCCAAGGCCACCAACAAACCAAAAGACTCTACCAAAGCTGCCGGAATCCACATGGTAAGCCCCCCAATACTTTGATCTTGCAGGGCGGTCATGGGCAATGCCCTGCCGCATAGATCAAACAGGGGGTATAAATCAACCGAGGTAAAGGCAATATAAGCGCCCGCCACCATTTGCGGCAACATGGTCAAAATGGGTGAAAGCACACGGGCTCCGGGTGACATGACGGCCGGAGAGCCTCTTTTGACACACCACTGACCCATACGGCCCAGCCAGGTTTTAGCCGTCAGCAGCGGCGGATTGGAGGGACGACGGTCAAGCACCAGGTTCCAATACATAAACCCGCTAATGACGACCGACCAGTTCATGAGCCGGTACAATTTCCAGTCGAGCATGGAATAGAACTGAATGGTGGGATCCAGCCAGACCAACACCAGCATGACAAACAGGACCGGCACAAAGATTTTATTGGTCAAGACGCCTTCAATGAAGCGACCACTAAATGTGCATCGGAAATTTTTCAGCCAGACCCTTGCCCGCAATGGCAGCCCCGCACGCATGACCTGGCCCGGATAGGCCGCCATGACAATAAGTGGCCCCAAATGGTGCAACACCACATGCTGTATGCGGTGAATGAAAAACATGCGTTCGGCGTAGTAGTCGATATGCGTATGCAAAGACAGGTAAATCATGAAAAACCCAACCCAGAACAACCATTGCCGGGTACGGGTAACCTTGTGCACGGCGGTGCCGCGCATGAACAAAATACCACAGACAAGAAAAGCGATGACCAGGGCAGGAGAAAACTCCCATGGCTGCAGCCAATGCATCAGGTCCAGATTCATAAACCACCGATCGGAGAAAATTAATTAAACTATTATAATCATGCAGATAGCGTATTGTAATAGCTGTTGGCCCGTTTTCGGGATAATCACCAAAAGCGCAAAAAAATGAAATTGCCTCCGAACCGCTCAAAAGAAGCGCTAAAATATGAACACCATGGAAAAATTTGATTTTGATATTGCGATACTGGGTGCCGGCCCTGCCGGCTGTGCCTTGGCCTGTACACTGGCTTCTGTCAGCCAGGGTTCTTTGCGCATTGCCCTTTTTCAGGGCCTCAACAAGCGGCATGACCCTGCCAAAGACACACGTGTCCTGGCCCTTAATTACGGCAGCAAGGTCTTTCTTGAAAAAAACCGCCTTTGGCCAGACCACAGCGCCACTATAGAAACCGTTCATGTTTCACAAAAAAACCGCCTGGGTCGCACGCTCATTTCAAACAAAGACTTTAATGTACCCATGCTGGGCAGCGTGGTTGCCTACGCCGAATTGTATCGTAAACTGCAAGAACGGCTTCAACAGCTGCCGGTCACGGTGCTCAGTGGAGAGCTGGCCAGCGCCGCCCAGGAAAACGACAATGCCCCGGTTATTGTCACGCAAGGTGAAAAAACATGGCGCACCCGTATCGCTGTCCAGTGTGATGGCATCAAGCCCAAAGACATCCATCGCGAATATAACCAGCATGCGCTGATTACCGCTGCACGGGCCCAATTTCCCAAACCGGGCTGGGCTTGGGAGCGCTTCACCCAGGAAGGGCCACTGGCCGTCCTGCCGCATCCCATTTTCAAGAATGCCCAGTCTATTGTTTGGTGCACTTCACCCGAACGCGCCCAAGCCTTGACCCGGCTTGATGATGCCGAATTCTCCCGCACCCTTACCCAACACTTTGGAGAACGGTTGGGCGAGCTAACCGTTCTGGAAAAACGGACTGTTTTCCCGCTTCATTTAAGTGCCAGCAAAAACACGGTTAACGGCCATATCGCCACACTTGGCAATGCAGCCCAAACCCTTCATCCGGTTGCCGGGCAGGGTCTTAACCTGGGTCTTCGCGATGTAGCCACCCTGGTCCATTGCCTCAAGCCCTGGATGCTCAATACCAGCCAGTCAGCAGCGCCTTTTTTAAATAATTTTGCCAACAGCCGTAAATTTGACCGTAGGCTAACCTGTGAACTGACTGATTTCCTGCCCCGTGTTTTCACAACCGGCAACCCGCTGATAGAACATGGCTGCGGCCTTGGCCTGCTTGGCATGGACCTTTTAAAACCACTGCGTCAGCCCTTGGCCCTGCATCTATTACAGGGTTTCAGAAACTGAATTTTCAGGCAAATCGCTCATTTTTTACTCAGCGACAGCCAAATTGGTTAAAATCTGCGCATGCATATCGGTCCCTGGCATCTTCCCAATCCTGTTTTTGTCGCCCCCATGGCGGGGGTGACCGATCGTCCTTTCCGCCAGCTTTGCAAGCGGTTGGGGGCAGGTTATGCCGTATCGGAAATGGCTGCCAGCAACCCAAAACTCTGGAACAGTGTCAAAACCTCGCGACGCCTTAACCATGAAGGCGAGGTAGACCCCATCGCCGTCCAGATTGCCGGCGCAGACCCCGAAATGATGGCTGAAGCCGCCGTATTCAATATAGAAAAAGGCGCCCGCATCATAGACATCAACATGGGCTGTCCTGCCAAAAAAGTCTGCAGTGTCGCCTCGGGTTCTGCGCTGCTACGCAATGAGCCGCTAGTTGCCCAAATCATTGAACACGTGGTCAAGGCCTGTACCCCATACAACGTACCGGTTACCCTTAAAACCAGAACCGGCTGGGACCGGGAAAACAAAAACGCCTTACGCGTGGCCCGTCTTGCCGAAAACCTGGGTATTGCCGCCTTAACGCTGCATGGCCGCACCCGATGCGACCTTTACACCGGTCAGGCCGAGTACGACACCATTGCCCAGGTCAAGGCCAACATCTCAATTCCAGTAATTGCAAATGGGGATATCACCGATCCCTACAAGGCAAAATACGTACTAGACTATACCAAAGCAGATGCCATCATGATTGGCCGCGCAGCCCAAGGAAACCCCTGGATCTTCAGGGAAATCAATCATTTCCTTGACACCGGCCAGTTACTGCCAAAACCCGGTTACGGGCACATGAAAGCAGTCCTGCTTGAACACCTGCATCATCATTACACCTTCTATGGTGAATACACCGGGGTTCGATCGGCCCGCAAGCATATCGCCTGGTACATCAGCAAACTGCCTGAAGCAGACTCTTTTTGTGACAGGATGAACCGAATCGACAACAGTCATGATCAGTACACGGCCGTAGAGCAATGGTTTGATCAACTGATTATCCGCCAAGGGCAGCAACCGGCAACCAGCCCGGCCCACTGAAAATACCCTTGTATTTTTATATCCAATAATATAATTCCACTAATATCGTTACGCCATGAATAATACTCAAAATCTTCAAGAGTGTGTCCGTACCAACCTAGAGCTATATTTCAAGGAACTCGGCGACAGCAACCCGAGCAATCTTTGGGAAATGGTTAACAACTGCGTTGAAAAACCGCTGCTTGAAGTTGTTATGCAAAAAGCCAACAGCAACCAATCCAAGGCGGCTGAAATGCTGGGCATCACTCGCAATACCCTGCGTAAAAAACTTATTACACATCACTTAATCTAATCACCATGAAACTTTCAACTGCCTTACTTTCGGTTTCAGATAAAACCGGTATTGTCGAATTTGCCCAAGCCCTTGCACAACGTGGCATCAAGCTGCTGTCCACCGGTGGCACTGCCGCCCTGCTAAAACAGGCCGGTCTTGCCGTTACCGAGGTTGCCGAGCACACCGGTTCTCCTGAAATTCTCGACGGCCGGGTCAAAACCCTGCATCCCAAGATTCACGGTGGCCTGCTGGGTCGCCGGGATGACGAGATCCACCTGAACACCATGAAAGAACATAATATTGACCCTATCGATCTGCTGGTGGTCAACCTGTATCCTTTCCGTGAAACGATTGCCAAGCCTGGCTGCAACTTTGCTGACGCGATTGAAAACATCGACATCGGCGGCCCCGCCATGCTGCGTGCCGCGGCCAAAAACCATGGCACCGAAGCCGGTGGTGTTACTGTAGTGATTGATCCTGCCGACTACGACCAGGTGTTGCAGGAAATTGATGCCAACGGCCAAACCTCTTACGCCCTGCGCCTGAAACTGGCCAGCAAGGTTTATGCCCACACCGCGGCTTACGACGGTGCCATTACCAACTACCTGACCAGCCTGGCCGATGCCGCACCGGCACAAACAGCCGAACCGGCACGCAAACAATGGCCTTCTATCCTGACCGTTCAGGTCCAGCAACACCAGGAACTGCGCTACGGTGAAAACCCGCACCAGTCTGCCGCCTTCTACGTAGACCCCAATGCGCCCGAAGGCTTGCTGGGACGCTATCGCCAGTTACAAGGCAAAGAACTGTCCTATAACAACATTGCCGACTCTGATGCGGCCTGGGAATGTGTCCGCACCTTCGAGGCACCCGCCTGCGTGATTGTCAAGCACGCCAATCCTTGTGGGGTTGCGGTTGCCGAGTCAGCCGTTGCCGCTTACCAAAAAGCCTTCAAAACAGACCCTACTTCCGCCTTTGGTGGCATCATCGCCTTCAACCGTCAGGTAGACCTGGCCACTGCACAAGCCATCAGCGAGCAATTCATGGAAGTATTGCTGGCACCTTCTTACACTGCCGAAGCCCTGGAATTGCTGGCCGCCAAGAAAAACGTGCGCGTGCTTGAGCTTGCAATGGGCAATGGTAAAAACGACTTTGACATCAAGCGTGTTGGTGGTGGCTGGCTGGTTCAAGACCCGGATGCCTTCGACCTTGATACCAGCGCCCTGAAAGTGGTTACCAAGAAGCAGCCTACCGAACAGCAAATGCAAGACCTGCTGTTTGCCTGGAATGTCGCCAAATTCGTGAAATCAAACGCCATCGTGTTTTGTGCCAACGGCATGACCATGGGCGTAGGCGCTGGCCAGATGAGCCGTATCGACTCTGCCCGCATCGCCTCCATCAAGGCTGAAAACGCCGGCCTGTCCCTGAAAAACTCAGCAGCCGCCTCAGACGCCTTCTTCCCGTTCCGTGACGGCCTGGATGTCATCGTTGCCGCAGGTGCCAACTGCATCATTCAACCGGGTGGCAGCATCCGTGACGATGAAGTGATTGCCGCTGCTGATGAACAGGGTATTGCCATGGTCTTTACCGGCACCCGCCACTTCCGCCACTAATCTGAAATGCGCATACTTGGCATTGATCCTGGCCTTCGCCGCACCGGTTTCGGTGTGATTGAAGCCAGCGGTATGCGCATTCACTATGTGGCCAGCGGGACCATTGTCGTTCCCACAGAACTGCCCCTACACCAGCGTCTTAAGGCTATCCTGGACAATATCCGTGAAGTTATCCAGACCCATCGGCCCGATGATTCCGCGCTGGAAAAAGTGTTTGTCAATACCAACCCGGTATCCACGCTCTTGCTCGGACAGGCACGCGGGGCAGCCATGTGTGCGCTGGCGGACAGCAACCTGAATGTCAGCGAATACACGGCCCTGCAAATCAAGAAAGCGGTTGTGGGTAATGGACACGCCAAAAAAGAACAGGTGCAATTAATGGTTCAGTATTTATTATCCTTAAATGGCTTGCCTGCACCTGACTCGGCCGACGCCCTGGCCTGTGCCATCTGCCATGCCCATGCCAATCCCCTGTCAGAAAAACTCAAATCCCATGAAGCAGGGCAACTCAGCCATAAGTCCCGCATACGGGCTGGCAGGCTGATTGGTTAACCTTTTTTATATTGCATTATTATGATCGGACGTCTTACCGGAACCCTTATCGAAAAACTGCCCCCCACTGTCTGCCTGGATGTCAATGGTGTTGGCTATGATATAGATGTTCCCATGAGCACCCTGTACGACTTGCCTGAATTGGGTACCAAAGTGACCCTGTTCACGCATTTGGCGGTCCGGGAAGATGCCCATACCCTGTTTGGATTCCTGCATGCAGCAGAAAGAAGTACTTTCCGTGCCCTGATCAAAGTCAGCGGCATCGGTTCACGCACTGCCCTTGCCGTGCTTTCGGGCATGAGCGTGAGCGACCTGGCAGCCTGTATCGCCAACCAGGATGCCACATTGCTGCTCAAGGTCCCGGGCATCGGCAAAAAAACCGCCGAGCGCCTTTTGCTTGAACTGCGCGGCAAACTGGGAGATACTCACTCCACACCAACTAATACAGCCAACCATAGTCAAACCGATATTCTCAATGCCCTGATCGCATTGGGATATTCAGAGCGGGAGTCACAAGCTGCGCTTAAAACCTTGCCGGTTGAAATTACCGTTTCAGAAGGCATCCGTATGGCTTTGAAATCACTAGCAAAATAATTTATTAAATTTTAAATACTCAATTTCAAGGAAATAAAATGCGTCCTCAATGGTTTAAAAAAGTTCTTGTTGCCACCGCCATCGGCAGCCTGTGTTTTTCAAGCGCAGCCATGGCCGAACAAACCCTGAAAATGGCTTATGCCCTGTCAAAAGACTCCCACTACGGTGCCGGTGCCAATGCTTTTGAAAAAGCCATTGGCAAAAGCAGCAACGGTGAAATCAAAATTGAACAATTTGCCAACAGCGCCTTGGGCGGTGAACGCGAAGTTATTGAAGGCCTGCAAATCGGTACCGTAGATGCCGCGATTTTATCCACCGGCGCAACCCTGAACTTTGTGCCACAAACTGGTGTTTTCGACATTCCTTTCCTGTTCCGTGACCTGGAACATGCACGCAAAGTACTGGATGGCGAGATTGGCAGCAAACTGCTAGCCGAATTCCCCAAACGTGGTTTGGTTGCCCTGGCATGGGGTGAACAAGGCTTCCGTCACTTAACCAATAGCAAACACGCGGTCAAGACACCGGCAGACCTGAAAGGCCTGAAAATCCGCACCACCGAAAACCCGATCCATATTACCGCTTTCAAGGAACTGGGCATGCTGCCCACGCCAATGGCTTGGCCTGAAGTGCAAACCGCACTGCAGCAAGGCACTATTGATGGCCAGGAAAACCCGCTTTCCGTGATCGTTTCAGCCAAACTGTCTTCCCAGCAAAAATACCTGTCCCTGACCGGACACGTATATGGTCCTGCCGTGATTGTCGTATCCCCAATGGTTTATGACAGCATGTCCGACGAAGACAAGGCAAAGCTTAAGAAAGCAGGCATGGCGGCTGCCCAGGCCATGCGCGATTTCGTTGACAATGTTGAAAAATCAGGAATTGAAACACTAACCAAGGAAGGCATGGAAATTACCCAGGACGTTGATCGTGCCGAATTTGCCAAAATTGTTCACAATGTCTATCCTGAATTCCACAAGAAATTCTCGAAAGAACTGATTGAATCCATCCAGAATACAAAATAAGTTTTTTCTTTTCCTGCGGGGCTGAATGGTTTTTCAGCCCCAACTCTTCAAATTGCCATGAAATCGCTCACTCAATTACTGGACAAGTCTGTCTTCAGACTGGTGTCCATAATGGCGCAATTGCTGCTGCTATCTGCCGTGATTGCCTCATTCCACCAAGTTATCAGCCGCTTTGTCTTTGAATCTCCCGCCGACTGGACCGAAGTCTGGACCCGCTGCGCCATTATTTGGGTGGTGCTTTTGGGTCTGGTACTGGCTTGCCGCCAGGGTGCCATGCTTAAAGTGGAAATGCTTGAAAATGCCCTGAATGAAAAACACAAACGCTGGCTGTCCACCTTGGTCATGATTATTACCAGCACCTTCCTGGGTATCCTGACCTGGGTAGGTGCCATGGCTGCGTACCGCTTCCGGTTCCAGACCATCGCAGGACTGGATTTCAGTATCGCCTGGATTTATGCCGCTATTCCAATTGGTTCATTTCTGGCCCTGATCGCCGTGATTGTTCACTGGTCGCAGGGATCTGCTGAATCCAACGATGAAATCGCCCCCTTGTAAGGCGTATTCCATTCGCTACCGCTTAATATTCAGGTTGGTTTTATGTCTCAATTAATGATTATTTCAATGCTGCTGTTCTTTGTCCTGACAGTACCAGTAGCTATTTCCATCGGTCTTGCCAGTATTGTCGGTGTCCAGGTTGCGGGCATTAACTGGCTGGTTATCGCCCAAAAAATCTATGCATCGCTAGACTCTTACCCACTGGTGGCCATTCCCTTCTTCATTCTGGCCGGCAACCTCATGGAAGCGGGTGGCATATCCACAAGGATGGTCAATTTCGCCAAAAGCCTGGTGGGCAACATGCAAGGCGGCCTGGCCTGCAGCTGTGTCATTACCTGCATGATCTTTGCCGCCGTGGCCGGCTCTAGTGTGGCTACCACCTTTGCCGTGGGCGCCATTTTAGTTCCCGCCATGGTCAAACATGGCTATCCCAAGCCGTTTGCCGCTTCTTTGCAGGCTACTGCTGCCGAACTCGGGGTTATTATCCCCCCATCAGTTCCCATGATTTTGTTTGCGGTTTCCACCGAAACCGATGTAGGTGAGCTCTTCATTGCCGGTATCCTGCCAGGCATGCTAATTGCTTTTGCCCTGGTTATTTATGTATGGCTATATGCCAAACGCCATGGCTATGGCAAGAATGATGGTGAAGGCCGCCTGGGCATCTGGGAATCGTTCAAACAGGCCTGGCTGGCCCTGCTCATGCCCGTAATTATTCTGGGTGGCATTTACGGCGGTATCTTTACCCCCACCGAAGCCTCTGTCGTGGCTGTGGTTTATGCCCTGATCGTAAGTATCTTTATTTATCGCACGATTGGTTTTGGGCAGCTGTCAGAAACCTTCCGTAAAACCGTGATTGCCACTGCCGTGATCATGTTCGTGATTGCCAATGCCGGTCTTTTCGGTTTCCTGCTTAATCGTGCCGGTGTACCCAATGCACTGGGGGAATGGCTCAGCCTGCTGTTCAACGATAAAGTCACCTTCCTGCTGGGCGTGAACATTGCCCTGTTCTTTATTGGCATGTTCATTGAAACCTCGGCCTCTATCGTGGTGTTGGCCCCGTTACTGCTGCCCGTTGCGGTTAAATTTGGCGTAGACCCAACCCACTTCGGTATCATCATGGTGGTTAACCTGGCCCTTGGCATGATTACTCCACCGTTTGGCGTTAACCTGTTTGCTGCCTGCACGGTGGCCAAACTGCCGATCGAAAAGCTGATCAAGCCGCTTGTTCCTTTTGTGGGCGTCACGGTATTGTGCCTGATGATCATCACTTATGTACCTGAAATTGCACTGGTACTGCGTGACCTGGCCTATCGCTAAGTAATAAAACATCGCTGCTGCGCAAGCATTTGGCGGGCACTACACAAAAGACATCGCTGTATGGGTATACAGTCTCTAAAAGAGATTACAATACAGCGATGTCTTTTTCTATTTTTGCGCAGCACGACCATGGCCATTTTCAACGATTCCTTATCCAGCAGCCCTCCCAACAGGATTGTTTCTCCACAAGCCAGCTCCCCCAATGAAGAATCGGTGGAACGTGCCCTGCGCCCCAAATCCCTGGCCGAATATACCGGTCAGCACCGTGTGCGCGAACAGCTTGAGATTTTCATCACCGCTGCCCGCAAACGCCAGGAATCCCTTGACCATGTCCTGCTGTTCGGCCCCCCAGGCTTGGGCAAGACAACACTTGCCCACATCATTGCCCATGAAATGGGCTCACAGTTAAGGCAAACCTCGGGGCCAGTACTTGAACGTCCCGGCGACCTGGCGGCCATGCTAACCAACCTGGAAAAAAACGACGTACTTTTCATTGATGAAATTCATCGTCTGTCTCCGGTGGTCGAAGAAATTCTTTACCCTGCCCTGGAAGACTTCCAGATTGATATCCTGATCGGAGAAGGCCCGGCCGCACGCAGCGTCAAGATAGATTTGCAGCCCTTTACCCTGGTGGGCGCCACCACCCGGGCAGGCATGCTTACCAACCCCTTACGCGACCGCTTCGGGATTGTTTCCCGACTCGAATTCTACAACACCGAAGACCTGACCCAAATTGTCAGCCGAAGCGCATCTTTGCTTAACACCACCATGACCGCAGAGGGAGCCCGGGAAATTGCCCGCCGCGCCCGGGGGACCCCACGTATTGCCAATCGCCTGCTGCGCCGGGTGCGCGATTATGCCGATGTCAAATCCGATGGGGTGATTACGGTCGAATCGGCCTGTGCCGCTTTAAGCATGCTGGAAGTTGACCCGCAAGGACTTGACCTGATGGACCGCAAGCTGCTGGATACGATCATTCATAAGTTTGATGGTGGCCCGGTAGGCGTTGATAACCTGGCCGCCGCGATTGGCGAAGAACGCGACACGATTGAAGATGTGATAGAACCTTATTTGATCCAGCACGGTTACCTGCAAAGAACCCCGCGCGGACGGATTGCCACCTTAACCACCTGGCGTCACCTGGGCTTGCAGCCCCCTTCCCGAGGTGAAGACGGCAAGCTGTTTTAAACCTGCATTTCATCAAGGAATTCTATAATTGCCTCGCCATAGGCCTCCAGCTTATGTGCCCCCACCCCACTGATAAAGCTTAAATCCTCAAGAGTTTCCGGGTTGTTCAAGGCAATCTGCCGCAAAGTGGCATCATTGAAAATCACATAGGCCGGCACCTCATGTTCCCGGGCGATCGCAAGCCGCCATTTTTTAAGCTGCAAGAAGCGCTCCTCGGCTTCGGGCGGAAGACTGATAACCGGCTTTTTGGCTTTGGGCATAATGTTGCGCGACTTGGATGCCATGCGCTCAGACTCCTGGCGCAGCATAAGCACCTCTTCGCCTTTAAGCACGGCCCGGCTTTTTTCCGTTAATGCCAGGGTGCCATAGCCTTCGATGTCCAGTGCCAGATAATGGTTGGCCAGCAACTGCCGCAACACGCTACGCCAGGCTGAATCACTTAAGTCTTGCCCCACCCCAAAAACACTTAAGGTATCGTGCTGGTTTTGAGTAACCCGGTCGGTTTTCTTGCCGCGCAAAATATCAATAATATGACCGGCCCCAAAACGCTGGTCGCGTTCTTTGAACAAGCGGTAAACCGCTGACAGGATTTTTTGTGCCGCCACCGTGCCATCCCACATTTTGGGCGGATTCAGGCAGACATCACAATTGCCGCAAGGCTCAATGTGCTGGTCAAAATAGGCCAACAGACGAACGCGGCGACACTGGGCCGTTTCACACAAGCCCAGCATGGCATCCAGCTGGGCTGCCGAACGACGCTTGAAGATTTCATCACCATTTGAATCTTCAATCATTTTTCTTTGCTGTACCACATCTTGCAGGCCATAAGCCATCCAGGCGGTTGCCGCCAGGCCATCGCGCCCGGCACGGCCGGTTTCCTGATAATAGCCTTCTACCGATTTGGGTAAATCGATATGCGCCACAAAACGCACGTCAGGTTTGTTGATACCCATGCCAAAGGCAATGGTTGCCACCATGACAAGATCGTCTTCCTGCTGAAAACGGGCCTGGTGCTCGGCCCTGCGGGCAGTGTCCAGGCCGGCATGATACGGCAACGCCTTAATCCCTTCCTTGCTGAGGAACTCGGCAATGTCCTCGGTTTTATTGCGCGACAGGCAATACACAATTCCCGAATCACCCATATGCTCTTCACGAATGAAATTCAACAACTGGCGCCGCACATCATGCTTTTCAACAATGTGATAAGTGATATTGGGCCGGTCAAAACTGGCAATAAACTGTTTGGCTTCACCCAACGCCAAACGCTGAATGATTTCCTGGCGGGTATGGGTGGTGGCGGTAGCGGTTAAGGCAATGCGCGGCACCTGGGGCCAGCGCTCATGCAAGATGGACAGGCCCATGTATTCAGGCCGGAAATCATGCCCCCACTGGGATACGCAGTGCGCCTCGTCAATCGCAAACAGGGAAATTCTTCCCTGACTTAACAATTGCAGGCAACGCTCGCCCAGCAAACGCTCTGGCGCAATATACAGCAGGTCCAGCTCACCACGCAAAAAGTCTCGCTCTACCGCGCGAATTTCAGACCAATCAAGCGTGGAGTTAAGATAAGCCGCCTGCACACCCAGCTCTTTGAGGGCATCCACCTGGTCTTTCATTAAGGCAATTAACGGAGACACCACAATGGCGCACCCCTCCCTGACCAAGGCAGGCACCTGGTAACACAAGGACTTGCCGGCACCGGTGGGCATCAGGACAAGCGCATCCCCGCCAGAAACAAGATGTTCGACAATGGCCTG
This sequence comes from Advenella sp., assembly GCA_041656315.1. Taxonomy (GTDB): domain Bacteria; phylum Pseudomonadota; class Gammaproteobacteria; order Burkholderiales; family Burkholderiaceae_B; genus Advenella. The sequence goes on from JBBADT010000001.1 coordinate 78,205, forward strand.
CTGTTCGCCCCGGAAAGATTCGTAGCCAAAGACCGTTTGTAAAACCTGGCTGGCTGATGATTGTGACACTGCTGAAATATGCTGTAGTTGATTTAACCGTTATTAAAACAATTCTGAACCAGAAAAGTCGTATGATGTTGACATTATAGTCAATGCTGAACATCAGAAATGAAAAAATCCGTTTTTTACAAATTGCTGGCGGCCGTATTGGCCAGTACCTGCGTTACCAGTGCCCTGGCAAAAATTCCCGTTTATGTCAGTGGCAACACCCCCAATGATGCCATTGGCACCCATATCATTGCGCAACTGCAAAACCAGGTCATGCGGTCTGCTGTCCTGCAACTGGTTAACCATCCTGACCAGGCGGTGGCCCGAGTAAGAATTATTGGTGCAGACCCTAACCGCGACGGCCGCTTTACCGCACTGGCCGAAAACGTGGATATTGTCAATGTGCCTGCCCCACATGCCGCCTGGCTGAATATTCAACAACATATCCGTATCTGCCTGTCAGAGTCCAGCGAAACGTGTACCCAGCAAATTTATGCCGACCTTGAAACGGTGGCCAAGCAGTACGGGCCACAGTTGCAACAAAAACTGGGCCGTTGAAATTTGATCTGAATCATTAAACCTGGAACCGGCTACTAATGTTGTCACGGGTGCAGGCCTGCCTGTTTATAATGTTGCCTTGTTTCAGTAAAACCATTCAACAGGCAAAGAAAAAAACATGAAAATCGCTATCGCCGGAGCAGGCCTGTCAGGCCGTTTGCTCGCTTTTGTTTTGTCATCGCAAGGTCACCAGGTAAGTGTGTTTGACCCGGCTCCGTCCATGCACAGCCCGGTTGCCGCAGGTTGGACGGCGGCGGGCATGCTTAGCCCGATTGCCGAACTTGAAAGCGGTGATGAAAACGTCTTTCAGCTTGGCAAGCGATCGCTGGATTTATGGGCAAACCTGGTCCCTCGCCTGACATTGCCTGTTGAGCTGCACTTTAAAGGCAGCCTGCTGGTGGCGCACCGCGGTGATGAAGGCGCTGCAGACCGGCTGGTTTCCCTGCTTAAGGCCAAAGCCCCCGAAAACGATCAGCCCCAACCCCTGCCACGCCAGGAACTGGCCCGCCTGGAGCCTTCCATACAAGGCCCCTCCCACACCTGGCTGCTGGCCAACGAAGGCCAGATCCATACCGTCCAGGCCATGCAGGCATTGGCGGCATCTGCCCAAAATGTGCAATGGCACTGGAGCCAGCCGGTTACCTTACTGACCCCGCATACCATTCATACCGGCACAGAAAAACATACTTTCGACTGGGTTTTTGATACCCGTGGCACAGGTGCCCGTGACAAGCCTGTCCATAACCATGCCGAACTGTCCTGCCAGAATGTGCGGGGCGTGCGCGGGGAAATTTTCTGGGTCCAGGCGCCGGGCGTCAGTTTACACCGTCCAATTCGCCTGCTTCACCCGCGCTATCGGGTTTATATTGTTCCGCGCGCACCCGATACTTTAGTGGTAGGCGCCAGTGAAATCGAAAGCGAAGACCGTTCCCCCGTTTCGGTACGTACCACAGTTGAACTGCTGGCCGCCGCCCACAGCATTCTGCCGGAAATAGCCGAAGGCAGGATCATCCACTCGGAAGTCAACCTGCGCCCTGCCCTGGCCGACAACTTTCCACGCATTGAAACCGAAGCGGGCCTGACCCGTATTAACGGCTTGTTTCGCCATGGCTGGCTAATTGCACCCGCTATGGTTGAAAACGCCTTAAAATCGGTATTTTCCGCTGATTATTCTTTATTGCAGGCATGACAACAATTTCAATTTCAGTTAATGGTCTTGAACGCACGGTTAACCAGGGCACCACACTGGCCGCCCTGGTTGAACAATTACAAACCGAAGCCCGTCAGGAAAGTGACCCAACCGCCGTCGCCACCGCCGTCAATGAAATTTTCGTTTCCCGTTCGGCACGTGAAGCCTATACACTGCAAGCCAACGATGCCGTCTTCACCTTTTCACCCATTACCGGTGGCTAAGCAGGAATAATATGTCATTCACTATTGCAGATACCCTGCTGTCCAGCCGTTTTTTTCTGGGCACAGCCGGCTACCCTTCCCCCAAGGTTTTACATGATGCCATTGCCGCCTCGGGCGCACAGGTGGTTACCGTTGGCTTGAAACGCCAGCTGGCCCCCGGGCAGAACCCCTTAAGCAAAAGCACAACAGAAGGGGTTTCCAATGCCTTTTTCCAGATGCTCAAGCAAAACGGCGCTCATTTGCTACCTAATACGGCTGGCTGCAAAACCGCCCGTGAGGCTATTACCCTGTCGCATATGGCACGGGAAATTTTTGATACCAACTGGATCAAGCTTGAAGTGATTGGTGATGACTACACCTTGCAGCCTGATCCGATTGAACTGATCAACGCCGCCACACAACTGGTCAAGGACGGCTTTGAGGTTTTTCCTTACTGTACCGATGACCTGGTTACCTGCAACCGCCTGCTGGATGCCGGTTGCCGCATTTTAATGCCATGGGGCGCCCCCATTGGCTCGGGCCAGGGGCTGGTTAACCCCTTTGCCCTAAGAACCTTGCGTGCCCGCCTGCCCAATGTGCCGCTGGTGGTAGACGCTGGCATTGGCTCACCGGTAGATGCGGTGAAAGCCATGGAACTGGGCTTTGATGCAGTCCTGTTAAATTCCGCCGTTGCACAATCGCATGATCCGGTCAAAATGGCCGAGGCATTTAAACTGGCCATTCAATCTGGCAGGATGGCTTTTGAGGCTGGCATTATGTCCAGACAGGATATGGCTACACCCACCACACCGGTAACCGGCAGGCCGTTCCTGCTGTAATGTTATCTGCCGTTAACAGGCAGCGCGCATTTTGTCCTGCCTGCCGGCAATTACACCAGCCACATCAGGAAGCCGTAAGCCACCATCCCAACCAGCATGGCCAGGCCGGTATTTTTGGCAGCCTTCAGCACGCCAACCAGAATCAGCACCGCCAGTATATAAGCCCCCACTTCCTGCCATGAGGTGGTTTCTGCCAGCCCCGAATACAACACCACAGTGGAGGTTGACACCAGCAAGGCCGGGCCCATGATGGCAAACCGGCCCGAATTCAGACGTGACAACAAACGGCTGCGTTGCATCAAAACAAACGGCAGGGCCCTCATCAAATAAGTGAACACCCCCATAGCCACCATGGCAATCACATATTCATACTTTTGCATTGTCTTCTCCGGGGGTATAAAACAGGCAGGCACCAAAAGCCCCCACCAGAATGGCCAGGGTTGGAAAGCCCAGCGATACCACCCCTATCGTAATCACGACACCGGCGGCCATGGCCTTTAGCATATGGTGTTGAATACTTTGCACCGTTACCGCCACAAACATGGCCGGCAAGGCAAACCCCAGGGTTTTTTCAACCACCGGAAAAGCCTTTAATAATTCATCACCGGCAAACACACCAATGGCCGTACCAGTAGCCCAGGACAGCCAGGCCAATATACCCAGGCCCATATACCAGCTGCCACGGGCAGCCGTTTCAACCTTGTTCATGCCCACATAGCAGGTGGCAAACACCTCATCGGTCAGGTAAAACGCCTTGATCAAGCGATTTTTCAGCCCTTTGGGCAGATACTTTTCAATAATCGGACCATATAAAAGATGACGGGCATTAAGCAAGGTCACCAATAAAACCATGGTCACCAGCGGCGTGCCCAATTGCAGGGATGCCAGGATGAAAAACTGCCCGGCCCCCGCATATACAATCAATGAAGTGGCAATAAGCTCCCAGGCACTTAAACCCAGACTGGCACCTGCTATACCAAACGCCATGGCAACGGGAATATAGCCCAGCATAATGGGTAGCCCCGCGCGCAGGCCCCGGCCAAAATAATTCAACTGACTCATTCTGATGATTGCTTTTGTTAGTTTGCTTCAGGAAAAAGGTGAGATATTACACCATTGCCATGACAGCCTGCCGTAAAAACGTTTTACTCCCAGATTACCAGCTGTTTACCTGGCACCAGCGGATGGGCAATGGCCTGTCCGTAAATGCCATACACCGCATGCAGATTCTCTCGGGTCAGCACTTTTTCGGGGGTATCGCAGGCAATCAGCCTGCCCTCGCATAGCAGAGCAAGTCGGTCACAATAACGGGCGGCCAGGTTCAGGTCATGCAAAATAATAAGCACACCTATATTTTCCTGGCGGGCCAGCTTGCCCAAGGTACTTAATAATTGTTGCTGGTGTTTGGGGTCCAGGCTTGACGTGGGTTCATCCAGCAAGACATAACGGGCCGCCGGGTCCTGTTCACGCCGGGCCAGCAACTGCACCAACACGCGGGCAAACTGAACCCGCTGCTTCTCTCCGCCAGACAAGGTCTGGTAGTTACGCGTTTGCAGACTCTGCACATCGGCCCATTGCAGTGCCTGCTCAAGCAAAGCCGTGGCCTGTTCCTGCGTTATCCCTGCAAAAGGGTACATGCCCATTTCAATAATTTCCAGCACGTTCATATCAAAGGTTAGCGAGGCGTTTTGCGGTAATACGGCACGCCGCTGCGCGCATTCGGTCGCGCTTAAGCCGGAAATATCCTTACCATTAATGGTAACGACAATACGGTCATGCGCAGACAGCCCCTGTTTTATTTCACCGGCCAATACAGACAGCAAGGTTGACTTACCCGCGCCATTGGCCCCCAGCAAAGCCAGTACCTGCCCGCTTTCAATGGAAATGGAAACATGGTCAAGAATACGTCGCTGCTGGCGATGAAACAGCAACGATTCACCTTTCATGGCATTTGTCATTATTACCTCTTGATGTGGCGAATCAATAGCCAGAGAAAAAACGGGCCGCCAATCAGGCTGGTCACCAACCCAATGGGCAATTCTGAAGGCAGGATAATGGTACGGGCCACCCAGTCAGCCCAAATCAGGGCCAGGCCGCCTCCCAAAAAAGAGGCCGGCAACAGATAACGATGATTGGCACCAATAATCATCCGCATAATATGCGGCACGACCAGACCCACAAAACCAATACCGCCGGTAACCGCCACCAGCGGACCAATCAACAGGGCCACACAAACAATCAGCCGGCGCCGCAAAGCCTGCATGGAAAAGCCCAGATGCTCCACTTCCCGCTCTCCGAGCAGCAAGGCATTCAGGGCTTTCCATTGCCGGGCGGCATAAATGGAAAGAACGACCGTCCAGGGCAGCATAAAACCCAGTGTAGACCAGGACGCAGCCGCCAGGCTGCCCATGCTCCAGAATGTCAGGTCGCGCAGTTCGTTATCGGTGGCTATATAACTGAGCAGGCCGATCAGACTGCCGGTAATGGCATTAATCGCAATGCCCGCCAGCAACAGGCCCGCCACCCCGGGAAAACGGCACCCTACCCAATAGGCCAGCCAGGTACAAAGCAGGCTACCTGCAAATGCCGCCAGGGCAATACCCCAGAAGCCGGTGTTGGCCAATACAATAACCAGTACTGCCCCCAAGGCCGCCCCGGACGAGACACCAATCAGCCCGGGCTCTGCCAGCGGGTTCCTGAACAGGGCCTGCATGACCACCCCAGACAGGGCCAGCGCGGCTCCCGCCACCAAGCCAAACAGGACACGTGGAAGGCGGATATCAAGTAGCACGGCCTGCATCAGGCGCTGGCTTTCGGGTACCTGCCCCCATAACAAAGCAGGAATATCCGCAAAAGGAATGGCAACCGCGCCACTGCTGGCAGAGCCTATCAGGCTGATCACCACCAGTATGGCCAAAACAAAAATAATGCGGACTGAAAACAGGTTTTTACGGTAATGACTACGGTGCTGCATTTGATGCCAGTTTAAGTTGTTCTATAGCCTGGGCGACACGCGGCCCCAGACCCAGCGCAAGAAGATCATCCATGACGACTATCCGGTTATTGATGGCTGCCGGTGTTGTGGCAATGGCAGGATGCTTGATGAATTTGTCCAGGCCACCACTGGCCTGCACAGAACCCTCAGTGACAATGATAAGCTCAGGTCCGAAATTTACCAAGCTTTCCGCTGAGACGGGCTTATAACCTTTTTGTACCTGCTCCAGCACGTTGGTCAATCCGGCCAGCGACATCAGGGCAGAAGCGGCAGTTTGGCTGCCAGCTGCCTGAATGTTACCGGTTCGATTAATGATAAGGGCCGTTTTCAGGTTTTTGCCAGGCTGGGCCTGCGCCCGGGCCACATCCTCCTTGATTCGCGCCACTAAAGCGACTCCTTTGTCATCGACAGATAACACACGGGCAATTTGTGCCACCCTTTCGTACAGGGATTCCAGACTGGAATGGTCGGAAACCCTGACAACCTCAACCCCCAGTTTGCCGATACTGTCCAGTGCCTGCGCGGGGCCTGCATTTTCAGAAGCAAGGACAAGATCCGGCTTCATGGCAACCACCCCCTCCACCGGTACGGAACGATAGTAACCCACCCGGGGCAAGCGGGTGGCTTCCTCTGGATACAGGCTGGAAATATCATTGGCAATCAGGCGCTCACCCATGCCCAACTCATACACGATTTCGGTCACTGATCCCCCCAGGGTAATGACCCGCTCTTTATTGCTGGCAAAAGCCGTGGGCAGCAATAATAAACCCAGCAAAAACAAGAATGCTTTTTTCATCATGATATCAGGCCGCAAGAGGCTCCTTGCATAAGGATTCAAGCAAATTTCGCCAGGCTGGCAACTCGGGTACACCCGGTTTGCGCACACCAAAAAACTGCACAATCAACTCACCGGATTTCTCATAAACTTCCAGAGAGGTCACCCAGCCATCAGTGGTAGGCTTGTTCACCACCCACACTGTGTCAATCGCAACAGTATTCAAATGCAGGTTGAATTTTTCATCCAGAATATTAAACCAGGGCCCGGTACGCAACAGTTTATGGATGACGCCGGAATGAATCTGCACCATTCCCCGATTGGCGGTAAAACACATGATTGGAATTTCCTGGGCAACACTTTGCTGCAACATGCGTTCAACCGCATCGTTATCTACCTGCTGGGCCAAATCATTGCCTGCTGCCTGCAAGGCAGTCATTCGGGACACATTCCATTTTTTCAGCAAAGGAAAAAACGCATGGGTATCTTTCATGTTCAACCAGTTGTCCCGTAACTCGATAGGTGCCTGTTCGGCAAGCGTATTATCGATGGGTTCTGGCGCCATCACTGCCGGCATTTCAGCCCTATCCGTCATAAAGCGCGCCACCAGCGCCTCATAAGCCTGCCTGTCTGTTTTTTCAGTGCAATAAACCTTGTGAATGGCTGTACCGGTTTCATCAAAAAACTGGATGCTCAAACGCCCACTCTGGGTGACTGCCCATGCCGTTTTCCAGCAAGCAAAAAACATCCGCAAATCGATATCCGGTCCGAGCACAATGCCAATCGAAGCCTTGCCCACCTGAATATCCTCAAAAAAACCGTGCCGTTCATGCACGCACCACTCATTGCGCGTCAAGACCATGACTTCTCCAAGCGTATTCAGCTGCCTGAAGATTTCCTTGACATCGGTCCCCAAATAAACCGCATTGGCATCGCAGCATTGGGTGGCCAGCAACTCCATTTCACTGACACCCAAACGTTCCGCCACATTACGGATTCTCAACTTGGGTTCCTGCTCCAGCAGGCGATCACATTGCTGGCGCAAAGATTCAAATAACTGATTCATATATTTTCACCTTAAAATAATTAACGTTGGCGTTGTTATTAGTATTGGTAGCTGATCGAGATCGTGGCATGACGTCCCGGCTCAGTGTAAAAGTCAATGTCACGGGAAATCCGGCTGCTGCCAGCCGTAGGCACATTCAGGGCATTCCAGTATTTTTTATCAAACATATTCATCAGGCCGGCCTGAATGCGCAAACCTTTAACGGCAGAAGGCGTCCAGTGGGCCGTCAGATCAAGCGTGCCATAACCGGGAGCCTTGAAATCGGGATAGGCCACCGCGGGGCTGGCATCGGGATACTTGACCTTATTGCGTTTGGCAGCCATGGTCCAAATTGCTTCAGCCCCCCATTCCTGGCTTTGGTAGCCAAGGGAGAGAATAGCCTTGAGCGGAGCAACCGAATTCAGGTAATCGCCCGTGCTGCGGTCTTTGCCCACCGTCCATGCGACAGAACCGCGGGTATACCAGTTATTGTTAATGTTCCAGTAAGCACTTGCCTCCAGTCCATAGATGCGAACGCGATCAAGGTTGGCATGCGTAAACACGCCAAATGGATACATGCCGTTTTGCATCATTTGCCCATACATGGAATCAGCGGCAACCGGCACGCCCGATTCAATAAAGTTTTTATAGCGCTGGTCAAAGAAGGTAAGCGATCCACCCGCGGTCTCCGTGTTCACGGCAACACCCAATTCCCATCCCCGGCTTGTTTCGGGCTTCAGGGAAGCTTCACCCTTGCGCAGGTAATTGGATGAAGAACCATACTGCAGGTACAACTCAGAAGCGGTCGGTGCCCTGAAGCCATGCGCATAACGGGCAAACAAACTGAGCGTGTCATTGGGGTTCCAGCTAAATGCCAAGGATGGTGAAAAATGCCCGCCGCTTCGTTTACCCATTTGTTCCAGGCCCGCATTGGAATTATTCAAAAATTCACCGGCCACCGATGGATTGCGCTCATAATAGTCATAACGCAGACCCGGTGTCAGGTTGTATTGCTGATTCCCCCATGAGAACGTATTGTTGACGTATGCAAACCAGTCATTGCTTTTCACTTTGGGCACGTCAGCCTGGTTGCTATGCAAAAAATCGCATGAACGGGGACCAAACGGTGCCGGTAATGTAGGTGACACCACTGGGCAATTATCCACACCGCCTGAATGCTGGCGATAACGGTCGCTGTTAAACCCGACGCCCACCATCCAGTGTGAACGCAACTGCTCGTCGCCCAAATAACCCGATGCATCCAGGTTTACACCCCAGCCTTTTTGCTCCACACTATTATGTCGGGAATACTCCCCAAACGGGAAACCGTATTTGAACGGATCGCGGGGAATGATATTGGCCCTGGCATCTTTTTGACGGTAAGCATTTTGCTCATTAACCAGATCGGTTTTATGCCAGTAAGCCAGCATGGAAAGTTGGTCAAGCGTGGCCCATTCCTGTGTTGAGCGATAATCATAATCCAGCCAGATACGGTCGCGCTTGATTTCTTCTTTATATTGGTTATCGCCAATTTTATAAGTAGATGTATTTTGCTCGCTTAGCTTGTCAATGTCCATATCAAGGCGAAACAGGCTTGCCCCAAGACCAAGCTGATGCCCAGGCGCCAGGTCATGCTCAAGCCGGAACAGGGCCGAATTGCGGTGATAATCAGCCGGATCTTCCTTGGTTCTACCGTCACCATAACCGCCGGTGCTGCCATGGTTTTTAATTTCATGCCCTTTTTTATAGGCATACTGGAACAGCATCCGGGTTTTTTCACCTAAACGGGCAGCCAGTGCCACATCCCCACCCGCACTGTCATCAAGGCCCGAATACCTGGTTTTCGCCAGAAAACCAAGATCTTGCCCTTCTGGCAGCAAATCCCTGGGAGACAGGCTGGTCAAGGCCACCGCAGCGGTCATGGCGTTGGTTTGATTGGCTCCCGGCCCTTTGACAATATCAACAGCCGACAGGGAATCGAAGTTAATCGCCTCCAGCCCTCCTTGCACCCCACGACTGCCATCGCTTAACCAGGGTAATGGCACCCCATCTTCGGTAAGCCGGATGCGGTTTGCATCAAGGCCCCGAATATTTACACTATTGTTCTGACGGTTAAAATTAACACTTGGCGACAAGCGTTGCCCCAAATCGGTCCAGCTTTCAACACCGGCATCCTGCAATTCTTCCCGATCTACCCTTTCCACACGGGGTGTTTCAGATTCAGTGGCTATTGCCTTTACCTGTGGCAAAGTAACGATTTTTTCCTTTTGCGTTACCACTTGTGCGAGCAGCGGACTGGTGGCCACCAGTCCGGCCAGCATCAGCACCCCTTGGTAACGAGGTCGAATTGAATACTTCATTTTATCGACTACCTTTTTTATTATTAACAAAACGAGAATCATTATCATTTGTATTATTATTAATGTCAATATATTTGATGCAAATCAATTTAAAACTATAAAATGACGGGTATTCATGTCATTGCAATAAAAATGCAATACCCTATACTTGAAGATGTCATGCTTTCCTGGGTAGCTATTACACTCATCGAAAAGCACCATTACTCCCAAGGACTCCTGAATGGTAAAAAACACCTACGACCCCCAAACTGCCATGGATCAGCTTGACCAGCGTTTCCAGGCGTCTATTGCCAGGGGCACCTTGTCAATGTCTCCGTTGCAAGGTTTTCTCAGTTATATCGATTGGTCCAGGCATTTGGCCATTTCACCAGGAAAGCAGCTTGAATTGATCAATCTTGCCATTGGCCAGGGACTGGCCTTGGCCCAATATGCCCAGCGTACACAAACCGTTGGCATCCCCGGCACCCCCAGCCACCACACCAACCTGAACATCGAACCACCCATTACCGACAAACGCTTTAGCGATCAGAAATGGAAAACCTGGCCCTTCAACATGATGCAACTGTCTTATCTCATGACAGAGCAGTGGTGGAAAGAGGCAACCAGTGATATTCGCGGAGTTACTCCCCACCACCTGGACATTGTCAGCATGTCAGTCCAGCAAATCCTGAATGCGCTGTCACCTAAAAACTTTGTGGCCAGCAATCCCGAAGTATTACAAAAAACACTGGAAGAACAAGGGGCTAACCTGCTACGTGGTGCCATGAATGCCTGGCAACAAGCCCTGCAACAATATACCGGCACTCCCGATCCCAAGCTTGAACATTTCAAGGTGGGCCAACAGCTGGCCACCACACCCGGCAAGGTGGTACTGCGTAACCAACTCATGGAACTGATTCAGTACACGCCCACAACCGAAAAAGTTCATCCCGAACCGGTTCTGATCATCCCTGCCTGGATCATGAAATACTATATTCTTGATCTTTCCGAGCACAATTCCATGATTCGTCACCTGCTTGATCAGGGGTATACCGTTTTTTGCATTTCCTGGAAAAACCCCGGCGTTGAAGAACGCCACATGGGCATGGACGATTATCTTTCCATGGGTTTTTTTGCAGCACTGGATGCCATCAACCACATTACCGGCCAACACAAAGTCCACGCCACCGGTTATTGCCTGGGAGGCACTCTGCTCTCTATTGCCGCGGCCGCAATGGGCAGGGACAAAGATGATCGCCTGCTTTCCATGACCATGCTTGCCGCCCAAACCGATTTCAGCGAGCCCGGTGAACTGTCCCTGTTCATTGATAACAGCCAGCTGGCCATCCTTGAAGCGGAAATGGCCGATATTGGTTATTTAACCGGGGAACAAATGGCAGGTGCGTTCCTGCTACTGCGCTCCGACCTGCTAATCTGGTCGCGTTATATCAAAGAATTCCTGCTGGGTGAAGAATCAACCATGAATGACCTGATGGCCTGGAATACAGACACAACCCGCATGCCTGCCAAAATGCACTCCCAATACTTGCGCAGGCTATTCCTGCACGATGATCTGTCAGAAAGCCGCTACCCCGTCAATGGACGCCCCGTTTCCCTGACAGACATTCACGTGCCCATTTTCTGCCTGGGCACTGAAACGGACCATATTGCGCCATGGCGCTCGGTATATAAAATTCACCATTTGTGCAGTTCCGACATTACCTTTGCACTCACCAACAAAGGACACAATGCCGGTGTCGTTAGCGAACCTGGTCATAAAAACCGCCATTTCCGTGTGCTTGCACGAAGCAATAACGACCCTTATCTGGGTCCTGATGAATGGCTCAAAACCGCCCAATTTCAGGAAGGCTCCTGGTGGAACTGCTGGTTTAACTGGCTGAACGAGCGTTCCAGTGAGCCGGTCTCACCGCCTCCCATGGGCAATCCTGATAAAGGTTATCCATTGCTTTGTGACGCCCCTGGCGTTTATGTTTTTGAAAAATAATTTATACCTGGAGTTAATGAAATGACAACTGTGAATGAATCAGTCAAACGTACGGCATTGGTTACCGGCGGTACCGGCGGCCTGGGTACGGCAATAGCCCGTGCCCTGCATGATGCCGGCCATACCGTTCTTGTTACCATGCGTCCCGGAAAAGACCATTCCGACTGGTTAAAAAAACAAAGTAATGAGGGCTATGACTTCAAGGCATATACGGTTGATGTCGCTGATTATGACTCCTGTATTGCCGGTGCCAAACAAATGCACGATGATGGCTATCACATTGATATCCTAATCAATAATGCCGGCATTACCCGCGATGCCAGCTTCCGCAAAATGGACAAGGAAAAATGGGATCTGGTCATGAAAACCAACCTGGACTCCATGTTCAACATGACCAAGCCTTTATGCGAAGACATGCTGGCCGCTGGCTGGGGACGTATTGTCAATATTTCTTCCGTTAACGGCAGCAAGGGTTCTTTCGGCCAGGCCAACTATTCTTCGGCAAAATCTGGCATTTATGGCTTTACCAAAACCCTGGCGCTGGAATTTGCGCGTAAAGGTGTAACGGTCAATGCAGTTTCTCCGGGCTACCTGAATACTGAAATGGTGGCTGCGGTCCCCAAAGAAGTCATGGACAACCAGATTCTGCCCCAGATTCCATTGGGTCGTTTGGGCGAACCTGCCGAACTGGCGGCATTAATCGTATTCATTTGCAGTGATTTGGGCGGTTTCATGACTGGTGCCAACATTGCCATGAACGGTGGCCAGCACATGTATTGATCTTGTTTTTCATAACAAGCTAAAAAAGCCTGCCCGGCATATTCGCCGGACAGGCTTTTTTATTTTACTACCTGAATTAAATCAAGCCTTCTGCTTTAAGCGCTGCAATAATCGCAGGGCGCTGCGCCACCCTTGCCTGATAGGCCGTCAGCTTAGGCCATTTAGCCAAATCCAGTTGAATGTATTTGCCCCAGCCCACTACCGTAAACAGGTAAGCATCGGCAACGGTAAAGGTATCACCCATTAAATAATCTTTACCCGATAACTCGGTTTCAACGTAAGACAGGCGCTTTTCCAGATTGGCAAGAGAAATATCTTTCCACGCTTGAGGCGCAGCCGGGTTGAAAAAAGGACTGAACGCCTTGTGAACCTCGGTTGCCACAAAATTCAGCCAGGCCTGGGTTTGATAGCGGGTTGCAGATCCATACGCCGGCATCAAACCTTTGGCTGGGTTCTGGTCACCCAAATATTCCAGAATCACCTGGCACTCTGTCAGTACCTCGCCATTATCCATTTGCAGTGCAGGCACATATCCTTTTGGATTAATGGCTAAAAAATCACTTCCTGACTCGGTCACCTTGGTTTTGAGGTCGACCTTTTCAGATTCATAGCCAATGCCCAACTCTTCCAGAACAATGTGCGGTGCCAAAGAACATGCACCCGGTTTATAAAACAATTTCATTTAACAATTTCCTTGATCATGATAACAACAGAATGATGCAAAACCCTTTACGGCAACCGTAAGTAAATGAAGTTTGCACAAAACCTTTGGAGTAAAAAATACTAAATAATGACCGGGTTTTCGGTTACGACAATACCATCGGCATCACTATATACATACCAGCCAGAGCGAAAAGTAACGCCACCGAACATGACAGGAATATCCAGTACACCCTGCCCGGCCTTGTGGCTCTTACGAGGATTGGTACCCAGGGCCTTGACGGAAAAATCCATCTCGTTGATTTGGGCGCTGTCACGAATAGCACCATACACAATAATACCGCCCCAGCCGTTTTCCATGGCCAAAGTGGCAATCATGTCTCCAACCAGAGCCCTGTGCAACGAAGCCCCGCCATCCACCACCAGAATCTCGCCTGAAGACTTTTCAGACAGAACCTGCCTGACCAGGGTGTTGTCCTCATAGACCTTAAGGGTTCTGATCCACCCGCTGATTGCCTTACGCTTGCCCCATTGCTGGAACTGAAGATCACAAGAGGCACTTTCAGGAAATGCATCCATCACATCGCAGGTAAGTAAAACGGACATTGCTTGTTCTCCTTTTTCGCTGGAATTTTCCGGTTTTTATAAATTGATGATCAAGTGTAATCCATGATCTTTGGATTTTCGACCTGTCTGATCTGTATTTTTATTATATTTTTATATATAATATTATTTTATATAATATTTACCATGGAAACTATCACATGACTATCGACTGGCAAAATTTCACCCCTTGGGCCTCATTGGGCGGTGGCATTTTATTGGGGATTGCTGCCGCCATTTTCATTCTGGCCAATGGACGCATTTTAGGCATCAGCGGCATACTTGGTGGCCTGCTCAAGCCTAGCAAAGGCGATACCAATTGGCGTATCGCTTTTCTGCTTGGGCTTTTTTCAGCACCGTTAATTTATCTGCTGGCCGTGGGCTCCATTCCCATCGAAATCAATACAGGCTGGCCACTGATCATTCTGGCGGGCTTGCTGGTGGGCTTTGGTACCCGCATGGGCTCGGGCTGCAGCAGTGGTCACGGTATTTGTGGCCTGTCACGGCTTTCCGGCCGGTCTCTAGTGGCCACCATTGCATTCATGGCAAGCGGTATTGCAACAGTTTACCTGGTCCGTCACCTTATCGGCTAAGTCTTCGTCTTCATCTTAATTAAAGGACATCAACATCGTGAAACGCATCACCGAATATATCGTCGGCCTCCTCTTTGGCATGGGCCTCATCATTTCAGGCATGGCCAACCCTGAAAAAGTCCTCGGCTTCCTGGATATTACCGGCACTTGGGACCCTTCCCTGGCATTTGTCATGGGCGGTGGGGTACTAGTGGGCCTGTTTGCATTTACAGCGGCCAAAAAACGCCAGACTGCCTGCCTGGGTGATCCCATGAATTTACCATCCAGCACAAGTATTACCCCTCGTCTGGTCATTGGCAGTTTGTTATTTGGCATTGGCTGGGGACTGGCTGGCATTTGCCCCGGGCCAGCCCTGATTTCAATGGCTGCAGGCCAATGGAAGGCATTGCTGTTTGTCATTGCCATGATTGCAGGCATGAGCCTTTTTACCGTTTTCGAAAACCGTAAAACCTCTAAAACACGTTAAGCCCACTCAAACAGCAAAGCCTCATTACCGTGACCAAGCGTAAATTGCCCAACTTTCTGCCTGACTGGATGTTAGCCTATAAGAAAAACCTGTTTTCGGGTGACCTGACCGCAGGACTGATTGTGACCGTCATGCTTATCCCGCAAAGTCTGGCCTATGCCATGCTGGCAGGCCTGCCACCTGAAATGGGGCTGTATGCCAGTATCCTGCCCATTATTGCCTACGCCCTGCTGGGATCAAGCATGACATTGGCTACCGGCCCGGTTGCGGTTATTTCCCTGATGACAGCCAGTGCGCTGGCTCCGCTGGCACAGCAGGGTTCTGTACAGTATGTGGAACTGGCCACGCAAATGGCATTCATCTCCGGTGTCATGCTGCTGGTGTTCGGGCTATTGCGACTGGGGTTTCTGGCACATCTTTTAAGCCATCCGGTTATTAGCGGCTTTATCAGCGGCTCGGCCATCCTGATCAGTATCGGACAGCTGAAGCACCTGCTAGGTATCCAGGTCTCGGGCAATAACATCATCAGCACCCTGATTGATCTTGCCCGCCATTTACCCCAAACCAACCTGGCTACCCTGCTCATAGGCAGTAGCTGCCTGCTGTTTTTATGGTGGTCACGACGTTACTTAAGTACATTCCTTGAAAAAGCCGGAGTTTCATCCAAATTGGCCGGCATGCTTTCCAAGCTGGCCCCCATGATCAGCGTGATCGGCTTCACATCTATCGTTTACCTCTTTCAATTGGATGAACGGTATGGCATCAGCATTGCCGGCCATGTTCCACAAGGCTTGCCTACCTTAAGCCTGAACCTGCCAGGGCTGGATGCAATAAGCGCATTATGGCTGCCGGCACTGCTGGTTTCACTGGTTGGCTTTGTGGAAAGCGTATCTGTTGCACAGTCATTGGCCCTAAAACGCAAGCAACGCATCAAGCCAAACCGTGAGTTGATGGGTCTTGGTGCAGCCAACATCGCCAGCGCTTTTTCCGGTGGCTATCCGGTAACCGGCGGATTTGCGCGTTCGGTTGTCAACTTTTCAGCGGGTGCCAATACCCCGCTAGCCGGCATCATCAGTGCCTTGCTAATGGCGGTAGTAATTGCCTTTTTTACCAAGCTGTTTTATTTCTTGCCTCAGGCTGTATTGGCCGCCACCATTATCTCGGCCGTTACCGCACTTATCGACTGGTACAGCCTTAAGACTGCCTGGCAGTATGATCGCGCCGATGCTTTTTCTTTATTGACAACCCTGCTAGGGGTAGTTTTGCTGGGCGTGGAAGCAGGCATCCTGTTGGGCATTGCCCTTTCCCTTGCCGTTCTGGTGTGGCGCAGCAGTCGTCCACATATGGCAGTATTGGGCCGCGTTCCCAATACCGAACACTACCGCAATATACAGCGTCATGAAGTGCAGACTGTACCAGGCATGGTGGCCCTACGAGTGGATGAAAGCCTGTTCTTTGCCAATGCGGCCGTAGTAGAGCAAAAAGTCATGGGACTTGTTAATGCCGACCCTGATGTAAAAAACGTCTTGTTGGTTTGCTCGGCCGTCAATCAAATTGATGCCACCGCACTGGAAATGCTGGATCAACTTGAAAAAAGCCTAAGTGCTCGCGACATCCAATTGTATTTTGCCGAAATCAAAGGCCCTATCATGGATAGACTGAAAAATACTTCTTTGGGCAGGCGCATGAAAAACAAAATCTTTTTAAGTGTGCACGCAGCGTTCCTGCACTTGAAAAGCTGAATCCAGCTACCGGACAGACACTTTATTAATGGCATAAACCCAAAAAATAAATGCCTTGCATGTAAATTATGCAGGCATTTATGTTTAATATTTAATTCAGCAATTAAAATATTCTGAAATTTTTACGCAAAAAAAGCCGCTTAACTTTTGTTAGCGACTTATTTTAATGAGCAAAATAATTCTGGTGGGCTGGCCGGGATTCGAACCCGGGACCAACGGATTAAAAGTCCGCTGCTCTACCGACTGAGCTACCAGCCCGATTAAAAAAGCCGCTTGGATAAAAAAGCGGCTAATTATATGTACTACAAATTACGTGCTTTAATTTTCAGTTGGTGGGCTGGCCGGGATTCGAACCCGGGACCAACGGATTAAAAGTCCGCTGCTCTACCGACTGAGCTACCAGCCCCTGAAAGAATGAAATTATGACTGATTCATACTAGGCTGTCAATAATTTTTTATTACCAAGCCACCAAAATAGAGTCTTGGTACTTTTTCACAACAAAATCTTTAACAGGCTGTGACTGATAAATCTGCACGAACTCTTTTAAATCCGCACGCTCAAGATCTTTCTCACGTACGGCAATAATATTGGCGTAGGGTGAATTACCGTCTTCCAATACGATAGCATCTTTCTTGGGAGTCAGGCCCGCTTCAATGGCAAAGTTGGTATTAACGGCGGCAAAGTCCACATCATCAAGTGAACGGGGTAGCTGGGCCGCATCCAATTCAATGAAACGCAATTTCCGGGGGTTTTCAATTACATCAATAGGGGTTGCCTTAATGCCTGCTTTCGGGTCAAGTTTGATCAGACCCTGCTTTTCCAGCAATAACAGGGCACGCCCCCCATTGGTAGGATCGTTGGGCAGGGCAAAACGCGAACCCTCTTTAACCTCACTTAAATTTTTGATTTTTTTACTGTAAATGCCAATGGGAAAAACGACTGTTTTTGCCATGCTCACGATGCCGTAATTGCGATCGGCATTGGCATTTTCAAGGTACGGCAAGTGCTGGTAACTGTTGGCATCCAAATCGCCTGCAGCCAGGGCCACATTGGGCTGTACATAATCGGAAAATTCGATAATTTCAATGTTGTAACCTTTTTTGGCCGCTTCGTCTTTTACCACTTCCATGATTTGTGCGTGCGGGCCGGCTGTAACACCCACTTTCAGCGTTTTGTCTGCGGCATATGAGGCAGAGATAAGGCCGGCACCCAATGCAATGGCCAGGATATGACTAACAACTGTTTTCTTCATTTCGAATCCTTCAGGATTATTTATGTGACAAACGTCGGGAGATCCAGTCACCCACACTTTGGATCAACTGAACCATAACAATTAACACCACCACCACGATCAGCATGACTTCAGGCAAGAAACGCTGGTAACCATAGCGGATACCCAGATCTCCCAGGCCACCACCACCAATGGCACCGGCCATGGCCGAATAACCAATCAGGCTGACCAGGGTAATGACCATGGCGGAAATCAGTCCGGGCAAAGCCTCGGGCAATAAAACCTTGACAATAATTTGCATGGGTGATGCACCCATCGCCTTGGCAGCGGTAATCAGGCCACGGTCAACTTCACGCATGGCGGTCTCGGCCACCCGGGCCATGAATGGGATGGCCGCAATGGCCAGGGGCACAATCGCCGCTGCGGTGCCAATCGATGTACCGGCAATCAGACGGGTAAGCGGAATAATCGCCACCATCAAAATAATAAAGGGCACCGAACGGGTTGCATTGATAACTGCCCCCAATACCCGGTTAACGGCCATGTTTTGCAGCAAGCCACCTTTGTCAGTGACAATTAGGGCAACACCCAGGGGAACACCCAGAAAAAGTGCAGCCAGCCCCGAAACCCCAACCATGAGCAGGGTTTCGAGTGTGGCATCAATTAATAAATTAACCATTTGCGGATTCATACACCACCTCTTGTATTTGAACACCGGCCTCGTTGTTCAAGGCCTGCCGGGCATTCAGGATCGCTTGCGCACTACCCTGTACCTGTACATATAATTTACCAACGGCAACCCCTTTGATATCCTCCACCTTGGCCTGCAGCAAGGAAAGGCTGACGCCCAAATCCTTGGCCTTACCGGAAAACAAGCCGGTTGATACCCGGGAGTCATGCAAATGCAACTCCCAAATAGCGGCATCCTGGCCCGGATTTTCCTGAACCCATTGTTTCAGGCGCCCCACCAGAATCTCCTGCGAGTCTTCAGACAAGGTGGATTCCGTTGCGGCAGATACCATGGCGCGGGTAACGTCATGTTGGGGGTTGGCAAAAACATCGGCGGTCGCCCCCACTTCAACGACGGCCCCATGGCTTAATACCGCCACCCGATCACAGATTTGCTTGACCACTTCCATCTGGTGCGTGATCATGACAATCGTAATGCCTGTCTTGCGGTTAATATCACGCAACAAGTCCAGGATGTTCGCCGTTGTTTCAGGGTCCAGGGCAGAAGTAGCCTCATCACTTAACAGGACATCCGGGTGGCAAGCCAGCGCACGGGCAATCCCCACCCGCTGCTTTTGTCCTCCGCTGATCTGCGCCGGGTAGCGATCGCTTAAATGAGACAAGCCCACCAGATTCAACAACTCATCTACCCTGCTTTTGATTTCTTCCTTATTGACACCGGCAATTTCAAGTGGCAGGGCCACATTATTAAAAACCGTGCGACGCGACAATAAATTGAAGCTTTGAAACACCATGCCAATTCGCCGGCGTTGTGCACGCAACTCGATTTCCGACAACCCGGTCAACACTTGTCCGTTAAGGGTAATAGAGCCAGAATCCGGCTTTTCCAGTAAATTGATACACTGCACCAGTGTACTTTTACCGGCACCACTGGGGCCAATAATCCCAAAAATTTCACCCTGCTCTATCTGCAGGTCTATTTTTTTTATGGCTTCAAAAAGCCCTTTGGGCGTTTTGTATGTTTTTCTTAAATCTTTAATATGAATCATGATGCGATATTGTGATCTGCTTGCCGGTTTTGGCAAACAAAATTATAGTAAGCTCTATATTTCTTTTGGTAATATAGAGATTACTTTTCTTTACTTATATTTAAATCGGGTAATGGGAAGAATGATGCTTATGCCTTATTAGCAAGCCTGGCTTCCCTGGCCCTGCGACGTTGTTTGCGGAATTTTTTCCAGCGATTATACAAAGGGCCCCAATACGGATTCCTGGCAATGCCAATTCTGTGCATCAACCAAGAACCGGGCCTGTTTCTAACCGCAATCCGGTAAACATATTGCGGATTGCCGCCAGCCACATTGAAACCGTAGGCATCAGTGGTATAAAAGACGGTAAAGTCCAACGCCTTGGCGGCCTGAATATAATCATCGTCAAAATAGCCCTGTGGCCAGCATAAATGCGGGGTGTTCTTGTTCAACTGTTCGAGCAGGGCCGCTCTTGATTGCTGTAAATCGCTGGCGATACCGGCGCATTTTCCGGCCTCGTCCTGCGTCAGGTCCCAACGGGTATGGGTATGAGTATGGCAATGAATTTCAAACGTACCCGCCGCTTCCATGGCCCGCACCTCGGACCAGCGAACGGCAATCTCATGGGCCTTGCCTGCATCGACAATTTTCATGCATTCATGATGCGACGGGCAGGCAGGCAAAGGCTTGCCTGACCCGTTGACAGGACGAAGTTCACCCTGTCCGGCCCAGCCAGTCACCAGAAACATAACGGCATGCATGCCATGTTTTTGCAAAACCGGGTGGGCATACACCCAGTTATCCAGATAGCCGTCATCAAAGGTGATAAGCACCGATTTTTCAGGTACTTTTTCACCCCGAAGATAGCCCGCGAACTGGTCTGCAGTAAGACTTGTATAGCCATTGGCAGCCAGGGCCGCCATTTGTGAGTCAAAATTTTCGGGGCTGGTGGTGATTTGCCCCGAAGACGGCGTGATATGGTGATACATCAGGACCGGTACAGAACCGGCATTTTTCAAACCCATCTTATCGCTCCCGGGAGATGCGCACCTCGGCACCACGACGCTTTACTTCAAGCCCTTCGGATTGCAAAATACGCAAGCCCTCAAGGCCTTTGATATAACTGGACCCTTGCATTTGCATGACACGGATTTTATTGCGCATCACGACCGGGTTATGCAACGGCATGCCAAACATCCATACCTCATCCAGGATTCTGGCCGTATTGAATTCGCCCAAATGTTTAAGCACAGGACCCAGGCACAGCATATGCCCTTCACGCCCAAACACAGGCACGGAATCAAGTGCACACTCAAGACTGATGGATTGGCCGCCTTCATAACGCCAGCCGGTATTCAGATCCCACCATGCCTCGCCTTCAGGCAAATAAACAACAACCTGCCCACCCGGTTCCAGTATTGGTGCCACCAACAAGGCCGGACCAAACATAAATTGGGTATCAAACTCCTGCGCTCTTGCATCGTTAGGAAAAGCTAGCGGCATCATGCGCTGTACCGGCAGACCGGTTCTTACCGAGTCTTCTATAATGCCAAGCACGTAGGGAATAAGCCGGTAACGCAATTCAAGCAGGGTTTTGATTTGCGACTGCGTATTTTCATCGAAAGCCGTTGGCAATAGCGCAGGGTTTGCATGCAAAGCGAAGCCGGCAGAAAACACCGACAGCCCCAAATAACGTAAGTACCATTCAGGATCAACAGGACCTGACAAGCTGTGCGGATTGCCAATATCATGCACCTGCGTCACAATACCGCTGGCCTGAACCGACAAGGCACTGCGTAAAACCTGGCTCATGGCGTCCCAGTCATTGCCGGGGCATTCCAATTGCTTCCAGGGCGTGCGCTGCGAACCCAGGCCAAGACTGTCACTTAGCACAACCCCTTCCGCAGGTATTTTGTTGCGTGACACAGCCTCAAACAAGGCATTTTTCAGTAACAGCGGATAAAGCGTACGCAAAAGCGGACCCGACTCGCCGTTGCGGGCACTGACTGAATCAGGCAGTTCCACAGGCAGTTTGCACTCAAGGGCGCTGGCACCCTCTTCAATGAGCTGCACATGTCGCTCTTGCCAGAAAAGGAAAGCGTCTTTATAGGTTAAATCCAGCAGGCCAAAAGACTGCCCGCCTGTTGCCGGAACTCCGTCAAAAATCTGTGCCAGCCCCTCTTCATTGCAAAGCAGCCAGCCACGACCTTCAAGGTCTGCAAACAAAGGCGTATTGGACAGCACGCCCGGAAAAGTCGTTACGCAGGCATACCACTGTTCTTCGGCCAGCTGGGCAAAATAACGCCTTGCATCGTCAAGCCGTGATACATCCCATTCTAGCGCCTGCTTGTCCTGTTGAAACTGGATCAGGGATGGGTTCCCAAGTCTTAGGGCATCCAGTGGCATACCCTGCTCACGCAGCGCTTTAGCCAGATTGCTTATTTCATTAATGTCCTGGCCCTTTTGCTGGACCAGCCAGGCACCCATGGCCCAAAGTGGAGGCTGACCCGCACGACCGGTAAGGGCGGAATATTGATTGAATATTTCAGCGGGCTCACTGGCAAATAAAAACAGGTCAAAGACACTATCTTCAACCAACAGTTGATAGGTATCAGGCTCGTCTGGTGTACCGGGTGCATGCAAGACCCGGCTCAGGGTATTGACATAAACCCCCCAGCCTTGAGGACTCCAGGCCAACGGCAAATAATTGAAACCGGGCAAATCGGAAACGACTTCCTGGCCACGACGATTGAAATCGCCAATGGTTTCACCCAGGCCATAAACCGGTGTATTGTCAGGCAGGCCCAGCATGAGTCCCCAGCTTTCTGGCTGGTCATTCTGGACTTTGGCCACAAAAGGACTAACGAATTGACTATCTGTACTTAATAAAAGCTGTCCATTGCGAAACAGGGCCAGCCGGAATGGCCGTGCATGCATTTGCAGCGTAATGTCACCCTGGACAAAACGCCAGCCACTATCCTGTACAAGAGACTCGGTGCTCATTTCACCAATTGCCTCGGGCCTGGCCAACAATAACTCCTGACGAGCCCTGGCGCGCGCATTCAGTTTTTCATCGTCCAGTTTAGCGGCTGGACCACATCGCAAACGAAATACACCCGGTGCGTGTGCTTCTATGCGAAGGCTCAGGCCCGAATCCATTTCAAAAACGGCATATGCTGAATGTGCGGATACAAGTTCTAGATTATCAAGCTGGATCACGTAAGTTCTTTTTAAGTGTTGCGCTTAGTGTGGCGCCAAAACGGTCACACTATAAAATGTATTATTTTGACTCATTTACACTAAAATTAAAATCAAAACACGGATTTAGCAGAAAATTCACCTTATATATCGCTTATTTCACGTTTAAATCGGCAAATACAAAAGATATTGCAAGACTAGCGCGGAGAAATCGCTTTCTGCAAATCGCGCTCCAGCGGAACCGGCTCGCCTTCCAGCCGGGCACCAATCACATCCCCGGCCAAGCTGGACCATGTAAGACCATGAGAGGCATAGGCAGCAGCAATCCAAACGCCTTCGGCATGCTCAAGTTGCCCGATCACCGGCAAACGCCCCTGCATAACAGCCCGCATGCCTGCCCATCCGCTTATTTCGTTGTTCTGGACCGCTTTTTCAAGATCGGCAGAAAGCGCCACCGGCATTTTGGATAAAATGGATTCCTGTCCTTTTTTACTTGTACAGGGCACCAATTGATTATGCATATAAGTACTGCCCATGACACACAAATTATTAACCGGTGGCAGAAAATAGCCTTCACCACCAATAATGCAACGGGGGCCACCATTCACAAGCCCGGCTGGCACATGCATGACCTCTCCTCCCATGGGATGAAGGGAATGCAGCTTGGGAATGGCCGGCACCACCTCACCCGAGCGGCGGGTTTGCTGCATCAGGCCGCTTTCCCGCATAAGAGGAAGGGTTTGCAAACCGCAAGCCACAATAACCGTATGCCCACGAGCCAGTACATTGCCATCGGCCCCAAGAAGCTCCCATTGCCGGGTTTGCTCATTACGTAATAAAAACGCAACCCTGGCAGCCATGCACTCAATCGCCTCACTGTCCAACAAGGTCCTGATGAGGCCTTCCGGATTAACCAGCATTCCTGCAGAAAAATAGGCACCCTCTCTGTCTATGGGCATACCCGCCAGCGCCGAAGCCTCGGCTGGATCGACATTACGAACCCATTGCCTGGGAAATTGCATGGCCTTGACGGCCTCGGTCAAATCCTTGGCATGGCCTTTATTACGGCTTAACTCCAGCGTGCCGCATCGGGCAGGAATGGCTGATGCCGGGAAATTCAGCCATCGGGCATGAGCCCTTAAAGCACCGGCCCGACTTAAGCGGGAGCGGAAATTATCATCAATGGAAACCAGCGGTGTAAGGGCGGCGGCAATATGACCCTGCTGCCCTGCCGACTTGCCATGCGCAAAAGCCGGATCAAAAACCTTGACCTGCCAGCTACGAAGGGCCAAGGCATGCGCCACCCCTGCCCCGGCAAGACCGCCCCCGATCACCAATGCGTTTCTGTCCTGGTCCGCCTTATAGACCGGCATTGGCCTGCCAGAATGCGCCTGCAAGGCCAGATATTTTCCCTCTTCGCTGATGCTGGCCTTTCCTGTTACCAGACCTTCTGTTTTCAGGGCCTGCCTCACGAGATTTTCATCCTGGACACGACTTATCAGACAAACCTGTGCCGAGGCATACCGCAACCAATCAGCGTAATTTTCTTGCGCAAGTACGTGAGAGCCCAAACGGTCAGCCAGGATATAGGCATCAATAGACGCATGAATATTTTTCAGCATCCGCCGTTTTTCGCCGTACGCCAGCGTGATGGTCAAGCTGCCTCCGTCCAGGTCAATGCGATGCATGCCTGGCAACACACAGGGCCAGTGGCTGGCCAGCTCATTGACTTGCTCCTGCAAACGCCCGGGAAAAAGACACGCTCCCATTTTCACAAAATCCTCACGGGAAAGCGGCTGCTCTTCAAACACCACCAGGTGCAAACGCTGGCAAGATGATTGGCTTGTTTGCCAGTATTTACGCAACAAGAGCAGATGCATGGCAAAACGCGTACCATTCAGGGCAATGGTATAACGCGCTTTGCCCTTCCATTGCAAACAAGATGACACGAAACTTGAATACCATGCATCAAGCTCGAAAAAACTTTCTGCCGTAGCCGAAACGGGATGTTCTGTGCTGGACAAAATGAAGCCATTGGCTTGTGTGACAAGGCTGGCAGGATATAAAACAGGATACGTGAAAGACATGAAAGAAAGCGTTCGGGCAAATCAAAATTTAAGTTCCAGGAGCCTGAGACCCTGAGGGTCACTCCTGTGTATAATTCCTGTTTATAAGGACTGAATGGGCGATTTACGATGTTAACAAAAAACTATTTGGATTTTAGCAGAGCATTGGAAGCCGGCATTACCGCAGCACATGCCGCAGCATCAATTTTACAGGCTTATGCCCATAACAGATCTGATCTGGTTATTGATCACAAATCGCGTAACGACCTGGTTTCCCAGGCCGACCGCGAAGCCGAAGCAGCAATTCTGGAACACCTTAACCAGCTAACCCCAGAGTTTGGTATTGTGGCTGAAGAAACCGGCGGCAAGCCCACCGGCATAGCCACCTGGTATATAGATCCGCTTGATGGCACCACGAATTTCCTTCACGGGATTCCCCATTATGCCGTCTCACTGGGTTTAATTGCCCATGCTGGCACCCAACTGCAGCCCGACACCCCGGCCCTTACCCGTGACACACCGGTTGTCTCGGTTGTGTACGACCCCTGCAGGGAAGAACTGTTCACCGCCATTTACCAAGAAGGTTCACGACTTAATGGCGAGCGGATTTATTGCTCGGCCTCACAATCATTGTCCGACTCTATTCTTGGTACAGGAGTACCATTCCGGGATTTTTCTTTTGCCGATCAATACATGCCCACGTTTGATGCTGCCCTGCACACGACTCGCGGTATCCGTCGCTTGGGCGCGGCCGCCCTTGACCTGGCCTGGATTGCCTGTGGCCGTTTTGATGCATATTGGGAAATGGGCCTGGCTCCCTGGGACGTTGCCGCGGGCACCCTCCTCGTGCGCGAAGCTGGCGGACAAGCTGAGGACATGTACGGCATTGATCCATGGCCCGTTAAGGGTTATGTTGCAGCCGCGAACCAGCAGGTTTTTCCCGAACTCATGGCCATGCTCAAGCCCCACCTGACTGCCCCCACTATTAAAAAAGAATAAGCATGAATAATGACGTAAAAGAAGAAAGCAAAGCGCCCGAAGCCGTTGCCGTCATGGTCCCCAGAAGACTGGATACCGAAGATGCACAACTGGCACTGGAAAGGATCCAGGAACTGCTGAAAAAACATGAAGTAGTAGAAAACCTGGTCCGCCGCCAGGAAGAAGGCGACGAACAAGCCCCTATTGTTGAGGGGCTACTAAAGCGCCAGCATGAGGTCGAGCTTGAACACTTGCTCAACCAAATGCATCCGGCAGACATTGCCTTTATTCTTGAGTCATTACCGTCTGAACAGCGTCGACTTATATGGGGCCTGGTTAATGCAAAATATGACGGCGATATTCTGCTTGAGGTTGCCGATTGGGTTCGTGAAGACCTGATTGCCTCCATGAACCGCGAAGATCTTCTGGCCGCCACCGAGGATCTTGACGCTGATGAGCTGGCCGACCTGGCCCCTGACCTTCCTGCCGATATTGTTGCCGAAGTCCAGAAAGGCCTGACCAATGAAGAAAGGGCCCAACTGCTTGAGGCCATGGGTTACCCTGAAGGCACTGTAGGTGCCATGATGGATTTCGACATGGTACGGGTACGGGAAGATGTCAGCCTTGAGGTTGTTTTACGCTACTTAAGGCGGCTTGAAGAACTTCCCGACCATACCGACCAGATTTTTGTGGTAGACCGCCAGGATCGTATCCAGGGCGTCCTGAGCCTCTCTCAATTACTGGTTAATGATCCAGAGACCGAGGTGAAAAAAGTCATGAAAACCGACTATCTTTCCCTCAAGCCAAATGAAGAAGACTCTGAAGCCGCGTTAGCTTTCGAGCGTTATGACCTGGTTTCCGCACCGGTTATTGACAAGCAAAACCGGCTAATTGGCCGGGTAACCATTGCCGAAGTCGTGGATGTCATTCGTGAAGACTCACAAGAGCAGGACTTGTCCCGTGCCGGTCTGCATGAAGAGGATATTTTCGCACCGGCAGTCAAGGCCCTCAAAAACCGCGCTCCCTGGCTATTGATCAATTTATGTACGGCCTCAACGGCCTCAGTCATTGCTTCACAGTTTGAGGACACCGTCAGTCATATTGTTATTCTGGCTTTCCTGATGTCGATTGTTGCTGGCATTGGCGGCAACTCGGGCAATCAGACAATGACCCTGGTCATCCGTGCCCTTGCGGTAGGGCGCATTACCTCAAAAAATTTCCGCTCCCTGCTTCAAAGGGAATGTATCGTTACATTTTTAGTCGGATTTCTTGGCAGCATAGTTGCCGCAGGTTTTGCCTGGGCTTTTTCCGGCTCACTCAAGATCGCCCTGGTCATGGCTGCAGCCATGGTTAGCAATATGCTCATTGGTGCCGTACTGGGTGTCCTGATCCCTATTGTTCGCGATAAATTTGGCAAAGACCCGGCCATGGGCTCATCTGTCATGCTTACCTTCGCAACCGACTCTTTAGGATTTTTCATTTTTCTGGGACTTGCCAGCATCTTCCTGCTGTAAGCTTGTAAGCTTGATCCCACGCAGAGCTTGGGATCAAGCAAAACCAGCACAAATTAACCATAAAAAAAGGGCTGAATACCGTTGAATCCGGTATTCAGCCTCTTTTCCTTCACAAGTGTTTTATTTCAATTGACCATGGCAGTGTTTGAATTTCTTGCCGCTACCACACGGGCATGGGTCATTGCGTCCTACATTGGCCATCATATTTTTAACGGTAATACCACCGGCAGACACATCGCCCCTCTCATTCACTTCAGCACCCAAGGCTTCATCAAAGTCGGAATGATGGAGCCTTACGTTCTGCACATGCGGCTTGGCCGCTTCTGCCCCGGCTTCCTGGACCTGTTCGGGCGAACGGATCTGAACCGTCATTAACACCTTGATGGTGTCATTGCGGACGCGCTCAAGCATACCGGCAAACAGCTGGAAGGCTTCTTTTTTGTATTCCTGTTTAGGGTCTTTTTGTGCATATCCACGCAAATGAATTCCCTGGCGCAGGTGGTCAAGTGATGCCAGATGCTCGCGCCAGTGAGAGTCGATGGTTTGCAACAAAATGGAACGCTCAAAGGAGGACCATTGCTCTTGCCCAACCACAGCAACTTTGGCATCATAGGCATCCTTTGCTGCCTCCTGGATGGCTGCAAGGATTTCTTCCTCACCAAGACTGTCATCAGCCTGGATCATGGCAGTCAATGGCACCTCTATTTGCAGCTCGGCAGCAAGCGCGGTTTCCAGTGCAGGAATATCCCATTGCTCTTCCATGGAGTCTTCGGGAACATAGGTTCGCACCAGATCATTAACCGCAGCACTACGCAATTCGGCAACCATATCTGAAATAGACGCCTCTTCAAGAACCTCGTTACGCTGACCATACAAGACCTTGCGCTGATCATTGGAAACGTCATCGTACTGAAGCAATTGCTTGCGAATATCAAAGTTACGGCTTTCCACCTTGCGCTGTGCCGACTCAATGGAACGGGAGACCATTTTGGCCTCGATCGGCTCACCGTCGGTACCCAGGCGCTCCATGATGGCACGCACACGCTCGCCTGCAAAAATACGCATCAGCGAGTCATCGAGAGAGAGATAAAAACGGGAAGAACCCGGATCACCCTGACGACCGGCACGACCACGTAGCTGGTTGTCGATCCGGCGTGACTCATGCCGTTCGGTACCAATAATACGCAATCCACCCGCAGCCTTGACCTGCTCATTAAGTGGCTTCCACTCTTCCCGGATGCCTGCGATTTTTTCTTCTTTCTGGGCAGCCGTGAGAGAATCATCGGCACGAACCAGGTTAATGGCTTTTTCTATGCTTCCGCCCAATACGATGTCGGTACCACGACCGGCCATATTTGTGGCAATCGTAATATGGCCCGGTTTACCCGCTTCGGCCACGATTTCCGCCTCGCGCGCATGCTGTTTGGCATTAAGCACTTCATGAGGCAGTTTTTCTTTTTTCAGCAGCGCAGACAAAAGTTCAGAATTTTCGATGCTGGTGGTACCCACCAAAACAGGTTGACCACGCTCATAACAATCGCGGATATCCTTGATGATAGCTGCGAATTTTTCCTGGTCATTTTTGAAAATCTGGTCGTTCTGGTCGATCCGGACCATGGGCAAGTTTGTAGGAATAATAACGGTTTCAAGACCGTAAATTTCCTGAAACTCATAAGCCTCGGTATCTGCCGTACCGGTCATGCCGGACAGTTTTTCATACATGCGGAAATAGTTCTGGAAGGTAATGGAAGCCAGTGTCTGGTTTTCATTCTGGATTTGTACACCTTCCTTGGCCTCGACTGCCTGATGCAGGCCATCTGACCAGCGACGGCCAGCCATGAATCGGCCGGTGAATTCGTCGACAATGACCACCTCGTTGTTTTGCACCACATAATGCTGGTCTTTGAAGAACAAATTATGGGCACGCAAAGCCACCATCAAATGGTGCATCAAAGTGATATTACGCGGATCATACAAAGACTCGCCTTCGGGCAGGATGCCGGCCTGGCGCAAAAGCTGCTCTGATTTTTCATGGCCGGCTTCCGAAAGGTAAATTTGCTGTGACTTTTCATCTACCCAGAAATCACCTTCGGGCTCTGGTTCCTGCGGCTTGGGCTCTTCTTTCATGCGCGAGAGCAAGGCAGGAATACCATTCATGCGCACATACAATTCGGTATTGTCTTCGGCCTGACCTGAGATAATCAGCGGAGTACGGGCCTCATCGATCAGAATTGAATCGACTTCATCGACAATTGCATAATTAAGGCCACGCTGACGACGATCCTCGATGCGGTACTCCATATTGTCACGCAGGTAATCGAAGCCAAATTCGTTATTGGTACCATAAGTAATATCGGCACGGTAGGCATCAATTTTTTCCTGGTTGTCCTGCTGGGGAACCACCACCCCGACGGTCAGGCCAAGGAAATTGTAAAGACGGGCATTTAACTGCGCGTCTCGACGGGCCAGATAATCGTTAACCGTTACCACGTGCACACCCTTGCCACTTAATGCATTCAGGTAAACGGGTAAGGTACTCATGAGGGTTTTACCCTCACCGGTACGCATTTCCGCAATTTTACCATTATGCAGGGCAATACCACCCAGCAGCTGCACATCAAAGTGACGCATGCCCAATACCCGGCGAGATGCTTCGCGAGTGACGGCAAAGGCCTCGGGAAGCAAGTCATTCAGGCTTTCTCCCTTTTCGAGACGGGCACGAAACTCGGGCGTTTTAGCTGAAAGCTCCTCATCGGAAAGCGCCGAGATTGATTTTTCCAGCGCATTGATTTTTGACACTATTTTGCGATACTGTTTAAGTATGCGGTCGTTACGGCTGCCAACTAGTTTTTTAAGTATAGAAATCATTCTTATTTTGCAATATAAGCTTGGATTTTCGCAGGCGCTACCCGCCAAACCGGTCCAATGTGGTTAGTCAAAATTTTACTCTAAGCCAGTAGTTTAACGCATACCGGTTCCACTTGTAACGCCAGAAGGCAAACTGGCCCCAGCTTTTCCGCCCGAACCCAGTTGTGCCCCAATAACAGCCGCACTTGCCTTGCTGACGGTTTCCAGCAACGAGTTCTCGGCAACCGCCGTTGCCGGCTTCGTTGAGGTTTGCTTCAGGAACATGAGCGGGTCAACCGGACTATCATTGACACGGACCTCGAAATGCAAATGAGCGCCGGTAGATCGCCCTGTGGAGCCAACCCGGCCAATAATTTGTTTTTTGGAAACCAGATCACCTTTTTTTACCAGCAGCTTGGAAGCGTGGGCATATCGGGTTACCACGCCATTGCCATGATCAACATCAATGGAATTTCCGTAGGCACCATTATAGCCAGCATCTACGACAATGCCTGCAGAGGCAGCATATATGGGGGTGCCGGTTGGCGCTGCAAAATCGGTGCCTGAGTGCAAATGGTATTTTTTACTGACCGGATGACGGCGCCAGCCATAGGCAGATGAAATTCGGGCTGCCGTCATGGATACCGGCAAAGCCGAAGGGATGCGGCTGCGGTCGGCGTTACGCGTATTAAGCAGCAGCTCCATGGTTCTGAAACCATCATTTTGCATGGAAATTTGTTGTTTGAGCATATCCAGCTCACGACCGATTTCTTCGGCTGACATGATGGTGTCATTGGTAATCAAATCTTCCTCGAAGGAAAAGGATTCATCCGATTCCTTGGCCGCTGGCAGAATAGCCGCCGCCTCGGGCGATTTGAGCAAACCTGCCGTGCCAGCTACCCGGGTACCCAGTTTTTCAAGACTTTCAACCCGCGCACGCAATTCACCCACCTGGGTCGCCATGAAGTTTACACTGTTACGGATAAGCGCTTCATCGCGGGTCGAGGGTTGCACATTGGTGGCCAAATGGCTATTATTTTCCTGATTGAGGGATTGAATGCCCCAGTATCGCTCTAGCATTGCCCCACTGGCCACTGCGACACCCAAGACCAAGACTGACATACTGAATGTCCAGATTTTCTTGCTGGACTGCCCGTGTTTAAATGAACTTTCTGATAAAAAAAGATCTTTTTTACGCTTTCTAAACATTTTACCTATCTACTGTCTATGTCCCTGTTTCGTAAATATTATAAAAACAAAAACCATACCACCCATCACCAACAAAGCAATGGGGAAAAGACTGCCCTGGGCTGGCTCAGGGATGATGAGCAAAAGGCAAACATCCTTAAAACGGCCAGTTATTACCTGGACATACAAAATACAATTCTGGCTAGTTTACATGATCCGGTCACCCAGGCATGTAAAATTCTGAAGTTTGATAACGGAACTCTGGTCATTGCGGTACCCAGCGCCGCCTACGCGGCAAAGATACGCCAACTTACGCCAAGAATGAGCCAGCTCCTGATGAATCAGGGTTTGAACGTGAATGAAGTTCGCATCAGGATACAGGCAAACCTGTATAAACCCGAACCGCAAACCCGGGCTCATACTGAAAACAAGGCTATTTTAAACCAATCTGCACTGGATGCCTTTGATAAATTGCATAAAACCCTGCCTGAAGGCGAATTTTCTGATGCCATTGCCCGAATTTTGAAACGAAGAAAAGCCTAAGCCAGACGCCAATCACGTCCAACAGCGTCGGCTGCGGCTGCCTGAGAGTCATAAGTCACAATTTCCCAGGCATCTTCCTGTGCCAGCAAGGCACGGCACAGCTTGTTATTAAGACCATGACCCGATTTACAGGCCACGTAACGGGCCAGCAAAGGCTTGCCAATCAGATAAAGGTCTCCGATGGCATCCAGGATTTTATGTTTGACGAACTCATCATCGTAACGCAAGCCATCGCTATTGAGAATACGGTAATCATCCATGACAATGGCGTTATCAAGGCTACCACCACGGGCCAGGCCAATAGAGCGCATAGCTTCAACGTCGCTGGCAAAACCAAAAGTACGGGCACGGGCAATTTCTTTGGTATAAGAGTCGCGAGCGAAATCCACTTCGGCAAAACTGGCCGTTGAATCAATGGCCGGATGCTGGAAATTGATAGAAAAAGCCAATGAAAAACCTTCATAAGGTTCAAGGCGGGCCCATTTGGCATTCTCGCCTTCACCTTCGCTCACCTCTACCGTTTTCAATACTTTAAGGAAACGTTTTGGTGCATTTTGTTCAACAATACCGGCAGAACGCAGCAAATAAACGAAGGTCCCTGCACTGCCATCCATAATAGGCACTTCTTCGGCATTCAGGTCTATATGGATGTTGTCTATTCCCAAGCCAGCCAAGGCGGACATTAAATGCTCTACGGTAGAGATACGAACATTGCCATTTTGCAGGACTGAAGCCATACGGGTATCGCCCACCTTGTCTGCCAAGGCGGGAAAATCAATAACTTCGGGGGTATCGATACGATGAAAAACAATACCGGTATTCGCCTCAGCGGGACGCAGTACGATTTCCACACGTTCACCGGAGTGAACGCCGACACCGGTTGTTTTAACTAGATTCTGAATTGTTCTTTGTCTGAGCATAAGTGTAATATCGCAACAAGGCCAAAATTTACCTTTTCATAAAGGTCCATTTTACCTTGAAATTAGGTGGCAAGTTATTGATTTGACTAAAAAGTGTTTCAATTGAAGACAAAAAAGAAACGGCTTGGGGAAACCGTTTCTTTTAATTGATGGAAACCACGACGCTGATTTCCAGCAGGAGTTGGTACTGCTTTTTTATTAATCTGCCTGTTTGCGCAAGAAGGCTGGAATATCGTAACGCTCCATACCTGATGTTTCAAGCGCCCTTACCTGATCGGAGGCCGCCTGACTGCGTGCGCGAGGATTGCGGAACACCGGTGGTGTATCCAGATTGAATGCTTCAGGCTGGCTATCGGCCGCATTCAGGTTCAACACCAGATCATCGGTGCCAGTACGCACATTCTGGCTTACATTATGCACCAACTCGGGCTGTTTACGTCCCAAGCCTGTAGCAACCACAGTCACGCGCAAGCTGTCACCCATGGATTCATCAAAGGCGCTACCAAAAATAAAGTGGGCATCCTTCGAAGCATAGCTGCTGATGATTTCGTTGATCAGCTTGGTTTCTGTCATTTTCAGGGAACGGCTGGCGGTTACATTAACCAGGATACCGCGTGCGCCATTCAGGTCAACACCCTCTAATAACGGGCAAGCAATTGCCTGCTCGGCAGCCACCCGGGCACGATCCTGACCACTGGCTACCGCTGTACCCATCATGGCCTGACCGTACTCGCCCATAACCGTCTTGACGTCCTCGAAGTCGACGTTGATATCGCCCTGGACATTAATGATTTCAGCAATCCCTGCGCAGGCATTGTACAGAACATTATCGGCTTCCTTGAAGCAGTCATCCTGGGTGGCATCTTCGCCCATCAATTCATAAAGTTTTTCGTTCAGGACCACAATCAGGGAATGCACATGCTTGGCTAGTTCAGCAATACCTTCCTCTGCGGACTTCATGCGACGGGTACCTTCAAACGAGAAAGGCTTGGTTACCACACCCACGGTAAGAATACCCAATTCCTTGGCGACTTCAGCAACGACAGGACCTGCACCGGTACCGGTACCGCCCCCCATGCCCGCAGTAATGAACACCATATTTGCGCCATTCAGGGCAGCCCTGATTTCCTCACGGGCAAGCTCGGCTGCTGCACGTCCTTGCTCTGGCTTGGCGCCCGCACCCAAACCGGAATTACCCAGGCGAATTTGCACAGGTGCCTCGGTCGCGGTCAGCGCCTGGGTATCTGTATTGGCGCAGATAAAATCTACGCCTTTGATACCTGAACGCATCATGTGCCGTACTGCATTGCCACCCGCGCCACCAACACCAATAACCTTGATAACGGTGCCACTACTGTTACTGTCATCTAATATTTGAAAACCCAAATCCATGTTATCCAACTCCTATAATCCAGATAATTATCGAAAATTCCCCAATTTTCGGAAATTATTTCAAAGACAAGGCCGAAATATCTTCCCGCCTTTGTCTTTTAAATAACTCCTGGATGATGTTAATCACCCTTTTTACAGGGTTAACCCCTGCAAAAATACGTTTTAAGCATAAAAAAATTACGTAATCCTTTAATTATGCTTGTATTTTAATTCATAAACCACTCTTTCATGCGCAAAAAGATTGATTTAAATCCTCCTTTTTGCTGCATGGTTTTACTACCCCTGAGCCGTTGCACGCGCGCTTCTGTGAGCAAGCCCATAACAGTCGAAAACCGCGGGTTGCGAACCACATCGGCCAGGCTTCCGCGATACTCGGGAACTGCTACCCGAACCGGCTTGAGAAAGACATCTTCGGCCAATTCAACAATGCCGGGCATGAGCGAGGTTCCGCCTGTCAGCACAATCCCCGATGCCACCAGATCTTCGTAACCGGAATCCCTGACCACCTGTTGCACCATCATGAACAGCTCTTCGATGCGGGGCTCAATAACCGCCCCCAGGGTTTGCCGTTTGACTTTGCGTACATCTCGGTCACCCAGGCCTGGCACTTCGATTAGTTCTTCAGGATTGGCAAGGGATTGCTTGGCAATGCCAAAGCGCAACTTAATGTCTTCAGCATCGGGGGTTGGTGTCCTGAGCATGGCGGCGATATCGCTGGTGACCTGGTCTCCGGCAACGGGCAAAACGGTGGTATGGCGAATGGCACCACCGGTAAAAATAGCCACATCGGTCGTACCACCGCCAATATCCACCATGACCACACCCAACTCTTTTTCATCATTGGTCAGGGTCACCATGCTGGATGCCAGCGGTTGCAAGATAAGGTCCTGCACTTCCAGTCCGCAACGCCGTACGCACTTGACAATATTCTGGGCGGCACTGACCGCACCCGTTACGATGTGCACACGCACTTCCAGACGTATGCCGCTCATGCCAACCGGTTGCCTGATATCTTCCTGGTTATCAACAATAAATTGCTGGGTTAACACATGAAGTACCTGATGATCGGTTGGAATATTAACCGCCTTTGCGGTTTCAATGACCCGGGCAACATCGGCCTCGGACACTTCCTTGTCTTTAATGGCCACCATGCCACTGGAGTTGAAGCTGGTAATATGGTTACCGGCAATGCCCGTGTAAACTTCCCTGATTTTGCAGTCGGCCATCAGTTCAGCCTCTTCAAGTGCACGCTGGATTGAGTTCACGGTTGAATCAATATTGACAACAACCCCTTTACGCATTCCCTTGGACTCATGCTGCCCAAGCCCAATCACTTCAAACCGCCCGTCTTCAGGCAACGCTTCGGCCACTACCGCAACGACTTTGCTAGTACCGATATCCAACGCAACAATTAGGTCCTTAAGGTCACGACTCATTTTTTCTCTTTACTATCAACTGGTAGCGTATTATCCACTGGAGCATACGTTAAGGCAAAGCCCTTGGTATAACGAAGATCCACCTTGTTTATTTTCCTGCCTTCGATACGATTTTGTAATACCGGCCACGTACGCACAAAGCGCTCGATGGTCGAGGCAAAAGATACCGCTCCCTGACCTCCATGCGGATTGACCGCATCAGCCCCCGGATCCCTTCCCATTACCAATTCCATATCATTACTCAATTCTACACGCCATGCATAGCGATCGCTAAGCGTTATTTCATTAACGCCCAATTTTAATGGCGCCAGCCAACGAACCAACTCGGCATACCGTTGCACCACCAGTCGTTCAGAACCATCGGGACCGTTAAACTGTGGCAATTCAGACTCTGCATTCAATTCGGCCTGGTTTGCCGAAAACAGTTCTCCCCATGTATTGATCATCTGGTTTTCATTCCAGAATGCAAAGGGTTCATGCTCTTCTATTTTAAGCAATAAACCATCTGGCCAGACACGCCGCAAATGCGCCTGCCTGACCCATGGTGAAGTTTCAAAAATCTGCTTGGTTTCACCAAGATCAATCGTAAAAAAATTACCCTTAAGTTTACCCGCAATAGTTGCCTGAATACTGGCAGGCGACACATAATTCAGTACCCGTCCATTCACCGGTTCTATCGTGATGCGAGACAGATTGAACATGGGGCGATGTGCAAGCCAATAGATGCCCCCCGTGATCAAAATGATAACGGCCATTATTGCAATGACATTTGCAATGAGGTTGGTCGCACGGGCATTATTCAGCACTGTTTACATCCCTGTTATCCGTTTTCAGGCATGGGCCTGTGTATTTTGCACGATGCCTGCGACAGGATGAATACACACAAGTCGGCATAACTCATCCCTTCCGCTTTCGCTCCCATGGGTACCAGGGAATGACTGGTCATGCCCGGAGAGGTGTTGATTTCAAGCAACCAGGGCTGGTTTTGCGCATCAAGCATAATATCGACACGGGCCCATCCCTCACATCCAATGGCCCGATAGGCCTGCACGGAAATTTCCTGAATCCTGCTGGCCAGCTCGGGAGCCAAATTGGCCGGACACTCATAACGCGTATCGTTTGAAATGTACTTATGCTCAAAATCATAATTGCCGTCAGGGGCAAAAATTTCAATCACTGGCAAGGCCCGGGCATCGTCTCCCTTGCCCACCACGGGAATCGTGAGTTCACGGCCAACCACAAATTGCTCGGCCAATAGTTCATGATCAAAATTACTTGCCTGATTGAAAGCTTCATGCAACTCATCCGGCAGGCTGACCTTATACAGCCCCAAGGTTGACCCCTCATGCGGTGCCTTGATAATCAGGGGCAGACCCAGTTCAGCATAAGCGGCATCGGTATCTGCCAGGTTTTTGACCACTTTGTATTTGGGCGTTGGCAAGCCTTGCTCAAGCCAGATTCGCTTGGTCATGATTTTATTCATCGCCAGGCTTGAGGCCATTACACCGCTACCGGTATACGGGATGCCCAATAATTCAAGCACTCCTTGAATCGTTCCATCCTCTCCATAACGACCATGCAGGGCAATGAATACACGATCAAAATTCTGTGTGGCCAGTTCTGCCAGACTGTGTGCACTGGTATCAAACAGGTGGGC
Source organism: Advenella sp. (assembly GCA_041656315.1). Lineage (GTDB taxonomy): Bacteria > Pseudomonadota > Gammaproteobacteria > Burkholderiales > Burkholderiaceae_B > Advenella. The sequence continues at coordinate 115,734 of JBBADT010000001.1, forward strand.
ATCTATCCCCTTGCTTTGCAAGGCGGACAAAACGCCTTCACCCGATTGCAGGGAAACAGTTCTCTCGGCTGAATGGCCGCCATACAAAATACCGACTTTGCCAAACTCATGCATCATGCCAACTCTCCTATTTGCCCGGGAACTTTGCTGATTGAGCCAGCTCCCATGACCACCACCACATCGCCATCCCTGACAAAATCAATAATTGCCTGTGGCATTTCACTGACATTTTCAATAAAAACCGGCTCCAGTTTTCCCGCCACACGAATTCCCCGGGCCAGGGCACGGCCATCGGCAGCCACAATCGGCGTCTCGCCGGCCGCGTAAACATCAGTCAGTACAACTGCATCAGCACTATTTAATACTTTAACGAAATCTTCAAAGCAATCGCGTGTGCGGGTATAACGATGCGGCTGAAAGGCCAGCACCAGACGACGGTCAGGCCAGGCGCCGCGCGCTGCCTCGATGGTCGCGGCCATTTCCACCGGATGATGTCCATAATCATCAATCACCGTAAAACGGCCCCCCCCCTTTTCTTCGGGAATATTGAAGTCACCCGTGTAAGAAAACCGGCGTCCAACACCATTAAATCCTTTTAAAGCTGAAACAATGGCCTCATCGGGTATATCCAGCTCGGTCGCCACGGCAATCGCGGCCAGGGCATTCAACACATTATGCCGTCCTGGCAAGTTCAGGGTTATGCTTAAGGTTGGCAACCACTGGTCAACCTTGATACGACGAATGACATCAAAGCACATGCTTGTGCCCTCTGCACGAACTTTGACTGCCTGAAAATGGGAATCATCGCTGAACCCATAGGTGGTGACCGGACGGGAAATGAAGGGAATGATTTTACGGACATTGTCATCATCGTTGCACAGGATGGCACTGCCATAAAACGGCAGTCGCTGGGTGAACTCTACGAAGGCGCTGCGCAACCGGGCAATATCATGGCTGTAGGTGTCCATGTGATCGGCATCAATATTGGTAATGATGGCCATGACCGGCAACAAATTCAAAAACGAAGCATCCGACTCATCCGCTTCCACAACAATATAATCACCCTGTCCCAGACGCGCATTGGCACCGGCCGAATTCAGACGCCCACCAATCACAAAAGTCGGGTCAAGACCTGCGGCAGCCAGTACACTCGCCACCAGGCTGGTGGTGGTGGTTTTGCCATGCGTGCCGGCAATTGCAATACCCCGCTTCAGACGCATTAATTCCGCCAGCATGATGGCCCGGGGCACCACTGGAATTTGCCGGGCCCGGGCTGCAAGCACTTCAGGATTGCTGTTAGCGACTGCTGTTGAAGTCACAATCGCGTCGGCCGCTTGCACGTTTTCTGCCTGGTGCCCAATATGGATGATTGCGCCCAAATTGGCCAAACGTCGCGTAACCGCAGACTCCTGCAAATCGGAGCCACTGATACGATAGCCCAGATTGAGCAATACCTCGGCGATGCCGCTCATGCCAGAGCCACCAATGCCAACAAAATGGATATTTCTTATCCTGTGTTTCATTTTTTATCCTTAACTACACTGGCGCACACATCGGCAATAAGCTGTGTGGCGTCAGTTCGTGCACATTGCCTTGCCTTCTCGGCAACGGCCTGCAATTCATTACGTGTTTTATCCTGTAACCAGGATGACAGCCAGTCGGCTGATAATTCTTTTTGCGCTTTGGTCCATGCTGCATTTTCACGGGTAAGCCACTGTGCATTGGCCGTTTGATGATCATCAATCGCATGTGGCAAGGGAATAAACAGGGCTGCCACCCCTACCGCAGCCACCTCGGCGACCGTCATGGCACCTGCGCGACAAATAAGCAAATCGGCGGCTGACATGGCCGCCGCCATATCGGCAATAAAGGCCACACACTCAGCCTCTACTCCCAAATTGGCATAGGTTTTTTCCAGTGTGTCAAGATGTTGGGTACCTGACTGATGCACGATATGAGGGCGTAGGTCTGGCGCAATGCCGGCCAATGCCTGGGGCACAATGGTATTCAAGGCGTGCGCCCCCAAACTGCCCCCTACTACCAAGACATTCAAACGACCTGAACGGTTCCCATAACGCTGGGCCGGGCCTAGTGTTGCGAGCAAATCGGTGCGTACCGGATTGCCCACCATTTGCCCTTTAGGCAACACACCGGGAAACCCTGACAGCACACGTGACGCTACCTTGGCCAACCATTTATTGGCAGTACCTGCCACGGCATTCTGTTCGTGAACCACCAGAGGAATGCCACGCAAAGCAGCCATCATACCACCAGGGAAAGCCACATAACCGCCCATGCCCAGGACAACAGAAGGTTTTTCCCTGCCCAGGATTTTCCAGGCCTGGAGGCTCGCCTGCATTAGGGTAAACGGTAATTTTACAATAGCGGCAATACCCTTGCCGCGAACCCCTGAAAAAGTCATGGGAACCAGGGGAAAGCCATGTGCGGGTACCAGCTTGCCTTCCATTTTGGATGGATCACCCAACCAGACGATATGCCAACCACGATCCTGCATTTCATGCGCCACGGCCAGACCTGGCATAATATGTCCACCAGTTCCACCTGCCATGACCAATAACGTTGGCTGTTTCATCAATACGACCTTTTACTTTCTTTGTTAACATGCTGGCCACGCATCATTTGACGGACCTCGTAGTCAACACGCATCAGCATGGCAACCGCAATCAAATTCATGACGATAGAAGAGCCTCCATAGCTGACCAGCGGCAAGGTAAGGCCCTTGGTCGGTAATAAGCCAAGGCAAACCCCCAGATTGATGAAAGCCTGAACACCAAACCAGACACCAACCCCCTGGGCCACCAGACCATTGAATTCGCGGTCCATCGCAATGGCAGAACGGCCAATATCAAAGCTTTTTTTGACAATGATAAAAAACAGCACCACCACCAAAAATATCCCGACAAAGCCCAGCTCTTCGCCTACTACCGCCATAATGAAATCAGTATGCGCCTCGGGCAAATAATGCAGTTTTTCAATGCTGGATCCCAGACCAACCCCAAACCACTCACCCCTCCCGATCGCAATCAGGGAGTGCACAAGCTGATAGGCACTGGATTGCACATTCGACTCATGGAAAGGCTCTAAATAAGCCATTATGCGTCCCAGCCGCCAGGGAGCAAAAATAATCATCGCCACAAACAAGACAACCAATACGCCAATGGCAAAAACAAAAAGCCCCAGATTAATGCCCCCAAGAAACAGGATACCAATAGCAATCGCCACCGTTACCATTAAGGCCCCCAGATCGGGCTCGAGTAGCAACAGCGTGGCAACCACTATCAATGCCAGGGCCATGGGCATAAAACCACGGATAAAGTCCTGCATATATTTCTGTTTACGAACCGTGTAATCGGCCGCGAACAGCAACATAGCCAGCTTCATGAACTCGGATGGCTGAAAGTTGATTGGGCCAATGGGAAGCCAGCGTGAGGCGCCATTGACCTCTTTGCCAATAAACGGCACCAGCACCAGAACCAGCAATATCGATGCAAACAGAAAAATCCGGAAAGCGTACTTTTCCCAGAAGCTCATGGGTACAGTCAGGGTAAGGGAAAACAGGAACACACCAACAGCAATATAAATCGCGTGACGGAGGGCAAAATAATAACGGCCCAAGTTGGCATACTTGGGCCCATCAGCCAGCGCAATGGAGGCGGAAAACACCATAATCAAGCCAAACAACAACAAGGCAGAGACAGCAACTCCCAACAGCAAGTCATAATTGCGCATGGTCGTACGACCCGGCTTGACGGCACTGACACTGGAGCGAAGCTCTGCTAGCAAACTCATACAACTTCTCCGTTTTCAAGGGCCAGCTCATTTACGGCATCAATAAAGGCATTGCCACGATGATTGTAATTTTTGAACATGTCCATACTGGCGCAGGCGGGTGACAAGATCACCACATCATTTTCATGTGCATGATCCAATGCCGCCTTAACCGCTTCCTCAAGCGATATGGCATGGATACAAGGGACACCTGCGGGCGCCAGGGCCTGTTCAATAACGCGGGCATCCTGTCCGATCAGAATTACGGCTCGTGCAAAACGCGAAACCGGGGCAATCAGTGGAGAAAAATCCTGCCCCTTGCCCAGACCACCTGCAATCAACACCACCTTGCGTCCCATGCCTTTCAGGGCAGCGACCGTAGAGCCCACGTTGGTTCCCTTGCTGTCATTGATGAAGTCAACACCCTTGATACTTCGAACAAAATTGGTCCGGTGCGGTTCGGCCACATAGTTTCTTAAAGCATTCAGCAATGGCGTCCATCCAATACCCAGCACGCGGCACAACGCCATGGCTGCCAAGGCATTCAGGGCATTATGCCGGCCTCGCACCAGCATAGCCTCTGCCGGCATCAACCGTTTAAGCACCGCGTGTTTTCTAACCGGGCGTTCCGTAGTCTTTTTTCTCCTGCCACCGGTTTCGGGCAGATCAAACTCATCTGCACTGCAAGCAGCCAGCCACAGCATGCCATTACTGTCTTCCAGCCCCATATCCTGATCAAGAACAGGCTCAGTTTCGCCAAAAGACCGCACGTTCAGGTCATCGGCAAACTCAACCATGGCACTCACCATTTCATCATCACGATTAATGATGGCCACTTGGCTCATTTTGAGCAACTTTGCCTTGCAATCGGCGTATTCCTGCATGCTGGCATGCCAATCCAGGTGGTCCTGGGTAATATTCAGCACGACAGCTGCGTCTGGCTGCAAGGTTTTCACAGTCAGCAACTGAAAACTGGACAGTTCCAGCACCCAGACATCGGGCAAGGCATTGGCATCAAGGGCAGTCATCAGGGCGGTTAATGCCGAGGGGCTGATATTACCCGCTGCCACGGCAACCAGGCCGGCTTCCTGCAACATGTCCCTGACCATGGTAGTAACCGTGGTTTTGCCATTGGTGCCAGTAATGCCCAGCACCTTGGGCTCATAAGCCTGTGTTTGCCTTAACTGCAAAAGCGCACGCGAAAACAGCTCTATTTCACCCAGTATTTCAATACCCTGCTGTTTTGCACGCGCAAGAAAGGCTGCCAAATGAGGCTCGGAAGGCACCAGGCCCGGACTTAAGACAATCGCCTCAACCCCTTCCAGTGTCTGATCGTTAAAACATTGTTCACCCAGGAATTTTTCAAAGGGCTGTCCAGTTGCATCCAGTTTATCAAGGCCAGGCGGGTTGACCCGGGTATCGGCAATGCGCAAACGCGCCTGATTACGCAGGCACCATAAAGCGGCAGCAAGACCGGTTTCTCCCAATCCCAGAACCAGGACCGAGGAAGGAAAAGACAAAACGTTATTTTCTGACTGTGTATTCATCGTAATTTCAAGGTTGCCAAACCAAGTAGCACAAGCATCATCGTGATAATCCAAAAGCGAACCACCACCTGGGTTTCTTTCCAACCACCCACTTCAAAGTGGTGATGCAAAGGTGCCATTCGTAGTATGCGACGTCCGGTACCATATTTTTTCTTGGTGTATTTAAACCAGATGACCTGGATCATGACCGACAGGGTTTCCACCACAAACACGCCCCCCATGATAAAGAGGACAATTTCCTGCCGAACAATGACAGCAACCGTGCCCAGCATTCCACCCAGGGCCAGTGCACCGACATCGCCCATAAACACCTGGGCAGGATACGCGTTGAACCACAGGAAGGCCAATCCGGCGCCAGCCAGGGCGGCACACAGGATCAACATTTCAGAAGCCCCCGGAATATAGGGGAACAACAGGTATTTGGAGTAATCAACCCGTCCTACAATATAGGCAAAAATACCCAAGGCACCGCCCACCATGACGGTTGGCATAATGGCCAGGCCATCAAGGCCATCAGTCAGGTTAACGGCATTGCTGGTACCCACAATCACCGCCCAGGTTAAGGCGGCGAAACCAAATACGCCCAGCGGATAACTGACACTTTTGAAAAAAGGCACAATCAGGTCGGCACGGGACGGCAGTGGCATGGTAAAACCACTCAAGACCCATTCCTTGAACAAAGGCCATAAATCGGCATTGGCGGGTGCCGAAACGGCAAAAGTAAGGTAGATAGAGGCAATCAGGCCAATCAATGACTGCCAGAAAAACTTTTCCCGTGAGGACATGCCTTCGGGATTGCGATAAACCACTTTGCGATAATCATCAACCCAGCCAATTGCCCCAAACCCGAAGGTCACCAGCATCACCACCCATACAAACCGGTTGCTTAAGTCTGCCCATAATAAAGTACTGATACCAATCGCGATAAGAATAAGCACGCCACCCATGGTTGGCGTACCATTCTTGACCAGGTGCGACTCGGGGCCATAAGCCCTGACGGCCTGGCCAATTTTAAGCGCCGTCAATTTGCGGATGACGCGCGGGCCAGCCCACAAGCCAATAAACAGTGCGGTGGCACACGCCAGCATGGCCCGCAACGTAATATATTCAAATACGCCAAAGCCACTTATACTTTTAGATAGCCACCCGAATAACTCATACAGCATCTTTTTCCCCTTCAATGGATGAAGCTTTTTGCAAGTCTGCAATAACACGCTCCATACGCATTGATCGTGATCCTTTCACTAAAATATTTAACGGTTTAAGATTTCTGATGTACGGTGCCATCTGATGGATGTCTTCAAAATGCTTTGCCTGTGAACCAAAGGCTTGTACGGTTTGCCTGGATGCATTGCCATAAGCCAGCAAGTAATCAATACCTTTTTCTTTGGCATAAAAACCCACTTCGGCATGCATTTGCGGACCATCTTCACCCACTTCAGCCATATCACCCAGAACCAGAACCCGGGAGCCGGGCAGTTGTGACAGGACATCGATGGCAGCACGAACAGAATCAGGGTTTGCATTATACGAGTCATCAAGCAGTTTTGTGCCGTCAGGAAGCACAAACCCCTGCATTCGTCCCTTAACAGGGCTAAATTTTTGTAACCCAATGATAATGGTATCCAAAGGTATCCCGATGGCCAGTGCACAAGCGGTTGCCGCCAGGGCATTACGCACATTGTGATGACCGGGAATATTTAATGAAACCATGCCCGAAGCACTTGGGGTGACCAGCAGAAAACGGCTGCCATTGATATCGGCAACCAGCTCTTTGGCGGTTACGTCAGCCTGCTCGCCAAAACCGAATAAAAGCCGACGCCGCTTTCCGGCAATATCCTGCCACAAGGCGGTGTAAGGCTCATCGGCAGGAAAAACAGCGACACCACTGGCGTCAAGCCCGGCAATCACATCGGCGTTTTCAATTGCTACGGCCTCTACCGTTTGCATGAACTCCTGGTGTTCCCTTTGCGCGTTGTTCACCAAGCCAACGGTGGGCCTGGCCAGATTGGTCAGGATACGGATTTCACCCGGGTGATTCATGCCCAGCTCAAAGACGGCTACCTGATGATTTTCATTAAGGCCAAGCAGGCTTAATGGAACACCAATTTGATTGTTCAGGTTGCCTTTAGTGGCAATACAGTGATCGGGCCCGGCATGTACAGCCAGAATCGAAGCAATCATTTCCTTGGTGGTTGTCTTGCCATTACTGCCAGCAACCCCAATAACCGGAATATCAAACAGCGAACGCCAGGCCTTGCCCATCAATTCCAGTGCCCTGCCCGTATCGGCAACCAGCACCTGCGGCAAATCTAGCGCAGTATTTTTCTGACTGACAACGGCCAGCAAGGCCCCGTTTTGCCCGACCTGCGCCAGAAAATCATGGGCATCAAAATTTTCACCTTTCAGGGCAATGAAGATCTGCCCTTTACCAACACTGCGTGAATCGGTGGAGACACCCGTGGCATGGCGTAAAGCCAGCGCCAGCAATGACCATTCACGATCATCAAAATTGGTTTTGACATGATTGACTTCCTGATAAGTTTCATGCCCTTTACCTGCCACCAAAATGACATCGGTTGCCGAGGCATGCAACACCGCCTGCAAAATGGCACTAGCCCGATCAGGCTCGACATTGGGTGAAACGGGCATGCCGGCAAGGATGTCGGCCAGAATCTGTTCAGGATTTTCGGTGCGGGGATTATCGCTGGTGACATAAACCAGATCGGCTTTTTGCGAGGCGATTTGCCCCATGACAGGACGTTTGGTTTTATCACGGTCACCACCGCAGCCAAAAACGCAAATCAACCGCCCTTTCCTGGCCTGGGCGGTTGGCCTCAAGGCATCCAGTGCGCGCTCCAGCGAGTCGGGAGTATGCGAGTAATCCACCACCACCAACGGCTGCATACCTGCTTCACCTTCTATATCAAGGCCTTTTACAATCTGCAAGCGTCCGGGAACCGGCTCAAGCAAGGAAATAGTTTTGACAACATCGGCCAATTCCCAGCCCATTGCCTGCAAAACACCGGCAACCAGCAATAAATTGGAGATGTTGTGTTCGCCCAGCAGGCGTGTCAGTACCTGTGCTTCACCTTGTGGGCTGAATAAATCGAAAGCCAGTCCGTAATCATAAAAACGGTGCTCTTTGGCCAGGATTTTTGCATCTGCATGACTCTTCAAGGAATAGCCAATCGTGTTTTCGGCACGGGAGTCCCGGAACATGCGCTCACCGGCGTGATCATCCAGGTTGATCACGGCATGCTGCAAGCCGGGCCAGTGAAACAGGCGCATTTTAGCCTGCTCGTATTGCGCCATATCCTTGTGATAATCAAGATGATCAAGGGTTAGATTGGAAAAAGCGGCGATACGGATTCGCAAGCCGTCCAGGCGCCCCTGATCAAGGCCGATAGAGGAGGCCTCAATGGCAACCGCATTGATTTCCCGGCAGCGCAATTCTGCCAGCAAGCGATGCAAGGTCAGCACATCAGGAGTCGTGAGCGAACCACCCAAATTGGTGTTGTCGGGCAAAACCATGCCCAGGGTACCAATAGTGGCACAGGGCACGCCATTGGCGGTCAGCGCTCTGGCCAACCAAGTGGCACAAGAGGTTTTGCCGTTGGTGCCGGTAACCGCAATCACAAAAACCTGTTCTGATGGGTGCCCATACCAGGCATCGCCCAGCTCGCCCAGCAATTGCCGTAAACCCGGCACGGCCAATACCGGTACCGGATAGTCGGCATTGACCTGCTGGCCACTGGATTGCTCAAGTAAAACAACAGCGGCGCCCTTTGCGATTGCATCCTCAATGTACACAGCACCGTTTTGTGAGGTTCCCGCGCAGGCAACAAAGACATCCCCTTTACGGATGTCCCTGGAGTCCAGTTGAAGATGCACCGTGGATGCCACGTGCTGTTTTAACCAATGTAATATGAATGGTACGGTCATCCCCGATTTCTCCTGTTTGTTGTGTTCGGGTTCTTTGCTTCCAGCGCAGGCTCTACCGGCAAATCTGGCTGAACCGTCAGGTACTTCAAGGTTCCTTCAATGATTTCTGCCGCAACCGGCCCTGCCGTGAGGGTACCGTAATAACCGTTTTTTTTCGGTCTGTTCACGGTTACCGCCACAACAACTCTGGGTTTTGAAATAGGTGCAACGGCAACAAATGAGCCCCGGTAATCAGAACGGCTATACCGTCCGTTGACAATTTGCCTTGCGGTCCCGCTTTTTCCGCCAATACGGTAGCCATTAACCATTGCCTGGATTTTATTCCCTTCAGGTCCCGCCGACTCTTCGAGCATGGCCCTTACATCACGGGCCGTTTGCGGTTTATAAATCTGGATACTGGTGGGTTTCTTGTCATTTTTAATCAATGACAGGGAGATCATGTCACCATCACGGGCTAGTGTTGTAAATGCCTTGGCGATTTGCAACAAGGAGACTGACAGACCATAACCATATGACATGGTTGCCTTTTCAATAAGCTTCCAGCGCTCCCAGGGCCGGACTCGTCCCGAAGCAGCCCCCGGAAAACCGGTGTTAGGAACCTGTCCGAAACCCAGGGCATTAAATACCGTCCACATTTGTTCCGAACGCAAACGCTCAGCAATCATAGTCATGCCAATATTACTTGAGCGGCGTAAAATACCGGCCACATTCAACGTGCCATTACGGGAGCTGACGTCGGTAATGGTGGCTCCCTGGTAGCGGTATGAGCCGGTTCCAGTATTGAACAATGTATTTTTGGTAATGACACCGGCATCAAGCGCCAGGGCTGAAACCAGTGGCTTGATAATTGACCCGGGCTCAAAAGTATCGGTAATGACCCGGTTCCGAAGGGCGGCACCTTTACGTTCGGACTGTTCATTAGGGTCATAAGACGGCACACTGACCATAGCCAGTATTTCGCCATTTTGCGTGTCAATGACCACAGCCCCGGCCGACTCGGCCTCATGCTTTTTCATGGCTTTTTCAAGGGCCTGTGCCGTAAGAAGTTGAATATGCCCGTCTATGGTCAGCATGACGTCTGCACCGTCGGTTGCCGGCTCCACTTCCTGGACATCTTCAATAATACGCCCGATACGGTCACGCAATACCCGGCGCAAACCCGGCTTGCCCTGCAATGAATCGTTCATTTGCAGCTCAATACCTTCAATTCCCTTGTCTTCGATATTGGTAAACCCCACCACATGTGCGGTCACAGGACCCTGCGGATAAGACCGTTTGGACTCGGGTAAAGAATGAATGCCGGGAATGCCCAGCTCTTTGATCTGTTTGCCAATGTCTGTTGGAATCTGCCGCTTCAGATAGACAAATGTCTTATCCAGGTTCTTCAATCTTTCTTGCAGGTCTTTCAAAGGCATATCCAGCAGTTTAGCCAAAGCGCCAAGCTGCTGGGCACTTGCCTTGCTGGTTTCCTCGGGAATGCTCCAGACAGCCACCGCGGGTGTGCTGGTTGCCAGAAATTCGCCATTACGGTCGGTAATAAGTCCACGGGTGGCTGGCAACTGCAAAGTACGCTCAAAGCGCTTTTCGCCTTCTGCCTGCAAGAACTCGGTACTCATGATTTGGATATACAGCGCTTTGCCAATCACTGCCAGAAAACCCAGGGAAATGAGAACAAAAAGCACCCGCGCGCGCCACCTTGGGATTTGCACATGCAAAACCGGGCTGCTGTAATGGCGCGAATAGCCGTTTTCTCTGGATCGCTTGAACAACTCAGGGATTTTGTTTTTGCCGAATTTAAGCATTTGGCCTCCCTTTTATTGGTTACTCTGTTGGGTCGCAGGTGAGGCCGGGTTATTAGCCAGCTCAGAATCTTTGATGTAAATAATTTGACCAATATGCGGAATTTGCATATTCAGTTTTTGGGTTGTGACTTGTTGAATACGTGCATTGGTGGTGAGTTTTGCCCGTTCAAGCTGCAAATAACGCCAATCTATACCCAATTCATTTTCTACTGCCTGCGCACGCCCCAGATCCACATACAGCAGGCGCTGCTGATATCGGACCGACACCAGGGAAATGGCACTGTAAGCAAACCAGCCCACCAGCAGCAATAAACCTAAGCGCGCCATGATGCTCTCCGCTTGCCAGACTGACCTCCCAGCATGAGCGGCCTGCTGACAAAAGCATCCGCATCCGTCAATTCAGTGGCGGTTCTTTGCGCTACCCGCAAGACCGCAGAGCGAGAACGTGGATTGGCTGCCACTTCGGCCTCGGTAGCCAGCACCTTGCCCATATTTTTAAGCACCGGTTGTGGCATTTCGCTTTCTCGCAAAGGCATACGGGCAAACTCTGCCCCCGGCTTTGCTGCTGCCGCAATGCACTGTTTAACCATCCGGTCTTCAAGCGAGTGAAAACTGATCACTGACATCCTGCCGCCTGGCGCCAGCAATCTTAAAATTGACGCGAGGGTGTTCGCCAGCTCTTCGAGCTCTTGATTGATGTGAATCCGTATAGCCTGAAAGGTGCGTGTGGCCGGATGTTGACCTTTTTCCCGCGTCCGGACGACGGTTGAGACGAGCTCGGCAAGTTCGAGCGTGGTGCACAAAGGGCTGGATTGGCGGCGATGATCAATCGCCTTTGCAATCTGGAAAGCAAACCGTTCTTCGCCATAGTTTTTTATAACCTCCTTCATTTCTTCAATACTGGCCTGTGCCAGCCATTCAGCCGCGGTTATGCCACGACTGGTATCCATTCGCATATCCAGCGGCCCTTCGCGCATGAAGGAAAAACCTCTGGATGCATCATCTATCTGTGGGGAAGAAACCCCCAAATCCAATAAAACACCCTGAACCTGCTCAATGCCACGCTGGTGCAACTCTTCTTCCATTGAAGAAAAGCCACCATGAATAATTTCCACCCGGGAATCTTCCTGCTGCAATTGACGCGCCGAGGCCATGGCCAGGGGATCTTTGTCAAAAACAAACAGTTTTGCATTGGCTGAAAGCTGGGACAGCAAATAACGGCTGTGCCCACCCCTGCCAAACGTGCCATCCACGAAAACACCGTCTTTATTGCCTGGCGGCAACAAATCGTGAATCCATTTGGCCTTTACATTGAATTCATCGTGAACCAGCGCATTGACAGTTGCTCCAAGCAACACGGTCTTGTGTACGAAACTTTCTGACATCACAATGAAAAATCATCCAAACTATCCGGTAAACCCTTGGCCATATCAGCCGCCTGCATATTTGCAAACACCTGGGCATCCCAAAGATCAAAATGCCTGCCCATGCCAACCAAAACAACGTCTTTAACCATTTCCGTGGCAGTGCGCAATTCGGGAGCAATGAGTACCCGCCCTGATCCGTCTATTTCAACATCCTGGGCATTACCCAATAACAGTCGCTGGACATGACGGGCGGACATGGGCAATTGCATAATGGTTTCACGCTTTTCCTCCCACACGGGGCGGGGGTAAACAAGCAAGCCACCATCAAAATTGCGGGTAATGGTCAGGGCTCCCTGAGCGGATTCCATGAGGGCGTCACGATACCGGGCCGGAATGGTCATCCGTCCCTTGGCATCTAAGGTGAGCGCACTATTTCCCTGGAAAACCACTTTTCCCCCACTTTTTTCCACATTTCCCTACTTTTTCCCACTTTAAGACAAGGCTGATATTTGGTCAAGCATTATTTATTGACTTTTTCCAATAACAACAACGACTTAGCGTTAAATGATGAAAACGGAAAATAGAAAGACCTTTAGAAATCAAGCTCTTAAAATACAAAGTGAAAGTAAGGTGAGAAATATCGTAAAAACTGTCTATTAATTTTTATCATTTCTTAACAGTTTTTGAAAAATTGCCATGAAAGACCACCCAAGCACCCGGCAAGGGCGAGGGTTTACAACTTATAAGAAAAGAACTGACAAAGTGAGCCTATAAGCCGGATTCTGTAAACCAGTAAACTGGTTGGCAATCATTCCTCTGGACGCATCATTGCTGATGCATTCTAGCCATCTACCCGCATGTTTGGACGAGCCGCCCTTCCTGGCAGAACCAGACACATGCCTATTTGATGTTGCTCCGGATAGAGGTTACCGCGTTTCACCCTGCTGCGTTATTGCCTTGCGGCAATGCCATACGGAAGTTGCCGTATCAGTGCACTTGCATGCCCACGCCGCAGTCTCGTCTCTGTGGCCCTGTTCCTCGGCTGCTTGCGCAACCGGACGGCTGTTAGCCGCTATCCTGCCCTACGGAGTCCGGACGTTCCTCGAGGATAAAAAACCCCCGCGATTGCCCAGCCCACTTTGCCAGAAAAGCATTTTAACCGACTTATTCTTGCCAAAGGTGTTAAAGTCCTTTTATCCCAAAAGAATAAAAAAACCGTTTATCCAATTTTTTAGATCTACTTTATGGCAGCACAAACTCTTATCACGTTAATCAATGCTCATCTTGCATATGGCCACCACGCCCTGCTCGATAACGCCAACCTTACCATCCAGGAGTCCGAAAGAATTGGCCTGATCGGCCGCAATGGCGCTGGCAAGTCCTCGTTGCTGCGCATTCTTGATGGCCGCACCGAAGCCGATGATGGAGAAATTTCAAGAATGGGTTCACTGCGTGTCATTACCGTAGAACAGGAACCCGTTCTTAACGATGCACAAACCGTTTATGAAAATATCTGCGGCGATATCCTTGATTCTGAAGACTGGGCACGTCCTGCCCGCACCAGTGCGATTATTGAAAAACTCGGCCTTAACCCCGATGCCCAAGTAAAAGGACTGTCTGGTGGCACACGCAAACGTATTGCACTGGCCCGTGCCTTTATAGAAGACCCCGATCTTCTGCTGCTTGACGAACCTACCAACCATTTGGACTTTGATGGCATTCTCTGGCTTGAACAGATGATTCAAAGCTGTCGTTCAGCCTGCGTGATTATCACCCACGACCGCCGTTTCCTTGATGCCGTTACCACCCGTATTATCGAACTGGACCGTGGCCAGCTGCACAGTTTCCCAGGCAATTTCAGTCAATGGCAGGCACGCAAAGCAGAATGGCTTGAAGCCGAAAAACTGCAAAATGAACGCTTCGACAAATTCCTGGCCCAGGAAGAAGTCTGGATTCGCAAAGGGGTTGAGGCCCGACGTACGCGCAATGAAGGCCGCGTCAGGCGACTTGAGGCATTGCGACGCGAACGCAGCGAACGACGTGAACGGGTCGGCAACGTCAACCTGGCCGTTTCCATGGGAGAGAAATCCGGCAAATTGGTGGCTGAACTGGAAAACGTCAGCCACACATTCGGTGACAAAACTGTTATCAGAAACTACTCCACCACCATCATGCGCGGTGACCGGATTGGCTTAATTGGCCCCAACGGGGCTGGTAAAACCACTTTGCTGAAAATCATTCTGGGCAAACTTTCCCCCACTGAAGGAAAGGTCAAGCTGGGCACCAACCTGGCGATTGCCTATTTTGACCAGATGCGTGAGCAACTGGATGAAAATGCCATTCTTACCGAAGTGATCAATCCAGGCAGTGAATGGATTGAAATTGGCCAGCAGCGCAAACATGTCATGAGCTATCTGGGTGACTTCCTGTTCTCACCGGCCCGCGCACAATCCCCTGTTTCCAGCCTGTCGGGCGGTGAAAGGGCACGCCTGCTGCTGGCACGGCTGTTTGCCCGGCCTGCCAATGTACTGGTTATGGACGAGCCAACCAATGATCTTGATATTGAAACCCTGGAACTGCTTGAAGAATTACTGCAAGATTTTAATGGCACGGTTTTACTGGTCAGCCACGATCGTGCTTTCCTGAATAATGTGATCACCCAAACCATTGCCTATGAAGGTAACGGACAATGGCGTGACTACGTGGGCGGTTATGATGACTGGCTTGAACAACGGCCCGCAGACGTGGCTGCCAGACTGGCCGGCAAGTCCAGCAGCACAGATAAAAAAACCGAAGCGCCAAGCGTTGACACCCCTGTCCAGCCAAAGCCACGCCCTACCCGCTCTCGCATTAGCAGTTGGGAGCTAAAAGAACTGGAGACCCTACCCGAGAAAATTTCCAAACTGGAAGCAGAGCAGACAGAACTAACCGCCAAACTTTCCGATCCGGAATTGTACAAAGACGGCTCGGACACCGCCAACGGGATTAACCTTCGCCTGCAAGAGCTGGAAGATGAACTGCTTAAACTTTTTGACCGCTGGGAACAGCTGGAAGCCAAGAAAGAAACCAGCTAGGCATATTGGCTGGCCTGACGCTGCTATTACTTGACAATGGCAATTGCCAGGCCATCCCAGCCTTTAGAACCCAACGTCTGAAAAGCAGTCACGGTTAGCCGGGAGTTGCCCACCATATCATCAAAAAACTGGCGCAGCCCCCGGATATTATCCGCCTTGCCACTATCATCCAGTATCTTGGCCTGACGCACGACATTATCAGCCACAATAACGGTACCCGGCCGCGACAGCTGCAAAGCATACTCCAGATAGACCGGATTGTTTTCCTTGTCAGCATCAATAAAGATAAAATCAAACGGGGCTTGCTGCTCTTGCACCATTTGCGCAAGCGTATCTGCAGCAACTCCTGGCCTGATTTCAACCTTGTCCTGCAAACCGGCAATATTCAGGCTTTCACGGGCAATCTTAATATAATTTTCATCAAAATCCAGCGTCACAAGACGACCATCATCGGGCAAGGCCAGCCCCATCCAAACGGTACTGTATGCGCCCAAGGTGCCAATTTCCAGAACACGACGGGCCGCATTCATCCTGACTAGCATATGAAGCAGCTTTCCCTGATTGGGCGCCACATTAATCGCTGGAATATTGTTTTTCTTGCAATGCTCAAGCACTTTTTCAGGAATTACATCTTTTTTCAGGAACAGCTGATTGAAGTAGTCATCTACCTGCTTGTAGCATTCTTCAGTAATTTGAGTTTTATGTTTAGTCAAGGCAATGCCCATTAACGCTTATTACCCTTTCGGGCAGGACATTTAACCCACCCGAAACAGGCATTCATTCAAGACATATTGAATTGTCAATCCCTAACGGAATGAAGACGTCGGGGATTGCCATGCACTTGTCACCTGATTATTTCATTTTCCAGTTCAGGCTTTCACCAGCCGCCAAAGGAACCAGGGTGGTATTGTCGGCATAAGGCAACTCTGCCGGAATACTATATTCGGTGCGCTCCAGGGTGATGGATGTCTGGTTGCGTGGCAAGCCATAAAAATCAGGTCCGTTCAGACTTGCAAAAGCTTCCAGCTTATCCAGCTTGCCAGCCAGTTCAAAGGCGGTAGCATAAAGCTCCATGGCATGCACGGCTGTGTAGCAACCCGCACAACCACAGGCGTGCTCTTTAAGGCCTTTGGCATGCGGAGCGCTGTCTGTACCCAGGAAAAAGCGCGTGCTGTCGCTGGTGGCCGCCTCTAGCAAGGCCAAGCGATGCTTTTCGCGCTTTAACACAGGAAGGCAGTAATAGTGCGGACGAATACCCCCGGTAAAGATGGCATTACGGTTATAGAGCAGGTGATGGGCGGTAATGGTTGCCGCCACGGGACCTTGCGCATCGCGCACATAATGCGCGCCTTCCTGTGTGGTAATATGCTCAAAAACCACTTTCAGCTCAGGAAAATCACGACGCAGCGGAATCATGACACGCTCAATGAAAACCGCTTCGCGATCAAAGAGATCTACGGTTGGGTCAGTGACTTCACCATGGACCAGCAGGGGCATCCCATGTTTTTGCAGTGCCTCAAGTGCCGGGCGACATCTGCCAAGCAAATCGGTTACACCGGCATCCGAATTGGTCGTGGCCCCGGCAGGATACAATTTAACCGCATGAATAAAGCCTGATTCAGCCGCTTTTTGAATTTCTTCTGCTGATGTATTATCGGTTAAATATAAAGTCATCAGCGGCTCAAATTTGCCTTCATAGCCCGTTTTTAGCAATGCATTTTCAATTCTTGTTTTGTAAGCAGCCGCCAGCGCCACTGTCGTCACAGGAGGGCGTAAATTCGGCATAACAATAGCACGGGCAAATTGCCTGGCACTATCGGCAATAACAGACTCAAGAGCCAGCCCATCACGTAAATGCAGATGCCAGTCGTCGGGGCGTTTTAAAGTAATTGAATGATCGGTAATTTGCATGATTGAATATTAAAAGCAGAATTTCTATGGAATAATCATGCACTATAACCAAAATAAGTATTCTTTACCCAGTATTAATGCCCTACCGCCAAATTTTACTAATGGGAAATTGGCATTGACTCAAAGTTTAAACAGGCATGAATAGACAATAATAGTTAATTATTCATAATTTTCTCAGATAAAGGTATTAAAAACCATTTGAATCAAAATATACTGAAAAAATGCTAGGCAAGCTTCCTATTACACGTTATTCTCTACTTCACACACTATATATAACTACCTGCCTTTAAGGAGAGCCCCAAAATGGCCACAACTAAATCGGAAAAACCTGCACGCAAACCAAACGCAGCGTTTATGAAACCCCTAACTCCAAGCACCGAATTGGCCGCCGTTGTAGGGAGCACACCACTGCCTCGTACAGAAGTTACCAAAAAAATCTGGGAATATATTAAAAAGCATGATCTGCAAGATCCACAAAACCGTCGCAATATCAATGCTGACGACAAATTGCGCCCAATCTTTGGTAAAGACCAGGTCAGTATGTTTGAAATGACCAAGCTGGTTAGCACACACCTGAAGTAAATCAAAATTTAAAAGTATAAAAAACGGGCACAGGCCCGTTTTTTTATGCCTGATTTTATTAGGGGTCTTGACGCCGCCTTATTCATAACCCTGGCCCTTAGCCATGCTGTTTAGATGAATCCGTTGCGTGTTACGTAATGACCGTTTCAGGCTGGGTGCCAGATGGCCCAGTGAGCATTAAGGCCAACGTGATGAGGGAAATAAGGGGGAGGTATTGAATGGTAATAAATAACGCTCAATGAGCGCTCCATAAAAAAACCCCTTATGCGTTATGCATAAGGGGTTTTTCGGAATAAAGAGCCTGACGATGACCTACTTTCACGGATGTCCATCCACTATCATCGGCGCGAAGGCGTTTCACTGTCCTGTTCGGGAAGGGAAGGAGTGGGTCCACCTTGCTATGGTCGTCAAGCGTAA
>JBBADT010000002.1:0-133019 GCA_041656315.1 Advenella sp.
CCATAATTGCCACGGCATTTTGCCCAATCTGGATCACGGTAAAAAAGTTGCCCGGGCTTTCCTGCAACGCCAACACCTCTACCGCTTTGGCATTACCGTCATTGGCTAACAGGCGAAGTTTGATTTTACGCGAGGCGGCAAGGGAAATTTCCGAAATGGAAAAAAAACCACTGATAATAACCAGCAGCAAAAGAAAAAGTACGTGTGTGAGCAAATCACCAGCCGACATAAATAACCACTAAAAATCCATAACCCAGTGATTTTGTACTATTTACCTGAAAATGGCAATGAAAACGAAATCTTGACGATCTGCCACCTAGCGCATACCATCTGCATTTACGTTGCATTGTTATCATTCCAATGTAACGGTAATATGGAAATATGCATGTCTACAATACGCCTTCTTTATATAGATGATGAACCCGATATTCGGGAAATTGCTGCCTTCTCTCTTGAAATGGACCCAGAACTGGAAATTCAATCGTGTGAAAGCGGCCAACAGGCCCTGGCACTGATTCCCCAATGGAAACCGGATATTATCCTGCTGGATGTCATGATGCCCGACATGGACGGCCCAACGACCTTAGGCCATATCCGTGATTTGCCAGGCTGCGCTACTATTCCGGTGGTTTTCATTACGGCAAGAGCCCAACAGGATTACGTGCAAACCTTGTTAGAGATGGGAGCTGTGGGTGTTATTGCCAAACCGTTCGACCCAATCAGCCTGCCAGACCAGGTCCGCAACTTTCTTCCACCCAACTCAGCCAACTGATGACATCACCAGACAATCCCAAATGGCTGCAATTACAGGCCCGTTTCCATGAACGCTTAAAACGTGAACTGGCATTGCTCCAATCGTATTTACCAATAGCAAACACCACCTTTAAACAAGCGGAACGCCAGGCCCTGCAGCAGCAAGCCCATGGTTTGGCCGGCATTGGCGGAGTCTTTGGTTACGATGAAATCAGCGCCCACGCACTGGCTCTGGAAGAATGCTTCCTGAAAGGCCGGGATACGCAAGAAATCGATGCTGCCTTGCAAGTCTTGATAACGGCCATTTCAACCATCTTGCAAAACAACACCCCGCCTAATCCCGTTTGAAACCCACGCGTGGCATAGGCTCCCAGACCGAATCCTTGCGCAAAAATTTCCACCAGCCCCGCAAACGCCATAACCCGTTGAGTTGCCGGTAGCCGAGGTTTTCTATCAATGCGGCCAATGCCAGCCTGAGCAGATCTTTGATACGGGGATACCGCCGGATATCCAATTCCGCCAGCAGCATGGATCCCATACTAAAAAAGGTCCCTGCCAAAAATACCAAGGCCAGCAATGCCCACATATACTCAACATTCAAGACGCCAGTCCACCAAAAAAAGGGTATAAGAATATATCCCAGCATTTCGGCCAACGGACCAATCACATCCGCCAGAAAAATATGCCCCATCCCCAGCATACCAATGCGTCCATAACGTGGATTTAAAAACATACGGCGGTGTTTAAAAAACACTTCCAGAGCCCCCATCTGCCAACGGGTTCGCTGACGTTTGAGTACAGCAAGCGTTTCGGGCACCTCGGTCCAGCACAGGGGCTCAGGCAAGAATACAATGTTGTATTTAACCTTGCGCTCCAGCAGGTATGCATGCATTTTCAGTACCAACTCAAGATCTTCACCCACGGTATCAGTAGCATACCCCCCCACATTCACGACGACATCCCGCCTGAACACACCAAAGGCACCGGAAATAAGCGTCAGGGTTTTCAATTCACTCCAGGCCACCCGACCAACCGCATAGGCACGCATATATTCCAATACCTGGAAAAGTGCAACCAGGCTCTTCGGCGTACGTACCTCAACCACGCGTCCACTTGAAACGCGGCAGCTATTGACCACCCGCACCGAACCGCCCACGGCAACCGTGCGACCAGGTTGATCCACAAAAGGCTGAACAATGCGCAGCAATGCATCGGACTCAATAATTGAATCGGAATCCATGGCACAAAACAACGGCGAGCGTGACACATTAATGCCTGCATTCATCGCATCCGCCTTGCTACCACCGTTCTCCTTGTCCACCACAACCAGATTCGGATAACTGGCTGAACGATAGATTCCCCTGATGGGTTTATGTGGGATCACCTCCTGGAAAATACGATAGGATGGTTTCAGCTCAAACGCCTTTATCAGACATTCCAGGGTACTATCCGTTGAACCATCATTAATAACGATGACCTCCAGCTTGGGATACTTCAAAGCCAACAGTGCCTTGGTACTTTCCACAATCCCCATCTCTTCGTTATAGGCCGGTGAAAGCATGGACATGGGAGGGCAATTATCACTGTAGCGAAGCCATAACGAATTATCGTCAATATTGGCTCTTTCAGGTTTCATGGCAAAAATAGCCAAGGCCAATTGCACAAAATACATTAAATTCTGTGATAATCCAACTCCCACTACGGCAATGGCAATAACTTCTGCAAAATAACTCAACCACCCTGTTTCTTCAATCATTTAAACTCTCCTGGCATGCTCAAGCAAAGCCACGGAAGCCATGTCACTGGCCTGACTTGAAGCATTGGCCTGCACTTCACGCAACACCTCCAGCCCCTTCTCGCTGCAATTAGCCAAAGACTCGGCTGCTGCAAATCGTACCCACCACGACTGATCATCCAGCAGTCGCGCAACATGGTTATATAAATGCTCAAGACGAATCTGCCCCACCGCCCGTGCCGCTGAGGCTCGTACACGATATTGACTGTCATTCAATAAACGTTCAATAGCGGCACTTGCCTTGGGATGCCCAAAGGTTCCCAATCCTCTAACCGCCGCTTCACGCACGAGTTCCAGCTTGTCACTGGTCATGTCAATAAATAAGCTCAACAAGGTAAAGTCCCCTGTCGTAGCCAGTGCATCAAGGGCAGACACCCGCCGCTCTGGCATGACAAAAGAATCTCGTACCAACTCAACCAAATCACTGCTCTGATACAAAGCCAGCTGCCTGAACAGGCCATCAACCAGGGCCGAGTCTTCCCATTGCTCATCACGCAAGACCGGTGCAGGGACATGGCGTGCCTGTTTAGCCAATGAGCGTACCGCTGCAAGACGCAATTCGGCGTTGGGATCTTTCAGGGACATTATCAGGGCATCGGCAACTTCGTCGGTATTGAAAAAAGCAAGCGCCTCTATTGCTTTCAACCGCTGCCCCGAACGACCCTTTCTCAACGTTGACAACATGTATTGCAGCAGGCCCAAATCCTTGCACAACCCAACCAGACGCATATGATCCGGCCCTTCCAGCAAGGTAGCGGTATGAGTCAGCAAGCGTACCATCTGCCGCGGATTTTTCTTGGCCGCTTCCTGCAATACACGGGTATCACCATCCGGTGTATGCAACCAAACAATAATTTCCTTTTTTAATTGCGCTGACAGGGCCTGATCATGTTTATCCCGTCGTTGCTGCCTGAGTCGTAGAAGCAGTAACACTATCATCGCCACAACTGAACTCAGGAAAAGCCCAAACGAAACAAACCATATGGCATACAGCATATTCAGCGTTAAAACCGGTAGGTCAGCCCGATGCTGACAGTGTTGCGATCATAAATCCGTGACAGTTTTTCATGCGACAGATTCAGGTTAAAACCAAAAACGGGGCTGACATCATACACCGCACCGACAAAATACGTACGCGTACGTAAGGTGATGCCATCGCTGGATTCAGGGGCATTGGCAAACCCGCCCAACAAACGCAGGTCAGGCTTGACTTGAAAATCCATACGCAATGAAAAGCCACTCATGAATCGCTGCTTTTCGTCCCTTGTGTTAATTGACGTTGCCGTGACCCAGATACGATCTTCGCTCAGGTACTGCACGAGACCCGCATTGGCAGACCAGGTATCACCCGTGTTATAACGGGCAAAACGCAAATTCAGTAAAGCATAGGTGGAATTAAAACCGGCAGATTTATTCAAACGATACTGTCCGCCCAGACCGGCTGCCACCTTGGGAAGAAAATGGGCATTGGGCGTACCGCCCACATACGCATAGCCGCTTAAGCGCTCGGAAAGACGATGATCTGCCCGCAGCTCACCATACCTGTCGGTCTTGTTGTAACGGCGGCTGATATCCACCCCTGCGGAAAGCGTAGTATCTGGCGAAGCCTTGTACGCCAGCCGGATCCCCCCCTCTTTCCAGGAGGGACGATCACCTGAAAGATGACTGTGCGAAGCCCCTATATCAAGCCGAAAACGTGGTTCCGTAGAGGAAGTGGGAACAAAAGCCGGCGAAGCCGTTTCCTGAGATGCCAAACGCCTTGCTTCAATGCGAGCCAAGGCCTCTTGGGCATCCGTGTAATTGGGGGCCAGTTGCAATACGCGCTCAAGGACGGGCACAGCCTCGTTTTCCCGACCGCTTGCAGACAATGCGAGTCCCTGTTGCAGCAGCAAATCAACATGATCGGGCTGCAAGGCCAAAGCCTGACTAAAAATGACGCTTGCCTCGGCAGGTCTTCCCTCAAGCCGCAAGTTCACGCCTTCCTGATAAAGCCGTTCTACCTTGGCCGCAGAAGCAGCCCAGACCGGGGCAACCATACACAGGGACAACAAAGTATATCCAGCACAAGCACCGAACCTGCGATAATTCATCAAGCGGTTCCTTACAATGGCACAATATTGGCAATGCGAGACATCAGCTCTTCAGGTTTGAAAGGCTTTTGCAGATAATCGGCAGCCCCCCAGCGAAAGGCCCCCACAATATCATCTTCCTGCCGCTTGGCAGTCAACATCAGCACTTTGGTTTCTGACAGCGCCCCTTCAGCCTGCAAACGCCGTAACAGGGCAAAGCCATCCAGTTCCGGCATCATGGCATCAAGCACAATTAAAGCGGGTTTATGTTGCAAGCAGGCCTCATAAGCCGCCAGGCCATCGGCCACGGAAATAACTTCATAACCACGTGCGGAAAGCTTGTATTCCAATAATTCCCGCAAAAGCTCATCATCATCAGCAATAAGAATCATGGGCGGCTTATTCTTATTCATTCACTATTCCTTTTTTTTAATGCTGGCACAATCGCCCCCCTTTTAATTACTGCCACGTTGGCAATACTAAAAAACAAGTAAACGGCCAGTTTATGGTAATAAGCCCATTAAGTCACTAACTTAATCAAGCAAACCATGAAAAACCATACCTGCATAAGCAGACCATGCCCTTAATGCCGGCAAAACGTTACGCCCTGCTTTTAACAGGGCCGTTTCATCACCCAAAAAGCTGACACGTGATGCAGGCACGGTTATTTGACCTGCCGTCAGATAACCGGTTCCCTTCTGCAGCAAAACCGGCTTTTCAAAATACAGGGCCCTGCCACCTTTGCCATCGGGCAACAACCATAAACTGGCAGGTTGGCCCGCCTTTGCGGCGTTATAAGTCTGAATTACATCATCGGGCAAAGGACCTGCCTCAAGCGCGACATAAACCGGCATGCCTTGCGCTGTTCCCCATGCCAGCAACGGTTCGGCCGCCTGCTGAATGGCCGAATCCGTTGTTCGATAGGCCATAATCGTAATGGAGTCAGCGGTTTTGTGCAGAGCCTCAAGCACCAGGCTGGCCATGGGTGATTGTCGCAACCAGAATGGCAACACCATATCCAGCTTCAATTGACTTTGCGCTTTCAGTTCGTGCAATGTTTGCGCCCACTGCCGGCCAACCTCCTGAGGGCTGCTGGCATAAGCCGACAACAAATAAGGCTCGATATCATATTGAAGCCCCCCCAGACGGGATGCCTGCGGCACACTGGACTGGTAACGCTGAATCGCCTGCAGGCGCCGCAAGGCATGCTCACGCCCTGCTGGCAAAACCATATTCGGGTCACCTTCTACCGCCCACACCGAAATTTTACGGGCTGTCGCCAGGGCAATAAAACGGGACAAACGATCGACATTGGCCACTCCATCCTCGCCATGAGGCACATCCAGGGCAATGTAAAGCCGTTGCAAACCCAGGGCGGCTGCCTCATTAAGCAGTTTTTGGGGATTATCGTTCCAGCGTTTTGCATTCCAGACCCAGGCCGCCCGCAAACCAGCGGGTGCTGCCTGGGCCGGTTCAAGCGCAATGGCATCAATTTTTAAATCGGCAGCCGTAAAGGGGCATATCAAAGCCATTGAAAGCGGCTGGTTGTCTGCCATTATTTGTGCCGTGACCTGATTTAATGGAATTTCAGCGGCCAGACCACCTGTTGCGGATGGAATGACAGGTACCAGCAAATGCGCATCTTTACCGGCTGGCGCCACTCCCCATTCAAACCCGCTACTGCCTTGTGCCTGCACACGCAATTTTCCACTGGCACCCAACGGAAATCTTGCAGAAACAGGGGTAAGCAACACACCGGCCGTCTTCCCGCCAGCGCGGCAATGAATGCGGATGGCATCATCATTATCCCGCACCACCTCAACCCGCTCTTCCACCCCAAAGGCGCGTGCTGACAGATTTTCCTGGAAAGGCAAACCTAGAGGTAACGCAGGCAAAGAGGTGCCGCTGTCTGCTGTGATGTTGAACTCGACACCCGAAGGCACAAACTGATCGTTTTTCATAAGGCCGCTTATCTGAATCCGTTGCCCGAGGCTGGAAGGCATATCGGGGATTTCAAGCTGCCATGAGGATGAAGGGCTATTGCCCAAACTGGCTGAGAAAGGCGAGCATGCCAGTAAAAATGCCATGACGGCCATTGCCACACGCCTGCCACGCGAATCACACCTGTCCATGGGGTTGCCCTTGACGATTGATAACCGGTAGTTCAACATAAAAAACCGTCCCTGCAGGAGACGTTGTAAAGCCAATCCGCCCCTCCATACGCTCGACAATCTCTTTCACAATACTTAATCCCAAACCGGTGCCCCCTTTATTGGCATAGCCAACTCCCGAGGCCTGGGAAAATTTGGTGAATACCAGTGGAATAAAACTTTCGGGAATGCCTGGACCATGATCACAAACTTCTACCCGTACGCCCATTTCACCCGGTAAAATATTTACCAGAACCGTTTCATCAACCGGAGAATATTTGATGGCATTGGACAACAAATTGTTCAGCACCTGGCCAAGACGGAAAGAATCGGTATGCAAAGTAACGGGGCCCACCTCATCCTGAAGCTGGACAGTCACCTTTTTATCTCTGGCCATGGGCGAAATACCATCAATCACATCAACAACAATATCTTTCAACAAAAAATCCGCATTATTAAAGGCCATTTTACCGGCCTCCAGTTTCTCGACATCAAGAATATCATTCACCAGTTTAATCAGGCGCTGTGTATTACGTTCAGCAATATCAATTAACTGCAGGCATTTTGCCGGCATTGCTTTACCAAAATTATGAATGGAAAGTTTAAGCGCACCGGCAATAGACGTTAAGGGGGTGCGCAACTCGTGGCTGACCGTGGCAATAAATTCATTTTTAATCTGATCAACCCGCCTGCGTTCTGTAATGTCCCGGAATGAAGCCAAATAAAAATTATCCTCGTTCTGTTCCGCCTCACTAATGGCCAAATCAGCTGGAAAAATTTCACCATCCTGTTGAACGGCATTGACTTCTATCACACCACCTTTCTCATATTCAAGCTTGCCCATATCCAAAAATGCCGCTTTGCGCAATGGACTGTTATCAGCCAGCAAGGTGGCAAAGTGACGGTTTTTAGGAAAATCCCCCCTTTCTATTTTAAACATGCGCAAAGCTGCCGGATTCATGGCCTCTATAATGCCCTCGGCGTTAACAATAACCAAGCCATCAATGGCTCCATAAAACATAGCCTGCTGGCGGGCCATTTGCAGGCGCAATTGCCGTTCTATCTTGTCACGATGGCGTAAGTTAACTGAAATCAACCAGACCAAAGAAACAATGAGCAAAACAATGCCTGCCATCAGGCCAAGCATAGTAACGCGCCCACGCCAAATTTGTCTTTTGTGTTCTTGCTTTAATACAGTAATGTTCTCGTAATGACGTTTTCTTAACTCGGTAGAAACTATGCGGGCCTGTTCCATCAGATTGATGCCCGAGACTAAACTGTCATAAAAGGAAGTGATTCTTTCCTGATTGGCACGTTGAATACTGATAACCAGCTTTTGCAGGCGCTGATACACCAAATCCACCAATTGCCTTGTCATTTCAACAGTGATCTGGTCATTATCTAAATGACTTCCTTCAAATGCCTCCAACTGCTGGACAAGACTAAGTTGAACAGTCTTGAAAGTATCCAAAAATGAGGAGTCTTTAGTAAGAATATAACCGCGTTGAGCCGTTTCAGCGTAAGACAAATCAGCCATTAATCTGGAGAGCATGGCCCGAGTGGCATACGCCTGGTTAAGCTCGTGGGTAACCTTGCTTTCATCGGTAGTGAGTTTCCAGTCCAGGGCGGCCAGCCCGCCTACCAGTATAAGAATACCAACAACCGCAGTATGGATATAAATTAAGGGCTTAAATTTTTTTGGGGCACGATGCGGCATGTTAAAAAGAATTCCGGCAATGACATTTTTCATAATTCTTACTTTGTGATTTTGTCTTATTTACCCCTGAATGGCAATAAAAACCACATCCCGTAAACACCTTGACCATTATTTAAACAGTAAATTTGATAGCCTTTAAAAAACCCGGTCTTACACCGGGTTTCGTTCTGTACTGTCTTATTGATTTGATATTGTGCCTGCTTAGGCTAGCTCCAGCGCCCTGGGGCATAGGTAAACACCGGCAAAGACCAGCGCCAGCGAATGGCGGCAAGACGCAAAGCCAGGCCAAAACTGAATGAAGCCAGCAAATTAATGTCATGGCTAACACCCCAATGCCGCAGACATAAATACAGGATGGCCACCAGCAGCGAAACACTGGCATACAATTCCTTGCGTAGCACCATGGGGGTGCGATTGCACAACAGGTCACGCAGTATGCCCCCAAAAATACCCGTGGTAATACCCGCCATAATTACAACGGTGGTGCTATATTCCAGCCTCAGGGCCACATTGCAGCCAATAACCGTAAAGGCAATCAGACCCATTGCGTCCAGCACCAGAAAAATGGAGTGCAGGCGATGCATGTAGCGGGCAACCAACATGGTGAAAAGGCCGGCAAGAATAGTCAGGTGGATATACATGGGGTGCTGGGTCCAGGTAACCGGGTAATTACCCAGCAACATGTCACGTACCGTGCCACCGCCCAAAGCGGTAACAAAGGCAACGAAAGCCACACCAAACATGTCCATATTGCGTCGCCCGGCGGCAAGCGCGCCCGACATGGCCTCGGCAGTAATCGCCACGATATAAATATAGAGAAGCAAACTTGAATCCTTGTTGTTTTATGCTGCCTCTCCCCCTGTCCTTTTACCTGAGAGTTTACGCAGTTTGCTAACTGCTTGCCCCTTCGGTGGGTTGCAAAACAACCTCTCTCCAGCTGGCGTTACGGTTGCGCTATTCAAGGTAATAGCGACATTCCGAGTACGGTTCGCAGTAACTATGCCTGAGCGATTATGGGAGTTTGCGCCTTCGGCGGGAACCACGCTTTATGCTGGTCCCTCTCTCCTGCGAAGCGAGGGATTATACTGCAAGTAAATTGTGATTTGTGAAATGGCTTTAATTTAAGTTAATATGAATTCACATGCGGGGGCATGGAAACGATCTGATAAGGCCAAAAAGTGTGTAGTAAATCCTGACCGCGACGCACTATTCTGCTACACTTTTTCGCATGTTTAACGATAAACAAGGCCACACCATGAAGCCTTTTAAGCAAACGAGCATTAACCCCCCTGTTTTTTTCTCGGCTGCCATTCTTATCCTACTTCTGGTTGGCCTTGCTGTTTTTGCTCCTGACTTTACCCAACAACTATTTAGCGATACCCAAAGCTGGATTCTCAGCCATGTAAGTTGGTTTTACATTCTAACTGTCGCCATCATTTTACTTAGCACCGTCTTTTTAGCTATCAGTCGATATGGCGACATTAAATTGGGGCCAGATCACTCTACGCCCGACTTCAAGAACTTCACCTGGTTTGCCATGCTTTTTTCGACCGGCATGGGCATTGGCCTTATGTTCTTTGGGGTAGCTGAACCGGTCATGCATTTTCTTAGCCCTCCTACCGGTGAAGGGGGAACCGTCTTGGCGGCACGTAACGCCATGAGCATTACCTTTTTTCACTGGGGGCTACATGCCTGGGCTATTTATGCCATTGTGGGTTTGGTTCTTGCATTTTTCTGCTACAGACACGGTCTGCCTCTAAGACTAAGTTCTGCGCTTTATCCTATTATTGGAGACCGCATTTACGGCCGCACCGGCCAGGCAGTTGACACCTTTGCCGTTCTTGGCACCGTCTTTGGCGTGGCCACCTCGCTGGGCTTTGGGGTAGCGCAAATAAATAGTGGTCTGAACTATTTATTTAATCTACCCGTTACCCTCAAGGTACAAATTGTTCTGATTATTATTGCTTGTGGTTTAGCTACCATATCTGTAGCTAGCGGCCTGGACCGGGGCATTAAAATCCTTTCAGAAATTAACCTGGGTTTTGCCCTTTTATTACTTTTATTTGTACTCATACTAGGCCCTACTGTTTTCCTGCTCCAAACTTTTGTAGAAAACACGGGGTCCTATTTATCAGATATAGTGACGGCGACCTTTAACCTCTATGCTTACCAACCCAATGACTGGATTGGTGGTTGGACCCTTTTTTACTGGGGCTGGTGGATAGCCTGGTCACCTTTTGTCGGTTTATTCATTGCCCGCATTTCACGAGGTCGTACTATTCGTCAATTTGTACTGGGCGTGTTGTTAGTGCCATCGGGCTTTACCTTATTTTGGATGACCGTTTTCGGTGATACCGCCATCTATTATATTTTAGTCGAAGGCATGTCCAGCTTTGGCCTGACCGTTCAAAATAACGTTGCCCAAGCCCTGTTTGTTTTCCTGGAAAAAATACCTTTAAACAGCATTACTTCCATGATAGCGCTATGTATGGTTGTTGTTTTCTTTGTCACCTCAGCAGACTCAGGCGCTTTGGTTATTGATCTGCTGGCCTCTAAAGAAAACATGCCCTCTCCGGTGTGGCAACGTATATTCTGGTCTGCCTTAACTGGCGTGGTTGCCATTGCCCTGCTCTTGGCCGATGGCTTGCAAGCACTGCAAACGGCCACTATTGTTAGCGCCTTGCCTTTCTCTATTATTTTATTAGCCGCTATTTTGGGCTTGTTTAAAGCCCTTAAAACCGAGGCGACCAAACGTCAAATTCGCTACCAAACCGTGGCACGCACACAGCCTTTGGCCCAAGGACAAGATTGGCAACAACGGTTACGTAATTTAGTCACTTTACCCGAACAAAACCAGGTTGTTCGCTTCATGAATCTTACCGTAGCACCGGCCATGAAGGCCATTAGCGCAGAACTGCAGGATCTGGGCTTTGAGGCACAAGTCACACAAAAATCATCACCTGATAGCGATGCCAAGGGTTGGACGCTGACCGTTGCCCATCACGGTGAATACCAGGACTTTATCTACCAAGTTTATCCTGTCGCTGAAAATCGTCCCACGCTGACTCCTTTAGATCCCGAACGTCCTGACAAGGAAATATATTATCGGGCCGAAGTATATTTAGCCGAAGGCGGGCAAGACTACGACATTATGGGATGGACTAAAGACGACATTATTGTTGATATCATTAATCAATATGAACGTCACCGCCATTTCTTGCATATGGTGCATGATAACGATCCTATTCCAGATATTAAGCCTTCGGATTAAGCTATTTTAATGATTCACAACGCCCTCTTGATGAGGGCGTGATTTTGTTGATGTTAATGTAACGTCTGATTTTTCGATAGGGTAGGAACAAGAGTCATTCCTTTCTGTTGGATCAAAAAACAATGGCCATTAGGACAAATAATTTTTCATCAATTACATGTTTATGCTCTCGTTTATAAGATATAAATTTACGCTTTTACGCAAGCTATACCTACTAAAGCAAGAGGCATTTCAACTTTATTAAAATATAAAAATCGTTTTATATCAATCAGTTGGGATCATTAAAATTATTTAAAACAACACAAATTTTTCTGATGTTCTCAGAAAAGATGCTGGATTTTTTTAGCAATATCTTATACAGCAAAAAATTTTAACCGCTAAAATTCATCTTTTATTTATATCAATAAACTTTACAAACCGTAGCGCTACAAGCTACAATCAAACATAAATAATGGACAATTCAGTAAATGATTGTTTCTTTTAAACACAAAGGGCTTGAGCGTTTTTTCAAAACAGGGAACAAGTCAGGCATCCAAACCGCGCATGCTCCCAAACTAGCTCGTATATTAGCCAGATTAAACAGTTCAAAAACAGTTAATGACATGAACATTCCAGGCTGGGATTTGCACCCTTTGCAAGGTAATCTACAGCTTCACTGGAGCGTTAAAGTCAATGGAAACTGGCGCGTCACTTTTATTTTTGAAAGCGGGCATGCCAAAATAATCGATTATCAAGATTATCATTAAGGAAATATCATGAGGATGCACAATCCCCCCTATCCAGCTTTAGTGATTAAAGAAGATATTTTGCCTGAATTGGGTTTAAGCGTGACAGAAGCAGCAAAACAATTGGGTGTTAACCGGGTCACTTTATCCAAATTATTGAATGGAAAATCAGCCATTAGTGCCGAGATGGCTTTACGCTTGCATGCATGGCTGGGCAAAGATAGCCCCAGCCCTGAAAGCTGGCTACATCAACAGGCTGATTATGATTTGTGGAAAGCGTCACAAAATGCTAATTTTCATGTTTTAACGCTTAAAAACAAAAAAATGGCGTAATTACTATTTTTTGTCTTCACTCTACCTTATTGCCAATAGAGCAATGTATTTATTCCACAAGCTTTTAACCAACTTGCCTTTTTGGCTGTTATTAATAGCCAATTATACTGACCCAATTGGCACTATGAACGAAAACAATGGCCATTGATAGCTGGTTTTAACAAGCAAGTAAACATCACGCCCCATCAACCGCAAACGGCAACAAGCGCGACAACACATTCACCTGACGCATTTGCTCTGCCGTACTTGCTTGCGCACTTAACAGGCTGACATTGCCCACCACAACCGCCAGTGCCTGGGCACGTGAAATAGCCACATTGATGCGATGTATGTCAAACAGGAAATCAATGCCACGCGGCGATTCTGCGGCATTACTGGTGCACAGGCTAAAGAACACGAGCGGAGCCTCTTGCCCCTGAAACTTGTCCACGCTACCCACCCTGGCTTCGGGGCCCAGCGCCTGTTGAAGCTTGTTAACCTGATGATTATACGGCGCCACAAACAAAATATCGTCCCAACCCAGTTGCCGCTCTTTACCATCTTTGCCACAAAAGCGCCGCTGCAGATATTCATGGGCCAGTTGCCGTATTACTTCTACCTCTTCATCACTGGCTTGCGTGTTGCCTTCATGCTCCATGGGTACAAACATCAAACCCGCTTCTAAACTTAATGAACCCGTATAATTTGCGGGCACAATAATGCGCTGATTATCGTTACCGGGGTCTGCCTTAAGCTGCCCCTGATAAATGGCATGGCTAATATAATCATTAACCGCCGAATGCATGCGAAAAGTCGTGTCCAGAAACACGCCCATGCTATCCGGGATAATGGGCGAATCATGCAGCAGATAATCCAGAATAGACAACCCGCTATTCGCCGGGTGCGAGCCTTGCGACGGCTGGCCCAACTGCATCTGGTCCCCCATCAGGATAATATTCCTGGCAGCCCGGCTCATACCCACCAAATTGGCAACCGACACCTGGCCGGCCTCGTCGATAAATAAATAATCCAGTTCCCCGGTCACTTCTTCCCGGCAGAAGCCCCAGGCAGTCGTGCCTATCACACAAGCCGGCTTTTCCAAATGAGTTGATATTTCATCATTCTTAATAACTATGATGCCATTATCTTCAATTTCAGGCCCGGTATTTTTGGTGCAAAAACAGCGTGCCGTAACCCCTTCAGCATGGCAATATTCAGCCACACCCGCCAGCAAATTATTAATTGCCTTATGGCTATTGCTGCTAATACCAATCTTTTTACCCTGCTTCAACAACTCGGCAATAATATGTTTGCCCGTATAGGTTTTACCGGCACCGGGCGGGCCTTGCAACGTAAGGTAACTCTCATTCAAATTGCATACGGCCTGAATAATCTGGCTCATTCGCCCAGCAGGCGTAGTGGCAGTTACAATCGAATCACCCTTTTTATGTCCTTTAATATTAGGCGGATCACGCTGCAAAAAGGCCAGAATTGCCGTACCTTCCAATTCACCGGCTTCATAGCGTTCAACTACATCATCAATTGCTTGCTGGATAACGCCAGGGTTTACATATTCATCGGGTATTAAAGAAATCACAGCACCCGGATCAAAACCGGCCTGTACCACCACCAAACCGTTTTTCAAATCGGAATGGGCCGGTAAAAAGGTTACTTTGCGCTTGTCTGGTTCCAGCAAATACATGCTTGTTTGCCGGGGAATCCTGAACTCCTGATTGACATTAAAACGGTATTCATAAGCCAGGTTGCGTGCCCTTTCCGTAGGCTTGAAGGCTAGCCGATTGGTTCGCTGGCAATTGGCCAGGCAATCAATATCGTCTTCCAACTCGTCATGGCTTAGCCCGAGACGATCAAACAGGCGCCAGAATACAGGTTTGCTTTCACGGCGGTGAAATTCAAGCATCCAGGCCATGTTTTCTGTAATATACGCCCGCTCTTGCGGTTCGGTTTTTGCCCGTTCCAGCAAACGGTCGCGGCGCTGCACACGCGCGGTAATTTCCTCTTTAACTTCCGGCTCTATGAGCTCTAATTGGCCCATGTACGCCATGCCATGGCTTTTTTGCTGTTCACGCAACCAGGCGGTAAGCTCTTGGGTAGAGTCGCAGTCATCGATGTTGTAGTCGCGAATGCTCTTCAAAATAGCCGAGGTTTGCCAAGAATCTCCCTCTAGCCCTTGCAGATTAAGATTACGCCACTGTTCGTACACCACCACAGAGTCGCCCCCACTGCCCACTGCCGTGTCACGTTTTCCACGATATAAATGCTCTATATTCTTAATTGAATATTTAGGCTCACCCACCCGCAAGCCGGCCTTGACGATTTTATACAAATCCACAAAAACATCGTTGCGCAGCAATTGGTCCAGTTCATATTCGCAAGTACCGTATCTGCCCATTAATTTACGACAAGCGGCAATTTCGTAATTCGCGTAATGGTAAATATGCATGGCCGGATCTTGCTGCCAGCGCTTATAAACCCAATGAATGAAATCTTCAAAAACCTGTTTTTCTTGTACCTTATTATGCGCCCAAAAATCGCGAAACAATCGCTGACCGAACTCATCAAAATACGTACAGCCCCATAAATATTCAAGGCCACCTTCATCCAGCGGAAAGCCTTCAATATCAAAAAACACATCCAGGCCTGAATGGGGCGGTAGCAAAACCAGGCCTATAGGGCTTTGATCTTTGGCTGATTGCAACACTTCAAACAAAGGCCGTTCTTTACCCTCACTGGCCTTTTGAATAGCTGCCTGCGCCTGTAAGCGGGCAAACACCTCTGCACTTAACCCGGACACGCGTTCATTTTTAGCCTGAACCAATTGCTGACAAGTATTAATACCCGCACGCTGCAATTTCTTGATTTGTGAACGGGTAATATTGGCTACCAATGAAAGATGGTCTTTATCTTGCAAAAGCTGTTCGGCATAGCCAGACCAGCGTCCATGGCTTGCAGAAGCCGCCGGATCAGGCATATCAGCCGCATTGAACGCAGCCTGTTCGGCCAGAAAGCGAGCCTTCAGGGCAAGGTAGTAATAAAAATAGTTTTCTGTTTCTAGCCGCACACACTCCTGGTTTCCCAAAGCCACCACCATATGGGCAGGACGGCAGCCCTGAACGGTTTCAAGCATGTCAGCATAGCAACACAGCTGCACTACAAACTGCGGCTTGACTGCCGAGGCCAGCTTGGTGTCCCAGACTTCGTAATGATAATTACCCAAGCGGCTTTGGCCAGGCACCTTTACCAAAAAATCGGCATGCCCCAGAAACGGCTCCTTTTGCAGCACGGCCTGATAAATAACATCTGCCCCCTGCTGCATGGCATCTTGGGTTGCCTGCAATTTTTCTGCGATATTTTTATTGGCACCTAACGTATTCTGCGCAATATCAACTACTTGCAAACCCTGTTGCCGAAATTTTTTTAGCAACGCATTTTCATGGGTCAGGCCTTTTTCAGCCAGCATGGTAGACAGCGCATCTTCTTCATCGGCTTCAGGTTCTGCTTCGGGATATTCCAGCGTCCACCGGTTCATCCAGGAGGCAAACTGGCTGGACATATAGACGGTAAGGTCACTGGGGGAATAAATGATTATTTCGGCGAGTTTATACATGAAGCTTATCTAACCTGGTATGGAAGGACAGTAAGTTGAAGGGGTTGAAGGGGTTAAAGTGGTGGAACAACTGCCCGAATAATGCTCTTTGACGCTTTCCATCACATAGCCAGTTTGGCAGATATCAAGCGATTCATACTAATGCCCTCCTCTGCCGCCTCTAACGCCAGTCTGCGATGAACAATTGGGGTAACCCGTGCTGCAATCTTGCCACTAAACTTCTTTTTGGAAAAAGGCTCTGGTATGGGCTCTCCGGAAGCTGTCATTTCGGTAATGATTTCTTCCACTAACGCCATTATTCCTTCCAAGGCCTTAGCCGGATTACCAGACAACCACGATAAAGACGGAAATTCCGCACACAGGCCCACATGCTCTTGATCCTCTTCAGACCAGATAACTCGATAAGCGTAATTTTTGGACGTTTGCATAATTCGCCTCATTTAAGAGAATTTAACTTTTCAATGGCCTCCGAAACCTGCTGGTCTTGATAAGCCTTTGCCTTATCACCATTTTTTTGGATATAGTTGTCAAGCAAGGATGTGACATATTGGTCAGTACGTAAATTCCACATAGATCCTAGAGCTTGGCACTTTACCGCCCATCTGATTGAAACCAGAGGGTGACAACTACCCTGCCAGATGAGGAGTGCAGTTCACCTGCGTGGAAGCGCTCTGCCCCCTCCCTTTACCGGCTCAACAAATCAAACACCACCTGCGCAAACAGTCTCGCCTTTGCCTGATCCGACAGCAACTGCATCATCTGTTCCTGATGGGCGGCGCTGCTGCCTATGATGGCATCGTCCATAGCTTTCACAAAATCCCCTAGCATGGCCTGCTCACGGCTGTTGTTGGCAATCTGCTTCATGACCACTTCATTTTCAGCCACTTTATCGCGTATGGTGTAGGCGTAACTTAACATGTCGCCATCGGTTAAATGATCGGTTTCAAACAGCTCATTCAGGCGTTCAATAATCTTTGACAGAAACTCTTCTTTTTTGTCACGCGCACGGGCGGCACCCAAGGCATTACCGGGTACTATCTTGGCATAATCGGGGCTTTCCTCTTCAAGCTTAATGTCTTGCTGACGGATTTTTGACAAGCGGTAATGACTCATGCTCACATTGCTTAAGTCAATCTCATCGTCTTCAACAGCCACCTCTCTCAACATGGGGCGCAGGTAACGGGCGTAAAGGCTTAGTATTTCCAGCTCTTTATCGTCATAATCCACAATCTGCGACATGAACTCATAAAAACGGCTAAACCCACCCAGGTCTTTCTTGAAAATATCCAGCGCCGACATCGCCGTTCTGGCTTGTTTGAAAGAATCCTCGGCATTGGCAATCAACACCGCGTCACCGGTTTTTTTGCTACGTTCCAGCATTTCATGGGTTTTGTTGTATGCATCAATCGCCTCGGCATAGCGTTTTTGCCAGCGTTCTATGGCTGGCCGGCAAATATTACTTAGCGCGGCATTTGACTTGTTTTTGCTTAAAAAAGCCGCCGCAAATTGCTCCACCTCGCTCCAGCGGAAAATACCCGTCCCTTTCAGCTTTTCAAAAACATCATAGATCTGGTCCGGATTAGACACATCCTCCAGTTCTGCCGTGTTGTAATACTTCTGGAAGGCTTTCAAAATTTCATCAGAATCATTGAAAAAATCCAGCACAAACGTACCCGACTCGGCCTTACCGGGGTAAATCCGGTTCAGGCGCGACAGGGTTTGCACACATTCCACGTCAGCCAGTTTTTTATCCACGTACATGGCGCACAGTTTTGGCTGATCAAAACCCGTTTGGAACTTATTCGCCACCAGCATTACCTGATAATCATCGCTATCAAACGCCTTACGCATTTCACGGCCTTTCAGGCCCGGATTCATGTTGTGTTCGGTAAACTTTTCACCCAACAAATGGCTGCTGTCGGCATCATTTTCAGTAAACTGCACCTCACCAGAAAACGCCACCATCGCGTGAATCCTCTGATACCCCTGCGAAGCCACATACTTGTCAAACGCCAGCTTATAGCGCACCGCCTCTTTACGTGAGCTGGTTACCACCATGGCCTTGGCCTGCCCACCCAATAAATCCATCACATTATTCT
Organism: Advenella sp.; assembly: GCA_041656315.1. Taxonomy (GTDB): domain Bacteria; phylum Pseudomonadota; class Gammaproteobacteria; order Burkholderiales; family Burkholderiaceae_B; genus Advenella. Next base: position 18,520 of record JBBADT010000002.1, read on the forward strand.
TGAAGTGCTCAACAATGACCTGCACTTTTTGGGAAATATTGTAATCATGCAAACGCACCCACTGGCGCAGCTTGATTTTGGCTTTTTTGGCATCCACCAAAGTATCTTGCCTGGCTATTTTCTGGGTAAGCTTATACACCACCTTGTAATTGGTGTAATTTTTAAGCACGTCCAGAATAAACCCCTCTTCAATCGCCTGGCGCATGGAATACACATGATAGGCTTCGGGCTTGTTCTGTATTGAAGGCGGCAGCTGCGGATTGGGCAAACGGCCAAACAATTGCAGGGTTTTATCTTTGGGGGTAGCGGTAAACGCATAATAATTCAGGTTGGCCCCACCCCGACGGGCTTCCATAATAGATTCCAGCATATCTGTGGTGGACAGATCAGTATCGTCATCACTGCCATCCAGCATGAGCACCTGCTTTAACTGGCTAGCCGTTTTACCGCTTTGTGAAGAATGCGCCTCATCGGCAATAATCGCATAACGCCTTTGCTTCAGGCTGGTACTGTTTTCAATTTCCTGCAACACAAACGGGAAAGTCTGAATCGTTACAATAATAATAGGCTGGGCATTTTCCAAAGCATGAGCCAGTTTGCCCGACTTGGAACCCCCACCCTCTTTATTGTTAATACGCCCCACCACCCCATCGGCATGTTCAAACTGATAGATGGTGTCTTGCAACTGCGCATCCAGAATATTGCGGTCGGTAATGACAATGACTGAATCAAACTGCTTCTGGTTACGGGCATCGTAAAGGGTTGACAACTGGTGAGCCAGCCAGGCAATGGAATTGGACTTGCCCGAACCGGCACTGTGTTGGATAAGATAACGCTTACCGGTGCCCTCAGCCAGGGCCGCATTTAGCAGCATCGTAACCACCCGCCATTGATGATAGCGCGGAAAAATCATCACCTCTTTTTTATACCGTCGCCCTTCCCAAGTTTCTTTCTCTTCAATATGCAAATGCACAAAACGGCCCAGCACATTCAACAGGCTGGGCGGAGTTAACACCTCATTCCACAAATAGGCCGTCGCATACTCGTTACTATTTTCAGGAATCTCATTGCCCGCCCCGCCGTCTTTGGTGCCCTTGTTAAAAGGCAGGAAGAAAGTATCTTCGCCTTCCAGCCGGGTCGTCATATACACCTCGTACTGGCTCACCGCAAAATGTACCAGCGCCCCCCGCTTGAACATCAACAAAGGCTCGGGCTTGTTGGTTGCCGGGTCTTTGGGCAAACGAGTACGCCGGTATTGCGACATGGCATTTTGCACCGCCTGCTTGAATTCAGACTTCAGCTCCAGGGTAGCCACCGGAAAGCCATTCACAAACAGCACCAGGTCTATCCGCCACCGCTTGGCTTGTTTACCGGTCGTCTGATCTTCACGGACACTGGCATAGGGGCTGTAAACCAGCTCTGGCACAACACGGCAAATATTCTTTTCATAACTGGCCAGCGTATCGGGGTTCAGGGTATGTTCAGGCTTGAACTGGCATAAAAAGAAACGCGCGCCACGGGATTTAATGCCATGACGCAACACACCCAGGGTTCCATAAGTGCGGGATTGTGCATCGGTGGCATTGATATCGGCTTTTTTCAGCTGCGCTTCAACGGCATCCAGAAAATGGCGTTCGGTATCTTGTGGGAAAATACGCTGGAATTTTTGCCACTCTTTGGGCTGAGTTTGCTGTACGAAGCTTAAAACGTCTTGTTCGTAAAGGGCGTTTTCCCGGTTGTAACCAAGGGGGGAACCCAGCTGCCAGCCCTGCGCCTGCATTTGCGCAATGATATCGCTTTGGAAAGTGCTTTCACGGGTTATGTCCATCGTGTCCATTTTTATTGTTCTCCGTTAAGTTACTGGTGTTGGCTGGCAGGTTGAAGGTTCATGCACACAGCTCCTTTTGTGCTTCATGGTTTGGAGCCTGCCAATTGCTCACGTCAATTTTGCCGGTGACGGCGGCTGAGATTAGAGCGATGCGACGTTCTTGCATAAGTTGAATAGCGTTATACGCATATTTTTCCAAGTTATTCAATTTGGATAAATTGTTTTTAATCGTCTTAATAATGTATTCCAATTCATTATCAGGAGGCAAACAAAAAGTAAATTTAGCTATTTGCTCAAAATTCAATCCCTCTCTATTTCCACCCGTTTGCATTAAATTAATTTGATCCTGTATTAAGTTGGAAACCATTACAAATGAAAGATACTCTTGGATCTTTTTAGGTACACGAATAATACAAACATGTTGATTCACATTAGCCGCACAAAAATTTTCAGGAACCAAACAACTACGACCAATAGATCCCCCAGTAATATTTAATAAAATATCTCCAGAAAAAACATGTGTTGTCGCCATTTCCTCATGGATCTGTTCAGAAATAAAAACACTTTCTGACTTACCAATTTTCAGGCCATCATTGTAAATATTCTGGCTTCTTAAAAACAAAACGCCATTTTCCTGATAAATTTCAGCTCCACCCTTGGGAGTTTTTCCACTACCAATTTTTAAAGCATGAAAGCCAATTTTAGTAACTGACCAATGCGCCGGTACTTCCCCTAACCACTCCACCCCCGAATCTTTCATCGGTACATTCGGATCAAGTCCTTTGGTCACTGCATGGCTAATCACTGCCTGACGTTTTTCTTTCAGCAGTTCAATCAGCTGTTGCTGTTTTTCAATCAGAGTGTCTATTTTGACGGTTTCGTGATCAAGAAATTCTCTAATTTTTTTCCGTTCGAAAATACTAGGTGGCACGGCAAACTCAAAATTATTGAGATTTTCTTGCGTCATGCTTGGCAATGCTGTATTGGTCGAATAACGATTAAAAAGAATTGTAGAGCTTAAATAATAAAAATACTTTGCATCAATATCCTTCTGCATTTTCGTGTAATACATCGTATCAACAGTCCAAAATGGCTCATCAATGTAAAGTGGTTTATCTATTGTGCCTTTACGTCCTAAGAGCACTGAAGGTTTATCAAACATATAACTTGAGCTAAAAGTAAACTGTCCTCCAGACCCAATAACAGGGAATCCTACTTTTGATTCTACATTTTTATAATCTTGTCCATTTTTAATAGACACAAGAAACTTTAACCTCGTTACAACCCAATGTCCTGGAATCTCCCCCAACCACTCAACCCCCGAATCCTTATACTCCGAATACTTTGAATACTTCCCCATTACGAATGCACCTCTTGCAACAGCTGCATGATGTCACGGCTCACTTTGTCCAACTCCGCATCAATCTCAGCCAAATCACGCGGCGGTTGGTAAACGTAGAAATAGCGGTTAAAAGGAATTTCATAACCCACGATACCTATTTCGCCATCCTTGTCATCACACTTGTCGGCGTTAATCCAGGCATCGTCCACATGCGGTTGCACTTCACGCCTGAAGTAGGTTTCCACCAGTTCAGTGGTGCCAAGTGCCGGGTTTAAGGGAATGTTTTCAGCATCGCGCAAGTCGCCATCCTGCTCAAATTCAACCACTTTACCCTGGTAGCTGAACTTGCCATACAGGGGATTTTCTACCTGTTTCAGCACTTTAGCAATAACCGGTTCGGCCTCGGGATTTTTCCAGGCAATGACATCCAGCAACTGTTTTTTCTCTTTGGCATCCAGCTTGATTTCAGTTTGCTTCAGGGCGTTTTTCAGGATTTCATCAAAGTGGTTAAAGTCATCAAACTGCCCTGTGCCAATCACGCTTTGCAGTGTTTTGGCTTTGTCCATCAGGGTTTTCTGGGACTGCCAGATTTTGCTGTCCAGCACGGTTTTAATGTCTTTTTCTTTTAGTTCAGGAAATTCCGCTTTAACCAGGGCACGTACTTCGGTCGCGACTTCGGTTAACTGGCCATAGTATTCTTCTGTCCAGGCAGTGCCAAATGCCGCCCCCAGTTGTTCATAGATTGCCTGCATGACACCATTAAACGGTTTGGGAGCAAAACGCAGGCTGACAATGGCGGTATCCGTTATTTTTACCGACAAACGCAAGGGGCGTTCAATGGTTACCCGACGGTAGCCAAACTCGTGCGTGTTGAAGATTTTGCTGGAAAACGGTTTTAACGGCTTGCCTTGCCCATTGCCACCTTGCCCGTTTTGCTGCGCGGCTTCTTCAGTTCCATTCTCTTCACCTAACAGGGTATCGGTTTCCACAAATTCCCCATAGTTGCGGGTGATGGCAGAAATTTCAGTTTCGGTTAAATAATTACGTTTGGAACCCAGGGATTTACGCATTTTGCTGCCCAGATTACTGGCGTTGATTAAATGCACCTTGCCTTTGCGTTCGGCATTTTTCTTATTGCCAAGCACCCACACATAAGTGGCAATGCCGGTGTTGTAGAACATGTCGTTAGGCAAGGCAATAATGGCTTCCAGCAAATCGGCTTCCAAGATATAGCGGCGGATTTCGCTTTCACCGCTACCCGCACTGCCGGTAAACAGGGGCGAACCGTTTAAGATAATACCAATCCGGCTGCCCTGCTGCGTTTCATTGCTGTTACGCATTTTGCTAATTAAATGCAGTAAAAACAGTAAAGAACCATCAGACACCCGTGGCAGGCCCGGGCCAAAACGCCCCTCAAACCCTTTTTGCTGGTGTTCGTCTTTAATGTCCTGTTCTATCTTTTTCCAGTCTACCCCAAATGGCGGGTTGGATAGCATGTAGTCAAACTTGTCTGTTGACAGCTGGTCATTGGACAAGGTGTTACCCAGTTTAATCCGGCTGACTTCCTGGCCCTTAATAAGCATATCCGCTTTACAGATAGCATATGATTCGGGATTAAGTTCCTGCCCAAAGGCACGCATAACGGCTTTGGGATTTAATTCATGCACATATTCTGTACCCGCTGAAAGGAAGCCGCCCGTACCAGCCGTTGGGTCATAAATGGTGCGGATAATGCCCTCTTTACTTAAAACCTCATCGTCTTCCATAAACACCAGGGCGGTGGTCAGGCGTACGATATCGCGCGGGGTGAAGTGCTCACCGGCGGTTTCGTTAGAGCCTTCCGCAAAACGGCGAATCAACTCTTCAAACACCAAGCCCATATCGTGATTAGAGACGCGTTCTGGGCTAAGGTCTGTATTGGCAAATTTTTGTACGACTTTATATAAAAGGTTGGCATCTGCCAGCAGGCCCACAAACTCTATAAAGTTAAAGTATTCAAAAATTTCCCGTGCATCTTTAGAGAAACTTTGCACATACGTGCTTAAGTTGGCCTTGATATCACTTTGCCCCATGTTACCCAGATTCATGGGCGAAGTGTTGAAAAAGGACAGGTCGTTAGCGGCACGTATCAAAAATTTTTCCTGTGCTTCTTCGGGCAGATTTTTTGTAGCTATTTTTTGATGTTCTGCCAGAACGGCGGGTTTACTGGCTTCCAGCACACATTCCAAACGGCGTAATAAGGTAAAGGGCAAAATAATGCGACCGTACTGGGATTGCTTGAAATCACCACGAAGCAAATCGGCAACCTGCCAGATGAAGGCAGCGATTTGGGAAAAATTATTGTTTGTCATAGGGAGGTTAAGGTTTTTTGTGTTGGTGGTTATGTTAATAACATTTTGTTATGTTTTGGGTAAATGAAGGTGGGTTTTGAAAATTGTGGTGTGTTTTCTGTTAATGGGTGGTGGTGTTTGCGTTGGTATGCATTGCCACGCGGAGCATGGGAACGAATAAAGATCGTTTCCACCACACAAAAAAAACCGCCAATCCCGAAGGAAAGGCGGTTTTGTAGTTCTGCATGAGGACGGTTGCCCGTCCACAAACTGCTTTGAATTAACGCAGCAGTGACAGAACGCCTTGCGGTACTTGGTTAGCCTGAGCCAGAACCGAAGTGCCAGCCTGTTGCAGGATCTGAGCGCGAGTCATGTTGGAGACTTCGACTGCGTAGTCGGCGTCTTCAATACGCGAGCGAGCTGCGGACAGGTTGGTGATGGTGTTACTTAAATTGGCGACGGTCGACTGGAAACGATTTTGTATTGCACCCAGATCGCTGCGTTGATTGTCAACGGCCATCAGTGCGGCATCGATCTTCTTCAGTGCGTCGCCGTTACCTGCCGCGACTTTCACCGCGGTCGTTCCGCCAGTGATTTCGTTTGCAGGTACAGCAGCGGCAGCAACAGCAGCTTCTTTATTAGCACCAGCCGTCAATTCGCCGCCTACTACCGCCCGACCTTCCGCATCAAAGCTAAGTGAATAAGCTTTTTCAGATCCGGCAGCGCCTACGACGATTGCATAGCTGTTTCCGCCGTCGTATACCACAGACTTCGCTGTTGTTGCATCTGACAATCCGGCCTTTTCTGCTGCGAGATTCTCCGCGTTCGTAAGCGAAACAGCGTTAGCTGTTTGTGTCGTGGATCCGGTGTTGCTCAATACGTCGAAGCCATGGATTTCCACGTTACGAGCATCTGTGCCATAAGCAGGCGCACCGACTCCCGTCTCTGCATAAAGATTCCACGCACCGTTCGCTTTAATGGAAATATCGATACGCTCGTTATCGTTTGCACCAACCTGTATTCCAATCGTGGTATCGGTGTTCTTCGAGAGAATCTTTGTACCGTTGAAGTCAGTTTGTTCAGCGATACGGTTGATTTCCTCAAGGCGCTGGTTAACTTCCTGCTGAATAGAGTCGATGTCAGAAGCGGAATTCGAACCGTTTTGAGCTTGAACGGTCAGTTCACGGACACGCTGCAGGTTGTTATTGATCTCATTCAGAGCGCCTTCAGTCGTCTGAGCAATGGAGATACCATCGTTGGCGTTACGAGCAGCCTGAGTCAGACCCTTGATGTTGGAAGTAAAACGGTTAGCAATAGCTTGGCCAGCTGCGTCGTCCTTGGCGCTGTTGATGCGCAAGCCTGAAGACAGACGCTCAATGGCAGAACCCAAAGCATTTTGTGATTTAGACAGGTTGTTCTGAGAAACAAGAGCCAAATAGTTGGTATTAATTACAGACATGGAATACTCCAAAAAAATAAAGTCACTTCAAGAAAAACCAAGTCATTTCACCTTTATCTTGAAGGCTTACTACTGGTTTATATCCCTATTAACGACCCCAGTTTTTTTTTCTTTAATTTTTTTTAATAATTTTTTATAAGAATATTAAAAATTTTCTGGCAACTGGTCCCAGTAAGCGTCTTTCAGCATGCCGCGCAAACGTAACACGGCCTGAGAACGCAGTTGCGACACCCTACCCTCGGTCAAGTCCAGTACAGCCGCAATTTCTTTCAGGTTTAAAGCCTGCTCAAATATTAAAGACAGTACCAACTGTTCTCTTTCTGGCAACTTACCAATACACGCTACCAAAGTGTGTTTAAACTCTTCATTCAACAAAGCAGTCTGCGGGCCGTAGGCTTCACTACCACCCAGCATACGGTCCAGCTGATTGTTTTCGCGCTCGCCTTCGTCGCTATCAAACCTGAAGTCTTCGTAATGCACCACATGTACGGTGCCCACATCGTGCAATTGATCGCGGTATTCTTCTACGGTAATCCCCAGTTCCTCAGCAATATCTTCGTCACCCGGTTCATAGCCCAGCTTTTTTTGGGCCTGGGTCATGGCTTTCTGGATTTTGCTGTTTTTGCTACGCAGGGTACGCGGCAACCAGTCCTGGCGACGCAACTCATCGGTAATGGCGCCTCTTATGCGGGTAGTGGCATAACTGGTAAATTGGGCAGCACCGGTGTTTTCAAAACGCTGGGCGGCATCCAACAGGCCAATCATACCAGCCTGAATCAAATCATCCAGTTCTATATTGGCGGGCAGCCGGGCCATCATTTTCAGGGCAATGCTGCGCACCAGCGGTGCGTGTTCGCGTAATATCTGCTCTATAGAGGGTCGTGGTAACGTAGCCTTGCTCATGCATGATGAATGTGGTTGGTATACATTTTGTCATTATTAACGATTTTGCTTGCATTCAATGGGCAGAACTAGGCTGGGTTTTACGGGTAATTGGTGCTTTGCAAACCGTGTTTATCTGCCATTATGCTGGGTAGTCATTGTTAATGATTAGCTTGTTTATGTTTATCAGGTATATATCTATAGCAGGCCTGTGCTTTAGTGCTATTTAAGCGGGCACTAAATTAAAGATTGGCAAAACCCTGCCGTTAAATCTTGTATAAACAGCTTTAGGGTTTTATTTTCTGACTGTTTACCAAGCCGGCATCAGGTTTTTTGTATATAGGCCAACATTATTTTTTTACATTTATGCCTTTTGCCTTTTCAGGAAATAACCCTCAACGATTAAGACAGAACTTATATTATGGCTAATATTTCCAGCATTGGCGTTGGTTCAGGTTTAGATTTATCTACCTTGCTAGAAGGTTTGCGCACTAGCGAAGAATCCGTATTAAGCACGATTACCCAGCGTAAAAGTACCGAAAACGCGCGGCTGTCTGCCTATGGCCAGCTTTCAAGCGCCATAGAAAAACTGCAAACCGCAGCCAAGGCGTTTGAAGGTGATACCACTTTTGGGCAGTACACGGCCAGTCAAACCGGTGACAGCTTTAGCGCCAGTGCCAGCAGTTCGGCTGTAGCGGGTAGCTACCGTATTCAGGTTACGTCTTTGGCTTCTACCCAAACGCTAATTGCCAATGGCGTGGCCGATAAAGCCTCCACAAACGGCACGGGCGGCGTGGTTAAGTTTACGCTGGAAAATGGCGAAGTAAAAACACTGGATCTTGGTGGCAAAGGGACTTCACTTGAAGAAATTGCCAAAGCCATTAATGCCGACAAAGAACTGGGGCTTAGCGCCAGCATCATGAATGACGGTTCCGGTACGCCCTTCCGCTTAATGATAAGCACCACCGCCACCGGCACGCAGGCCTCCATTAGTGAAATTACCGTAGAAGGTAATGCTGATTTGGGCGCATTGCTGGACAAAACCGGCATGACCGAACAGGCCGCTACCGATGCCGTCATTAAGGTTAACGGGATTGCGGTTACCCAGGCCACCAACAAACTGGAAAATGTCATTCAGGGCGTGACCCTGAACGTAAGCAAGGTAGACACCGAAGCACAAACGCTAACGGTTACGCGCAATGATGACAAAACCAAGTCGGCCATTAACGAATTCATTACGGCTTATAACAATGTCCAGAAGTTCATTAAAAGCAGCACGGCCTACACCGAAGGCGCGGGCGGCAGCATCTTGAACGGCGACAATACAGCCCGTACGGTACAAACCCGTTTAAGCGGCATTATGAGCTTCCAAAGTAGTAATGGCGGCGCATTTAAAACACTGTCCGACCTTGGCATCCGTACCCAGGCCGATGGCACCATTCAGCTGGACGATGCTAAATTTAGCAAAGCGTTAACAGAAAACCGTGACGACATTGCCAAGCTGTTCCAAGACAAAACCAATGGCATTGCCACGTATACGCAAAACGTAACCAAAGGCTTAATTAGCAGCACCACTGGCATTGTGACCACTGCCAGCAACGGCACCAAGACGCGAATTGAAGAACTGAATTCACAATATGAGCGCAAACAGGCTCAAATTGAAGCCACGATGGAACGCTACCGGGCCCAATTTACCGCACTGGATTCACTGGTTGCAAAAATGAATGGGACATCGGCCTATTTAAGCCAGCAATTGTCCATGTGGAATACCAGTAGCAGTAAATAATGATTGATTTTTAAGGGTTTATTTCATATTATGATGAACACTACTAACGTGGCTTATGGCCAGAACCCTGTTAAGGCTTATGCAAAAGTAGGTCTTGAAACACAGGTACTTACCGCCTCCCCCGAGGAACTGATCACCATCATGCTGGAAGCCACTCAGTCTTGCGTGATGAAGTCTAAGTTGTATTTCCAAAGTGGCGATATTGCCAAACGGGGCGAAAACATTTCAAAGGCCATCAGTATTATCGATTCAGGCCTTATTCCCGGCATTGACGAATCCGCCGGCGAAGTGGCCAAGAATATGATTCTTAGCTTCAGATTAATGTCGCAGCACTTGTTGTTAGCCAGTGTGAACCAGCAGGAATCGCATCTGGATGTTGTTGAAAAAATGCTTGATGATATTACCGGTGCCTGGAAAACAGCCACCGCCAATAAGCCCCGTAAATAGGGTTGGTTTACTACTATTAGACCAGAAGATATTAAAATGACTTATTATCCTTCAGAATGCAACAAGGCAAGCCCAGCCAATGCCACGGGACCTTTCCCCCCAGAGTGCAATAGCTGCGTAATTGAAGCTTACCAACAGCTGGTGAACATTACCCGGCAAATGGAAGACGCGGCCCGGCAAGAAAACTGGGAAGCCACGCTTGCGTTGGGTCAAAGTTATGTGCATGAGGTGGAAGTGCTTCGCAACAAAGCCAATCTTCAGCCTGGTAACAAGGCCGAAAGGGAAATCTGCTCCCATTTGGTGCGCCAGGTACTAATGCATGACGCCGCCGTGCGTGATGCGGTTTCTCCTGAAATGAAACGGCTGTCACAATTGCTTCATACGCGTAACCAGCAAAAGAAAATGGTCAAGGCCTATTCTGGCATGAAGCTGGCGGGGTAGGCATGCCTTATGTCCTCAAGCAGCTTAAGCACTCTTCTTGTACAACGACTGGAAACCGCGCTGGGTGTTACGCTTTCCGCTCAGGGTCAGCTGCAATCAGCGCGTAGCCGGCAATCGGTGTTACCAACAGGCTCGGCCGCTCGGCCCGAGGCACTTGAAAACGCCACCAAGGCGCATTTGCAAACAGGTAATTTTCAGGCGGTGGCACAAAGTGTGCAGGCAACGCTGGGGCATCGCACCGCTTTACAGGGCGCCCCTATTGGCAATACAGGCAGCCAGCAGGCAATTGGCCAGGCAGGCAGCAATACAGCCGAAGCCACAGCCCGCAACACGGTAGAATCAACTTCTACCCGCTGGAGTAGCGCCGCAAGAAGTGTGGTAGCCCTGCTGGGCCAAATGACCGAACAGGCTGCACCATTAAGCAACCCCAACCACGCTCCCATTATTCCCAAAAATCCTAAAGAATTATTGTCATTTCTGTCGCGCCCGGCCGAACAGGCGGCTTCGCCTGGTGGCTCGGCGTTAGGTGGTGGTGCGGGTGCTCAGGCAGCGGGCGGTTCTTTGTTGGGCACTACGGGCGCTCAGGCAGCCGGCGGGTCTTCTTCGGGCATCTCGGCTAATCAAGCAGCGGGCGCTGATACGCCCTTAAAAGAAGAGGCCTTACGGGCGCTAGGCTCCAGCCTTTTTGCATCAATTATCCGTGAAACTTTAAGCCGCGAAATTGCCCGACCGGGCCTGTCTTATGAAGCCACTTTATGGCGCATTTTACGCAGCAACGACAACTTAAAAGAACTGGCCAACCACCCCAAGGCACTGCTGTTAAAAGAACAGCAGGCAGAACAGCAAATTAGCCGGCAAATATCAATATTATCGGCCCTTACCCAGGGCAAAGCAGAAGCAGCCCCTGCTCCGCCCCCCTTATCCGGCCCCCTGGCCAGCCTGGTTCAACAGCAGCTGGAAATGCATCACCAGCAACGTATTGTGTGGCAGGGAGAGGCCTGGCAAGGGGCCGCCATGACCTGGGAAATTCAAAAAGACAACCCGCAAGCCTTTGCCGCCCAACAATCCGCCAACCGGACCGAAGAAGAACAAAACGAAGCTGGCAATGAAGTTTCACGCCAGGAACAGGGCGACGCTAATACGCCTTGGTCAACCACGCTAACATTAAGCCTGCCTTTGCTGGGGAAAATCCGTGTGATGGTACAGATTATTGACAATCACGTGCAGGCGCAGTACCAGGTCATAGACAACCCCAAACTGAAAGACAATCAAAGCACCGCATCGCTACTATTCCAGCGCATGCCCGAATTCACCAACCGTTTGCAGGCACTGGGCCTGCAAACCCACTCCTTCGAAGTATTCACCGACCCGGGGCAATCGCAGTCTGGCAGTCAGCCAAAAGAGAAAGCGTGATGAATAAGCCTGTCAAACCTGAAACACGCAAAACAGCCGTCACCCTGGCCTACCATGCCACAGACCCGGCCCCCAAAGTAGTAGCCAAAGGCATGGGTAATATTGCGCAAAGCATTATTGAACTGGCCAAACAGCACAACGTACCCGTGCATGAATCACCAGAACTGGTGGCCATGCTGATGCAAGTTGACCTGGACCAGCAAATCCCGCCCGAGTTGTATACCGTAGTGGCCGAATTGCTGGCCTGGATTTACTCACTGGAAGCGGCGCAGGAAAGGAGCTGAAAAAGCGCTTTGGTGAGCGTTGCCGTTTATTTGGAACCACATGGCTTCGTTTGGGGGCTTTAGCTGATTTGGAACCACCCTCGTGCTTCGATAAGCACCTTGGTTTATTTAGAACCACCCCGGCGCTTCGCGCCACCCCTCCACAGAGGGGAATTTTTCTGCTTCGTGGAAACGCCGGTGCTTCACATTCCCCTCCCGTGGAGGGGTGTCAGGCAAAGCCTGACAGGGTGGTTCCGTGCAAACCCCAACGCCCAACGAAGCCCCCAACAATTCCCCTCCCACGGAGGGGTGTCAGGCAAAGCCTGACGGGGTGGTTCTGTACATACCAACACACCCAATCGAAGCCCCCGCCAAACACAGATGTTCTTTTTCTCACACTCAGGCCCCTGCTCCCACACCCGAGTAGTAGCATAAACCTCTCGCCACACTCACTCCAGCTCCATCATGCGTAAAACAAAAAACTATTTTGCCTTGCCCTTCAATCCGGAATTAAAACAAAGAGCGAGGGAGTTGCGTCGGGCAGGAAATTTATCGGAGGTACTGTTATGGAACCAAATCAAAAAAAAGCAACTTTTAGACCTGGATTTTGACCGGCAAAAAATCATTGGTAACTATATTGTTGATTTTTATTGCGCCGAGCTGAAAGTAGCGCTTGAAATAGATGGGGATAGCCATATTAACAAAGCTGAATACGATGCCCGACGAGATGCTTATCTAAAAAGACTTGGTTTGACAGTAATTCACATCACGGATATAGATGTGAAAAGAAATTTGGCTGGTGTAATGGTTTGGTTAGAGGGGCACGACGCTTTGAAGAGGTGAGCGCTCCACGGGAAGGGAATTGTGCATAGCTTCGTTTGGGTGCTTCAGCCGATTTGGAACCACCCCGGCGCTTCGCAGGAGGGGAATGTGAAGCACCAACGTTTCCACGAAGCAGGAAAATTCCCCTCTGTGGAGGGGTGGCAGGCGCAGCCTGACGGGGTGGTTCTAAACAAACCAAGGTGCCTATCGAAGCACGAGGGTGGTTCTAAACAAACCAAGGTGCCTATCGAAGCACGAGGGTGGTTCTAAACAAACCAAGGTGCCTATCGAAGAACCACCCCGGCGCTTCGCGCCACCCCTCCGTGGGAGGGGAATTATATCGGCATGCTGGCAATTGTCTGATAGGCTTGGACCAGTTTGTTTCTTACCTGGATCGCACTTTGAAAACCAATACTGGCCTTTTGCATGTCTATCATGACATCGTTCAGTGAAATACCCGGTTTGCCCAAGATGAACTGTTCGGCCTTGGTATTGGCGGCTTGTTGGGTGGCTGAGATACTTTTAATGGCGGCGTCCAGTTCGCTGGCGAAAGAGGCTTTTGTAACGCCTGGGGTTTGTGTGCCTATAGGCTGCATGCTACCCAATTGCGTGGAAACCTCACCGGCTTTTGCGCCATTGGCCATTGCCTTCATTTGTTGTTGCAATGTGTTCATGCCGGAAATGGCTAATGGCGAGATGGCTTGCATAAAAATATCCTGACTGTACGCGACGTGGCAAATAAAACAAATATAAAAATAAAACAAACATGCAAATATGCAAATACATAAATACGCAAATACATAAATACGTAAATGCTCAAACATGCAAATAAGCCACATCTTACCCCCTGCCCTCCAGTTTCAATAGCTCGAATAAGCCAAAAAACCCCGCTTTAACGCCTGATTGCTTTACACCCAGGCAGGTGATAATACCTGTCTGAAAAAGTTTAACTGGATAATTGTCTTTTGTTGTTTCCCATGGTCATTATTGAATTCACAGCCCTAACTGCCTTACGGTTTACAGGAAGACTGGCATGAGCGGCATGGATAAGCTTGCTGCCCGCTTCCCTATTGTGGAACGCCTGCTGGTGTTGCCGCGCCCGGTATTAATGGGTGCGGCCGCTGGACTGGTGGCGTTAATCATTGTCAGTCTGCTGTGGATGCGCGGGCCCGAGTACAAGGTGCTGTTTTCCAACCTGCAAGACAAGGATGGTGGCGCGATTGTCACCGCGCTTGAAAAACTGAACGTACCTTACCAGTTCAATGACAACGGTTCTGCCATTCTGATACCTGCCGACAAGGTGCATGAAACCCGCATGATGCTGGCTGAACAGGGACTGCCGCAGGGCGGTGGCGTTGGTTTTGAGCTGATGGACGATCCACAGTTTGGCGCCAGCCAGTTTGCTGAACAGGTTACCTACCAGCGCGCGGTTGAAGGTGAGCTGGCCCGCTCTATTGAAGCCATGAATTCGGTGGAAACCGCCCGGGTTCACCTGGCTATTCCAAAACAAACCCTGTTTGTTCGTGACCGGAAACTGCCAACCGCCTCGGTGTTGGTGACGCTTAGCCCGGGCCGTAGCCTGGGTGATGGACAGATTGCCGCCATTGCCTGGCTGGTTGCCTCCAGCGTTCCGGGTCTTACCGCCGAAAACGTCTCTATTGTTGACCAAAGCGGTCGCCTGCTGTCTTCCAGTGCGGGGCTTGAAGGCATTGGTGCCAACCAGACACACCTTAAGTTTACTGATGAACTGGAGCAGCGCTTAACGGCCCGTATTATCTCCATTCTGGTGCCGGTGGTGGGTCGTGGCAATGTTCATGCGCAAGTCAGTGCCAGCATGGATTTTGCCCAGCGTGAACAAACGTCCGAAGTCTATCGCCCCAACCAGAAGCCCGATGAAGCCGCCATTCGCAGCGAGCAAACCAACCGCACGGCCCAGGCTGGCATTGGCCAGCCCATGGGCATTCCGGGCGCCCTGTCCAACGAGCCACCTGCGCCACCGGTTGCCCCCATAGAAAACCCGCCAGGAACCAATGCCACAGCCGGCACTGCCACCACCGTGCTTAACCCGGCCAGCCAAACCAATAACGCCACCATCAACTACGAGCTTGACCGCACCATCAGCCATGTCAAGGATTCGGTGGGTGCCATCAAGCGGCTTTCTGTCGCGGTGGTGGTTAATTTCCGTGAAAACGAAAACGGCGAAGCCGCCCCCCTGCCCGCAGAAACCATGCAGCAAATCAATGCACTGGTCAAGGAAGCCGTAGGGTTCTCTGATGAACGTGGTGACAGCCTGAATGTGGTTAATAGCGCATTCACTTCATCAGACCCGCTGGTGCCGGCCTGGAAAGACCCGGAAATACATGCACTGCTCAAAACCCTGGGACAATACCTGCTGCTGTTTATCGCCGTCATGTTAATTTGGCTGAAGGCTTTCAAACCGCTTATCCGCGCACTTGAAGACCGTAAAAACATGGAGGTAGCCGAAAAACAGGCCGCGTTGCGACAGGCAGAAGCCGAACGCAAGGCCAAGGCCGAAATCCCTGTCAAGCATGATCACTACGAAGACAATCTTAATGTGGTCATGAAAATTGCAGCCGAAGACCCGCGTGCCGTGGCAATGGTACTTAGAACCTGGATGAATCAAAACAATGATGACAACCGAAAATAAAATGGAACGTTGCGCTATCCTGTTGATGTCCATTGGCGAAGAAGCCGCGGCTGACGTGCTGCGGTATATGAGTGCCCATGAGGTTCAGGAACTGGGCGCTGCCATGATTGGCATGAAGAACATGACGCGCAACAATGTGAATGCCGTTCTGGAACAGTTCCGCAAAGATGCGGACCAATTCATGTCGGTCAATATGGGTTCTGAGGAATATATCCGTACCATTCTGAACAAGGCGCTGGGCACCGATCGCGCCGCAGGCATTCTGGAAGATATTCTTGACCTGACCAAACATGAAAATGGCATTGAAGCCCTTAACCAGCTGGAACCCGCGAACATTGCCGAGCTCATTGCCGGCGAACACCCGCAGATTATCGCCACGATTCTGGTGCATCTGGATCGCGACCTGGCTGCCGATACCTTGTCGCTGCTGACTGAGCGTGTACGTAATGATGTGATTGTACGTATTGCAACCTTTGGTGGCGTACAACCAACCGCGCTGCGCGAATTGACCGAAGTCCTCAACAACGTGCTTTCCGGCCAAACCGCCAAACGCAGCAAAATGGGTGGTGTTCGTGCTGCAGCCGAGATCCTCAACACCATGAACACTGGTCTGGAAGCCTCTATGATTACGCACTTGCAAGAGCGTGACGCCGAGCTGGCCCAGCGCGTTCAGGAAGAGATGTTTACCTTCGAAAACCTGGCCGATCTTGATGACGTTACCCTGCAAACCATTATGGCCGAAATTACCGACAACAATACGCTGGTGCTGGCCCTGAAAGGCGCGAGCGAAGCAGTCCGTGAGCGCTTCTTCAAGAATATGTCCAACCGTGCGGCACAAATGCTGCGTGACGAGATTCAGGATATGAACCGTGTTCGTGCATCGGTGGTCCAGGCCGAACAGCGAGCGATTATTGGCATAGCCCGCCGTCTTGCCGACAGCGGCCAGATTTCTTTAAGCAAAACCGCTGATGATGATTACGTCTAAGCCCAACAACCTGCCTAAAGCCATGGTGCTGACTGACCCGGTTTTCAAGAAAAAAGCGGAGCAGCCGTCCATGAACGAGACCGGCTGGTCACCCTGGCGAATGGACACAATTGTTGACCCTGAAACCCTTAGAAAACAGCAGGAACAGCAACAAGCCGAACCCGACCCGGAACTGGTGCGCCAGCAACAGCTGGAACAGGAGCGCAAGAACACCCTGCAAAAAGCACAGGAACAGGGTTATGCCACTGGTCATGCCGAAGGGTTGGCCGCTGGCAATAAAGAAGGTTACGATGCCGGCTACGAACGGGGCTACAACGAAGGTCTGGCGGCAGCGGCCGAATTGACGGCTTCCCATCAGGCCCGTTTGCTGGCTCTGGCTGAACAAGCCCAACAGCAATATGCAAACCTGGATGCCAGCATGGGCCAGGCGCTTATTGAGCTGGCTACCACCATTGCCCGCCATGTGATTGGGCAAGAGCTTAAACAGCATCCTGAACATCTGATTCCCTTAGTCAGGCAAGCCATTACCCAGCCACCGGGCATCAACCAGGCCATGGCGGTGCAGCTTAACCCCGAGGATTACGCCCTGATTGAAAAAAGCGGCCAGCTGCCCCTGCCCGAGCATATTCGCCTGAAAGCAGACCCCAACATTGAACCTGGCGGCTGGTATGTGCAAACCGCCTATGGCGAGATTGACGCAACCTTGCAAACCCGCTGGGCACAGGTACTGGCCAGCCTTGGCCTGCCTGCCCCCCAGACGCAACAGGAGTAAATCTTGAACCCGCCTGCCCCCGCCCAAGCCCCCGCTATTTCTGGTATTGCCGCCTGGCAAGACCAGCTTAAGCGTGCTGCCAGCCGGGTTGAAGACAGCCCGGTACAAACCAGTGCCGGACGCATTATTCGCGCCACCGGCATGGTGCTGGAAGCCAGCGGCCTGGCCTTGCCCTTGGGGGCCGCCTGCCGTATTCAAATGGTTGGCAACAAATGGGTCGACGCCGAGGTGGTGGGTTTTCAGGGGCAAACCCTTTTTTTGATGCCTTATGGCAATATTTCGGGCCTGCCGCCCAATGCCCGGGTGGAAGCCGCCGAAGCCCCCCTGCCACCCCGGGTTCCGTTACAGGCAGCCGATGACGCTTATGCCAACTTAAGCAACCAGGGAGGGCACACCCTGCCAGTCGGTTTTTCTTTGCTGGGCCGGGTGGTGGATGGTGCGGGCAAACCGCTGGACAGTCTTGGCCCGTTTGAAAATGCCTGGTCGGCCCCGCTGGCTGCCACTTATATTAACCCGCTGGATCGCGCACCCATTGACACCCCGCTAGACGTAGGGGTGCGCGCCATTAACAGCATGCTAACGGTTGGCCGTGGCCAGCGTATGGGACTGTTTGCCGGTTCGGGGGTAGGTAAATCGGTCTTACTGGGCATGATGGCCCGCTACACCAAGGCCGATGTGATTGTGGTTGGTCTGATTGGCGAACGTGGCCGGGAAGTGAAGGAATTTATTGAACAAAACCTGGGCGCTGATGGCATGCGCCGCTCAGTGGTGGTAGCCGCCCCGGCGGATGTGTCGCCCCTGCTGCGTATCCAGGGTTGCGTGTATGCCACCCGGTTGGCCGAATTTTTCAGGGACCAGGGCAAGCATGTATTGCTGATTATGGATTCCCTAACCCGTTATGCCATGGCATTGCGCGAAATCGCTCTGGCCATTGGTGAACCGCCAGCCACCAAGGGCTATCCACCCTCGGTCTTTGCCCGCCTGCCAGCCCTGGTGGAACGGGCCGGCAATGGTAAAAACGTTAACGGTAAAACCGCAGGTTCAATTACCGCTTTTTATACCGTGCTCACTGAAGGCGATGACCAGCAGGACCCGATTGCCGATGCCTCGCGGGCAATTCTTGACGGGCACGTGGTGCTGTCCCGCTCGCTTGCCGAAACCGGGCATTATCCGGCCATTGATATTGAAGCGTCCATTTCCCGGGTAATGACGGCGGTGGTGGGCAAGGAACATTTGGCCATGGCCCGCAAGTTCAAGCAAATGTATTCCATGTACCAGCGTAACCGTGACTTGCTGGCCGTTGGAGCCTATAAAAAAGGCAATGACCCTGAGATTGACTCGGCGATTGACCGCTACCCTTTCCTGCGCAAGTTCCTGATGCAGGATATTGAAGAAAAGGTTGATATGGAACAAGCCACCCGGGAACTGGGCCGCCTGTTTGCAGGACTGACCTTATGAGCCGTAATAGCGATTCTTTTGAGACCCTGCATGAACTGGCCGTTCAGAAAATGGACGACAGGGCGCGCCTGGTTGCGCAAACCGAAGCCAATATTACGCAGTCCACCAAGCAGCTTGAAATGCTGGGGGAATACCGGCTGGATTATATTGCCCGTTTGCAGGCCCGCCTGCAGGAAGGCATGAGCTCGGCCCAATGCGTGAATTTCCAGAAATTCATTTCAACCCTGGAAGAAGCGCTGGGGCAACAGCGTGCCATCATTGCCCAGCTTGAAAAGCAGGTTGAAAAAGAACGTGAAGCCTGGTTTGAAGCTCGCCGCGAGGTAAACTCCATGCAGGCACTGATAGACCGCAGAAGGCAGGAACAACTTAAAATTGCCAACCGGCAAGAACAGAAAATGAATGACGAATTTGCCGCCCGTGCTTATTTTGCCAGCAGACGGCAACAGTCAGGGGGTTAACATTTATGGGTATGACAATGACAACAATCAGCAACAACCTGAATACCGGCAACCTCCTGAAAACAGAGGCAGCAGGCAGCCTTCAGGCCACCAGCGCCAACAACACGTTTTCAGGCATTCTGGCCATGCAGGCGCCTGCCTCATCACAAAACAGGCCATCGTCTACAAGTTCTGCCACTCAAAGCACGACTGAAAACAGTAATGTGACAGCCCAAGCTGCCAGTAAAGAACCGGTAGCCCCAAACAATCAGGCTTCGGGCAAGACTGAAAATGACAGTTCCTATGCTGAAAACAAAGCATCCATTAATGATGACGCAGTACAGGCAAACAAGACAGCCCCCAACGAAAATACCGAAGATGCGGAAGACCGGATAACACCTGAAAATGGCCTAAATGCGGCGCAAATTCCAAGTGAGGCCCTGCCGGTCAATTTGTTGGCAGAACACGCCATTCTTCAACAGGACAAATCCGAATCAAGTGTCAATGCAGGCGAAAAGGGCAAGCCATCTCTTGAAAATACCCTTTTAAGCCAGCTGATTGAACCACAAAGAAATCTGGCCAACCGCCTGTCTGGCAAAAACCCGGTTAACGCAGAATTACAAGTGCAAACCCCTTCAGGCGCTTTGGCACCGTTCGTTAAAAACAGGCTGGCCGGTTCCGGTAAAGAAAAACCAGATACTTTGTTAAATACAGAAAATGCCAGGCTTACCGCCAGTCAACTGACCGCGCTTGATCAACAAACCGTAGCCGGCAGGGCCGTTAATCTTAATGCCAATAAAGAGGCGGCCGATCAAATTCGTGATGTTCTGTTAGGCCGCCCGTCACAAGATCCAGTAACGCCCAACCTGGCAGACCCTAGAAATTTCAATCTAAAAACACCTGCCCAGCCATTAGCCAACCAGGCAGCAGACATGCTGCTTGAAGCCACTGTTGCAACCAATGCCAATGCCAACACAAACCCGGCAGTTGGCACCTTGGCGGCCAACACCCAGGCACAGGCGCCCGTCAGCCCGCTTATTTCCATCGGGACGTCTTTTTACCATCCGGGCTGGTCACAGGCCATGGCTCAGCAACTGGCCACCCAGGCAAGCTTGTTTTTCAGGCAACAGGCCAATGGCACGCACATTGCCCAAATGCGCCTGGATCCACCCGAACTGGGCCCCATTAAAGTGTCCATCAGCATTCAGGACGGGGTAGCCCAGGCAGCCTTTGTGGCCAGCAACGCCGCGGTTCGCCAGGCGCTGGAAAACTCGCTGGCCGATTTGCACCAGGCCTTGCAGGAAAAAGGGCTTTCCCTAGGCCAGACCCATGTCGGGCAACAAGACCGGCAGGACAGTTTTTTCATGGAAGACAATGATACCTTGGACACGGCTAGGCAAACTGAAGGCAGCGCCGGCATCCTGGCCGATGCTGGCGGGTCTGCCACAGGCCCATTACGCCAGCATGATGGCCTGCTCAACACATTTGCCTGATCAACACATTTGCCTGATCAAGACTTTTTCCTGAGCCGCGCATTTGCCTGATAAAATCTGCCTGGCCTGGCCACTGCCAATTTTTGGCATTATCCGTTAAATGGCCTATAAAGGGAGAAAACCCCCTTTATTCCAGGCAATGGCTTTGCGGTTTATCGGCGAAAATATACGCTGATCCTGGTGTTTTTTTAGATTTGGTAATGGCCCTTCATGAGCAAAGAGACAAATAACGCAAGCCCGAAGTCGGGTTCTTTTTTCAAGACGCTATTCATCATCATTTTATGCCTTGGCATAGGTGGTGGTGGTATGTGGTATTACATGGGCAAGATGCTGCCCGCCCAACCGGCACAGGCCCAACAGGTCACCCAGCCGATTGCCGTCCAGCATATTACCACGGTTAGTGCCAACCCCATTTTCATGGAACTGGACCCTTTTACCGTTACCCTTAACCGTAACGGTTTTTCCCGGGTGCTGTATGTGGGCTTTACCCTGCGCTTTGAAGACCAGGCCAGCATGGAACGTGTCACCAAGTATTTGCCCGAAGCCCGTAGCCGCATCCTGATAGAGCTGTCTTCCCTGAACCCTGAAACCATTCATGACAAAGAAACACCCGACCTGATTAAAGAAGCGGTCAAACGTGTATTGTTGCCTGCGTTTTATCCAGAACCATATACCCAGCACATTAACAATGTACTGTTTACCAATTTTGTTGTGCAATAAAAATGGCCTATGATACGTTTTTATCTCAAAACGAGGTAGATTCCCTTTTTGCTGAAATAGAAGGTACACCCACGCCCAAGATCGAGATTGAGGAACAGGTGTACCCCGATGGCGTTCGCCCTTATGACCTGTCGTCACCTGAACGGGTCATTCGCAAGCGAATGCAAACCTTCGAGCTTATCAATGAGCGTTTTGCCCGCAACCTGCGGGCCGTTTTGCTTAGTTTCATGCGACGCAATGCCGATATATCGGTGTTGCCCATTAAAATCCAGACATTTGCCGAATTTGAACGCAACCTGCCGGTGCCCAGCAACCTGAACATGGTCAGGCTCGAACCCCTTCGTGGCCTGTCCCTGTTCTGCTTTGACCCCACGCTGGTTTTCCTGATTATAGAAACCCTGTTTGGCGGGCAGATAAAGCAAAATACCCGGGTGGAAGGCCGCGACTTCACCGCCACCGAACAACGCATCATTCATCGCCTGCTGATGCATACCCTTGAATGCTATGTGCATGCCTGGAAACCGGTTCACCCTATCAAATACCACTACCTGCGCTCTGAAATGCACACCAAGTTTGCCAATATTGCCGGCAGCAACGAAATAGTGGTGGTTACTCCCATTCGCATCGAATTTGGCACCATTGGCGGCTTACTGAATGTCTGCCTGCCCTACTCCATGATAGAGCCCTTGCGGGACTTGCTCACCGAGCCTTTTCAGGATGAAAGTGTAAAAGGCAATGAAAACAAATGGTTGCGTCAGCTGTCGGGCCAGGTACCCGAGACAGAAGTAGAGCTGGTGGCCAATTTCACCACCACCGAATGCACGCTAGAACAACTAATGGCGCTGAAAGAAGGCAGTGTTTTGCCCATTAAGCTGCCAACTGAAATAGAGGCTACCGTTGATGGCATTCCGGTGATTAGTGCCAAATATGGTACGTTTAACAAGCACTATGCGCTTAGCGTGATCAAGCGCCTTGAAATCCCGTATTTTGACACGCCTGAAGAACCCAAAATGGTGGTTGAAGACACCACCATTGATGACGAAATTTTACTCGATGACAATGACCTGAGTGCCGGTCGTATTAACGCTGAAAAACCTATTTAATCTGAAAAAACCATGAGCAATACTACTCCATCTGAAGATATTAACCAGGACGACCTGGCCAGTGAATGGGAAAAAGCCATGGCCGAACAGGCCAGTGCAACGGCAAGCCAGACACACGATTCCATTTTCGAATCGTTTGATCCAGCCCCCCCTGCCGAAGACGTCCACCCCGATTTTTCATTCATCAAGGATATTCCGGTTCAGCTTAGTGTTGAACTGGGTCGCGCCCGCCTGCCCATCAAGGATATTCTGAAGCTGGGACAGGGTTCGGTGGTTGAGCTTAGCGCACAGGCAGGCGAGCCTATGGACGTCCTCATTAACGGCATGCTTATTGCCCAAGGTGAAATTGTGAGTGTGAATGGCAATTATGGCGTGCGTTTAACCGATATTATCACCCCGGCCGAACGCCTTAACCGCCTGAACCGCCCTTTCAACCGTCGCTAAACCGCGGTTAGCCATATTAAGGGATCATGATGGATCAACTGGCCATTATTCGGGTTTTTGCCGCGCTTGGGCTGGTACTGTTCTGTATTATCCTGTTTGGCATGGTGGCCCGTAAAACCGGGCTGCTGGGCAAAATAAGGCGTAATCCCGCCTTGCCTATTATTTCCCGTACCCCTTTGGGGCCACGAACTGAAGTGGTGGTGGTACAGGCGGGTAACGAGCAGCTGGTGCTGGGTGTGACTGCCCAGCAAATCAATCTGCTGCATAAAATGCCGGCCCCTGAGGCTCCCCCAGAAAGCAGTGTTCATGGCAGCGATGCCACTCCCAACCAATCATCACCGGACAAGGCATCATACCCTTCCCCTGATGGCAAGATGACTTTTCGTGAGGCCCTGAAGCGGCATTTGCCCCTTAAAATGCTGCTGGCCTGCCTGTTGCCTGCGCTTTTGTTAATGGGGGATCCGGCTTTTGCCCAGGTGAATTTGCCGGCCCTTACCAGTGCCGCCAACCCGGATGGTTCGCAAACTTATTCACTCAGCATGCAAACCCTGCTTTTGCTGACCGGTTTAAGCTTTTTGCCTGCCGTCATCTTGATGATGACCGGTTTTACCCGTATTGTGATTGTGCTGGGTTTGCTGCGCAACGCCCTGGGAACCGGTGCTTCACCTCCCAATAGCGTGATTATCGGGCTATCCCTGTTTCTGACTTTTTTTGTGATGTCACCGGTCCTTGACCAGATTGCCGAAGAGGCCTACGTCCCCCTGAATGAAGGCCAAATTACCTTTGAACAGGCCGTTGAGCGGGCCTCGCGCCCAATCCATGCCTTCATGATTGGTCAAACCCGGGAAAGCGATTTGGCCTTGTTTGCGGATATGGCCAATATGACCGAATTTGAAAGCCCCGAAGCCGTACCGATGCGAATCCTGATTCCGGCCTTTGTGACCAGTGAACTGAAAACCGCTTTCCAGATCGGGTTTACGATTTTCATCCCGTTTTTGATTATCGACCTGGTCATTGCCAGCGTTTTGATGTCGCTGGGGATGATGATGGTACCGCCGGTCACCATTTCCCTGCCGTTCAAACTGATGCTGTTTGTGTTGGCTGATGGCTGGCATTTGCTGCTAGGCTCCCTGGCGCGCAGCTTTTACCAATAATCACGGCACACGCCTGTTTACAAGGAATTTGCATGACTTCAGAATCCATCATGTCAATGACGTATATTGCATTACGTCTGGCCTTTTCGCTGGCGGCCCCACTGCTGGTGACCACGCTGGTGGTGGGCCTGGTGATCGCCATTTTCCAGGCGGCAACGCAAATCAACGAGATGACGCTGTCTTTCATTCCTAAAATTCTGGCCGTGGGTGCCGTACTAGTGCTGCTGGGGCCCTGGATGATAGGTTCGCTTACTGACTATATACGGGAATTGTTTATTTCCATTCCAAGCCTGGCCCAGTAAACGCCTGCATTTGCAGGCATCCGGTTAGCCGCTACCCCTATGATTACCTTCACCCTGGATCAACTGTACACCTGGATTGGCCTGTTCCTGTGGCCAATGTGTCGCATTGCGGCCTTTGTGGGCAGTGCACCAGTACTGGGTGAATCAACCGTACCCGTGATGCTCAAGATTGGCATTTCGGTTATTTTAACGGTGGCCATCTCACCATTTATTGGCCCGTTTGAAACCATCCCCCCCGATTCCTGGGCCGCCATGATCATGATGGCCAAGCAAATTGTGATAGGCATGGCCATGGGTTTTACCATGCGTATCGTGTTTGCCGCGGTGAATATGGCTGGCGAGTTGATTGGCCTACAAATGGGACTTTCTTTCGCGTCATTTTTTGATCCGGCCAGCGGAGGCAATACCAGCGTCATGTCTCGCCTGCTGAATACCCTGGCCATGCTTATTTTTATCGCTGGCAACGGACATCTTATTTTAATTTCGGGCCTGGCACGGTCTTTTGAAATTATCCCCATCAGCGATGCCACTCTTCAATTGAATGGCATTGGTTTGCTTATAGAATGGAGCACACAGATCTTTATTGCGGGAATGCTCATTGCCATCCCCCTGATTGTTTCCCTGCTCACCATTAACCTGGCCATGGGAATCCTGAACCGTACCGCGCAGCAATTATCAGTATTCGCAGTGGGCTTCCCCATTACGCTCACCTTCAGCATGATGCTGTTAATGGTCGTATTGCCCTATCTGAATCAATTCCTTGAACTGTTTTTCTTCAATGGGTTTGAACAGATGGGGCGTATCATGAATGGGTTTTAATTAAAAAGAGACCCAGTCATCCTGCTTTTTATGGGACTTGAGCGGAGAACGCAACGCTTCATCGGGCCTTTCGGTTAACAGGGGCACGTCTTGCTCGCCAAACTCCATGTGCTGACTCCAGGCTTCCTGCAATGAAAGCGATGGCGCTTCTTTTTTGACAGCAACCCGTGCGGGCGCTGATTTTTTAATACCGGCTTTTTTAGACTGATAAATAGCCTGGTCTACAAATGAGCGATGACCTTTAGTCACAAACAGGGCCATCGTATTCATGGCTTCATCAATTTTCTCATTCAGGAAATCGGTTGAGGCAGCCAGGCGATCAACCAGTTGCGAGTTCTGGTGGGTGACGTTATCCATCTGGATGACCGCACGATTGATCTGGTCAATCCCGGTGGCCTGTTCTTCAGTTGCGGAAGAAATCTCGCCCATGATGGTGGTCACTTCTGAAATGGACGTCACGATGTTTCTCATGGTTTCACCGGCCTGACCAACCAGTTTGGCACCATCCCCCACTTTATCCACCGACGCATCAATCAGCAATTTGATTTCTTTGGCAGCTTCGGCACTGCGCTGGGAAAGCGCACGAACCTCAGAAGCCACAACGGCAAAACCATTGCCCTGCTCACCGGCACGTGCTGCTTCAACCGCGGCATTAATCGCCAGGATATTGGTTTGAAAGGCAATGCTGTCAATCATGCTGACAATATCGGCAATTTTATTGGACCCAACGGATATTTCTTCCATGGTGCTAACCACTTTGCGCATCACATCGCCGCCTTCTTCCGCCACCTGCGAAGCCTGAACCGCCAATTGATTGGCCTGGCGGGCATTTTCAGCATTCTGCTTAACAGTACTGGAGAGCTCTTCCATACTGGCTGCGGTCTCTTGCAAAGCGGCCGATTGCTGCTCGGTACGCGCACTTAAATTCAGGTTATCTTCACCCAGCTTGTCACCGTTTTCATTAATGACATTCAGGTTATCGCGTACCTGATCAACAATGCTGCCCAGTTTGTCCTGCATGTCTACCAGGCCACGCATGATACGCGCCACTTCATTGTTGCCAACCACCTGAATATTCTGGTTAAGCTCACCCTTGGCCATGCGGCTGAAGTAGTCTTCTACCCGGGCAAACGGCTTGACAATAACCGCGGTTAACAAGCGATGCACGAAGAAAGCAAAAAATAGGGTGAACAAGGCAATCACCACCGATGTGAGTATCACATAGCGGGTGTTTTCTTCGGATTGTTCAAGCAGTTTTGTGTTTTCCAATGCCACATCGGCAGGGGCATACTGTGAAAGCGCCTGGCTTAATGTCTGGATAGAGCTTGTGCTTTGGAAATTACTGACTACCGCCATGGCCAGTACGGCAAAGGTACCGAAAATAATAATGGCCACCAAAATACGCAGGCTGGATTTAATTTGTATTGCAGATAAATTCATTGTACCAACTCCAATATCAACCTAAAGTCTTGAACAGGCTAAGGCCCTGGATTTTCTTGAATGCCAGGGATGCGGCTTCAAGCGCCATACCGCGCATGGTCAGCTCGGTACTTGCCTCATAAAAGTCAACATCTTCAATGGCGGAAATTTCACTTCTGAAATCAAGCCTGCGCTGCTCGCCACTGGCGTCCAGCGCCTCAATTTCATTCATTCTTGTACCAATTGAGGCACGGGTGGTTAGCACCGTATTGTAGTTGGCATCAATTCTTTGGGTGGCCGATGCCATTGCATTTCGCAATCTGGCAGCCGCTTGCGGGTCATTGCTGGTAGAGGTATTAAGAGCGGCAGCCAGGTTATCCAGCGTGTTGAAAATATTGATATCTTCATTACGGGCATGATTAACGCTGAATGCATCACCCTCGGCCGGAGTGCCGGAAAAGGCAACATCGACGCCACCGGGCAAGGCCAGACGCTGCTGACTGGCATCATAGGCATTGGGGCCATCGGTACCCAGTATCACGCCATCGGCATTACGGGTTTCAACCGTGTAAGACAGCGGCGTGCCACTAAAGACAATACTGAAATTGTTGCCAACATTGGCACCATTCGCATCGCTGATATTGGGACTGCTTATTTGTCCGGTACCCGTATTGGTGTTGGCGGCCGATGTCAAATAACTGTTTTCTCCGGAAACGGCACGGGTAAATACCGCATAGCCGGTATCGGCCGAACTTAACTGACGCGAAGAACTGACCTGAATGGCACGGTTGCCCAGGTCTCCTTGCCAGTTGATTTTGCCGGTAGCATCCGGGGCAAAAGCGGCACGGTCTGACTGGTTGCCGGAAAAAATAAATTGCCCATTACCGTCAGTGCTATTGGCCAGGCCGAGTACCTGGTTTCGCAGGCTGTTCACCACCTCGGACAACGTAGCCCGATCGGCATCTGCCATGGTGCCATTGCCCGCTTCCACAATTCTTGTCTTGATGGCAACCAGCGTGGTGGCCACCTCGTTCAGGATACTTTCTTCAAAAGCCAGGTTCTGGTTGGCAATGCTGCGGTTCTCGGCAAAGCGGTCATTAATGGCCATATTGTTGGACAAATTCAATGCGCGGGCAGCGCCCAGCGGATCGTCTTTGGGAGAAACAATTTTCTTGCCGGTACCGATTTGCGTAAAGATATCCAGTTGCCGGGATTGCTGAGCATTGATGGTGTTTAATCCTGTTTTATAAAACTGGCTGGTACTGATGCGCATGCCTTAAGCCTTTACTTCAAAGATAAAATGGTATCCATCAGCACAGAGCTGACTTCAATAATACGTGAGGCGGCCAGGAACATTTCCTGCGCAGCTTCAAGCTTGATGTACTCTTCATTCAGGTTAACCCCGGACAAAGCCTGTTGTGATGAATAGCTTTGTTTGGTCAGGGCATTCTGGGAGGCAATCATGAATTCGTTTTGCTGGGCCTGAACCCCTACCCGGTTAACGATTTGTGAAAAACTTTCGTTAAAGGTTTTGGTGCCACCCAACACTTTGTTGCTTTGCAGCTTTGCCATGTCCAGGGCATTATTGCCGTTGGCCACACCACCCTCTGCATCAGCAGCGGCAATCTGGTCGGCATTGGTCATGGCCACACTAATTTGCACCGGACTGTGGGCCACCGCAGACAACGCCCAGCGATCGCCCGCCGAGGGCACTCCGCCCTCCATTTTCAATTGCATGCCATCAACGGCAACGCCTTCAAGCGTGGCACCGGTATGAATAATGTGATTGTCGCTTTCGCGTGTGACCGTGTAATTATTGCCATCAAAATAAATGGCGTAATCGGAAGCCTGTATCTTACCTGCAGCGTCAGACTGGAAGCTGGCCGTGAGTTTTACATTACCCACGTTTTCGGAGTTGGCGGTGGCAATAGGGGCCGGCACATTAAAAAACGCCTTGCCCGGCTCACCTTTCAAGTCCAGGCCCTTGGCATTGGCCTCGTTCATGGACAGGGCAAACGCAGTGGCCAGTTGGCCAACCTCACGCTGCTCAACTTCCAGGGTTTCGCGGCGGTATTTCAATAAACCACCCAACGAACCACCGGTTATTTTAGTTTCGTCCAGTTCAACCTTAACCACTTCGCCCTGCTTGCCAACCGGAATGGTGGCATACACCACGGTATTTTTGGGATTTTCTGCCGACGGCCCGGTTGTTAAGGGATAAATTTTATTTTGGGTCAGCAGCTGCTGACCATTTCCCACCGAAATACTGACCTGGTTGTCTTGTTCAACCACGTTGACATTCACAATCTGGTTTAATTGTGAAATTTCATAATCGCGCTGATCCAGCAGGTCATTCGGTTCATGGTGGGGATTCACGCCCTTGGCCTGCACAATTTGCTGGTTAAGCTGGGAAATGCGGCTAAGGTGGGCATTAATAGAGGTAACCGAGTTGTCAATCTGGCTATTGATTTCACCGCGTTGCTGATCCAGGAAGTGACCCAGCTCATTGAATTGGGTAACCACCGTTTGGGTACGGCCCAACAGCTCCTGACGTGAAGCCGGATCAGCCGGGTTGCTGGCTACCGCATTGACACCATCAAAAAAAGACTGGATTGATGGCCCGATACCCACGGTACGATCTGCCAGCACATTATTGATTTGCGAAATCTGGCCACCATAGGCAGCCAACAATGCGCCCTTGCTTTCGTTGTTAACAAGCTGGCTGTTCAGAAAAGAGCTATAAGCACGACGAACGGTCTCTACCGCGACACCCCGGCCAAAAAACCCGGTACCCGATGAAGAAGCACCCGCCGTTGAGATCAGGGTTTCCTGCCGGGTATAACCGGCGGTATCGTAGTTATTAATATTATGGCTGGTTGTTGTCAGGCGAGCCTGCGCCGTATTCAGGGCAGTTAACCCAAGTTTGGCCAAATTCATAATTTTCCGTCAATAAATATTGCTTGTCTTTCTGTTGGTTAACGGCAGAAAAATCCAATTGTTTAGCCTGACTACCAAAAAAGGCGCGCTGGTCGGTTTAAATGGTAGAGATCCGGTTTTTTGCGCCTGACCCAGTATTGCCTGCCAGCGAACGGTCATCAAAATAACCCATAATACTGATCAGTTTACTGGCATACTTGGGATCTGTGGCGTAACCGGCTTTTTGAATCTGTCGGGCCGCCTCATGGGCATTTTCTGCGGTCAACACATGCTGATAACGCTTGTTCTGGCTAATCAGGCGGGCATAATCGGCAAAGGATTCTTCATAAGAGTCATAGGCCCTGAAAGGCTGTTCCATTTTTTTGGCCACCCCATTGACATATTCGGTAGTCATTACATTCACCACTTTACCCGTCCAGCCACCGGTTGCCTTAATGCCAAACAGGTTATGACTGGTCTGACCGTTTTCATGCAAAATTTCGCGACGCCCCCAACCTGACTCAAGCGCGGCCTGACTTAAAATAAGCGAGGCCGGAATACCTGAACTGGCTGCTGCCGCACTGGCGGCAGGGCCCATTTTCTCAACAAAACTGCTGATCCGTTCCGGAGCGTTCTCCGCCACACCAATAACTGAAGCCATGTTTTTGGCGAAATTTCTTACCCGGTTGCCCATGGAAGAAATCAGTTCGCCAATCGCGTCTTTGTTTTCCATAGGCATGGACGCTGATGTTGCGTTATTAACGCCCAAGACAGAACTCATACCAGCCGCTGCACCTGCATTGACCATGGCTGCCGAACCACTTGAGCTGATTTGCTCCAGCAAAGACTGGGCCAGGCCAATCCCTTTGCCTGAAGCCATGTTTAGCGCCATTTGCTCATCAGCCATGGATTGCACCAAACGGGTCTGGTCGCTTTCAAACAGGCCATCACCCAGGCGCGTTGCGCGTGCCTGCTTTAACAGTGTTTGAATAAACAGGGCCTCAAATTGCTGGGCAACTTCTTTTTCCCCTTTTTCGATATCTTCAAGCGTAGTATTCATTTGCCCGGCCACCTGGCGCTTGAGCTGGTGCAGCGAGTTCATGTCCATGACAAACTGCGGGGCCGAGCGACTCACTCCGGGACGAGGGGTATAACTGGTGATTGTCATGGCGACTCCTGTTGACTAGATAATTTCCAGATCGGCCCTTAGGGCACCGGCGCTTTTTAAGGCCTGGAGGATGGAAATCAGGTCTTGCGGACTGGCACCCAGAGCATTTAGCGCACGCACCACATCGGTCAGGCGCACGCTTCGGCGCACCATTTGCAATTTGCCCTGCTGCTGCTCTACCTGGATATTGGTATTGGGTGTAACAACGGTTTGCCCGCCACCAAAGGGCGTATCGGGCTGGTTAACCTCAAGGCTTTGGTCAATCACCACGGCCAAACTGCCAAAAGCCACCGCGGCCTGGTCAATGGTAACGGTCTGGTTCATGACCACCGTACCAGTACGCGCATTAACAATCACCTTGGCACGTGCCGCAGCACGCGTTACATTAATGGCCTGCAAACGCGCCAGAAACGCGGCTTGCGCCGACTCAGCCATAGGGCCACGAACTTCAACCACACGCCCGTTAAGGGCTCTTGCGGCGCCTGCACCCATGACCTTGTTAATGGCGGCCACGGCATTTTCAGTCGTGCCAAAATCCGTGTCGTGCATTTCTATCCGGATCATCCCGTCTTTGCTGAAACGGGTGGGGACCGTGCGCTCCACCAAGGCGCCACCGCTAATCATGCCACCATTAAGCTGGTTAACCTGAACCTTGCTCCCCCCCGACTGCGCGCCAGCACCACCAACCACAATGTTTCCTTGCGCCAGGGCGTACACCTGGTTATCGGCCCCCTTCAGGGGCGTCATCAGCAAGGTGCCGCCACGCAGGCTTTTGGCATTACCCATGGAAGAGACATTCACATCAATCGACTGGCCGGGTTGGGCAAACGAAGGCAGGGTTGCCGTTACCATGACTGCGGCCACGTTTTTAACCTGCATATTGACACCGGCGGGCACTGTTACGCCCAGCTGGGCCAACATATTGGTCAGGCTTTGCTGGGTAAAGGGCGACTGGCGCACCTGGTCACCACTACCATCCAGCCCCACCACCAGGCCATAGCCAATCAGCTGGTTGTCTCGTACCCCCTGAATGGACGCCAGGTCCCGCAACGGTTCAGCCAGGGCAAAACCCTGAGCCAGTCCGAGCCATAAGGCCAGCGCCATGATGCTTTTCAGGATTCCGGATTTCATTGTCAAACTGCGACTCCAATTATTAAGTGATAAAAGCTTAGAACGGGGCGATGTTCAGGAAAAACCGCTGCAGCCAACCCATGGTTTGCACCTCGTCCATCACGCCCTTGCTGCGAAACTCAATACGGGCATCGGCCACCTGGGTTGAAGATACGGTATTGGTGCCGGTAATGGAACGCGGGTCAACCACCCCAGAAAAACGCAGGTGTTCACTGCCCTGGTTTATCGCAATGGCTTTCTCTCCGGCAATCCTCAGGTTACCGTTGGCCAGCACGTCAATAACAGTGGTGGTGATGTTTCCGGTAAACATGTTATTGGCCGAGCTGCTGCCCTTGCCTTCCATATCATTACTGCCATCAGCGGTAAACCGCTTGTCGGCTTCCAGCGCACTGGGCATCCAGTCGGGTGCTGCAGTCACCCCAAAGTCTATGCCACTGGTACGATCAGTACTGGTTGCCACGCGCTTGGAGGCATTGGTTTTCTCTTCAATGACCACGGTCACAATATCGCCCACATTACGTGGCCGACGGTCTTCAAACAATGGAAAGCTACCCGCCCGACCGGCACGGTAAATGGAGCCATCGGGCTCTTCACGAATATCAGGTACGGCGGGTGTTGGCAACGCAGTCAGGGGGCCATCCACGATCTTGGGGTGTGGCACCATGGCGCAACCACCTGCCAGCGCAATGATCAGGCCAACTATAAACAGACGTATCGAACGCAAAGACATAGACATTGGGCAGTATCGTAAGGTTAGTGAATCAATCAGATCTGGGTTAAACGGGCCAGCATCTGGTCGGAAGTGGTAATGGCCTTGCTGTTCATTTCATAAGCCCGCTGGGTGGCAATCATGTTAACCAGCTCTTCAGCCACGTTCACGTTGGAAGTTTCGGTATATTTATGCAAAATCCTGCCGGTGCCATCCAGACCCGGGGTTGAAACGGTTTCCGCCCCCGAGGCATCGGTTTGTGCATACAGGTTTTCACCCAGGCTAAGCAAGCCGGCCGGATTGACAAAAGTGGTTAATTCCAGCTGGCCCACCTGGATGCTATTACCAGTAGCACCCGGCTGGGTTACCGACACCGTGCCATCACGGCCAATTTCAATGGTTAAGGCATTATCGGGAATGGTAATGGCGGGCTGAATCGGGTAACCACCTGCGGTAACCAGCTGACCGTTCTGGTCCAGTTGCAACGAACCGCTACGGGTATAGGCAAAAGTGCCATCGGGCATTTCAACCTGCAGGAAGCCCTTGCCATCAATGGCAATATCAAGCGAGTTGCCGGTATTTTTCAGGTTACCCTGCGTGTGAATGCGCTCGGTGGCCACGGTACGCACCCCCATACCCACTTGCAGACCCGTTGGCAACTGGTTGGCATCGCCCACCTGGGCGCCGGGCTGACGCACGGTCTGATACATCAGGTCTTCAAAAATGGCACGATTGCGCTTGAAACCATCGGTATTGACGTTGGCAATATTATTAGAAATCACATCCATATTGGTTTGCTGGGCCTCCAGGCCTGTCTTGGCAATCCACAGCGAGCGTATCATATTGGTTCCTGATTAAATCAACGATAAATTAAGTACAAAATCATGCAAAATGCCTTTAACCGGCCGATGAAAGCAAGCTATTGGCATTTTGTTCTTTACTGCTCAGTTCCTGGATAATTTTCATTTGCATTTCAAAACGGCGGGCATTCTGTATAAGCCCCACCATATTGCCGGCAGCACTCACGTTGCTGCCTTCCAGGGTTCCACTCACAACGGTAAACAGGGCGGTATCGGGTAATTCAACCGCTTGTCCCTGGGCATTAACGGCACGAAACAGGCCGTCATCACCCCGCACCATGCGGGCATTGGCAGGGTCGCCAATTTTAAGTTTGGCCACCCGTTGCACTTCGGTCGCGGCATCGCCGTCAGCCAGCACGTTAATACCGCCCGATCGCTCAATACCAATCGCGGCCGCATCGGGAATCTCAATAGGCTGACCATCTTCCGACAACACCATCAAGCCACCCGAGGTTACCAGCAAGCCATCGGCATTGCGCTGGAAGTTTCCGCTGCGCGTATAGCCTTCGGTGCCGTCAAGCGCCCTTACGGCAAACCAGCCATCGCCCTGTATGGCCACATCCAGGTCACGGCCGGTGGTCATGAAGGGGCCCTGCTCCAGATTGCTGTCTGCCGTGGTGGCAACCGTCAGTACCCGGGTGGTATCGGCGCCGTTAATGAGCGGGCTAACTACCGGCGTAGAACGGTATTGCGACATTTGGGCCCGAAAGCCCGGTGTGTTTACGTTAGCCAGATTATTGGACAGGACCGACTGCTGCTCCAGGATTCTGGCTGCCCCGTTGCTGGCGGTGTAAATTGCGCGATCCATTTATTTCATCCCTGCCAATTAGCGCATGGAGATCAGGGTTTGCAAGATCTGATCCTGTGTTTTGATGGTTTGGGCATTGGCCTGGTAATTACGCTGGGCAATAATCATGTTCACCAGTTCCGAGCTCATATCCACGTTGGACTCTTCAACCGCCTGCCCTTTAAGCAGTGCCAGGCTGTTGGTGCCCGGCTTGCCAACAATAGGCTGGCCAGAGTCCCGGGTTTCCTGCCAGGCATTACCACCGATGGGCTGCAAACCATTCAGGTTGTTAAAGTTGGCCAGTGCCACATAACCCATGATCTGTGCTTCGCCATTGGTGTAATTGGCCACAATGGCACCATCGGAAGAAATGGAAAGCCCGGCATATTCACCGGTGGTGTAACCATCCTGAACAAAGTTGGGCGTGAATGCGCCGGCAAACTGGGTACTACCGGTGTAATCCATTTTCATAACCAGCGCTTCAGCTGGCGCACCTGCCGTGCCGGGCTGGTTAACCGTTACCGTTAAGGTATTGCTGCTGGTTAAACGGCCAATGCTGTCAAAGGTCATGGGTAACGGGCCACCACCAGCCGGAGAGTCTACCGAAGCGCCGTCCATGTAGTAGTAAACATCCCATTGGCTTTCGGTACCGCTTGATCCGGCACGTTTAACGAAGTATTGGGTCAACTCATGTGCATTGCCCAAAGAATCGTACACGTTCATGTTCAGCGAGTGGGTAAAGCTGGCTGGGTCAGCTGGTGAGAATGGCCTTGCCTGCTGTGCCGCCGCGTATTCAACTGTGGGCTCCATGGCGCCACTTACCACCTGGCCACCGGCCAGGGTTACGGTTGATGCGCCACTGTTATACGTGCCGTCTGCCGGTGCCGGCACACTGGCACCGCTTGCATCGGTCCAGGTCAGGCCGCCAGTGCTGCTGACCCGGTAATTGTACGTGGTGGTAGTGCCGCCCGTTTCCAGGGCAACCTGACCCAACACTTCGGGGGAGCCGGTAATGGAAATAATGGGTGCATTGGCATCCAGGTTGGTAACCAATCCGGAATTTTGCGTTGCTTTGGGAGCAATATTACCAACCGGGATTTTCAGTTCCTGCAGCAATGTGCTGTTTTCACCAATGTAACCGGTAAGGCGTTGCCCGCTATTGTTCACAATGTAATTGTTACGATCAGCCTGAAACTGGCCATTGCGCGTATAAGACACGTTTCCGCTGGTATCAACCAAACGGAACAGGCCTTTATCACCGTCAATGGCCAAATCAAGCGAATTACCGGTTGAGGTGACATTACCCAGGGTAAAACGCTGGTTAATGGCCGCAACCTGCACGCCCATGCCAACCCGTGATGAGGCATATACATCGGCAAATGCTACTGTTGATGCCTTGAAACCCACTGTGGCCGAGTTGGCAATGTTGTTACCAATCACGTCCAGATTCTGTGCCGAGGCGTTCAAGCCTGATAAACCTTGTCCAAATGCCATGATAAATAATCACTTATAAAAAATTAATCTTCAGTTCATTACTTTGCGCAGGTCAGCCAGCGCATAACGTCCAGTCAGCCCCAGGTCCATTCTCATGCCTTCGGTACTGTATGAAATGCTTTGTACCTGGCCATATTGCAACGCCTCTGCTGGCACGGCACTATTGGCCGCATCCAGCGCGGTAACCCGAACCGTGTACTTTCCAGCCGGGGCCTGGGTACCGTTATCGCCAAGGCCATCCCATTGCATGGAAATGACATCAACGTTTTGAGCGCCCAGGTCAAAGGTACGTACCGGATTACCGGCCGCATCCATAATTTCCACCTTCAGGCTGGACGCCGCACCCATCAGGTCAACACCAAAAGGCGTGGCCACACCGCTTTCACCCAGCTTGATGGCCTCACCGGGCACCAGGACATTTTTACCAATCAGATTGGACGCCTGCATGGACTGGGACACATCCAGCTGGCCGGTAAGCGCCAGCACGGTCTGGTTAAGTTTTTCGATGCCGCTAACGGTAGAAAGCTGGGCCAACTGCGAGGTAATGCCGGCATTGTCCATGGGATTAAGCGGATCCTGATTACGCAGCTGGGTCACCAGCAAGGTCAGGAACTGCTCTTGTGTTTCTGCAATACTGGTCGTGCCCAGGCCGCTTGCACTACCGGCCAGGGAGCCGGCACTGCTGGTTGGATTAATGGTTGTCATAAGTTGCCTATATCCTTTACTGGCCAAGCGTCAGTGTTTTCATCATGATTGACTTGGCTGTATTAATGACTTCCACATTGGCCTGGTAAGAACGGGCTGCCGCAATCATATTGACGGTCTCGCCCACCACATCCACGTTGGGCAGGGTAACGTAACCATTATTGTCTGCATAAGGGCTTTGCGGGTCATACTGCAAGCGCATGGGCGCCTGGCTTTCAACCACATTACTAACCTGCACGCCCCCAATCGGGTATTGACTGAAGGCATTGCCCAGCGGCTGCATCTTGAAAACCACCTGTTTGGCTTTGTATGGCTGCCCATCGGGCCCGGCCACGCTGTCAGCATTGGCAATATTGCTGGCCGTAACGTTCATGCGTTGCGAACCCGCATTCAATGCCGAACCGGAAATGCTGAAAATACTCATCATGTCAGACATTCTGTTTCCTTTTCATTAGTTTGGCTGCAAGGCAGACAGCATGGATTTGATCTTGCCATTCAACAGTGTCAAGGTGGCCTGGTATTGCATGGTGTTGTCAGCAAAAGCCACCCGTTCAACATCCATCTCAACCGTATTGCCATCAAGGCTGTTTTGCGTTGGCAAACGATATTGAGGCGAGAACTGCAAAGGTCCCATTGCCGCCGCCGGAATATGGCGGACAGAAGTCAGGGTAAGCTGCGTGTCGGCCAAGCCTTTTTGTCCGCCACTAGCCTGCGCAAGCACTTCCTTGAAACTAAAATCGCGCGCCTTGTAGTTGGGCGTATCCGCATTAGCAATGTTGGTGGAAAGCAATTCCATCCGTTGCTGGCGCAAACCAACTGCAGTCTGCAAAAATTTGAATTCGTTACCAATCCTGTCCATATTGCCTGTTCCTGTTGCAGACGCAACATACAATTAAGCCATTACAGTCAATATGTTAAGCCACCCGGAGCAAATACAAAGGAAAGGTAAACGGGGGTTTTCCTGCTTAATTCAGGCTAATCAAAAAAGTGGCTCCACGATAGAATTTAACTTATGAACAGGATAATGACTTTGGCACGCACAAAATTCTTTGGCACTGGCCTGAAAACACAAGGCCTGGCCCTGCTTTGCGTGGCAGCTTTATGCGGCACGTCTCATGCCAATGAGATATCCGGGCTGCAGCAGGCCATCATGCAGGAAACCGAAGACTATCTTGCCGAACAGGCCGCCACACTTGACGGCACCCCCACCATTAATGTCAGCGTACCAAAGGCCCAATCCTTTGAAACCTGCCATGACCGGGTGTATTTCCTGCCCAACAAAGGCACCTTACGTTCCTCGATGTCGGTCGGCATTCGCTGCATGGACTCAGGCAAAACCGAATACCTGCGTGCCTCGCTTTCAATTACAGGCAATTATTACGTTACATCACAAAATATCGATATCGGGCAAACCATCATGCCCAACCATATTGAAGAAAAACAGGGTGACCTACTTAAGCTGCCGGCAAGCTCACGCACAACCCCCGGGCAATTACTGGGGCATATTGCCAATACACGCATCCCGGCCGGACGCCCCATTAAGCTGAACATGATTCGCAGTCCGCAATCCATCAGCAAAGGACAGCCTGTGCGGCTTCAGGTAAAGCAAGGCGCCCTTACCGTTACCCAACAAGGAGAGGCCCTTACCACGGCAGACGTGGGTGGCAGCATCCAGGTTAAAACCAGTTCCGGCAAAGTCATCATCGGAACGGTTATTAATGCCAACACGGTGAATGTGCTTTTTTAAGCGGCATCATGGCGGGCCTGGCTTATAATCAACGCATTAACAGCAGAAAAAATTGGCCTTCGGCTAAAGTTTTCAATGATTCATCCGTTAATACCGGTAAGCCAACTGTTTTAGTGCTGCCCAAGCGGTTTTTACCCGTTCGGCAGACCCGAAGATCATGACCATAAAAATCTCTCCCGCTTCGCTCTATCATACAACCGCGGTTTCTACAAAGCCCGCCTCCCGTAACGGTACGCCTGCGCCCGCCAGCACACCAGCTACTGCGCAACCCGGCAGCAGCACCAAGGTGGATTTAAGCCCGGTTGCCCGCGACCTTACCAGCCCGGAAAATGATGTAGACCTTGAGCGCGTACAGGCTATTCGCCAGGCATTGGCCAATGGCACGCTTAATATCAACCCCACACGTATTGCCGAGGGCATTTTACAAGATGCCATTGACATACTGACTTAATTACTTTTTGCCCATGACAGCCCATATCGATTCATCCCCGCTCTCCCTGTCCAGCCAAATTCTGGAACAGCTTGTATTGGAAACAGAAATTGCAAAACAGTTTTTGCAAGTCCTGAATGATGAATGCGCAGAGCTCATGGAATTTAGCTCACCTGAACCCTTGCGTGAGCTGGCGCAAAAAAAATGGCAAATTGGCCTGCAACTGGAAGCCGCCTACAAAGAAAGGATGCAGTTGGTGCAATCACGCTTTCCGGCCTCTGACACACAACACAGCCTGGCAGATATTCTTGAAAAGCTTGACCCGCAACAACAGGACGATCTGGCCAAACAATGGAACAACTATAACGAGCTTGTTTCACAGGCAAAAAGCCTGAATGAAAGCAATGCCATCATGATTCACAGTTACCTGAAATACAACCAGGATGCGCTTGACTCCCTTAACCGTGCTGCCGGCGTACAACATACCTATGATGGCAAGGGCATGCGCAAACCGGTAAGCACCGGCAAGCCCCTGGCAAGCGCTTAATCAGCCACCAATAACCGACGTTACCTTCAAATACCGCTCTTCGGGAATTTCCGTATTGGATAATACGGTTAACTGTGGAAATCCGTACCTGAACAACCTGGCCAATGAAGAACGCAATATCGGTGGCACAACCAGGACCGGCGGCAAATTGTGAACGGTTTGTTTTTGCAGGGCCAATTCGGTTTCCGTATGCAGGTTATCGGCCAGACCGGGTTCCAATGAACCGCTCGTGGTCAGGGCCTGCGTCAAGACCTGTGTTAACTGGGGCGCCAGGCCAATCACATTGCACTCAACAGCATCTCCAAAACATTGCTGCGTGATTGCCCTGCCCAACGCCGTACGCACCCGCGCAATCAATTCTTCAATATTAATCATCATGCCTGGTTGGGTCTGGCCATTCAGAATAGGACCCCACTCGGTCAGGACCTCAACAATGGTGCGCATGTCCCGAATAGACACCCCTTCGGTTAACAGGCCGCGCAATACATTATGCAAGGTGGTAAGGGACACTGCCTTGGGCACAAAATCCTCAACCAGCTTGGGCTCTTCCCTGCCAATATGCTCAAGCAACTGCTGCACTTCCTGGCGGCCCAGCAAGTGTGCCGCGTGCCGCGTCAGCAACTGGTTAATGTGGGTGGCAATCACCGTGCTGGCATCAACCACGGTATACCCCATCACCTGGGCCCGCTCACGCATATCCTCAGTTACCCAGTAAGCCGTCAGGCCAAAGGTTGGGTCAGTGGTTTTTTCACCTTCGGTGAGCTCAAACTCAACCCCGCCCGGATCAATCGCCAGCCATTTACCGGGCTGGACCTGACCTTTGCCAATTTCAACACCGGACAGCAAAATACGGTATTCACTGGGATGCAATTCCAGATTGTCCCGAATATGCACAACCGGCGGCAGAAAACCCATATTTTGGGCAAACTGTTTACGCAGGCTGCGTATACGGGAAATCAATTCGCCACCCTGCTCCTGGTCTACCAGACTAATCAGGCGATAGCCCACTTCCATGGCAAACGGTTCTACCAGGGTCACATCATCCCAGCGGGCTTCCTTTGAAGCGGTATCTACAGGCGTAGCGTCGGTTTCCTGCACCGGCCCCTGCAAGGCAAGCGCTTCATTTCTTTTCTGTATCCGATAGCCCAAATAAGCAAAAAAACCGGCCAGGGACAAAAATGCAAAATGCGGCATATTGGGAATCAGGCCCATAATGCCAATAATGGCAGCCGTAATATAAAGCACCATCGGGTTGGAAAACAGCTGGCTCATCATTTGCTGGCCAACATCCTGATTGTTCGCCACGCGCGACACCACCACACCTGCTGCGGTTGAAATGATAAGTGCGGGAATTTGCCCAACCAGGCCATCACCAATAGTCAGCAAGGTATACACCGTGCCAGCTTCGCTAAAACTAAGACCGTGCTGCAAAACGCCTACCAGCAAGCCACCTACAATACTGACCACCATAATGATCAGGCCGGCAACGGCATCACCACGCACAAATTTACTGGCGCCATCCATGGCACCGTAAAATTCGGCTTCCTGCGCCACTTCAGCCCTTCTTTTACGCGCATCATCTTCGGCAATCAGCCCGGCATTCAGGTCGGCATCAATCGCCATTTGCTTGCCCGGCATGGCATCAAGCGTAAACCGGGCACCCACTTCGGCAATCCGGCCGGCACCTTTGGTAATGACCACAAAGTTAATCAAGACCAGAATGGCAAAAACAACAATACCTACTGCAAAGTTGCCGCCCACCAGAAAGTGGCCAAACGCTTCAATAACCTGACCGGCGGCATCAGGGCCGGTATGCCCATGCAACAAGACCACACGGGTAGAGGCCACGTTCAGTGACAGACGCAACAGGGTGGCAAATAGCAGCACCGACGGGAACGCAGCAAAATCCAGCGGCTTTTTGGTAAACATGGCCACCAGCAGGATCATGATGGACAAGGCAATGTTAAAAGTAAAAAACAAATCCAGCAAAAACGGCGGCAAAGGCAAGACCATCATGGCAAGCACCATGACAATCAGCACCGGACCAGCCAGCATTCTGGAGTCTGCCGCCTGCAATTTCAGTGAGGAAAAAAAACGGTTCATATACTTAATAATTTAGGTCATTCAGGGTATTGCAGAATCAGGGGGTATCTTAAGGCGCAGGTGCCTGCCCGGACTGCGGATCAAGTTCGGGCGGCACCGGTAAATTCACGGGCCGATCCGGTTCTTCAGCCATCCCCTGCCGATACTGCTGCAATTGATAAACCCAGGCCAGCACTTGGGCAACAGCGGTAAACAACGTTTCCGGGATGGGCTGATCCAGTTCGACATTGGCATACAGGGCACGGGCCAGTGCCGGAGCCTCCAGTTGTACCACCTTGTTTTCTGCGGCAATTTCACGGATTTTACGGGCAATTTCCCCAGTTCCCTTGGCAATCACCAGCGGCGCACGGTCTCCGTCCTGTTCATATTTAAGCGCTACGGCATAATGGGTCGGGTTGGTTACCACCACATCCGCATCTGGAATACTGCTCATCATACGATGACGTGCCATTTCACGCTGCTGCTGGCGAATTCGACCCTTGATATGCGGATCACCCTCGTTTTCCTTATGTTCGCGCTTCACTTCCTCTTTGCTCATTCGCAATTTTTTGGCATGGGAAAACATTTGCCAGGGCACGTCTATGAGCGCAATCAGCAGCAGGGAGGCAATAATGGTTGCACAGCAAAACATGACCATTTCCATCCCTTGAGCCAATGCCCTTGGCAAGGACAAGTGTGACAGGGCCAGCATTTGCGGCAAATAAGATTTGATGACCATTACCCCAACGCCACCAATCACGGCAGCCTTCAGCAGGGTTTTTAACAGCTCAACCCAGGTTGACGCGCTAACCATGCGCCCCAGCCCCTTGAACAGATTCACGCGTCCAAAATTGGGGTTAAGGGCCTTGCTTGAAAAAACCAGGCCACCCAGCGCAACCGATGAACCGATGGCGATCACTATCAAGACCACAAACAGCGGAAACAAACCGGTCAGGACATGCAGAAAGTTGTCCAGCATGCCTGGCGCCAGGCTTTCTACCGCACTTTTAGGCGTCCAGTCAAAATGCATGGTGGTTCGCATGACATAAACCAGCCGGTCATACAAAAAACCGCCACTGATCCAAAGCGTCATCGCTCCGGCCAGCAAAATAAGACAGGTATTCAGCTCTCGCGAGCGCGCAACCTGCCCCTCTTCCCGCGCTTTGGTTAATCGTTGCGGGGAAGCGGCTTCGGTTTTTTCAAGGTCGCTATCTTCTGCCATGCTGGGAGGTACGGTTAAATGGCGCTATCCGGAATGAGCGCATTCTAAACTGTCAACAGTGTAGCGGGTTTGCCAGCAAGGCAATTGGAGGAGTAAGGGATGAAAAACCCGCCTTAACGCCTGTTATGGCCTGACAAGGCAGGTAAAAAAAGCATCATTGCGATTAAAAACCCAGCTGGGCCAGCAAATCGTCTACCTGTTGCTGGTTTTGCACGGTTCCACCGTTTTCTTTATGCTCTACAACGGGGCCATTTAACAGGGCATTTTCCAGCTGGGCTTCTTTTTCCATTTCCTGACTGTATTTTTCGGGCATGTACTCAATGAGTACCTGGACCAGCTCCTGCTCGATGCGATCCAACAGCACCGTCAGCTTGCTGGCCACCTGGCCGGTCAAATCCTGAAACGCCTGAGCGGTAATGATGTCAATCAAGGCGGCATCAACCGGCCGGATTTCCTCTTTCACACCCACAAGGAAAGCCTGGACATTTTTGGCCAGCTCCGCAGGCAACTGTACCTGGGCATGGGTAACGGGCTGCATGGCTTGTTCCAGTTCTTCAGACAGACTGGTTGCATTCGCTTTCAGGCGGCCAAGCTCCGATTGGGCCAGTTCCGCACTGTTTAACACGTCATTGGCGGCCTTTTCGGTTAAAGACGTAATATAACGAAGACGGGACTGGGCATCAGGCATGGCCTTGGCGGCAGCCTGAACGCTGGGTTCAAGACCCAATTCACGCAGGCTGTCTCGCAACAAACGGGTCACATGGGCAATCCGGTCATACACTGGTGCTTCACCCATGGTGCTTCCGTTTTCCGGTAAAGGTTGTGTTGAATCTGTCATTGTTTTAGTCCTTTTCAGGATGCATTGCGGTCCATCCGGTGTTTGGCATTCTTAAGCACCCATACGGCGCTTGGCCTTTTCAAACACCTTATTCAGGTTTTCTTCCAGTGTTGCCGCGGTAAAGGGTTTGACCACATAACCGTCGGCACCCGCCTTGGCGGCGCTCACGATGTTTTCACTTTTAG
The DNA here is from genome assembly GCA_041656315.1 of Advenella sp. GTDB lineage: Bacteria > Pseudomonadota > Gammaproteobacteria > Burkholderiales > Burkholderiaceae_B > Advenella. The sequence continues at coordinate 62,128 of JBBADT010000002.1, forward strand.
CTTCTGCGGTCACCATCAGGACGGCAATCTGTTTGAGCTTTTCATCAGCCCGGATTTCCTGGAGCATAGTCAAGCCGTCCATGACCGGCATATTCCAGTCGGAAACCACCAGATCGTAACCAGATATCCCATTGCGCAATTTACCCAGCGCCTGTGCACCGTCTTCAGCCTCATCAACACTTTCAAACCCCAGGTCTTTCAAGAGGTTTTTAACAATACGGCGCATTGTCGGGAAATCATCAACAATCAGAATCCTGATATCTTTATTCATACAGCATTTATCCTAATTTTAAGTATTCAACATTGATTATTATCGCTTAAGCGGTGACTGCGCTTTGGCAAGACCCTTGAAAAGGCGCTCACCAATCTGGTCAAGCGCTACCGCTTCATCAGTCGCGCCAATATGCATGGCTTCTCCGGGCATGCCATAAACCACACAGGTAGCTTCATTTTGCACAAAAGTATCGGCACCTGCCTGGCGCATTTCCAGCAAACCTTGGGCACCATCTTTACCCATGCCGGTCAATATGATACCAGTGGCTTTTTTTCCGGCCTCTTTAGCCACACTCGAAAACAGGACATCTACCGATGGCCGGTGACGATTTACGGGTTCAGACTCTATCAATACTGTCCGGTAAACACCCCCCGACTTGCGAATGGCCAGGTGTGCCACACTGCCGGGTGCCAGGTAAACATGGCCACTTTCCAGCACCTCGTCGCCTTTTGCTTCATGAACGGTCAGCGCGCACGTGCGATCAAGCCTTTGCACAAATGAAGCGGTAAACCCTGCCGGCATGTGTTGGGTAATCACAATGGGTGGGCACTCTCTTGGCAAACCCGTCAATACCCTGGACAATGCTTCGGTTCCACCGGTTGATGAACCAATTGCCACCACCCAGTCATTCCTCACATTAATGGCGGTGCCCGCTGTTTTAATAACCGGAACTTCCTGACCGGGCGCCACATATTTCTTCAGGCGGGCCCGACTGGCCGCCCGGATTTTGTCAGCCACTTCATGCTGGTAAGCCTCCAGGCTCTTGCCAGACTGTGCATTGGGTTTGGAAACGATTTCAACTGCCCCCAGCTCAAGGGCCCGCAAGGAAATGGCTGAATGCTTCTGGGTTAAGGAAGAAACCATGACCACCGGCATCGGGCGCAGTCGCATCAGGCGCTCAAGAAAATCAAGCCCGTCCATTTTGGGCATTTCCACATCCAGCGTAATCACATCAGGATTCAATTGCTTGATCATATCCCGTGCCACTAGCGGATCGGGTGCGGTTCCCACCACCTCCATATCCGGCTCGGCATTAATTACCTCAGTCATAATCCGACGCATCAGTGCTGAATCATCAACACACAATACCCGGATCAATCCTTTTTTCAACTCAGTCATATTTCTTCTTGCTTTAAAACTAACGATTATTGCGCTTGTACACAGTCTGGCCCAACAGGGTAAACTGGTCTGTGGTGGTTGCCAGGGTTTCAGAGTGCCCAATAAACAATAAGCCACCCGGCTTCATCGAACGGGCGAAGCTTGCCACCAGACGCACCTGCGTATCATGATCAAAGTAAATCATGGTGTTGCGACAGAAAATCACGTCAAACATGGCAGGCTTTGGCCATGAAAACGACATCAGGTTCAATTCGGAAAACTCTACCCTGGCACTTAAGGCCGGTTTGACTTTGGCCTTGCCTTCAAACTGGTTATTTCCTTTCAGGAAATGCCGGCGCAGGCGCTCTTCAGAAATGCCCGTCAATCTATCAAGGCTGTAAACCCCCGCCCTGGCTCTTTTAATCGCCTGGCTGTCTATGTCAGTGGCCACAATCCTGGGACAAGCCGCCTGTTCACCCACAATCTCATTTAACACCATGGCAATGGAATAAGGTTCTTCTCCGGTAGAACAGGAAGCACACCAAATAGCACAATTGGTCCGGAGTTTTTCTATGTGCTCCGCCAGAATCTCAAAGTGATGCGGTTCCCTGAAAAACGCGGTATGGTTAATGGTAAAACTGTTAATAAATGCTGGCCATCCGGTGTGATCCCTGTCTTTATCCAGCGCCATCAGAAAATCGTCAATGGTTACAAAACCGAACTCTTTACGCAAGCCCTCAAGCAATCTCTCGCTTGATTTCATTTTATGCTCGCCCACGATAATACCGCTTCTATCGTGGAGCATTTTCAAGGCATGCTTATAGCTGGCATCCGTCCATACCGATCTTGTCAGGGCATCCATTATGCCTCCTGGTTGATGTCACTTAACGTCCAATGCTCGTGATCAATCAGTTTTTCAACATCTACTATTTGCAATAACTCATCTTTATAAGTGGTCAGTCCAATTAAATAAGGTGCAGGATTATTCACATTGGGAGGCGGTTCGATGGTGTTTTTGGCTATTAGCTCTACATTTGACACACTATCCACCACAATGCCCACAATACGGTCTGATAAACCCAGAATAATCACCACGGTTTGCGGGGTGTACTCCACTTCACTCACTTTCAGTTTGATGCGAAGATCAATAATCGGAATAATTTGCCCACGCAGGTTAATCAACCCCTGTATATACGAAGGCATATGTGCCACGCGTGTCACGTTTACCGGCTGATATTCCCTGATTTCCTGGACTTTCAGGATATCAATGGCAAATTCCTGCCCATCGACACAAAACACCAGACAGTGATAATTCAGCTCATCTTTTTTTTCCTGACTCATGCTTAAACTCTCTCTTGTTGTAATACAGGGCTATTGAATCCCGCACCATAAGGCACCAATCCGAGCTTGTTTTGCTCAAGAATGGCCGCTGCGTCCAGAATCAGGGCAACACTGCCATCACCCAAAATAGTGGCCCCGGAAACACCTGGCACCCGTTTGAAATGTGTTTCAAGGTTTTTGACCACGATTTGATGTTGCCCCAACAGCTGGTCGACCGCCAGGGCATACCGGCTTTTACCAACCTGTAAAACGGCAATAATAGACTTTTCCAGATCACGCTCAGTATTGGGAATAGAAAAAATTTCCCACAAATTAATAATGGGCAAGTGCTCGCCTCGCAATAACAGCAAGGCCTTGTTTTCCTCAAGAATACGGATCTGATCACTGGTTGGTTGCAGGCATTCAACAATATGGCTCAAGGGAAGCACAAATCGCTCTTTGCCCGACTGCACGGTCATGCCATCCATAATGGCCAGCGTTAGCGGCAGTGAGATCCGGATTGTCGTGCCCTTGCCCTTTTCCGATTCAATCTGCGTCAAACCACCCAGTTCCTGGATATTACGCTTGACAACATCCATGCCTACGCCACGCCCCGAGACATCAGTCACTTTTTCCGCAGTAGAAAATCCGGCTTCAAAAATAAGCATGAAGGCCTGGTCATCAGTCATGTTGTGCGAAGCGGGCAGGCCCTTTTCAATGGCTTTGTTAATTAATTTTTCACGATCCATGCCAGCGCCATCATCAATCACCTCAATAATGATCCGCCCACCCTGGTGCTGCGCACTGATGGTGATTTTTCCCAACGGGTCCTTATCGGCCGCAATCCGCTTTTCAGGCATTTCAATGCCATGGTCAAGACTATTGCGAATCAAGTGAGTCAAGGGGTCTATCATGCGCTCGATCAGGCCTTTATCCAGCTCGGTGCCACCGCCCTTGGTAATCAGTTCAATTTGCTTGCCCAGTTTGCCCGCTGTTTCCCGCACCAATCGTGGGAACCGTCCGAAGGCATAATCCATGGGCATCATACGCAAAGCCATGATCGCTTCTTGCAAGGTCCGCAAGGCACTGCCCATGTGCTCAATATCCTGTATAAGCGAGGCATGCACAATCGGGTCCAGTGACTGGTTGGCTTGCATCAGAATGGATTGGTTAATCACCATTTCACCCACCTGATTGACCAACTGATCCACTTTCTGGATGGGCACACGAATCGTCCCGCCATCTTTATTGGCGGCCGCTGTTTTGGGCAAGGCCTGCTTTGCCGGTGCCTCACTAACGGTTTTTGCCGTCAGGGTGGGGGCCGGAGCGGGTGCAGCCTGCACCGCTGACGCAGAAGGTAAAACCTCCTGTTTCGGTTCAGCTGTTAACGGTATCTGAGCCGGAATTTCTGCGACAAGAGGCTGCGCTACCGGCTTGTCTTCTTCCACTTTAATTTGTGACTCATCAATCACAAAGCAACACACGGCAATAATATCTTCGGGTGGCAAGGCAGAACTTAGCCAGTAGTAATATTCATTGCCCGAACTGGATTGACGGATATGGGTCCCCATAATGCCCATTTCATTATGCAAAGACAAACGGTCTTTTTCCGACACATCAAGCAGTGTAACCTTAAGCAGTGTTTCACCTTCAGGAATCACAACATCTGGTGTTGTTGCCGGCTTTTCCGACGGCGTTTCTTCCTGCGCAATGGCGGTCTCAATAACCTGAGCGGCCTGCCCTGATACAGGGTTTGTATCTGTTTTTGCTTCAGCCGGTTTTACTTCACTTAGTTGCTGCAACATGGCCAGCAATTCGCGCGCGCTTTCACTGCCAGGCTCCTTTTGCTCCCGATAAGCCTGCACCAAGTCCCACAACACATCTTTGGCTTTTAAAAAAACACTGATTGCCTCATGCGTCAGGGGCATTTTCCCATTACGAACCAGGTCAAGAATATTTTCCAGTTTATGCGTTGTGCTGACCAGGTCATCAAAAACCCCAAAAGCAGCCGCTCCACCCTTGATGGAATGGGCACAACGAAAAATCGCATTCAGTGATTCGTGATCGGGCGATTCAGGATCCAGGGACAGCAGGGTCTGCTCCATACCCTGAAGAAGTTCTTGGGCCTCGTCAAAAAACGTATCATGAAACTCACTTAAATCTGGGCTGCTCATATACCTTGTCTGTCACTGATAAAAATTGTTGTGAAGAATACTCCTGAGATCAATTTCCGTCTCGACCGCTCGGGTCGAAGGACCAGGTTTGGCCGAACCGGAGGTACTCCTGGAGCCGCTTTTACTCACAGACGAAACCTTATTATCCGGGTTTGCCTTTTGCTGAGGCATTCCCTGCTTTGCGATGATTCCCTTCTTCCCCGTGTCTCCCTTCACTTCCGGATTGACGCTTTTGGCTGGGGCCGCTTTCTTTGCCGGCGCCGCTTTCTGCGTTGAGGCCGACTTCTTCCCGGAAGCATTGTTCTTGGTTGAAGTTGTTTTCTTCGCTGGCACTACTGGTTTATCTGAGGCTGGCGGTTTAACGGTTCCAGGCTGTTTGGCCGGTTTAACCGCCGTATCCGCCACAACCGGCTTCTGAACAGATACTGGATCCTTATCAGTCACACCAGTTGCAGGCGAATTTTCAAACGCCCTGTTTACATTAACGGCAGAATTTTCAATTTCCTTGATTTCCCGAGACAAATTCTGATTTTTATTTTGCGACACCAGCGATGTGGTTGAAACCTGCTCTGCCGGCAATGAAGGAGCAATAGCTGCTGTGGCGGTGCCTACCAGCGAACCCACAACCGTATCGGCAGTCTGCCACAAAATACTTTCCTGCCTACTTATCGGTGAGGGCATGATATGCTCAATATCATAACCGCTGTCACCCAAGCCCTGAACCAGCTGAACCACCTTTTCACTGGCAGCCGGATCAACCATTGCCTGACCTGCAACCACAGGAGCAGCAATCGTATCTTGAGCCACTGATACCGCGCCCTGTGGCAGCACAGACGCCTGGCGGGCAAACAATTCAGGGGCATTTTCAGGCGCCGCCGCCAGGGTAGCGGAATTAATCGAAGGCGAAAGACTTTGCATGCTGCTTAAAGATGATGTCGCAGAAGTCTCTAGCTTGTCTTTTTCCTGTCTCAGTCTGGCATCCAGGTCTTCCTGCTTCAGACCAGGAGACGCATTCATTTTCTCAAGCATTTGCTCTGTTTTATGATTCAGTACCACAATGCTGATCCGCCGGTTAATGGGCGAATAGGGATCATCCTTGACCAGGTTAATCGTGGAAGACAAACCCAGTATCCGTCTTACCTTGCTTTCAGACAGGCCATTATTCACCAGCGCCTGCCGGGCAGAGTTGGCCCGATCAGCTGACAGCTCCCAATTACTATAGGCATGTTCACCGGTTACGTATTGGGTGGCATCGGTATGGCCGCTAATGGATATCCCATTAGGCATGTCATTAAGCAATGGTGCCAGCTCTTTAAGGATGTAAATCATTTCCGGATTTAGCCGTGCACTGCCGGTGGCAAACATGGGCTGTTGCTGATTATCCAGAATTTGAATACGCAAACCCTCTGGCGTCATATCCATGACCATTTGTGGCTTGAAATTTTTCAGGGTCGGATTATTTTCAATTTGCAAATCGACATTGCGCTTCAGGTTTTCCAGACGCTCACTATCTTCACTCTGCTCGCTACGGCTAACCTGCGGAATCAGGGCAGTAACTTCCTGCAAGGCGCTTTTGGTGGGAATAGGAGACGGTGTGCCCCCACCAGGAATCACGTTTCTGGTGGCTGGCGTATGAGGATCGCCGGTCACGGCTGAAATAAGCGGCCGTCTGAAATACTCGGCCAGATCTTTAAGTTCGCTTTTGGGTACCAGCGACAAAATCCACATCACCAGAAAAAAAGCCATCATGGCAGTCATGAAGTCTGCGTAAGCAATCTTCCATGACCCACCCGAGTGCCCTTCATCATGTGAAGCGCGTTTTTTCCGGATGACTATACGTGGTGCATTACCTGACATACTTTATGTTTACTTGGCTGACTTGGACAATTGAACCTGTTCATCAAGCTCCGAAAATGAGGGACGAACGGAAGAGAACAGGACTTTACGGCCAAACTCGACCGCGACAGCCGGCAAATAGCCGTGCATATAGGCTAGCAAAGTCACCTTGATGCACTCTAGGGTCTTGACGCTTTCATTGTTACGGCGCTCAATCGCATCAGCCACCGGGTAGACAAAGCCATAAGCCATCAAAATACCCAAAAAGGTACCCACCATCGCCTTGGAGATCAGGTCACCCAAAATGGCGGGGGGCTGGTCAATGGAGGCCAATGCTTTAACGACACCCAAAACGGCAGCGACAATCCCAAATGCCGGAAGACCGTCTCCCACGGCTTTGAGACCTTTGACCGGAACGTTCATTTCATGGCGACACGTGTCAATTTCTTCATCCATGAGCTGTTCAAGCTCAAAGGCACTCATGTTGCTGCTGATAATCATCCTGAAATAGTCACAAATGAAATTCAGCACCCTTTTATCTTCAAACACCATGGGAAATTGACTGAAAACATCACTTTCCTCAGGCGCTTCAATATGAGATTCAATAACGTTCTTGCCCTCGCTTTTGGCTTTTCGGGTAAGAACAAAAAGACATGAAAGAATTTCCAGGTACAGCGCCTTGTCATATTTGTTTTTTCTGAAAAGCCGCACCAGGCTATTACCCAATTGCTTGATGGAACGCATGTTGTTGGCGGCTACATAAGCACCCAGTGCCGCACCACCAATCAGAAGCAGCTCCAGGGGCTGAAAAAGGGCGCTAATATGCCCCCCCATTCCAACATAGGCTCCAAAAACACAAATTAATACAATACCGTATCCAATGACGACTAACACGCTAGCCCCTTAACCGTACCCAAAGGCACCAAAACTGACCAAAATATCATTTTACCGACAGGGAACCCTGGCCATTGAATAGAACAGCCTGTAAAAACAGGCTTACTTCAGCATTTAACCAGGTTTAACCCTGCATATTATTAAGTACGCCAATGGATTGCTTCAGCTCCTGTGCCTGCTGACCCAACTCAACAGAAGTCTGCGACAGGTTTTGCACCATGGCCGAGTTCTGGTGTACAGCGTGATCCATTTGATTGACAGCCAGGTTAATTTGTTGCAGCCCACTGGATTGCTCAACCGAGGCGGTAGAAATTTCAGCCATGATATTGACCATGCCCTGCACCGAATCCATGATTTCTTTCATCACACTGCCCGCCTCTTCTGCCAGACGGGAGCTTTGTGTGACATCTTCGACTGATGCATGGACCAGGCTCTTGATTTCCTTGGCGGCATCAGAGCTTTTTTGCGATAAGTTGCGCACCTCTGCAGCAACCACACCAAACCCGCGCCCGGCCTCACCGGCGCGTGCAGATTCCACACTGGCATTAATCGCCAGGAGATTGGTCTGGAATGCAATATCTTCAATAATCTTGACAATGCTTTCAATTTTTCTTGAACTATCGTTCATTTCTTCCATTGAGCGCACGACCTGATTGACTTTGTCACTGCCATTTTCCGCCACCCGCAACCCCTCCAGGGCAATCGAGTTGGCCGAACGCGCATTCTCGGCATTCTGCTTGACGGTAACCGTCAACTGTTCCAGGCTCGCAGCCGTTTCCTGCAAGGACGCAGCCTGATCTTCCGTTTGCATGGCCAGGGTCTGGCTGTTTTTCTGCAACGAAGTCACAATTCTGGAATTCGCATCCGCACCAACCATGACTTCGCCACTAATACCAATTAGAGCCTTGCGCATCATATCCAGGTAATAATACAACTCTCCCATCTCGTTTTTAGGAATGGAATGAACATTATTACTCAGGTTACCCGCAGAAATCTGACGAATAATATCTGCCGCACCATCGATAGGCTTCTTGATATCCCGCGCCATTTTCATAGACAGCGACACAACGGCAAAAATGAACAAAGCCATTATACCGAACAGGGTAGAGTTACCCCCAGGCAATTGGCTTTGAGAGGCGGCCAGCCATGTCGGGAACAACATACCCACCACAGACAGCAAAGCTGCCCGCATCAGGCCAGGCGCAAATCCTTTTTGAAAAATACGGCTTGCCCCGGAAAACACACGGCGAATTCCTATAGGTACTTTCCGTCCCTGTTTAATCGTATAGGGTATTTTCTCGCCATTATTAATCTGTCTGTACAAGGCTTCGGCTTTGACTATGCTCTCGGGGTCGGCCTTAACCCTAACCGAAGCATAGCCCGTTACCTCATTGCCCTGAAAGATAGGCGACACGTTGGCCAATACCCAATAAAAGCCACCATCTTTGCGACGGTTTTTAACCAGGCCGGTCCAGGGCTTTCTGTTTTGCGCACTTTCCCATAAGTCCTGGAACGCCAGTTCAGGCATGTCAGGATGGCGAATAATATTATGCGGTTTGCCTATCAACTCTTCCCGGGTGAAGCCGCTTATTTCAACAAAAGCCGGATTACAATAAGTGATACGCCCCTTAAGATCGGTTTTGGAAATGAGGTACTGGTCATCTTGGACCAGAGTTTCAATATCGTTAACAGGCAAATTCTTACGCATGATTCAGGCAATCCATTCAGGCTGTTAATGTCAGCCAACAATTGTTAATAATATTCAGTGCTGTACTTTTTCTTAACGTCAACAAATGACATTAATTTAATTTTTAAAAGCAAAAAAACAGGCTCGTCCACGAGCCATGCTTAAACCACACTACAATCAGGGAAAATGCAAGCCACCCGATACACCCCGGCAAAGCCAGCAGGCAGAAGATCGATTAAAACTTGCCGTAATAAGAAGTGGTTGCCTGCTTGTTAAGCATGCCGACAATTCTGGCGGGAGGCTTGCACATGACACATACAAAACCGTTTTCCAGCTCATGTTTGTGGGTAACAAAAGCAGTATTGCACTGTGAGCAGGTGGACATTTGCATTAAATCGCTTTTAAAGAATCGAACCAACATCCAGGCGCGGGTAAAGCTTAATACCGGCTCATTGCTTTGCTCGTCCCAGGCACGTTTCACCTCATCATGCTCAAGATAAAGCGTATAGGCATCAATAACAGCCTGAACTCCCTGGGTTTCAGTATGACTTACCAGGTTAAAATAAATGCTGTAAAACAGGGTTGCATGAATATTCTGGTAAAAAGACATGAACCAATCGGTGGAATAAGGCAACATGCCCTTGGGCGGAGAGCGATGATGAATCTCATGATACAGGCGAGAAAGCCGGTCACTGCTTAAATCGGTTTCCGCCTCAAGCACTTGCAAGCGCGCACCTAGCTGTATCATCTGGCTGGCCAGCGAGATATCCATGCCATCTTTAAGAACACTTTTTGGTTTTGCCTTGGGCTTTGCCTTGGCTTTCACCTTTTCGCTCACTGAGAAACCTCCTGCATGACGCGATCAGGCTCCTGCTGTGCCAGCATCATGGAGGCATGTACCTGCTTAAGGGTGCCATTCATGCCATCTTTGGTCAGTGCACCAAGTAATGCGATATCGTTCAGGCGAAACCCGCAAATAAGGGAATTTGACGAAGCCAGCGACAATACCTGCGAAGTGCTTAAATCCATTAACAACTCGGCAACATCCCTACCAAGTCCCAAACGGTACATTCCTTTGGAAAAATCATCCCGCAACATGCGTTGGGCCAACAACAAATAAGACAAGTTAACTTCTCTTAACTCATTCACCAGGTTGTTGTCCTGCATAAAGGGAGATTGGCTAATACTCATCATTCTTAATCACTTATTAAATTTATTCGGAAACACAAGCAAAAGCCACAATCACCTTACCAACACCGAAGAGACAAGCCCTACACGCCTCAGCATTGCTTAATGGATTATTGTTTTGCCAATTTACGATTTTTTTTGCACGCTTCTGAATTTGCTGTTAACAAACTTCGTAAATAAAAAGTTAATTAACAAAGCTTCCATCATAAAAAAATTGTTAACTTTCTATGAATCTTACGGAAAACCCTTAATGACAAAATAATAAATTTATGTTTTATTAAATGTCTTGATACCCGAATTATGCCTGCTTGATACAAAAAAACAAGAATAGCCTTATACAAACCGTTTTGTTATAGCCAATTATATAACGCATATTGCGCACAAAAAAACCATAATTAAAAACAATTATACCAATAATGAAATTTCAAGATTATTAAAAAATACGGTTTTTTTAGAATCCAAATCATTAGTAAATGATAAAGAGCATTATTTCAAAATTTTTTTACGAAAATAAAAATATTGAAATTTACATTTCTTAAAACCTCAATAATACATTGTGTTACAAAATCAAGCGCTAATTTGTTGTTTTAAAAATAAATTTCTTTTATTAAAATCATTTAATTGAAATTTTCTTTGAAATAAAGCCCAGGATTTTTATTTCCATCAAGAATAAAAACTACATAATCCCCACTCTAGCACCCCTAGGATCCCACATTGTGAAATTATTTCAATATGCTTCATTGCCATACAAAATAGCACTTTATTGATATAAATCAATGCAAAAAAATGCAAATGAAATAGTACTCAAAATGTAAATTTTTATCAAGCTCAAAACACCACCTCGACAATAGCGTTTTGGATGTCGCCTGCATTCCCACGGAATGCATAACCCCCTTAATTACAAGCATTTATCAAGCATTAAACGCCGTTAGGCGAAATAAAAAGTATAAAAATTGCATTTAAATATAGGCACTTACACTTAGCCCATAGATCTTGACAATGAATAATAGAGTGCGTATAAATTTAGCTGGAGTCGCAGTCTGTAGCACAACAAACAAAATCACGATCAAGTATCACCAGTTGTATCAGCCACACAGGAGACAAACCATGGCTAATAACAGTCCTGCTAAAAAACCATCCGCAACCCCACCACAAACCGAATCACGCCGTAAATTCCTGGGCACGGCAGCAGCCAGCACGGCCGCTGCCGTGGGCATGGGTTTTCCGGCCATTGTCAGTGCACAAACCCCCATCAGTTTCCGCTTTCAAAGCACCTGGCCCACCGTGGATATTTTCCACGAGTATGCCCTTGATTTTGCAAAAAAAATCAATGACATGACAGGTGGAGAGCTTAAAATTGAAGTCCTTCCAGCTGGCGCAGTTGTACCTGCCTTTGCCTTATTAGATGCCGTCTCCAAGGGAACCCTTGATGGCGGACATGGTGTACTTGGTTATAGCTATGGCAAACAGAATGCGCTTGCCCTGTTTTCTTCTGGCCCCGCCTATGGCATGGATGCCAATATGTTGCTTGCCTGGTTTAAATATGGTGGCGGCAAAGACTTACTGGTCAAACTGTATGACTCCATTGGCGGCAATGTGGTTTCATTCCTGAGCGGCCCAATGCCAACACAGCCTTTAGGCTGGTTCAAAAAACCTATTGCCAAAGCAGAAGACCTGAAAGGCCTGAAATTCCGCACCAACGGCCTGGCCATTGACCTGTTCACTGCCATGGGTGCGGCCGTTAATGCCCTCCCGGGTGGTGAAATCGTACCGGCTCTTGATCGCGGACTGTTAGATGGCGCCGAATTCAATAACGCCTCTTCTGACCGTTTGCTTGGCTTCCCCGATGTTTCAAAAGTATGCATGCTGCAAAGCTTTCACCAGTCTTCAGAAACCTTTGAAATCACCTTCAATAAAGATAAATACAACGCACTGCCAGACAAAATGAAGGCCATTATAGAAAACGCCGTTGAAGCCGCCTCAGCGGATATGTCCTGGAAAGCCATAGACCGTTATTCACAAGACTACGTCAAACTGAAAACAGAAAACAACGTCAAATTCTACAAAACACCAGACGCGATTCTTCAGCAACAATTAACCACCTGGGACGACATTGTTGCCAAAAAAGCAGAAAGCAATCCTTTGTTCAAGGAAATTGAGGAATCACAGCGGGCTTTTGCAGAGCGGGCAGTCAGTTGGGACATGGACACCAACAATAACCGCCGCATGGCTTATAACCATTATTTTGCCAGGCCTGCCGCCAAGAAGTCCTAAAACAGGGGCATACGCATCTCTGTAAACTTATTACCGTTTACGGTTCTTCATGTCACTTTCATTCTTGTCCAGGGTGAAAGTGACATCCATAGATCAATACTGCCAGGCGAATTGGTATGCGAAAAATATTGCGCTTTATTGATAAAGTTAACACACTGATTGGACAACTTTTCAGTTGGTGTGCCCTCATACTCACCCTTTTTGTTACCTATGAAGTTTTTTCCCGTTATGCATTGCATCAACCCCATGCCTGGGCATTTGATGTCATGAACATGCTTTATGGCGCACTTTTCATGATGGCCGGCGCTTACACACTAGGCAAAAACGGTCATGTTCGCGGTGATGTACTGTATGGTTTTTTTCCGGTTCGCCTACAGGCCAGCCTGGACCTTATCCTTTATTTTCTTTTTTTCTTTCCAGGCATTATTGCCCTGGTTTGGGCAGGTTACAACTACGCCTCCGAATCGTGGGTGATTAATGAACACTCTACCATTACAGCCAATGGACCACCTATTTACCCATTCAAGGCCATTATTCCCATTGCAGGTTTTGCCTTGTTTTTGCAAGGATTTGTTGAAGTCGTCAGATGCGTCATGTGCCTGAAAAAAGGACAGTGGCCATCACGGGACGTTGATGTTGAAGAGGTTGATGTTGATAAGCTGAAAGATATGGTTCATGTTTCAACACAAGATATCAACCAAGCAGACACCTACATAACAGAAAAAAACGGGAACACAAGATGAAAAAAGAAGCCTGGTTTGGACTTACCATATTATTTGGCATTATTATTACGCTGGTTATTTTTATGCCCGCCCCCGCCGATATCACTAACGGGCATATGGGCTTGCTAATGCTGGCCCTGATTGTTGTGGCTATTATGCTGGGGTTCCCCACCGCTTTTACCCTAATGGGTATGGGTGTTGGCTTTACCCTATATGCTTACCAAGATATGGGCACACAGCTGGCGGTGGAACAAACGCTTGACTTGATGGTTCTGCGCACCTACGCCGTCATGACCAATGATGTCCTTATTGCCGTGCCTTTGTTCATTTTCATGGGATATCTGGTTGAACGCGCCAACCTGATTGAAAAACTCTTCAAAAGCATGCACCTGGTCATGGCTCGCATACCCGGCTCTTTAGCGGTTGCCACCATTATTACTTGTGCGATATTTGCCACGGCAACCGGTATTGTTGGTGCCGTCGTCACACTCATGGGTCTGCTTGCCCTACCCGCCATGCTTAAAGCGGGTTATGACGTTAAAATTTCTGCCGGTGCCATTACTGCTGGCGGATGCCTGGGCATCATGATTCCGCCATCGGTGCTATTGATTGTGTATGGGGCCGTTGCGGGCGTATCGGTCGTCAAATTGTATGCTGCCGCTTTTTTCCCTGGCATCATGCTGGCCGTGCTTTATGTTCTTTATGTCATTATCCTGGCAAAAATCAAACCAAAACTGGCGCCCCCTTTGTCTGAGGAAGAAAGGCGCGTTTCCCTGCCCGAGTTTGCCGAAAACATTAAAAATGCCATCAGCAACAAAGCCTTGCCCGGCCTGTTAAGTGCCCTTAAGGGCAAACGCAATGTCGGCATACCGGTAAAATCCCTGCTGTATCAACTTTTTATCACTTTATTGCCTGCCATCGTTTTCTTTGGTGCCATGGGCATAAGCTACACAATGGTTACCGCCCCAGCACCACAACAAAGCACTGAATTGCAAGAAATGGGATTTGGCTCTTTTGATAACCAACCTGACAGTTACAGCAGCGGCCTGGCCGAACCCCCCGGAGCAGGTGGTTTGGCAGAGCCATCAGGCACCTTGAATGAGCCTCCCGGGGCCGAGCCTATGGCACAAACGGCCGTTGAAGAAAATGCAGCTACAGAAAACATAAGCACTGATGAAGCAGGCAAAACCAGCGCCCCCATGGTTTTCTGGATTATTTTCTTTACCGGCCTGGTCATGCTGCTTATCTTTTATGTATTTTTCACCTTTGCCCGGCTTGAAATCTTCAAAATGCTTCTGGCCTCTTTCTTCCCGCTGGCCATTCTGATACTGGCCGTATTGGGCAGCATTGTATTTGGCTTTGCCACACCGTCTGAAGCGGCTGCCATGGGGGCATTCGGCGGGCTCTTGCTGGCCTTTGTCTACCGGCGACTGAACATGGCCATGCTTAAGGAGTCCATGTACCTGACGGCAAAAACCAGCGCAATGGTGTGCTGGCTGTTTGTGGGATCCAGTATCTTCTCTGCCGCTTTTGCCTTGCTGGGTGGCCAGGAAATTATTAATGCCTGGGTGTTATCAATGGATTTAACTCCCGTTGAGTTCATGATCATGGCGCAAATTGTTATTTTCCTGCTGGGCTGGCCACTTGAGTGGACGGAAATCATTGTCATTTTCATGCCTATCTTCCTGCCTTTATTGGCCCACTACAATATTGATCCACTGTTTTTTGGCATTCTGGTTGCCCTTAACCTGCAAACCGCCTTCCTTTCTCCCCCCGTTGCCATGTCCGCCTTTTATCTGAAAGGAGTGGCACCACCACACGTTACCCTGAACCAGATATTCCTGGGGATGCTGCCGTTTATGGGGATTCAGATATTTGCACTCATTCTGCTTTATGTCTTCCCACAAATTGGTTTATGGCTTCCAGAGGTTTTATACAAATAAACCATCCTCCATCCAAGCAAGTTAAATACCGCCCGCTGGCGGTATTTATTTTTGCATATATTCATTTCAAGAATGATTAAGTCAGCCACTGGGCCAAATGAGTGCAATTGCCCCAGGGAATCCTGAAACAGGCGTATACGTCACCCACATACTTGTATAATTGCCGCATTAACAGAAAGGATACTGATGAAGCAAACCATCACAGAAGTTGACGGCATGGAAAACGAAGCATTATTTTGTCCGGTAACCACCACTACCTTTATTAAAAACATTAGTGATGACATTTATCCTTTGCTGGCGCTGGCCTCCAATGAACCGGACGCCACGACGACCCCTTTGCTAAAATCCATTACGGTTTTACTTTGCAACTATTGGAAAACTTTTTGTTTTAATCTGGGACAGGAAGCCTTTTACCAACTGTTGGACACCATCCCATCATCCGCACACCTGCCCCTGCCCATAAAAAAAACCATTGCCCAGGACATCCTGAACAAGCAAGAAGAGCTAACGATCTGGTCGCTGGCAGATGAGCAATGGCGTGATCACGTTGCCAATTACTTTAATTACGAAATGTCCAACAGACTCTTCAACACCTATCCACCAGGCACCCGGCAGCTGGATCATTATTTTCAACAATTAACCGGGATTGAACAGATTTCCGGTTTTTGGCATTGGGAGAAGGATGAATATCCTTTTCTTCATTCTGCCTGTACGGTTGAGCAAGCCTGTGAAATTCATGAACAACTTATGCTCTTGCCCGAAGAAATCAGCAATCAACAAGACATTACTTACCTAAGCTATCATGCCGTATGTGATTATTATGCACACACCCTGGTGCTTGCCATCAAAACCCAAACGGCCATTAAAACATTGCTTGACAACCATCACACTGACAGACCGGATGCGTAATCATCCACACCCGGTTTTACCCTGCGGGATTAATCATGATACGCTTAGCTTGATTGACCCAGAGCAGGAATTGCATATGTTCCCACCGCATGCGCCACAGCCTGCTCACTGCCTTCTGAATAAATAAAAACGTCACCCATCGCAAGCGTTCTACCCAACTTGATAAGCCGGCATTCAGCAATCAGATCTTTATCTGGCGCTGGCTTTCTTAGAAAAGAAATATTCAGATTAGTGGTAACGGCCAAAGGCACAATCCCGATTTCACCCAAAATAGCAACGTATAAGGCAACATCAGCAGCGGTCATTAACGAGGGCCCTGAGACGGTCCCTCCTGGCCGCAGGTCTTCATGACTGACCGGCCATTTTATCCTGGAAAATTTTTCACCAACGCTTTCTACAATGCATTTATTTTGTGGGAAATCCTTTTTCAGGAAAGTGATAATTTCATCTTTTGAAGCCACGCTGTTATCTCCTGTGTTTTTATATATTGGTCTAGACTGTACCGCAGATTTGACCAGCAGGAAACCTTCAGGCAAAAAAAACCAGGGTTCATACAAACCCTGGTAAACATTTGCGCTAACAATGATACGAATCACTGAGCCTTCAGTGTAGGCGGTGCCGCTTCCGGTGTAAATCCCCTCATTCAAAAAACATAAGATGCATCAAAATTAATACGCTGGTTATATATTTGAAGCAATAACACGAGCATGAGCAGAAAAGGAATTAACCATAAATGTTAAACATTATTAACATTAAGACACATATAATACAACGCTGAAATTTTAGTTTACATTCTTGCTTATTAACATAAATCAAGATTTGAGGATTTTACAGGCTATTTCAAGGCCCCATCTCTCATTGATGCAAAAGATAACTCCTAAGGCAAAAATGACATTCCTACCCAAAGAAAACATCATCAAATATTTTAATTTCAAGATAAATATTCCGGAAGGCTACAAGTATCTGGCCATTGATAAAAATGGCACCCTGTATGCCTATCTTAATGAACCCACATGGAATAGAACCACCACCTCCTGGGTGCCCAACATACTCACCAACCAGATGATGGAATTTCTGGAAATTGGTATTTTTGAATCGAATCAAATAGCGCCCGAAGACAGCTTGGTAAAAATTGCATAACTGCCTATAAGGCATGCCTAAATGGGCACATCAGGTTTCATTAATTATCCAACGGATTTGTTTCAGGCCGAAATGCCGCCCAACCACCATTTTTAATGATGAACACGCGATCCTGTTCATCTAAAAATTGTTTGATGTAGGTTCTGAAAGTGGAACTGGTAAAATCTTCCGATTTTACCCACCAAAATGACCTCAAAGCCCGCTGGGCCCCCAGGCGATCAAGCTCATCGTACAGGGCCAAATGCTTTTCCGCGTTGCCACTACATAGCTCAAACGCCAAAAAAAAGGTTACTGCCATTGATTTCTCCTTTTTAATTAATCTAAAAGAGCCTCTCAAACAGCAAAGACTTATTCATTAAAGCACGTATCTTACGCCCTGAACATGACATCTTTCTTTATCCTGAAGAAAGATGTCATGTCACTCACTTACTCACCGTCAACATCATCATTGAAATCTTCCTGCCTTCCATGATTTCTGATGCCCTGAACTTCATCCCGCTTCTTTTTTATGTGATAAACCGACAGGACTGCATGGGCAACCATATCCAGAACAGGCCTGGGACCATCCTGGGAATCCCATACCCGAGGTGTTAACGAACCAGCCACCGAGACGCTGTCACCATCCTGCAAGGCCAGCAACTGGGAGCAGGCCTGCTGGTTAAAACAAATAACATTTACAAATATTGTGTCTTGTTCGGTGGCCGCCCTTACCTTGGCCGTTACGTAAGAGCCATTTTTACCCTGACCCTGCTTGGGTTGCCCAAATATTTTGCCGGCAATCAATCCATCAATCATTTTCAGATTCCATCTTGCTGAATAATTTATCATTAACACACAACACGCTTATGCAGTTATTGTGAATCTTTACGGTATTGATCATACTGTTTTGGTTACTTGTATTAATAGGAATCTCCTCATGAAAATTACACGGTATCTTGTTTTGGGTGTACTGCTGCTTTCAGCGTGTACCTCTATCGCTCCTGTTGAAATGGCCAATCCTGCTTCAATGCTGTGCCAGCAGAAAGGTGGCAAGATAATCATCAAGCAAGGAAAAAATGGTCAATACGGAATCTGTCAATTTTCCGACGGGACGGAAATTGAAGAGTGGGAATTTTACCGCCAACACTATCAGGTCACCAAAGCCACTGAAGTGTAACAAATACACCCGGTTATAATGTTAAGCTGGTAACACTTAATATGCATTCCTTATTAACCTGCCAGATGCATGGCAAATTTCACACTTTTAATGAGATACGATATGACACGCTATATTTCTTACGAAAACATGGACGGCATCACAGAAAAACTTAATCTGGACCCATCTGATCCAGTCCCGGAAAATATTATTGAGATTAAAAAATTATTGGTTAAAAAACTGGACATTGATACAGTCGATCAAACCCCAGGATCAGCCAAAACACCCGAGGAACTGCTTGATGATGCCCTGAATAACGTTAACATTGCTCCCTCAACGGTCAAACTGGTGATTAATTAACAGCAATTATCTCCTGGCCCATTCATTAAACTAACCCACAGAGTCGTGCACATGGGCATTTGCAGCAGGAAAAACAACAGTCTTCAACCCTGAATATAGCCAAATCTTTATTTGGTGTGACATTTTCCCTGCTGCAAAGCCCATTAATGCTTATTTATAGCAAACAAGTCTTTCTTTATGAATTATTTTTATATAAAGACAGTAGAGAAAGTCATAAAAAATGTATAGAGTATAAATAAAATTTTTATCCTTTATTGGATTGTATGAATTTTAATTATATGCATGGCAATTATTTACATATAACTGCAACTTATAACATTAAAGTTCATCACACCTTGCAACGACCGGGCGGATACCCCCCTGTTTTCCTTTAACACCTGAACATAAACGAAAACAGAACATCTTCCCGTGGTTTTTATGATGAATATGGGTATTGCAATAATATGTAGTGCTCAAGGAGTTTATAAATGAGCAATACGGCTGAATTGACACTTTTCTCGGCAAATCGCCTGCATGACGGGATTGTCGTCTGGCTGGGAGAAAACAATGAATGGGTGCAGGAGCTGCACTCAGCCTCATTATTCGATCAGGAAAACATTGAAGCCGCCCGCGATACCGCACAGCAGGCCAGTGATCGTAATTTTATTGTTGGCGTTCAGGAATTACCGGCCACCCGCGAAAACAACATCCCTGTACCCTGTGATTACAAAGAACGAATCCGCAGCAAAGGCCCTTCAGTACGCCCCGATCTGGGCAAACAGTCCGGAAATGGTGAAAACGGCAATCCTGCCTTCGTCAAGACCCTGCAGCCGCGTCAGGCCAACAGCAAGGCAGGCATTTACCAATATGATGACGATGAGCATGCCTTCCTGAAAAACCGCGCGCATTTTTTTGGCGAACAGGTTCAACGCCGCTTAAGCGGTGAACTAACCGAGGATGAGTTCAAAACATACCGCCTGATGAATGGCCTGTATTTGCAGTTGCATGCCTATATGCTCAGGGTGGCCATTCCTTATGGCACCCTAAGCGCAGAACAGTTAAAACAGCTGGCCTATGTAGCACGCACCTATGACAAGGGTTATGGCCATTTCACCACCCGCCAGAACATCCAATTCAACTGGATACGATTAGACCAGGCTGCTGATGCCTTATCTGCCCTTGCCGATGTCGACTTGCATGCCATCCAGACCAGTGGCAATTGCATCCGTAACGTCACCACTGACCAGTTTGCCGGTGCGGCTTTTGACGAGGATCTTGACCCGCGTGTGTATGCGGAAATCCTGCGTCAGTGGTCTACCGACCACCCTGAATTCACGTATTTGCCCCGCAAATTCAAGATTGCCATTACCGGCAGCGCCAACGACCGGGCCGCCATCCGCTTTCATGATATTGGCCTGCGAGCCCTTAAGAACGATGCGGGTGAAACCGGCTTCGAAGTCCATGCCGGTGGCGGCTTGGGCAGAACACCGATTGTAGCCACCAAAGTAAGGGCCTGGTTGCCGCAACAGGATTTGCTCAAATACGTGGAAGCGATTGTACGTGTTTACAATGCGCTGGGACGTCGTGACAATCTGTATAAGGCACGCATCAAGATTCTGGTTCGTGAACTGAAACCAGAAAATTTTATCCGCATGATAGAAGAAGAATTTAACGCGTTGCCCGATGATCGACCACTGGTCAGCAACGAACTGGTGGAGCATTTCAATGCCCGCTTTGTGACCCCTGCCTTTGAGACGGATAGCGGCCAGTTTCCTGCATTTGAAGCTGCGCTTGCCAACAACCCGGCCTTTGCCCGCTGGGTTAAACAAAACACCTATCAGCACAAGCAAGCCGCTTATATCAGCGCGGTTATTTCCCTGAAACCGCAAGGCGGCATCCCCGGCGATCTGACTGCCGATGAAATGGACCTGGTTGCCAGAATGGCTGAGCAATATTCCATGAATGAAATCAGGGTGACACATGAACAGAACCTGGTTCTGCCACACGTGAAAAAAGAAGATCTTTTTGATGTGTGGCAAACATTGGTCAACGCCAATCTGGCAACCGACAACATCGGCCTTGTCACCGACATGATTGCCTGCCCTGGCATGGATTACTGCAGTCTGGCCAATGCCCGCTCTATTCCGGTTGCCCAGGAAATTGCAGTCATGATTCATAAAAAGAAAATTGAACATGACCTGGGCAAACTCACTCTTAATATTTCGGGTTGCATCAACGCGTGCGCCCACCACCATATTGCCAACATCGGTATTCTGGGGGTGGATAAGAACGGCCAGGAATTTTATCAAATCACACTTGGCGGTTCTGCCGATGAGAACGCCGTGGTTGGCAAGATCCTGGGTTCCTCCGTCACTTTTGAGGACGTTCCCGTGGTGATAGAAGAAATCATGAATATTTATCTACGTGAACGCACCAACGCTGAAACTTTCCTGCAGACCTATCATCGTATTGGTGCTGCGCCCTTCAAGGAGGCACTTAATGTTGCTGGTAAATAAGTCTGGACAATACATACAGGATCAATGGCAATATATCGGATCCGAAGATACCATTCCCGCCAATGGTAACCTTGTGATTGCGCTTGAGCGATGGGCTGAAATTGAAACCCTGCCGGTTCGCAAAGGAATCTGGTTAAGCCCCGACAACAATGTTGCAGACATTGCCAGGCTTTTGCCTGATGCGGAACTGGTTCTGATTGACTTCCCGAAATTCAGGGATGGCCGGGGCTTCACGCAGGCCAAACTTATTCGCGAACGCTACCGTTTTAAAGGTGATATACGCGCTGGCGGACATGTGTTGCCTGACCAGTTTTCATCAATGATTACCTGTGGATTCAGCAGTGCCAAAGTGGCTGAAACCTTTCCTGAAGAACGCTGGATTCAAGCAGCCCTGCTGGTGGAGTCACGCAAAACCAGCACGGCACCGGGCAACTTATTGAACCGGCTTGTTAGCGCTTACTAGTTAACAATAGGGTTACCAACAAGAAAGGGCTTGCAAGCAATTTGCAAGCCCTTTCTTCCAGATGGCACAATCACTCTCATCAACCGCCCCTCATTCTTACTGATTGGGCCCGGTTTAGCCTTGCCGCCTCGCGTTCTGCAAACGCTTCCTCTCCGGGTTCGTATGATCCTTCATAAGCACAATTACCCCACCACCCGCATTTACTGACGCGACTTGAGGCAACCGGACTTGCCGAAAAGCATCCGGACAAAAGCGCGGCACACATACCTATTGAAGCAGCTTGATAAAATAACCGCATAAACATTTTCCTTACTTTTAAAAGCAATACGTTTTGCAATTTTATATGAATAACGCCAGAGCTGAACAGAATACCTATTCCAACAGTGCCTAAATAGACCACCTACTATGCCCATCCTGCAGGAAAAAACAGAATGCCTGCTTATTCAGACGTACTTTGCTCCCAGAAGGCATGATGGATAGACTGTTCAGTATTAAGCAGTGCTATGAGGCGGTCCATCTATTCGCCACTTATTGATGTTGCCATTAGTGTTGCTTCGATTTCAATTCCCTCATCCCCGAAGAGCTTAACGTCCAACTCGGCCAATGGATAACTTTCCAAATCCAGTACTTTTTCCAATGCTGCGATGGCATATTGGCGCTGAGCACTTGGTGTAATAATCACGATCATCAAAAACGTTATTGGAACCTTCGGTTGAATGCTGTGATTTCTTACATACTAATTCAGTCAGAGGAGCAATCACACGTACCATTTTGCTTACCCTTATTCCTGTTTATCTTACCCTTATTTTTTTGTGGCAAACCTTGGTAAGCGGTAGGATTTCAGGGCAACAAAAAACCCGCAGAACGTTTATTCATGCGGGTCTTGTGGTATTTCCTGGACATCTGTGTGATGTTTTACTGGTAGGCAGTACTGGATTCGAACCAGCGACCTCTACGATGTCAACGTAGCGCTCTAACCAACTGAGCTAACCGCCTTCAGGAAAGAATATAATTATATGCATCAACAATAATTGTGTCAACACCCAGTAGTAAAATAACCAAAAAGATAAGTTTTTATTTGGAAAATGTTGTTTTTTGGCTTGAATACCCTACCCCAACATCCATAACTCCGTACATTTCTACTTTAGAGCCACTTAAGGTGGTATTTCCCGAGCCAGAAGCACAACCAGACAAAAGACCTAGCAAACAGCACGATAGCAACAGTGTTCTCTTCATTTTCCACCTCGTTTCATTGGGGGCTCATAAAGGCCCCCGTGAATTGGCATACAGATCAGGCAATAATTTCCAGCTTGGCAATACCCAATGCCAAGGTTTTGGCACCCGCATTCTGAAAAATGATTTGTGCCTGGGCATCGTTACCTTGACCACTTAAATTAATAATGGTTCCATCACCAAACTTGGCATGATGCACACCTTGGCCAACTTTGAATTGTTGCTGCCCAACCTGCACCCCACTACTTACAGTACGTGGCACACGTGGTGACAGGCTCCCGCTTTCCGGGCGACCAAAAGCATCACGCTGACGGGATTGCCCGCTTGCCCAGCCATTCTGGCTTGCACCGTAGCTGGCAACCTTGGGCGTCAACCATTTAATACAAGCCTCGGGAAGCTCATCCAGAAAGCGCGAGCGAATGGAATACCTGGTTTGTCCATGCAGCATACGGCTTTGTGCCATGCTGATATACAGACGCTCTCGGGCACGGGTGATGGCCACATACATAAGACGACGTTCTTCCTCAAGACCACCATCAGCCATCAGGCTGTTTTCATGGGGAAACAGACCTTCTTCCACACCGGTAATAAACACCACATCAAATTCAAGGCCTTTAGCGGCATGAATCGTCATAAGCTGAATGGCATCCTCTCCGGCTTTGGCCTGATTATCGCCCGCTTCCAGTGAGGCATGAGATAAAAACGCGGCCAGCGGAGAAATGGCTTCCTGGAACATGATCTCCGGATCAACGGGAACAGAAGGCTCTACTGCCTTGCCAGCTGGCATACCCTCAAAGTTTTCTTCAAGAGAAAACACGGTTGCCGCATTAACCAGCTCACTTAGGTTTTCCAGGCGTTCCGCTCCCTCACGCTCTTGTTCGTAATACTGTTTTAAGCCAGAGATTTCAATAACATGCTGCACCAGTTCGGGTAAGGTAACCGTTTGCGCCACTTCAGTCATTTGCTTTATAAGCTGCACAAACGAAGCAAGATTGCTTCCCCCTTTTCCTGAAACCGCACCAATTGCATGCGCCATGCTGCAACCAATTTGACGCGATGCATCAGTCAGGTTCTCAAGGGTTCGGGCACCAATTCCCCGCGTGGGAAAGTTAACCACCCGCATGAAAGAAGTATCATCACCCAAATTGGAAACCAGACGCAGATAGGCCAGCACATGCTTGATTTCCTGACGCTCAAAAAAGCGCAGGCCACCATAAACCTTATAAGGAATCCTGGCTGAAAACAGGGCATGTTCTATGGTGCGTGACTGTGCATTGCTGCGATACAGGATGGCAATATCACGCCTTGCACGCCCGTCGTTAAGTAGCGCCTTTATCTCTTCCATCAGCCATTGCGATTCTTGCAAATCGGTGGGCTGCTCTATGATACGCAAGGGTTCACCGGCACCACGGTCGGTCCAGAGGTTTTTACCCATGCGGTCATTATTATGCTCAATAAGTGCATTGGCCGCATCCAGGATATTGCCATAAGAACGATAGTTTTGCTCTAGGCGAACAATATTGCCCTTGGCGTAATCACGCTCAAAGGCAGCCATATTGCCCACATTGGCACCACGAAATGCATAAATGGACTGATCATCATCACCAACGGCAAACAGGCTGGCATTTTGACCGGCCAGCAGGCACAGCCATTTGTACTGCAAGTCATTGGTATCCTGGAATTCATCTACCAGAATATGCCTGAAGCGACGCTGGTAATGCTCGCGAACCAGCGCGTTTCTGCTTAGCAATTCGTAGGCACGCAAAAGCAGCTCTGCAAAATCCACAACACCTTCACGCTGACACTGTTCTTGATACAGCTGGTAAATATCCACCATCCGCTGGCGATGCGCGTCCCACACTTCCATGGTTTCAGGACGCTCGCCCTTTTCTTTGGCGGTGTTAATGAAACGCTGAACATCTTTGGCCGGAAACTTTTCGTCATCAATGTTGGCGGTTTTAATAAGCCGCTTGATGGCCGACAGCTGATCTGCCGTATCAAGGATTTGAAAACCTTGGGGCAGGCCCGCGTCACGGTAATGGGCTCGCAAAAGACGATTGCAAAGCCCGTGAAAAGTACCAATCCACATGCCACGGGCATCAATCGGCAACATACCCGTTAAACGGGCAAGCATTTCTTTGGCCGCTTTATTGGTAAAGGTTACTGCCAGCAAACCATACGGTGAAACCTGACCCGTTTGAATAAGCCAGGCCATGCGCGTGGTAAGAACCTTGGTTTTACCACTTCCGGCTCCGGCCAGCACCAGCGCGTACTGCGCTGATGAAGTGACCGCAGTACGCTGTTCGGGGTTGAGCTGATCGATCATGCCGCGTAACGTCGCAGGCGCAATGCAAATTGCTCAAGACTGTGTATGCCACTTTGCTGAGCCTGCTGGCACCAAGCCTGCAAGTCTTGCAACAATTGTTCACTGCTGGCCGTAGAGCTTGCCCAAACACGTGTAAGGTCATCACGCATGTTAACCAGGGTAGCCAGGACTTTGTTCTGGGACAGCGCGTGCTCAAGCTCTTGCTTCTCGGTTGGCTTCAGGGACTGTTCTGCCTGGGTAATGCGATCAGAAACCGATTTCAGCAACGCAGCCTGCTGCAGGCTAAGACTGTCCTTGACACCTTTAAGGCGTTCAATTTCTGCCTGGGCTGCCTGTTTTAACAAATCGGCATAGCGGGTCATGATTTCATAACGATGGGTAATCACACCCTGCAGGGTCTTTTCCGTCACCTGAGCGGAATTATGTTCAAGTTTTAATTTGGGCGCGACTTTACGTACTTTAGCCAAACCAACGTACCCCATTAGCTTGATATACAGCCAGCCAATATCAAACTCGTACCACTTGCTGGAAAACTTGGCTGATGTGCCATAAGCATGGTGGTTATTATGCAACTCTTCGCCCCCGATAATAATGCCAATCGGGAACAGGTTTGTACTGCTGTCGGGGCTGGAAAAATTACGGTAACCAATATAGTGCCCCAAACCGTTAACCACGCCCGCTGCCCAGAACGGAATCCAGGCCATTTGCACTGCCCAGACCGTTAGGCCGGCGGCTCCAAACAGCAACACGTCTATAATCAGGGTCAAAATAATACCCAGGCCGGAATGGCGGGTATAGAGATTACGCTCCAGCCAGTCATCGGGAGTTCCGTGACCATAACGTTTAAGCGTTTCCTCATTGGCAGACTCTTCACGATACAGCTCTGCCCCTTTCCACATGACTTTTTCTATGCCATACACAATGGGTGAATGCGGATCACCTTCTTTTTCACATTTAGCATGGTGTTTGCGGTGAATGGCAACCCATTCCTTGGTAACCATACCGGTGGTAAGCCATAGCCACAAGCGGAAAAAATGGGCGGCAATGGGGTGCAGATCAAGACCACGGTGAGTCTGGCTGCGATGCAGGAAGATTGTTACACCAACAATGGTGATATGAGTAAGAACCAGTGTCACAAGAACAAGTTGCCACCAGGACAGTTGCAACAAGCCGCCCGCCAGAAAATTAAGAATGCTATCCATAAACCTTATCAGGTCTCCTAAAAACGTTTGTTTCAGTACTCAGGATTGGAATAAAAAGCAGAAATAAAGTTCTTTTCCAGCCCTGTTTACTTGCTTCAACAGATTACCATCTTGCTGAAAACAATATAAATCCAAAAAATCTATCAAAAGCATTAAATTACTTAATAACAGATTGATTTGATTAATAAATTATTATTGCATGTTTAGATATGCAACGCAAAACAAATGGCCGGTTTTCATCCTGAAGAATGAACAACCCGCCATTCTGAATGACTTACGATGACAGGTTGTCGTTTGTCGGCTTGCCTTCGCCAGGGCCTGAAACCTCCTCTTTTTTACGGCGCTCCAGCACGGCAGCAAAAAAGCCGTCTGTACCATGAACATCCGGACGTAGATGAAGGTATTCATTCTCCATGACCAGATTAGGGCAACGGTCACCCAAAACCTGGTTTACATGCAGCAAGGTGAAGTCTGGATGGGTTTGCAGAAAACGCTCTACCTGTTGTTCATTTTCTTCAGGTAGAACACTGCAGGTTGAATAAACCAGACGTCCTCCGGGCGCAACACAACGTGAGGCACTGGCCAGAATACTGGCCTGCAGGGCAGTCAGTTCGGCCACATCCTTGGGCGTTTGGCGCCATTTAAGATCAGGATTGCGACGCAAGGTGCCCATGCCAGTACAAGGCGCATCTACCAGCACACGGTGCGCCTTCCCGGCCAAACGCTTCACACGGGCATCATTTTCATTGG
The DNA here is from genome assembly GCA_041656315.1 of Advenella sp. GTDB lineage: Bacteria > Pseudomonadota > Gammaproteobacteria > Burkholderiales > Burkholderiaceae_B > Advenella. The sequence continues at coordinate 89,551 of JBBADT010000002.1, forward strand.
CAATCACCACAGGGGTCACATTGGAAAGACCACTGCGGGCAACCCGCGGCTTGGCTTTTGCCAAACGGGCTGCAGACACGTCAAAAGCGTAAAGCCGACCGGTTGAACGCATAAGTGCACCCAACAACAGGGTTTTACCCCCCGCCCCGGCACAAAAATCAATCACCATCTCACCACGGCGCGGGCTCACCAGCATGCCAAGTATTTGGCTGCCCTCATCCTGAACTTCCAAAGAGCCGTTTTCAAACAAAGGCCAGCGGTTAATCGCCGGCTTGCCATTCAGGCGTATCCCCCACGGCGAATACGGCGTGGGTTGTGGCTCGAACGGCTCTGCCGGAGAATCTTTGAAAGCAGCCAAAACTGTGTCACGATCAGTTTTAAAACTGTTGACGCGCAAATCTAGTGGCGCTTTTTCGTTCAGCGCAGCAATCAGGGAGTCTGCATTATCGAGCTTGCTGAAATGCTCGTACAACCAATCGGGCAGACTACCCCGAACAGCGGGTGACAAGGCATTCAGATCAATGGTTTGCAAATGCTCAAGCCAGGCATTTTCATCATCGGAAAGCACAGCCCGGATCGTGTCGTGTCCCAGGGTTGAAGACAAACCCAGAATGGCCAGGCGCTGTAATGATGAACCTACACCACTCTCGGCAAATTGCCGGTATCGACGCAGGTTACGAAGAATATCAAACACAGCCTCGGCCACTTCGGCACGGTCACGACTGCCCAGCGACTTATTCATGCGAAACCAGGCAGACAATACCGAATCTGCCGGAAATTTCCATTTTTGCACTTCTGCAAAAACGGTTTTAACCTGTTCTATGCGTATGGCATAAACCGGCGCTTTAACAACCGGTTTTTCAGAGCCTTTTCTTTTGCCAGCAGAACCCTGCCGGTTACGTGAGGTGGCACTTGATCTCATTTTAATTATCCTTTCTCTGAAACATGAACAGTGATGGCACTTCACGTTTATAAATAACTTTGCCATTATCACCCAGTTTTACAATATCTTCTGCCAAATAACCCACTACAGCCGGAAACATTATGTGCTCCATGCCCAGCACCCGTTGTGCCAGTTCATCGGCTGTATCGGTTTTAAGCACGGGCACGGCCGCCTGCGCAATAATGGGGCCATGGTCCAGCACCGGCGTTACAAAATGAATGGTGCAGCCATGCAGCAGTACGCCTGCGTCCAGCGCTTGCTGGTGCGTATTCAGTCCCGGAAAGGATGGCAACAGGGAAGGATGTATATTAATAAGCCGACCGTGGTAATGACGCACGAATTTTTCGGTCAGAATGCGCATGAAGCCGGCCAGCAAGACATAATCAGGCTGATGGGCATCAATAGTTTCCTGCAGGGCTTGATCGAATGATTCGCGCGAATCATAATCCTTGTTCAGGATTTCGTGTACAGTTATACCCTGCTCTTTGGCCCATTCAAGCCCTTTGCTGTTCCTTGAGTGGGAAATAACAGCCGCCACATGGATGCCAGGCCGGTTTTTGGCCATTTTGACAATAGCCTGCATATTCGAGCCCCGGCCCGAAATCAGCAAAACAAAACGTTTGGGTGATTGATTTACAACAGTCACAGCATAACTTCCTTCTTAATGAAGCGTAAAATTGTAAACTGTTATTCGTGAAAAATACTATTAATCTTTATCGTAATGCTTTCCCCGCTTCCCAACAACGGGCAAGCGCATTAACCATCGGCAACTTCGATGGTGTCCATTTAGGGCACCAGCGTCTGCTTGAGCGCGTCGTCCAGGTAGCCCGCGAAAAAAACCTGGCCCCATCGGTCATGACATTTTTACCACACCCCCGGGAATACTTTGCCTTTCTTGAGCAACGCCCCGAACTGGCCCCCACCCGTATTTCATCGCTGCGTGATAAAGTCTGCGCCCTGTCCAATGCCGGCATAGAACAGGTTTTCCTGAATCGCTTCAACCAACAATTCGCCACACTGGGTGCCGAACAATTCATTGAAGACATTCTGGTGCGCCGGCTAAAGACCCAATGGCTGTATGTAGGGGTTGATTTTCGTTTTGGCAAAAAACGCAGTGGCGATATTGCCCTTTTACGCGATGCTTCGTCACACTTCGGTTTCGAGGTGGAAACGCTTGAAGATGTGCTGGATGAGCAAAACCAGCGTTATTCAAGCACCGAGCTGCGTAATGCGCTTGCCTTTGCTGATCTTGACCGCGCCAGCAGCTATCTTGGGCGCCCCTATGAAATCAGTGGCCATGTCATTCACGGAAAAAAACTGGGCCGGACTATTGGCTACCCAACCTTGAATATCCGCGCCATGCCAAGATGTGCCTTGCGCTCGGGCATTTACGTGGTTGCGGTCAAGGGCCTTGACGGGCAAATACTCCCGGGTATTGCCAGCCTGGGTGTGCGCCCCACCGTCGAATCCGATGGCAAAGTATTGCTCGAAGTACATATTCTGGATAAAACCGTATCTGCATACGGTAAACTTATTACTGTCGCATTCCTGCACTATGTGCGGGATGAAGAAAAATTTCCCAATTTACCCACAATGATCGATGCCATCCGCAACGATGAGCGCATCGCTCGTAACTATTTTGCTGTCCATGGACTATAAAAACACTTTAAATTTGCCCGAAACATCTTTCCCTATGCGTGGAAATCTGCCTAAACGCGAACCTGAATGGGTTAAACAATGGGAAGAAAATAAAGTTTACGAAGCCATCCGCAAAGCCAGCAAAGGCCGGCCAACGTTTATTTTGCATGATGGCCCTCCGTATGCAAACGGTGACATTCACATTGGCCACGCAGTTAATAAAATCCTCAAGGACATCATTCTTAAAAGCCGCAACATGGCTGGTTACGATGCCCCCTACGTGCCGGGCTGGGACTGTCACGGCATGCCCATCGAGATCCAGATCGAGAAAAAATTCGGCAAACACCTGCCTGTGGCTGAAGTGCAGTCAAAGGCCCGTGCCTATGCGTACGAGCAAATAGAACGGCAGCGTAAAGACTTCAAACGACTGGGGGTACTGGGTGAGTGGGACAACCCCTATCTAACCATGAATTTCGCCAACGAGGCCAATGAAATCCGTGCCCTGGCCGATATTCTGGACAAAGGATATATTTTCCGTGGGCTCAAACCGGTTAACTGGTGTTTTGACTGTGGTTCCGCCCTGGCCGAAGCCGAGGTTGAATACCAGGATCGCAAAGACCCCGCGATTGATGTCGCCTTCCCGTTTGCTGAAAAAGACAAACTGGCCAAAGCCTTTAATCTTGACCGTATCGATGATGGCGCCGTGGTCATCTGGACCACCACTCCCTGGACCATTCCGTCCAACATGGCGCTTAACATTCATCCCGAGCTGGAATACTCGCTGGTACGTGTTACCCCATCCCTGCCCACAGGCCCGTTGCTACTGCTTGCTACAGACCGTGTGAAAGCCTGCCTTGAGGCCTGGGAACTGGAAGGCACCATAGAAGCCAGCTGTGCCGGTGAGGCACTTGATCATATCGCCTTCCACCACCCACTATACCAGACCGATGCCGGTTATGACCGCCTGTCCCCAATGTATCTGGGCGACTATGTAACCGTTGATGCCGGTACCGGTATTGTTCACTCGGCACCCGCTTACGGTATTGAAGACTTTATCTCTTGCAAAGCCAATGGCGTTAAAGATGATGACATCATCAGCCCCGTCATGGCCGATGGCAAATATGCCAGCAGCCTGCCCTTGTTTGGCGGCTTGTCTATTTGGGATGCCAACCCCAAAATCGTTGAAACCATGAAACAGGCCGGCACACTGATTAAAGTTGAGCCCCTGAAGCACAGCTATATGCATTGCTGGCGCCATAAAACCCCGGTTATTTACCGCGCTACCAGCCAATGGTTTGCCGGCATGGATCGCCAGCCCAACGATGGCTCGGCCACCCTGCGTGAAAAAGCCCTGGCTGGCGTTGAGGCCACCAGCTTTTATCCGGCCTGGGGTCGCGCCCGCCTGCACGCCATGATTGCCAACCGTCCCGACTGGACCTTGTCACGTCAGCGCCAGTGGGGCGTTCCCATGGCTTTCTTCGTACATAAGGAAACCGGGGAACTACATCCACGCAGTGTTGAGTTACTGGAACAAGTTGCCCAACGGGTTGAAAAAGAAGGCATTGAAGCCTGGCAATCGCTGGACCCCAAAGAACTGCTGGGTGAAGAAGCCGATCAATACGAAAAAAACCGTGACACCCTGGATGTCTGGTTCGATTCAGGCACCACGCACTTTACTGTCATGGGTGGCAAAGACCACGTTTGCAATGGCTCTCACGCAGACACCCTGCGCTGGCCCGCAGACCTATATCTTGAAGGCTCCGACCAGCACCGTGGCTGGTTCCACTCTTCCCTGCTCACGTCTTCCATGATGTTTGGCCAGCCCCCCTACAAAGGCTTGCTAACCCATGGTTTTGTGGTTGATGGCCAAGGCCGGAAAATGAGTAAATCCGTGGGTAACGTGATTGCTCCACAAAAAGTTTCCGACTCTTTGGGTGCTGAAATCATCCGTCTCTGGACGGCTGCCACCGACTACTCGGGCGAGCTGTCCATTTCTGACCAGATCCTGAAGCGCGTGGTTGAAAGCTACCGACGTATTCGCAATACCCTGTGCTTCCTGCTGGGCAACCTGAATGATTTTGACGCCCCCAAAGATGAAGTCAGCCTTGAGCAAATGTTTGAGGTGGACCGTTACGCGCTGGCGCTGACCAAATCCATGCAAGACGAGGTGCTGGCGCATTACCAGGAACTGAACTTTCACCCTGCCGTGGCAAGGTTGCAAATTTTCTGCTCTGAAGACCTGGGCGCATTTTACCTGGACACCCTGAAAGACCGTTTATACACCAGCGGCAAAGACAGCCTGGCGCGTCGTTCTGCACAAACCGCCCTGCTGCACATTACGTTCAGCCTGCTTAAACTAATGGCTCCCATCCTGTCGTTTACGGCAGAAGAGGCCTGGGCGGTGCTGCGCGAATCCACCCTGAAAAACACCGAACTGGCCAATGGCATTACCATCTTTACCGAGGTATACCATGATATTCCAGCACCTGCAGACAGTGATTCATTAAGCGTAAAATGGTCACGCCTGCTTGAAATCAGGGCTGAGCTGAATAAACAGCTTGAAGATTTGCGAAGTGCTGGCCAGATTGGTTCAGCCTTGCAGGCCGAGGTGGATATTTATGCCAGCGAACAGGATCTGGCCTGGCTGCAAAGCCTGGACGATGATCTGCGCTTCATTTTCATTGTTTCGCGCGCAACCGTACATGCGTCAAACGGGGAACTCCGTTTTGAAATCGCACCGTCGGGGCATGAAAAATGTGAGCGTTGCTGGCACTATCGTGAAGACGTTGGCAGTCACCCGGAACATCAAGGTATTTGCTCACGCTGCGTTGACAACCTGTACGGCGACGGCGAGGCGCGTGAATATGCCTGACCAGCATAACGGCAAACAACCCGTTGCCTATGGCATATGGGTTGCCTGCGCGCTTTTCCTGATTGCCATAGACCAGGCCAGCAAACTGTATTTTGAACATAATTTTGACTATCTGGAAAGGCTGAACATCCTGCCTTTCTTTGATTTCATTCTGGTTTACAATCAGGGAGCTGCCTTTAGCCTGCTGGCCGATGGCAGCGGCTGGCAACGCTGGTTCTTTCTGGTCCTGGGTCTGGGCGCGACCGGGTTTATTCTGCATCTGCTAAAAAAGCACAAAGCACAAACGTTTTTTTGTTTTTCGCTTACCCTTATCATGGCCGGCGCGCTGGGCAATGTCATCGATCGCATGGCCTATGGCCATGTTATTGATTTTCTTCTGTTTTATTGGGGAAATGCCTACTTTCCGGCCTTCAATGTGGCAGACATTTGTATTACCATAGGGGCTGTCTTCCTCATTCTTGATGAGATCCTTCGTATTCGTCGTACCAAACAAGAGCAAGCATGAATCCAGACCTTTCCGGCAAACGCATCGTATTGGGTATTACAGGTGGTATTGCCTGCTATAAGGCGGCAGAGCTTACCCGCCGGCTCATGGATCACGGTGCCACAATTACCGTGGTCATGACTGATGCCGCCACGCAGTTCGTAACGCCCACCACCTTTCAGGCCCTGTCAGGAAACCCGGTTTATACCGAAACACTGGACGCCCGTATGGACAACAGCATGGCGCACATCAATTTAAGCCGCCAGGCCGATGCCATCATTATTGTACCGGCCAGTGCCGATTTCATTGCAAAACTCAGTCATGGCCTGGCCGATGACCTGCTTTCAACCCTGTGTTTGGCCAAAGGCAATTGCCCCCTGATCGTGGTTCCGGCCATGAACCGGGAAATGTGGGCGCATCCGGCAACCCAGCGCAACCTGCAGCAGCTGCTTCAAGACAACGCCACCGTTTGGGGTCCAGGCAGTGGCTCGCAGGCCTGCGGCGAAACCGGCAGCGGACGCATGCTTGAACCCCATGAAATCGTGCATGAAACCATCGCGTTTTTTCAGGAAAAGCTGTTACGTGGCAAACGCGTGCTAATTACTGCAGGCCCCACGGCAGAGCCCATCGACCCGATACGCATGATCACCAACCGCTCATCTGGCAAAATGGGTTATGCCATTGCCCGCGCAGCACGAGAAGCCGGTGCACAGGTTACCCTGGTTTCTGGCCCCACCGCGCTTGAAGCCCCTTATGATGTACAGCGTATCTCGGTCACGACAGCCAGACAAATGTACGAGCAGGTCATGCAACACGCCCATGAGGCCGATGTTTTCATCTCGGTCGCTGCCGTTGCCGACTGGCACGTTAGCAACTTCCAGGAGAACAAAATCAAGAAAACCGAGAATACAGGCATGGACCTGAAATTTGCACCCAACCCGGATATTCTTGCCTCGGTTGCCGCACTTGAAAATGGCCCTTGGTGTGTCGGTTTTGCGGCAGAAACAGAAAACCTGCTGGAATACGCCGAAAGCAAACGACAACGTAAAAACATTCCTTTACTGGTAGGCAATCTGGCACAGGATGTCATGGATGCCGATTCCACCACGATGGTTCTTTTTGAGGAAAATGGTCATCAGCAACTGCCCACGCTTCCCAAACTGGCCGCGTCACGCCAATTGATTAAACATATTGCCCTGAAACTGCCGGCCTAAGCGCCTTGTTTCAGGATCAACCGGTATATTTCCATGGATCAGCTGCTTCAACAGATCATTACCTTCATCCAGGACAACCAGGTCTGGGCAGGCCCCATTATTGCCTTGCTTACCTTTGGCGAGTCCATGCTTATTATTGGCCTGGCTATCCCGGCAACCGCCATTTTGCTGGCAACCGGCACCTTAATCGGTTCAGATGTACTGTCTCCCTGGCCCATCATTATCTGGGGCATAACTGGCGCTATCCTGGGTGATGCCCTTTCCTACTGGATCGGACGCTGGTTTGGCATGGATATCACCCGTAAATGGCCCCTGAACCAGCACCGGAAAATGGTTGCGCGAACAAGGCTGTTCTTTTATAAATATGGTGTTTTATCGGTTTTTCTGGGTCGCTTTATGGGGCCCATCCGCTCCACGATTCCTGCCGTTGCAGGCATCATGAACATGTCACATCTGCGGTTTCAAATCGCCAATGTAACCTCTGCCATCATCTGGATGCCCATCATGATTATGCCAGGGTATCTGGGTGCCAAAGGTGCCGAGGCCATTTCAGATTCCCACGGCGCAGGGGGTGGAAGCACGCTGTTAATTGGTACCATATTGTCAGTGGTTGCCGGTGTCTGGCTCATCTATTCGCTCATGAAAAAACCACCCGCAAAAGACAAAACCAATAAGAGAAAGGACCAAGGCCGGTAGCCGTCACTAACAAGGTAAAGGATGCGTCATGCTGAAGAGCTACGAAAGCCCTAAAAATGGGGATTATGCTTCATATATTGATGAGCTTGTAAAGCAGTCATCCTTATCTTCCCCCGCGCAAAACCCAAACAATGACTTTACGCAGGACTTTCCTGAGAACTTCACCAGTAACGAAGGTTTCACACCCGCAGTCCCTGCAAAACCTGCGCCTTATTCCTTGACGCAACAAGAAAAGCCAACAGATACAAACAAGCCCCCAGCCTATACAGCCTCGTCTTTCAATAAAAATATCAGAAGATTTTTCTTCCTGATTTTTCTGATTGCATTTCTTGGCTCCATCATTGCTAAATCAGACGGGCAAGGGGCAATTGTCTTGATTATCATTGTTGCCATTGCCGTGCTCCGGTTCATGGCATCAATTTTCAATTCTACGAAATCAAATAGGAAAAAATGAAAATAGACCTGAAAATCCTCGATGAGCGCATGCGCTCACAATTGCCGGCCTACGCTACCGGCGGATCGGCCGGCCTTGATCTACGTGCCTGTCTTGATGAAGCCATCACACTGAAACCGGGCCAGACCACCTTGATTCCCACTGGTTTATCCATATTCATAAAAAACCCCAACTATGCTGCCGTTATCTTGCCACGCTCCGGCCTTGGTCATAAACACGGTATCGTACTTGGCAATCTGGTTGGCCTCATCGACTCCGACTATCAGGGACAACTCATGGTTTCAACCTGGAATCGCGGCCAGACTGATTTTGTCATCTCCCCCATGGAACGTATTGCCCAATTGGTGGTGGTTCCCGTACAGCAAGTAGAATTCAATCTTGTCGATGAGTTTGAAGACAGTGATCGCGGTACCGACGGCTTTGGCAGTACCGGCCGCCGTTAATTTTTTATAAGGACATAATAATGACACTGACACGCAGAATGATTTTGAAAAGCGCTGGCGCTCTGCTGGCCTCTGGTCTCTTGGGTTCCAATATGGCAATGGCGCAGGATGCCGCCACAGCATGGCCCGAAAAACCCATTAATTTTGTGGTTCCTTATGCTGCCGGTGGCCCGCTTGATACCATCGCCCGCCTCTTGGGTGAAAAAGTGCAGCAAGAGCTCAAACAAACCGTTATCGTCGAAAACAAAGCCGGTGCCGGTGGCAATATTGGTGCCGCTTCCGTGGCCAAGGCCCAGCCCGATGGCTACACACTGGTAATGGGGGCTGTTGCGATCCAGGCCATTAACCCCTGGTTATATAAAAACATTACTTTTGATCCCATCAAAGACTTCGCGCCGGTCATTATGGTTTCATCGGTACCTAATGTTTTAATCATCAATAAAGATTTTGCTGAAACCAACAATATCAACAGCCTGCAAGACTTGATTGACTATGCCAAAAACAATGCAGGCAAGCTTAATTATGCTTCTGGTGGCAGCGGCAGTGCTGGCCACCTGGCCGGTGAGCTCATGAAAGCCCGCACAGGCATTGATGCGGTACACGTCCCTTATGGTGGTGCCAATCCGGCAAAACTGTCTTTATTGTCCAACCAGACCCAGTTCATGTTTGACAACCTGGCATCTTCTTTGCCACTTATCAATGAAGGACAGGTGAAAGCACTGGCCGTCACAACCAAAGAGGCCACCCCCTTTCTGCCAGACACCCCCACCATGGAAGCGGCCGGCATTAAAGACTTTGATATTGGTACCTGGTTTGGTGTATTTGCCACCGGTGGCACGCCCGAACCGGTTATTAACAAACTGAACAAAGCCTATAGCAATGCCATGAATGACCCAGCCGTACAAAAGCAGCTGAAAACCATGGGTTCCGATACCAAGCCTGGTACCGCACAGGAATTTGCCGATTTTGTAAAATCGGAACACGAGAAATACAAGGAAATCGTAAAAATCTCGGGTGCCACCATTAACTAATCGGCAACAAAGATGACTCACTGATAAGCAGCCTGATGCTATTTTTATCAGTGAGTCAGACAGCCCGTTTTATGGCTCACCGGCATACACAAATTTTCCATCCTTAATGGTGCCCATGACAGCAGCACGGGCATCAAATCCCTGATGATCACTAGGTGAAATATTTAGCACGCCATTAGGAACAATCAGGTCCTTGGTGTTTTCAATTTCATCACGCAGGGCATTCCTGAACTCAATGGTTCCGGGCTTGATTCCCTTTTTAATAACACGTGACACGGCCTTGTCAGCCACAATCCAGGCACCCCAGGCATCACCGGCAAACTGGGTTGCCGTATTCGGGCCGTATTTGGCTTCATAGCGTTCGGTAAAGTCCATGGCGACCTGCTTAACCGGATTACTGTCTGGCAGGCCACGGGCAACTACCCCCGGACCAGTTGGGAACAGTGTTCCCTCAACAGACTTGCCACCTACCTGAAGAAACTCAAGCGTACCAATACCATGCGTTTGGTAAATCGGGTTCTTGTAACCACGGTCCTTCAGGGTTTTTTCAGGCAATACTGCCGGAGTACCGGCACCGGCTACTAAAATGGCATCGGGCTTGGCGGAAATCAGCTTCAGGGCCTGGCCAACAACTGATGAATCAGTGCGTTGAAAGGATTCACGGGCAACAACCTCAAGCCGGCCATTCAGGCGCGAGGTAAATTCTTTCCACCAGTTTTCACCATAAGAATCGGCAAAACCGATAAAGCCAACGGTTTTATGCCCTTTTTTGACCATTTCATCAATCAGGACATCGGCCATCAAGCTATCATTCTGGGGCATTTTGAACACCCAGCGACGCCCTGAATCATCAGCGGGCTCTACAATAGAACTGGAGGCAGCCAATGCAATCAAAGGGGTTTGGGTTTCTTTCAGAACATCCAGCAAAGCCAGAGTAGCCGCAGTTGTATTAGGGCCAATAATCACATCGACTTTATCTTCCGCAGTCAGCTTGCGCACATTTCTGACGGCCTTGCTCACATCGGTACCATCATCAAGAATAATATATTTGGCTTTTTCTCCGCCCAGTGTTTCTGGCCACAAATTCATGGCATTTTGAGACTGTATGCCAATGGCAGCAGCAGGGCCGGTAGCCGAGACATTCACACCAACCACGACATCAGCCTGACTGACCGATTGAAAGGCAAATGCAGCCATAATTCCAGAGAATAGAATTTTCTTTTTCATTGCAAATATTATCCTAATTTTTACAAATTGCTTTTATGCGGGGTTTTTACACCCCTGGTTTACGACTGGCGACAAGCGCGGGTTTGCACCGAAGCCTGCACCATATTATCGGCCGCCACAACACCAGGATTGATTTTTTGGGCCATTTCATTGGCTAACATACGAATCGCCTGCTGCTGCCCATCTACCACGGAAGCGGCATCTTTTTGGCTAACCGGGACACTGATTCGTGTCTGGCAGATCCATGAGGACCTATTGCCTGATGGAGACTTAAGTGTCCATACTACATCAAGAATTGCGCTATTTCCCGGCATAAGGTCAAACTGCTGAACATTGGTTTGGACCATCCAGACCGGCAATGAGTTAGGTAAAACGGGCAAGTTCTGCACATTGATGGCCCCCAACTGGCCTGCCAGATAAAATGACAGGGACTGGCCAATTTCATCAGACAGAGAGCCTGCCCAGCGCGCGGCATTAAGGGCATAAGTCACCTGTGGCTCGGCCGGATTGCGTACCATCAGCTGAGGCCTGTCTACTGACTCAGGAATTTGTGGTGAAGCAATTTGGATACCTACTGGTGCATTACCCATGACGGCGGAAGACTGCGTTTGCGGTTGCAGTGAATAATATTTGACCGCAGGTGTCGAAGCGCAACCAACAATTAACCAGATAACAATAGCGATGCACAAGGAGTAACAAATTCTTTTCAAAATAGCATAATGTTGTTGTGTAAGTTTCATAATGACTTATTCCATAAATGGGATTTGATCTTTCTGCCTGCCCCTGATGACTGAAGAAGGTTCTGCCTGCAGAAAATCACTAATTGCACGAAACGATCGCATGGTGCGTGTCAGCTCCCTGAGCATAGTATGTACCTCGGACATTAACGTACCATCCTGACGCACGGTATCGTCCAGGCTATTAACCAGTTTATCAGCCCCATTCAGTGAGCGGGTTGCCTGGCGTAGGGTTTTATTCATTTCAGGCAGGGTTTTGCTGTCCAGGCTGCCAACCAGTTTGGCAACCCCTTGCAAGGCACTGTCCAGTGATTGTCCCATTGAATCCAAGGGAAGATCCTTGAGCTTGCGGATAATCTGATTCAGGTTATCCTGAATTTGATCAAAACTGCCGCCTACCGTTGGAATGATGAACGGGTCTTGCGACAAATCAGGCGCGGGCAAAGGTGGTTCATCAGGAAAATGATCTAACGCGACATACAGTTGGCCGGTAAAAATATTGGCAAAACGCAATTGCCCCCTTAAACCACTGGCAAAAAAATCTTTTATTTCATTAACGCCCACTTCTTTAACCCGGTCACCAGGCGATACCTTACTATTTAGCACAACACCTAGCCGGTTTTCATAAACAATCGCATCCACCACCGCAAAACTTTCCTTGCTCTCGGCATCATACTCAAGACTAATAGCCCGCACCTCTCCCAAATTGATACCCTTGAAATCAAGCGGTGCTCCTGCCTGCAGACCACGTACCGAATTGCTGAATTTCATACGAACCGGATAGGCTTGCCCATGCGGATCAGACATGGCCCGTTGCTCGGTGGTTTCCAGCAAAAACACAGAGTTTGCCTGGGCCAGATTGCTTTGTTGCCCATGTCTGAGTGGAGGATCGGCAAAGGCAACTCCACCACTCAACAACGAAACCACGGATTGGGTTTTGAAATTCAGGCCGCTGGCGCCCAAGGAAAAATCCAGGCCACTGGCATTCCAGAAACGACTGTTTTCAGTGACAAACTGGTCATAGGGAGAGTCAATAAAAATAAGTATGTTAACAGCCTGCCCATCTTTGGCTAGTTGGTAATTGATAACCTGCCCCACTGGAATACGTCGATAATAAACCGGTGAACCGATATCCAAAGACCCCAGGTTAACGGCATTCAACACAAATTTTTTGCCAGGACGATTGCTGGAAATCTCAGGCGGGTGCTCCAGGCCAACAAACTCATCGGTATAAACCGGTTCTTCCGTCTTGTCATCAGGCACATCAACACCAATATATGAACCCGACACCAAGGTTCCCAATCCCGAGACCCCACTCACGCCAAGGCGAGGCTTGACCACCCAGAAACGGGTTCCTTTCTGCATCAGAAATTCACTTTCATTGGAAAGACTGACATTAACCTCTACTTCGTTTCTGTCCGGCGTGAGACCAATTTTATTCACATGCCCGATTACCACATCCTTGTAGCGAACCTGTGTTTTTCCAACCTCAAGCCCTTCCGCTGTTTTGAATATGATGCTGGCCTCCGGTCCCTGCTCCATGTAATCACGGACCAGCAATGAGATGCCCACAATGGCCGCAATAAAGGGAACCAGCCATATCCATGAGATGTTTTTCCCTTTTTTTTGACTAATTACCGGCTCTTTGACAATCGGTGGTTTTACCTCTGCTGAGTTATCTGGCACCGATGAGTCCTTCATTTCCTGAGGGTTTAATTGCTTGTCTTCAGATTCAGACATTTTTTGTTTTCCACATAAATTAACGCCATGAATAGAGCTTCACTTCAAAGACAATGCCTCATTGAAATGTGGGTGCGGTCTCTACTGGCTCAAAATCTTCTTTTTCAATTCCATCATCAACGCAGTCCCACCCTTCCCTGATGTCAAAACTTTGTGCAGCCAGCATTGTAAAAACGACCACCAGGCCAAAGGCAGAAGCGCCCTGTCCGGGCATGACACTCATCAGGCTGCCAAAACTGGCCAGAGCTGCCAACAATATGACCACAAAAACATCCAGCATGGACCATTGCCCAATATATTCAACCACCTGGTAAAGGCGGGTATGCTGTTGCTGAATGGCATGACTGCCAGATTTATCATTAATATATAAAACCAGCATAATAACGATTTTGCTAATGGGTACTACCACGCTGGCCACAAAAACAATTAAGGCCAGATCCCACGAACCTAATTCCCAAAGCTGCAACACGCCACCCAAAATAGTATGCTGGCTGGAGCCCAGCAAAGTATCAATGACCATAATCGGATACAGGTTGGCCGGGACATAAAACACGATGGCCGCAGCCAGCAGGGCAAGGGTTCGGGATTTATGCTTGGGTTTACGGTAATGCACGCTGGCATTGCAGCGAACACAACGCCCTGTTGCCTGTTGGCTTAAGGTCAGCTGTGAACAAACCTCACAGGCAAGTACGTATTGCCCAGCTTGCAGACTAACCGGCAAATCATTGGCGATCCCTTGTTCTTGTGCCAGTTGCCAAATTTTTCGGGAATTGAGTTTATTAAGAAAAGTCAGTAAAAAGGTCAGTACGGCAAATGCCCACAAACCGGCTTCAGGATCAAGTGACGCCATATCAGCCAACTTGACCACAGCCACCAGCACACCCAACATGAAAACCGGAATCATTGACCACGGTTTGCATAACCAAGTCAGACGGGAAAAAGTACGCAAGCCAGGCGGATATTTCTTCTTATACAGAAAAGACAGAATCCACGTTAGCAGGCTTAATTGCAAAAGCGGAACCGCAAAGCCTACCATCAAACACATGGTGGCAACCAAAGGAAAACCCTGCTCCCAAGTTACCTGGATAGATTGAAGAAATGTAGCGCTGCGAGACATACCCGTTGAGGAAAGCGTAGCAACCGGCATAAGATTGGCAATAAGAAAAACCCATAATGCCGCCACCGATAAGGCCAACCAGGCACTGACATTGAGCCTTCCCTTTTGAAGCAAAACAGTACCGCAGCGTACACATGAGGCGCGTTGGCGCTCATGGAGCTGCGGTTTGACATGGAGCTGCCCACAATGATGACATGCCAGCCTGATTGCCGCACCCTGCATCAGGAAACAAGCACCTCTTCCTTGTGTTCGTGGTCATCGGCTTTTGAGCCGGGCTCTTCAAAAAACAGGGAAACCTGTTCATCCTTGATGTCAACGCGTACAGCCCCACCGTTGGCAAGTTTGCCAAACAGTAATTCGTCGGCCAGCGCACGACGAATGACATCCTGGATAAGCCGCTGCATTGGCCTTGCACCCATGAGCGGATCAAAACCTTTATCGGCCAGATAAGCACGCAGCTCATCGGTAAAGGTCACTTCCACCCGTTTCGCATGCAGCTGTTCTTCAAGCTCGATCAGGAATTTATCCACAACACGCAGAATAACTTCTTTATTGAGCGCCGCAAAAGGAATAATAGCATCAAGACGGTTACGGAATTCCGGGGTGAAGAGCCGCTTTATTTCAGCCATTTCATCACCAACCTGACGCGAAGCGGCAAACCCGATTGTGGGCTTGTTCAGCATTTCAGCACCTGCATTAGTGGTCATGATAAGAATGACATTCCTGAAATCAGCCTTGCGACCGTTGTTATCGGTTAAGGTACCGTGGTCCATGACCTGCAGCAGGATATTGAAAATATCCGGATGCGCTTTTTCTATTTCATCAAGCAGCAATACACAATGCGGCTGTTTAGTGATGGCTTCGGTTAAAAGCCCCCCTTGGTCAAAGCCGACATAACCGGGTGGCGCACCAATGAGGCGGGAAACTGCATGACGTTCCATGTACTCAGACATGTCAAAACGAACCAGCTCGACCCCCAGCGTAAAGGCCAGCTGCCTTGCCACTTCTGTTTTACCAACCCCGGTAGGGCCGGAAAACAGGAACGAACCAATGGGTTTGTCGGGTTTGCCCAAACCGGAGCGCGACATTTTAATGGCTGCCGCCAAGGCGGTAATGGCATCGTTTTGCCCAAACACCACAGTTTTCAAATCCCGCTCTAGCGTGGCAAGCTTATTCCGGTCATCGGTAGAAACACTTTGCGGTGGAATACGTGCCATTTTTGCAACAATAGCCTCAACCTCTGCCTTGCCAATCACTTTTTTCTGCCGTGATTTGGGCAGTAATCTTTGTGCCGCCCCCGCTTCGTCAATGACATCGATAGCCTTGTCCGGTAAATGCCGGTCATTAATATGACGGGCTGACAACTCAGCCGCGGCAACCAGTGCAGCAGATGAATAGCGCACCCCATGGTGCTCTTCAAATTTGGACTTCAGGCCACGCAGAATCTGGATGGTTTGCTCTACGCTAGGCTCAACAACATCAACTTTCTGAAAACGGCGTGACAAGGCGTGGTCTTTTTCAAAAATACCCCGATACTCTTTATAGGTTGTTGCGCCCATGCAACGCAATTTACCCGAAGACAAAGCCGGTTTTAGCAGGTTGGATGCATCCATCGTGCCACCAGAGGCCGATCCGGCACCGATAAGCGTATGAATCTCATCGATGAAAAGCACCGCATTTTCGTGCTCTTCAAGTTGTTTGAGAACCGCTTTCAGGCGTTGTTCAAAGTCTCCGCGGTATTTGGTGCCGGCCAACAACGCCCCCATATCAAGCGCATAAACCCGTGCAGATGAAAGAATATCCGGCACTTCGCTGTTTTCAATTCTTAATGCCAGGCCTTCGGCAATGGCTGTTTTGCCAACACCGGCTTCACCCACCAGCAGGGGGTTGTTCTTGCGGCGACGGCATAAAATCTGGATGACCCGTTCAATTTCCGGGTCACGCCCGATAAGCGGATCTATTTTGCCTTCCTGCGCATTGGCATTCAGGTCTTGCGCATACAACGCCAACGGAGACTTGTCAAAATCGCTGGGTTCACGCGAACTTGCCACTGACTCTTCGTGGCGCTCTTCCTTGGGTGGTGGCAATTTGGATATGCCATGCGAAATATAATTAACCACATCAAGGCGGGTAATGTTTTCTTCCTGCAGGAAGAAAACCGCATGCGAGTCTTTTTCACTGAATATGGCCACCAGCACATTGGCACCCGTGGCGGGCTTCTTGTTACTGCCGTTTGATGACACATGCATGATCGCACGCTGGATTACCCGTTGAAAACCCAACGTAGGCTGGGTGTCAACCTCTTCATCGCCGGGTACGACAGGCGTATTTTCGTTAACAAATTTACGCAGTTTGCCACGCAAGGATTCAATATCGGCATCACAGGCCTTAAGCACGTCAAGTGCTGCGGCATTGTCCAGCAGGGCAAGCAATAAATGCTCAACCGTAATGAACTCGTGACGTGATGATCTGGCATCAACAAATGCCATATGTAAGCTTACTTCCAATTCTTGAGAAATCACATCATCCTCCGATACTTCCTTAAACTGCCAAACATTACCAGCTGTAGACCCATTATGTCTCAAGAGGTTCCATTACGCACTGCAAAGGGTGCTGGTTGGAACGGGCATACTGGGCCACCATGGCCACTTTGGTTGCCGCAACATCCTTGGGATAAACTCCGCAAACCGCTTTTCCTTCATGATGCACTTTCAACATGATCAAAGTAGCATCTTCTTCAGATTTTGCAAAAAATTTTTGTAAAACCACAACGACAAAATCCATTGGCGTGTAATCATCATTAAGCAATAGCACCTGATAAAAAGGTGGTGGCGCGAGTTTTGCCGTTTGCTTCTCGGTCACAAGTCCAGATTGTTGCCCCATTATCTACTCTTGAAAAAACATGTACAAATAAAATAGCATTGTAAACATGATTCTGCCTGTTATTTCATTTATATACAAACAATGGATCTAATCGGTAATTTCCACTATTGACTGTATAACGCATTAAAAGCATTATTTAGATACACTTTAGCGCAAATGGTTAGATAGCCCGGGCTTAAGTGTACAAAGGATAAGGTTATTTTTTTATCCAATATGTTTCATTTTTATTCAAAGGCAGTGCATATGTCAGAATCAACAGAATCAAACGCTCACGCAGACGGACAAAAACAAACAGGCACCGTCAAGTGGTTCAATGATGCCAAAGGTTTCGGGTTCATTACCCCGGACGGTGGCGGAGAAGATCTTTTTGCCCATTTTTCATCCATTCAAATGAATGGATTTAAAACCCTTAAAGAAGGTCAAAAGGTTTCTTTTGAAATTGCCCAAGGCCCAAAAGGCAAACAAGCCTTAAGCATTACTGAAGCCTAACCGGACTAGCATAATGCAACGCATCAAATTAATGGGGCAGCAATGCCCCATTAAATCTTGTTTTTTTATCACCCTCGTACTATGCGTTTTTTTGCTGTGCGTACCATCCAGTCATGCTGAAAACATTACGCCCCTGAAAACCCATAGCATTTCCATCAATAACATCAGCATTACCGCTGAAGTCGCCGATACGCCTGAAACGCGCATGAAAGGTTTAATGTATCGTAAGCAAATGCCCACTAATCACGGCATGCTGTTTGTATTCGAAAAGAGCCAACCCCTGTGTTTCTGGATGCGCAACACCTATATTCCTCTGGCTATTGCCTTTATAGATGAACAGGGGAAAATCCTGAATTTTCATGAAATGCTGCCACTGCGCGATGACAATCACTGCTCGGCAGGCCCCGCAAAGTACGCGCTGGAGATGAACCGGAACTGGTTCAGGGAACACAATATCAAGGAAAAGGATATCATACGGTTCTTGCCTCATTAATATCCCGTTTCTTGCCAAGCATTAAGGACCCCCATGAAAAAGGTTTATGCAGCTCTATTTACCGGCATTTTTATCAGTGCCTGCACCTCATCCAGTAACCCTTACTCCCTTAAACCAACTGAAATAAACAACAGTTCCGGAAAAACACCGGTTCGGGCGGCAAATTGCATTCACGAGAAATGGAAATCCCTGTACCCGGCGGCAAAAATCCAAAGGCAAACTACCGATTTTTATCTTGTCACGATTCCCGGCCCCGATGCCGATATCGCTCAGGCACAAATAGAACCCGGTGTCATGCTTACCGCACAGGTCAGGCTACTTGCCAGACCCGATACCGACCCACAAATCACGCAAATGGTCAAAGACTGCCTTTGAATATATATAAAAATACCCCCAACCATTGAAATAATATCCGATGGTTGGGGGCTCGTGACCGGCCTTTATGGCCGGCTTTTTATAACTGTACTGGATTTAGGCCAGGTTGGCTGCCGCAAATTCCCAGTTCACAATATTCCAGAATGTTTCCAGATATTTGGGACGTGCATTGCGGTAGTCGATATAGTAAGCATGCTCCCATACGTCACAGGTAAGCAGGGGTTTATCGTTACCGGTCAATGGAGTTGCTGCGTTACTGGTATTAACGATATCCAGTGTGCCGTCTTCTTTTTTAACCAGCCATGTCCAGCCTGAACCAAAGTTGCCTGCGGCAGATTTGTTGAAGGCTTCCTTGAATGCGGCAACACTGCCCCATTTGGCATTGATGGCTTCAAGCAATGCGCCGGCTGGCTCGCCACCACCATTAGGAGACAGGCTGTTCCAGTAGAAGGTGTGATTCCAGACTTGTGCCGCGTTGTTAAATACACCACCTGAAGATTTCTTGATAATTTCTTCCAGGCTTGCATTTTCAAACTCGGTACCAACAATTAAATTATTCAGGTTGGTAACGTATGTCTGATGGTGTTTGCCGTAGTGAAACTCGAGTGTTTCCTGGGAAATGTGTGGGGCCAGTGCATCTAGTGCATACGGCAAAGCGGGTAACGTATGTGCCATTTTTTTTCCTTCCTTTTTGTAAAAAACATATGATCTTAAAGCAATTCCTAAGGATTGTCTTTAATGACCACAACATTTTGAATACCTTTTTCCAACTCCAGGCGCAACTTCTGGTTAGCGTCCAGTTTGGCAGGATCTCGCACTATATTACCAAATTCATCATAGGTAATCGAGAAACCGCGCCCCAAAATAGCACGCGGGTTCATGTTGCGTAAATTGCTGCCCAGCTTTTCCAGGTTAGCAACCCGTTTACTCATCTGAAACGACCAGAGCTGCTGGAGCCGGCTTGTATATTGATTAACCCTGACTCTTTCTTTGGCAATATCGGGCTTATTGTATTGCAAAGCATTGTTCAGTAATGTGACACGGGTTTGCAAGGCATCTTTTTTTCTGCGGAAGGACTTTTCAAGCGACTGCAACAGATAACTGTTTTTTTGCCCGTATCGCAGCAACAGCTGAGCCGGAGAAACCAGCCTGGCAGCCGCCTTGTCAAGCCGCATGCCGGCCATTTCAAGCTGACGCTGCTGTATTCGGTTAAGTACATTAACAGCATGATGAATGCGCCTTGACAGGTCTTGCCCTGAAACGCAGGCCAACTCTGCCGCTGCCGTGGGTGTTGGCGCACGCAAATCAGACACAAAATCAGCAATAGTGAAATCGGTTTCGTGACCTACACCACTAATTACGGGAATACTGCACCTGGCAATAAGGCGAGCCAACTGTTCATCATTGAAGCTCCATAAATCTTCTATACTGCCCCCACCGCGAACCAGCAAAAGTACGTCCACCTCCTGGCGCTGCTCTGCCTGTTCAAGCGCGACCATCAAAGAGGCCACCGCTTCCTGCCCCTGAACAAGGCTGGGGTAGATAATCACCGGCACGTAAGGGGCCCTGCGAGCCAATGCCGTTAACACATCCTGCAAAGCCGCGGCAGTCAGTGAAGTGACCACCCCAATCGCTTTGGGAAACAGGGGAATGGTTTTCTTGCAGGCCGGATCAAATAAGCCCTCTGACTCCAGCTTTTGCTTGATGCGCAAAAAAGCTTCGTGCAAATCACCCTGACCTGCCCTTCGCATCATATCCACCTGAAGCTGAAAATCTCCGCGTGGCTCGTATAAAGAAACCCTTGCCCGCACCTCGACCTTGTCTCCGCTGCGAGGCACAAAGCCGGTTGAGGCAGCCTTTCCCCGGAACATGACGCCTTTAACAGCTGCCCGCTCATCTTTTAACGTAAAGTACCAATGCCCGGAGGCTGCCTGTACAAAATTGGAGATCTCACCCCGGATCCACATCAACGATAATTCCCGTTCAAAAAGCATGCCAACCATACGATTCAATTGGGAAACACTCAGTACTTCGGAGACGGATTTTATTAAATTTTCAGAAAAACTCATATTTCTCGCATAGTTCAGATGGAATCTTTCCACAAAATTTGAAAATCAATAACTTAGCCCATTATTCTGCCTTTTAGCACCGACATGTAAAGCAAAACATTATGAAAAAAAGCCAAGTTATTGATATTAAAAGGTTTTAATTATTTCAATTAAATTGCACAATGATTAAGCAAAGCCACGTACAACACGTATAAACACGACCTTCCTTATGTTATCAACAGAATTATCCACAGAATTTGTGGGTAGTTACAATTGCCTTCATAAAAAATGAATTATAAACTGTCACATTTTCCTGAAAACAACGTTGGCCAGCCACCGGTTTTTTTCAGTACCCTGTATAACACCTTTACGCAACCCAGCCATGAAAAAATCCCGCACCAGCGCATTTACCCAATACTTGCAAAAACAATGGCACCAAGGGGGGCTTCTATCTACCCTGTTTACCCCTTTTTCATGGCTGGTTTATTTGTTGGTTGCAGTAAAATCGTACCTGTACCGCAAAAAGCTGAAAACCGCTTACCGTGCCCCCTGTCCAGTCATCATTGTAGGCAATATTTATGTGGGCGGCACCGGAAAAACCCCTCTCGTCATCGCACTGGTCCAGGCCTTAAGAAAAAAAGGCTTTACACCCGGCGTCATCAGCCGGGGTTATGGCGTTGAGATTGGCCCCGAAGCACGCACGGCCTATGGAAAGGGCAGCAGCGCCAGCCAGATTGGTGACGAACCAAGCCTGATAGCAAAACATGCCCCTATCAGCGTGCATCCCAAAAGGCAACTGGCGATTGAAAAACTGCTGGCCACCTGGCCCGCAACCGATGTCATTATTTCCGATGACGGCCTGCAACACCTAAAACTGCAACGGGATATTGAAATCGTCGTACAGGACAACCGCCGGACCGGCAATGGCAAATTATTGCCGGCAGGCCCCCTGCGTGAACCCGCATCCCGGCTAAAACAGGTTGATTTCATCATTACCAACCTGAAATCAACGCCCCTGAACCGTTTTCAGGCAGAGTTTGAACATGAAATCGCCATGACCCTGGAGCCGGTCTCCCTAACGCATATTGCCTCAGGCCAAACCCTCTCCCCCCGGGAATTCATTAACCAATATAAAAACCAACATATTGCTGCAATTGCAGGAATTGGCCAGCCTGATCGTTTTTTTACCACCCTTGCACAGCTCCAGCTAACGTTATCGCAACAAATTCCTTTTCCCGATCACTACGCCTATAAGGCCAATGATTTCAAGGAAATCAACGCGGACATCATCCTGATGACCAGCAAAGATGCCAGCAAGTGCAGCACCCTGACAGATGCTCGTTTATGGTTCGTTAACGTAGAGCCGCGTTTTTCAAATCCGCATTTTTTTGATCTAATTGAAGAAAAAATCCGTCAGTTACCGTTATACTCTTCGAATTAACCAATAATTCATGCAATAAAATGAAAACATCTCCATTAGATAAACTGGTATGCCCCGTTTGTAAAGGGCCATTGAAACACGACCCCAAAACGCAGGAACTGAGCTGCGAAAACGATAAAAAAGCTTACCCGATTCGCGATGGTATCCCCATCATGCTGCCAGGTGAGGCCCGCTCCCTTTCAGAACCAGAACAACCAGCGTCATAATGACAGACTTTATCGCTGTAATACCTGCACGTGCAGCCTCTACCCGTCTGCCGGGCAAGATGCTTGCCGATATTGCTGGCAAACCACTTGTCATCCATACCGCTGAACGTGCCCGGGCCTCCGAGGCCAGCCGGGTCATTATCGCCACCGATAACCGGCAAATTGAAGATTGCGCCCGTCAACATGGTTTTGAAACCCTGCTTACGCGGGAAGATCACCCTTCCGGCACTGACCGGCTGGCAGAAGTGGCGAACAAACTGGGCTTTGACAACGCGCAAATTGTTGTCAATGTTCAAGGCGACGAACCACTGATTGATCCCGAACTGATCAATCAGACGGCCCATGCGCTGGCCAGCCACCCTGAAGCATCCATTGCCACCTGCGCTTATTCCATCAGTAGCAGCGAACAATTCTTCAACCCGAATGTAGTCAAGGTAGTGCGAGACACCCAAGGTTTTGCCATCTACTTTTCAAGGGCACCCATTCCCTGGGCACGTGATGCCTTCAACCAGGATCGTTCTCGGTTGCCCCCGTCTTTTTCCGCGTTGCACCATATTGGCATGTATGCCTACCGTTCGTTTTTTCTGAAGCAATTTCCCTTGCTTGCGCAAGGCGCACTTGAAACAACCGAAGCGCTGGAACAGCTAAGGGCGCTTGAGCATGGACATAAAATTTACGTATTGCAAACCCGTCAGGCTCCTTTAGCCGGTGTGGACACAGCCGAAGATCTGGAAAGAGTTAGAAATTTTCTGGAAAACCGGTAACTTTTTGCAATGCATCATATAAAATACACCCATTCATTTATAGACTAATATACTTTTTACCCAGGAGGGATTCATGCGTTTAATACTGTTAGGGCCACCTGGTGCCGGCAAGGGCACACAAGCCAGCTTTATCACCCAGGAATATTCAATTCCCCAAATTTCCACCGGTGACATGCTGCGTGCCGCGGTCAAGGCCCAGACTCCCGTTGGCCTGGAAGCCAAACAAATCATGGATAATGGCGGCCTGGTTTCCGATGACATCATCATCCGGCTGGTTAAAGACCGTCTTCAGTCTCAAGACTGTGAGAACGGCTATCTGTTCGATGGATTTCCCCGCACCATTCCCCAGGCCGATGCCCTGAAATCAGCCAATATCAGCCTGGACTACGTGATTGAAATTGACGTTCCCGAAGAAGACATCATCGAGCGCATGAGTGGTCGACGTATTCACCCTGCCAGCGGCCGTTCATACCATACCAAGTTCAATCCACCCAAAGTGGAAGGCAAAGATGACATTACCGGTGAACCTCTGGTCCAGCGTGATGATGACCAGGAAGAAACCGTTAAAAAACGCCTCGAAGTCTACCGGAACCAAACACGTCCTCTGGTTGACTACTACTCAAGCTGGGCTGCCCAGAATGACCCTAAAGCACCTAAATACGTAAAAGTATCGGGCTTGGGTAAAGTAGAGGAAATCACAAAACGCATACAAGACGCTTTATCTAAATAATCAATCAGGAGAAGACATGGATATTCAAGGAAAAGTTTTCGTGGTTACCGGCGGGGCCTCTGGCCTGGGTGCCGGTACCGCCAGAATGCTGGTTAAAAATGGTGCCAAAGTTGTCATTGCCGACCTGCAAGATGAAGCAGGCCAGCAAATCGCAGCCGAACTGAACCAAAAATATGTTCATTGCGATGTCACCAACGAAACCGACGCCCAGGCTGTCATTGCTGCCGCCACCGAACTGGGCCCATTGTTTGGGCTGGTTAATTGCGCCGGTATTGCACCTGCCGCCCGTACCGTTGGCAAACAAGGTGCCCATTCTCTTGAATTATTCCAGAAAGTCATCAGCATCAACCTGATTGGTTCATTCAATATGTTGCGTCTGGCTGCCGCTGCCATGGAACAAAACACACCTGAAGCCACTGGCGAACGGGGTGTGATTATCAACACGGCATCGGTCGCCGCTTACGAAGGTCAAATTGGCCAGGCCGCCTACTCTGCCTCTAAGGGTGGCGTAGTTGGCATGACATTGCCCATCGCCCGTGATCTGGCCCGCTCAGGCATTCGCTGCAATACGATTGCCCCCGGCATTTTCGGTACCCCCATGATGTTTGGCATGCCACAAGAAGTCCAGGATTCCCTGGCCGCGAACATTCCGTTCCCTTCACGCCTAGGCACCCCGGAAGACTATTCAAAACTGGTATACAGCATCATTACCAATGAAATGATTAACGGCGAAACCATTCGCCTTGACGGGGCTATCCGCCTGCAGCCAAAATAATCACGTTCAATCCATAACAATTAGCGCCCATAACAATGATTGATCATTGGCCTTACGGGCGCTAATTTTTTTAACTTTCCATTTATTTCATCATGAGCTTACTCCGTTCTGCCGCAACCATCAGTGGCCTTACCCTTTTATCCCGCATTACCGGGCTGGCCAGAGACATCCTGATAGCAAGAACATTTGGAGCAAGCCCCCTGACCGACGCGTTCTGGGTTGCTTTCCGCATTCCCAACCTGCTGCGCCGCCTGTTTGCCGAAGGTGCTTTTGCCCAGGCTTTTGTCCCCATCCTTGGTGAAGCCCGCAACAAGCACTCAGAAGAAAAAGTAAAAACCCTGCTTGATCATGTTGCCTCACTTCTAACGGTA
The DNA here is from genome assembly GCA_041656315.1 of Advenella sp. Classification (GTDB taxonomy): domain Bacteria; phylum Pseudomonadota; class Gammaproteobacteria; order Burkholderiales; family Burkholderiaceae_B; genus Advenella. Next base: position 114,722 of record JBBADT010000002.1, read on the forward strand.
GCCCTGATGCTGGTTACCTTATTGGGCATTATAGCCACCCCATGGATTGTCACAATAATGGCTTCGGGCATGACACGCCCAGAAAACCAGACGGCTTTTGAGGCAGCCACCTGGATGACCCGTGTCATGTTCCCCTATATTTTGTGCATGTCACTGGTGGCTTTTGCTTCGGGCGTACTGAATACCTGGCGCAAGTTTGCCATCCCGGCCTTTACGCCTGTGCTACTGAATATCGCAATGATACTGGCCAGCCTTTTTTTAACCGGCTATTTCTCCACCCCTATTTATGCGCTTGCGGCGGGTGTCATGGCGGGTGGCATCGCCCAGCTCACCATACAGTGGCTGGCCCTGGCCAAACTGGGGCTGGTGCCACGCCTGTCCCTTAAAGTTGGCCAGGCCTGGCAAGACCCGGTTGTTCGGCGCATTGTCAAACAAATGGGCCCGGCAACCCTGGGGGTTTCCGTAGCGCAAATCTCCATCCTCATCAATACCAACATTGCCACCTGGCTGGCAGCAGGCAGCGTCACATGGCTTTCATTTGCCGACCGCTTAATGGAGTTCCCCACCGCCCTGTTGGGCGTTGCCTTGGGTACCGTGTTACTGCCCAGCCTGTCTGCCGCCCATGCCAAAGAAGATGCCCAGGCTTACAGCCAGCTTATGGATTGGGGTTTAAAACTGGTTTTCATGCTTGGCATGCCTGCCGCATTGGGCATGGCCTTCCTGGCTGATGGCCTGGTAGCCACGCTGTTCAATTATGGCGCCTTCGGCAGTGACGATGTATTCTTTACCCGTAGTGCAGTCATGGCCTATGCGGTTGGACTGATTGGCATACTAAGCGTCAAGATTCTGGCTCCGGGCTTTTATGCCAAACAGGATATACGTACGCCGGTCAAAATTGCCATCTTTGTCTTAATCAGCACCCAACTATTAAACCTTATTTTTGTGCCGTTACTGGACCATGCAGGGCTTGCCCTGTCCATAGGCCTGGGCGCCACCCTTAATGCCCTTTGCCTTTACATTGGCCTGCGCAGAAAAAAAATCTATATCCCCCAAGGCAAGTGGCCTGTATTTTTCATTCGCCTGGCACCTGCCTTGTTATGCATGACAGGCTGGCTCTTGTTCATCCAGCAATATATCAATTGGACAGAAGCCAGCCCAAATACGCTTATACATGCGATTGGCGGCTTTATTTCTGGTATTATTGGCGAGTCTGCTTTTATATTTCCCGTTTCAAGACTTATTACACTTGTACTGGTTCTGGTTGGATGCGGTCTTGTTTATTTTGGTGCACTGCTGGCCTGTGGCTTCAGAAAGCATGATTTCACCCGCCGCAAATAACATCAAATGTTGTTCCAGGCAAACGCAATGATGGCAGACCTCACGTAAATTAGTGTATTTAAAAAGAAATCTTGCAAAAAGTGAAGTTTATGATAAAATAACGAACTTTGCTGAATTAACTTAATAGAAGAATCTGATATGGCCAATACTGCCCAAGCTCGTAAACGTGCACGTCAATCTGTAGCACGCAACAAACACAACTCTAGCCTGCGTTCTTTGCTGCGCACAAACATCAAGCACGTTCGCAAAGCTATTGAATCTGGCGACCAAGCGCTGGCAAACGAAGTTTTTGTCAAGGCAACCAGCGTCATCGATCGCGTGGCTGATAAAAACATCATCCACAAAAACAAAGCAGCGCGTCAAAAAAGCCGTTTGGCAGCTGCCATTAAAGCAATCGCTTAAGTTTGCTTCACTCTGACAGCTTTTACAAGCTGTCGAGTTTTTCAGCAAAAATAAAAGGACGCTACTGCGTCCTTTTATTTTGTTCGGACTCAATTCCTTCAATTTTATTCATTGAAGTGGTCAGGTTATTGTCGCTTGCAAAGTCAACGACAAATTTCCAGGCCTTGGGTTCCAGTTCGCGCAAGCGAGTATCTACAATCACACATTTGACACCATTAAGAATATTAGGCACGACATAAGGTGAATAAGTTAGGTGGCTGCCCGTAAACCCGGCAGGACGAAATTGTGACATTACACCGGCCAAACGTTCGGCCCAGTCACTGGGACGAAATCGATGGCCTTGCTGTGTTACACCATGAATAATTAGTTGTTGCACTTAATCAGACTTTACGAGAACCCCGTATTTTTTTAAAAACAAATACAGGAAGATGGACATACTAAACGCAGAATTGTATATGATAAAGAATTATACAAATACACCTTTTGTTCTATTTTAAACCATATTCAATTTTCTTTCTCACTTTGTACCCATGACAAGCTCTCATATCACCGGCCCCATGCGGCACTTTTTGCAATTCCAGGATTTCACTTCAGAAGAAATCCTGTACGTTCTCAAGCGCGCACTGCTTATTAAAGAAAAATTCAAGCGCTATGAACCTCATATGCCCCTGCATGACCGGACGCTTGCCATGGTATTTGAAAAAGCCAGTACCCGTACCCGCGTCTCTTTTGAAGCAGGCATGTATCAACTTGGCGGCTCTGTCATCAACCTTACCTCGGGTGATTCGCAACTCGGACGCTCCGAACCCATTGAAGACACCGCCAGAGTCATCTCCCGCATGGTGGATATCGTAATGATCCGGACCTTCGAGCAAACGCGGCTTGAACGCTTTGCCGCCCACTCCCGGGTTCCTGTCATCAATGGCCTTACCAATGAATTCCATCCTTGCCAAATCCTGGCCGATTTACTTACCTTCTTCGAGCACCGTGGCCCCATCGAAGGCAAAACCGTTGCCTGGATAGGCGATGCCAACAATATGGCCTATACCTGGATCCAGGCTGCCAAAATGCTTAACTTCACCCTGCACGTATCCGCCCCCAAAGGCTATCAGCTAGATCACAAACGCCTTGGCAACATAAGTGAAAACACCCTTAAGGAATTTGATGATCCCGTCGAAGCCTGCAAAGGTGCCCATCTTATCACCACCGATGTCTGGACCAGCATGGGCTTTGAAGATGAAAACGAAAAACGCCGCATTGCCTTTGCCGATTGGTGCGTAGACGATGACATGATGAAAGTCGCCGCTGAAGATGCCATTTTCATGCACTGCCTGCCCGCCCACCGTGGCGAGGAAGTGACCGCCGAGGTCATTGATGGCCCTCAAAGCGTAGTTTGGGATGAAGCGGAAAACCGCCTGCATGCCCAAAAAGCCTTGATGGAGTTCCTGTTACTGGGTAAAGATCCCAAACAGTAAGTAAACAACAAACAAATGGGTTAAAATTTTGCATCTTTATTGGAGCACTAAATAATATGAGTACAATTTTGCAACACCTGCCTATCGGGCAGCGTGTGGGTATTGCGTTTTCCGGCGGTTTGGATACCAGCGTTGCCGTTCACTGGATGAAAGCAAAAGGTGCATTTCCCTGCGCCTACACCGCCAATCTGGGTCAACCCGATGAAGACAACTACGACGATATTCCCCGCAAAGCACTGGAATATGGCGCTGAAAAAGCCCGCCTGATTGATTGCCGTAAACAGTTGGTTGAAGAAGGCATTGCCGCCATCCAATGCGGCGCTTTCCACATCACAACCGCTGGCGCCACTTACTTCAACACCACCCCACTGGGTCGTGCTGTTACTGGCACCATGCTGGTTACCGCCATGCGTGAAGACAACGTCAACATCTGGGGTGATGGCAGTACCTACAAGGGTAACGATATCGAACGTTTCTATCGCTACGGCCTGTTGGCAAATCCAAACCTGCAAATTTACAAACCCTGGCTAGACCAGAACTTCATCGACGAACTGGGCGGACGCAAGGAAATGTCCGAGTACCTGAATGCCAACGGCTTCAGCTACAAAATGAACGTCGAAAAAGCTTATTCCACCGACTCCAACATTCTTGGCGCTACCCATGAAGCCAAAGACCTGGAATTCCTGAACAAAGGCATTCGGATTGTCGAACCGATTATGGGCGTTGCTTTCTGGAAGGATGATGTCAAGGTTGCCGCAGAAGAAGTAACCATTCGCTTTGAAGCCGGCCGTCCTGTAGCTATCAATGGCAAAGAGTTCGATAATATTGTAGATCTTTTCTATTACGCCAATGAAGTCGGTGGACGCCATGGCTTGGGCATGTCCGATCAAATTGAAAACCGTATTATCGAAGCCAAAAGCCGCGGCATTTATGAAGCCCCGGGAATGGCCCTGCTGCATATTGCCTACGAGCGACTGCTAAGCGGCATTCACAACGAAGGCACGATTGAACAATACCGCACCAATGGCCGTCGCCTGGGCCGCCTGCTTTATGAAGGCCGCTGGTTTGACACACAATCCATGATGTTGCGTGACACTACCCAGCGCTGGGTGGCCAGTGCCATTACCGGTGAAGTCGCCCTTGAACTGCGCCGTGGCAACGACTACTCCCTGTTAGACATGACCAGCCCCAACCTGACTTACCATCCAGAACGCCTGACCATGGAAAAAGAAGGCGAAGATTCATTCACTCCGCTGGACAGGATTGGTCAGTTAACCATGCGCAACATGGATATCCGTGACACCCGCGACAAGCTCCATATTTACAGCAATATTGGCCTGCTTAGTACCAATAAAGAAGGCGAAGTCACCCCCTTCATTGGCCATAACAAAGAAGACTGATACACCACTCGGGGATAGTACTGCCCAGATCCAAACAGGCAGTACTTATCAAACCCTGATATTCGTACTTCCTGCTTAGTGCGCCAATCTGAAGGCGGGTATTATTGCCATAATGCCCGAACGTCAATTACGCTTGCCCGTTTATCGAAGCAAGCGTAATTTTTTCCACTACAATTCTATCTGCATCCCCATTTCAATAACCCGGTTGGGCGGGATTTTATAATATCGGGTGCTACGCATCGCATTTTTAGACATCAGCACAAACAGGCTTTTTAACCATTCGGTATGCAAAGCCCCCTTGCGGGAAAGCACAATTGACTGGCGGGATACAAAATAGGATGTCTGCATTTCGGAAAGGTCTATTTCCGGATGCTTAATGGCAATCCGCCCAAGCACCTCGGGCACGTTGGGATCTTCCTTGAAACCATAAAACAATACTAGCTGCCATGCATTATTAGCAATACTGTCAAATACATAGCGTTTGTTTTCAGTCACATAGGGCTCATCCTTGCCTTTCACCGTCAGGAAGACCAGCTGCCGTTGCAATACCTTGTTATGTTTCAAATTATGCAACAAAGCGGATGGAACCCGACCTTCATGGGCAGACATGAACACAGCAGTGCCAGGTACCCGGGTTATCTGATCTTGCATCAAGAGTTGCAGGAAAGGCTCAAGCGCTTGCTGATTTTTCATTTGCATTGCAGATAAATAGGCCCTTCCCTTGTACCAGGTCATCATCATGGTAAACAACACCAGCCCCACTACCAGGGGTATCCATCCTCCTTCGGCAATTTTCAGGGCATTGGCGGAAAACAACAGGATATCGATAAGCAGGAACACAAACACCATCAAAAACACCAGAATATGCAAGATTCCCTTGAATCTTTGGGGCAATACCCTAAAAGCCAGTATGGAAGTCATTAACATGGTACCGGTCACGGCAAATCCATAGGCATGAGCCAGATGCTCAGAGGATTGAAACACCAGCACAAGAAACAAGACAGCCATCAGCAGCAGTCTATTGACCGTATGCAAATAAATTTGCCCTTTTTCCTTGTCCGAAGTGTGAGAAATTTCCATATGCGGCCAGAACCCAAGCTGAACGGCCTGCCTCGTCACCGAAAAAGCACCTGAAATAACCGCTTGTGAGGCAATAACCGTTGCCAATGTCGCCAATACCAACATGGGCCACAAAGCAAATGAGGGCAAGGATAAATAAAAGGGATTGGCAAGCACAGCAGGATCCATTAACACCGCTGCCCCCTGCCCAAAATAACAAAGCAACAAGGCCGGCAGCACAAGCCAGAACCAGACCCGCTTGATCGCAGGACGACCAAAATGTCCCATATCGGCATAAAGCGCCTCTGCGCCCGTTAATGCCAGCACCACGTAGCCCAACAGCAGAAAACTGTGTAGCGGATCCCGAATGACATAGGCCAGCGCAAACAAAGGATTAAGGGCCTGTAAAACGCCTGGATAACGAATAATATTCCAGATACCAAACACAGCAAGTGAAAAAAACCACAGTAACATGACCGGGCCAAATAGCCTCCCCATTGCTCCGGTTCCCCGTGACTGGATCCAAAACAGGCCAATAATAACAATCACCGATAAGGGCACAACCCACTTATCCAGCGCATGCGAAACCACACCAATTCCTTCCAGGGCCGACAATACTGAAATGGCTGGTGTGATAATGCTATCACCATAAAACAGGCAAGCCCCAAAAATACCCATTACAATCAGCCATAATCGATGACGTCCACGCGCACCACGAATCGCCAGCTCCATCAGTGCCAGAATACCGCCCTCGCCTTTATTGTCAGCCCGCAACATGAACAAAACATATTTAATCGAGACCACCAGGATAAGCAGCCAGAAAAGTATGGACAAGACTCCAATCACATCCTGATGATCAACCTGTCCACCATAGACTGAAAGACTGGCCTTTAGCGTATATAAAGGACTGGTGCCAATGTCCCCGTAAACAACCCCCAGGGCGCCCAGCAGCAAAGTTGCCCCAGGACCGACCGGTTTGGTGGTTTTATTGTTTTTTTGCATTTTTTTTCTCTTGACGGCTTAATTGTGTCCCAATCCTGGGGCCTGGAAAAACAACCGTAATACGAGTACCCTTTATGACCGGCTTGCTGACCAGGCTCCACCCGGCCCCATGGGCCCGGGCAATTTCCTGCACCACCTGAAGCCCAAGGCCAGAACCACTGACCCCAACCCCTGAAGCACGATAAAACGCTTCAAAAACATGCTGCCGGTCTTCCGGTTCTATGCCACAACCATCATCTTCCACCGACAGGGAGGGCGGATTCTGGCCCACTGTGAGCACAATGTGTTTTGCGCCTTTGGCATATTTCAAGGCATTATCAATCAAGTTGCCCAGCAACTCTTCCAGCAATAGCGGGTCACCATCAATCCACACAGCGCAAGCAGGCGCCTCTAGCAAGAGATCAATATGTTGCTGACGGGTTTTGGGTACCCATTCAGAACCGCTGGTTTGCACCCACTCACACAAATCTATCCGGGAAAAGCTGTTTTGTGGCCGTATGCCAGGGTCGGCACGAGCCAGCACCAGCAACTGTTGCCCCAAATGAATCATCCGGTTACTGATGGATTTAATCCTTTCCGCCCTTTTCCTGACATCTTCGGGCAAAGGCTGCGCCAGCATGAGCTCGGACTCAAGCCGCAAACCAGCCAAAGGCGTTCTTAACTGATGCGCGGCATGACCAATGAAGCGCCTTTGCGCAGCCATGGATTCATCCAGCCTTCGGAACAATTCATTTATCCGCGACACCAGCGGAGCAAGCTCGGTAGGCACATTAGTCATGTCAATGGCCTGCAGATCCTCTTCATTACGCTGGGCAATTTGGGTAGAAATAAGATTCACCGAACGCAGTCCCGAGCGAATCCCGTACACCACCAGCCAGGCAAACAAAATAACCAGTATGACCTGACCGGCCAGGATCAACAGAAGAATATCCTGCAAATCCCAGTAGACAACCGAAAACTCGTGGGTAATAAACCAGGTCACGCTAAAATCCAGCATGAACAAAACCAGCAAAGCAGGCATCAAGCGAATAATCAGGTATCGCGAAAGGGAGCCTTTTGACAAAAGCCGGGTGTTTTTTTTCAACAATTTCAGGGAATTGAGCTTATGCATGGATAACCTTTCGCAAAACAAAGCACTACAAGCCACCGTCCATGGCCCGCCAACAGCAACGATCAGGCCTCAACATCAATCTCAAGCAGATAGCCAAAACCGCGCACCGTCTGGATGCAAATCCCCAGCCCTTCAATCCGCTTGCGTAAACGGTACACATACACTTCAACGGCATTCTCGCTGAAATCGGCATCCCAGGCTGACAGCGAATTTACGATCTGGCGTTTGGTTACCACCCTGCCCGCCCTAACCATAAGCATTTCCAGCACCGAGAGCTCGCGAACCGATAAATTCAAGCGTTCGCCATTCGCCCTTACCTCCCTACCCACCATATCAAATACAAGGGGGCCAACCTCAAGGATCGGGCTGGGCTGACCCGCCTGCCTGCGGGCAAACGCTCGAACGCGGGCAGCAAGCTCCGCCAACTCGAAGGGTTTAGTCACATAGTCATCAGCGCCTGCGTCCAGGCCCGCCACACGGTCTTCCACCCCATCGCGGGCAGTTAAAATTAACGTAGGAGCTTGCTGCCCCTGCGCCCTTAACTGCCTCAGGACATCCAGCCCGCTCATATCCGGCAAATTCAAGTCTAACACCAATAAATCATAAGCTTGTGCCGATACTGCTCCCAGCGCCAGACCACCATTATTTACCCAGTCTACCGCATACCCCTGCGCCCTGAGGAACTCCTGCAGTGCAGAGCCAAGGATACTGTCATCTTCAATTACCAATATTCTCATTTTAGGCTTTCTTATTGAATTAATCGCTTTAAAATACCAAATGGTATCTCAATTTGTGCAAAATTTAATCTTAGGTCAAAATATGCTGAAACTCTATATGTCCAGAATGGCCTCTCCGCTGGGAGAAATCATTCTAATGACCGATGACAGGCAAAACCTCAGAGTCCTTGATTTTGCCGATTATGCCGAACGCATGCACAATTTATTGCAACGTCAATACGGTCAAACGCAAATCATTTCTGCACACACTCTTTGTCCATACGAAAAAAACCTGCAAGACTATTTCAATGGCAATTTTGACGCACTGAATAACATCCCGGTCGCAACCGGCGGAACCGGGTTCCAGCGTGCCGTCTGGCAGGCCCTGCAAGACATTCCGTATAGCCAAACCATGAGCTATGGTGAATTGGCCGCCAAAGTCGGTAATCCGAAAGCTTCACGAGCCGTTGGACTGGCCAACGGTGCCAACCCCATTTCAATTGTCATCCCCTGTCACAGGGTTATTGGAAAAAACGGCAGCATGATAGGCTATGGTGGCGGCCTTGAACGCAAAATATGGCTCTTACGCCATGAGTCTCGACAACCCGCCCTGATACCCTGATATAAACGCGGCTTATGCCGGGAAAAAACTTATTGAACGCCTTGCACCTTAATGCTGCTACCCCTTTCCGAAGGCAGTACATCAATTCGCAAAGCCATTTGCTCTTTCAGTTCAGTGACATGGGAAATAATACCAATGGTTCGACCACTGGCCTGCAAATCCAGCAAAGTTCGAATAGCCAGATCCAGAGAGTCCATATCAAGGCTACCAAATCCTTCATCAATAAACAGGGTATCAAGCCTGATACCGCCTGCATAGGCCTGAACCACATCCGACAAGCCCAGCGCCAGCGATAGCGCCGCCATGAAAGACTCGCCCCCCGACAAGGTGGCAACTGGCCGGGCAATACCCGTGTATTCGTCCATGACCTCCAGGTCCAGCCCCGACCTGCTATTACCCTTGGCCCGATCCTCTTTCCGGATCAATTGATAACGCCCCTTGCTCATGAGACGCAGGCGCACCGTGGCATCGGCCAGGACATCATCAAGCAAAACGCTTAGCACAAACCGCTGCAGGCTGATCCGGCTGTCTCCGCGCCCATTAGCAATATGGCTGAGCGTGCCATAAATGGCATACTCCCGCTCCAACCCGGCATTTTGTTCATGCATGCGATCAATTTTTACAACCACCGATTCCAGTTGATGCAATTTTTCGGTATGCTGCTGCCAGGCATGCTGGGCCTGATCACGCAACTGCTTCATCTGCTCATGCCGGCTTTCCATTTGCGTCAAATCAGGCGGAGTTTTACCCTCAAGCTGCTCACAAATATTCTTATACTGTCCTTCAAGCTCATACTGTTGACGGTTAAACCGCTTTACATACTGCTCAAGCGCCTGCCTTTCATGCTCGTCCAGCACTGTCTGCCTGCATGCCTGCTCACTGTCAAAGGCATGCTGCTCAAGCTGGTCCTGACAGGCCTGCCGCGTCTGTTGCAAGGCAACGATTGCCTGTTCCTGCCGGCTTTCCAGGCCAGCCTTGCGTTCCTGCAGCTGAACACTGTCCTGCTTGGCTTGGTCAAACGCCTGCCGGGACATTTCATATTCATTTTGCAGTAAAGCCAGACGCTGCCTGGAAGCGGCCAGCGTTTGCTCCAGCACGGTGGCATCACGAAACGGCTCTGGCAATTCGGCCAACCGAAGCTTGAGCTCATTTTCAAGAGAGGCCAGGGAAAGCCTGATGGTCTGCTGCTTTTCCCGGGTATGCTGCAAAGTTTCGTCCAGCTGCGACAGTTCCTTTTCAAAAACAGCCAGCTGCTCTTGCAACAAAGACTGCGACTGCCTGGCCTGCCTGCACTGGTTAACCCGTTTGCGGGCCTGCTCACACACGTCCTGCAAAGTACTGGCGGGTACGCTGGCACTGTCACCCAGCGTCTGCATTTGCTCATTGATTTGCACCGCCAGCGCCTCTTGCAAGGTACGAACCTGAACCAAGGCATTTTCCATGTTTTGCAGCTGCTGACGCGCATTTTCAAGCCTTTGCGCAGACCGCTCAAGATCTTCCTTGTCCAGTAACGCCTGTTGTGTCTGTGCCGGTTGCGGATGCGTAGTGCTACCACAAACCGGACAAGGTTCATTCAACCGCAAACGGCTGGCCAACTGTGCCGCCTGTTCCCGGTGCCACTGGATTTGCAGCCGGGTATCTTCTTCGTGCAGCTCCTGCCAAATTTGCCGCGTTTTCTCCACAGAGGCGGTGTCAGCCCGCGCACGCTCTTTCAAAGCCCGGCTTTTATCCAGCAAGGCATCATACTGTTTTTTTAATTGCAGGGCATGTTCAGCCTGATCCAGTTGCTGCACAGCATCAGACAGGCTCTCAACAAAAGTTTGCAACCCGACAATTTTTTCCCTGGTTTGCTCCAGTTGTTGCTGCTTCTGCTGCCGGGTAAGCAACTGCTCATCATGCGACTGGTTTATTTGACGCAATACTGCCTGCAGACGCTCATGCTCCACTTGCTTTTGCTGAAGCAAGACCATTTTTTCACGGTAACGCTCAAGCTCATGGATTTGAACATTCAAGTCATCTTTTTGCTGGTACTTGGTTGTGGCCAGTTCAAACTGCTCGCGGGTTTCTTCAAGCTTTTTCCCGGCACTGGCCATTTTCAGCGCCAGCGCCTGCAATTCCTGCCGCAGACTTTCGCAGTGTTTTTCCGCCTCTTCGCGCGCCTGAATAAACGGCACCAGCAAAGCGGCCTGGCTGGAACGCGCAAGCTTATGCTCGGTTTGCCGCAATTGCCCGCGCGCTTGCTCAAGTGTGGCCAGTGCATTTTGGCAACTTTCTTTCTGCCTGAACAATTCCTGCAAAGCCGTTGCGCCGGAACGCTCTTTTTCAAACAGCAGGAATTGCTCAAAGGCGAGGTCTTTTTGCGTTTTAAGTTCCTCAACAAGCGGCGCAAGTTGACTGGTTCTTTCTTTCAGGGCCGCTTCCGAGCTGCAATCGGCCGATTCCAGCAAACCGGCAATTTTCTGGTCATGCTTTTTTTTGCTTTCTTCAATATCCGCTGCCCGCTGCTTGAGTTTTTCTTCTATTTTTCGATAAATGGAGGTTTGAAACAGCTGGCTGAAAATGCTTTCCCTTTGTTGGGAATTGGCCAATAACAACTCCCTGAACTTGCCCTGCGGCAAGACCATAACCTGCCTGAACTGCTCTGCGGTAAGCCCGGTCAGCTCAACCATCCTATCCGTTACCTCGCTCGCCTTTTTAGGGATCAGCAAGACCTCATTGGCGTCCGCCTGTATTTCCCACAATTTTGCCTCAGTCGCCTGCGTGGTAAAGCCCTCGCCCCGCTGCTTGGGCTTGTTCTGGGCCGGCATTCTGGCAATACGATATTGTTTTTCACCCAATGCAAACAAGAATTCAACTTCAGTTAACAATTGGGGGGCCGCCATATCCGAGCGCAAGGCAGCCGGCTCACGGTCATCATCGGCCGCCTGGCCATACAGGGCAAAACAGATGGCGTCCAGCAAGGTGCTTTTACCCGCACCGGTTGGTCCATTAATCAGAAACAAGGGGTTTTCGCCCAGGCGGGTAAAATCAACTTCTTCTTTTGCCGCAAAAGGACCAAAAGCCTGCATGCTCAAATAAATGGGTTTCATGCCTGCTCCTCTTTACGAACCTCAAGAATCACCTCTTTAACCGCCTGCTTCTGCGGCTCACTAAGCGCCTGTCCGGCCACCTGTTCAAAAAAATCACAAAACAGATCGTATTCATCACGCTTCAGGGCTTGCCCCGGTGCCACCACTTCACCCTCGGCACGATACAACCCAGGCTTTTCCAGCTGTAATACATTGGGGTAGACCTCGCGAATCTTGCCCATTGGATCCAGCACGGCATGAGTGTCAGTAAGCTTTACCAGGACATAATCATGTGCATTGGGATCTTGCCTGCCCATTTCAACAATCCCGGTCAATGTACCTTCCAGAGTCCTGACATCGCGCAGGGGCTTCAGAGGCAAGTTCTGAATACTTGCCCGACCTTCAGCATCCAACTCTACCAAGGTAACGCCCTTTTTGTGAAACTGCTCTGAAAAACTGTATTTTAATATAGAGCCTGAATAACGGATATGTTCAGCCCCCTTGTATTGCGGTGCATGCAAATGGCCTAGCGCGACATAATCAAAGCCCTCAAAAACCGTATGTGGAACCACGTCAGACCCACCAATTGATAAAGGCCGTTCAGACTCAGAGTTAACAGCCCCTTCAAGAAAGCAGTGCGCCAGCAACACATTGACGCTTTGCATATCCATTACCTGCCTGATTTTTTCTGTCAGCAGGCAATGCGCCGCCTCATAGGAATTGACCGGCTCCTGAAAATGGTTGCGCACCAACTCAGGATCATTAAAGGGCATGCCATAAAACGCAACCCGTTCACCCTTGGCATCAATAACAACCGGCCTGAGCATCTGTTCAAAATCAGCAATGATATGCACGCCCGAAGCACTTAACTGTTGGGCGGCAAACCCCAAACGCTGCGCACTGTCGTGATTGCCCGGAATCATGATAACCGGAATATTCAAGTGCCCTATCCGGTCTAAAGTCTTGTCCAGCAAGGCAACCGCCGACACCGGTGGTACCGAACGGTCATAGATGTCTCCGCTAATCAGCAAGGCCTGCACCTGATGCTGTTCAAGGTAGTTAATAATCTGGTCCAGCACATACTCCTGGTCTTCAATCAGTAAACGGCTGGCAAACTGACGGCCAAGATGCCAGTCAGAGGTATGAATGAATTTCATGTAACAATCGTAATTTTTTATATTTGCGTTGACGATCACCAATGACCGCAGTAGCATTTTAGCTTAAGAAAAAATCAGATTAGGGAATTTAGCCTAACTTGCTACCCTAACCGCCGGGCGCTCATCAGCAATTGGTTTTATTTTTAATATTGAAGCAATCAAGAATTATTGTCGCTTGCTTAAGTCAAACCAAAGCATCATGCTGGTGCTTGAAGAAAAAAACGAAAATACCGAAGCCATTGCCTTATAGCTTTTCTCATTGGCAACCGCTTATGGCAAAACCTTAAAACCGGTACCGGGGATATTTTCCCCAATCAATTACTCGTCTTGTGCCGACACATCGGAATTGACCACATCAACCGCACATACACCAATCACATTGACACAAAAGGCTAACCAGCTATAAACACGCTCGGCAAATATTCTCATTGCTCCCTCCTGTAGAAAACAATAGAATTATGATATGCCTTTGCGACATCAACGTGACATACACCAGAAGTGTCAAAACAGGCCAAACAACTGTTGCAACATGACCTCTTGCACTTGTTATGATTTGCCGCACAAGCACTATAAGATGTCAGTTGCTAGCAGTAATTAGCCTCTTGCAATCAATACATTCTGCTTTACAGGAGAACAATATGTACAAGTTAAATGAAAAGGGCAGATATGCACTTGAAACTTTTCTGGATGCTATTGCCAAGCCAGGCTTTGAACTGGAACCCATTTATGAGTCGGCCACCCGTATTGCCAACGAATACTTTCCGGTTGATCAGGATGCCATCCTGGAGCTTGATCCCAGCCAGACCCAATCGGGCAACCCTGAAGTAATCCAGTTATTCAAAAGCTGGTTTGACCACTCATAACGCAACAACCGCTTTCCGGTTAAATTTTTCAACCGGAAAGCACCAGCAGGATTTTGAAACCTGTTTTTGAAACCTGTTTTTGAAACCTATTAAACCGCCTCTTTTTACAGAAAAGGGCAATTTAAACAGGCATAAAAAAAGCACTTGCCGATGCAAGTGCCTGATTTGCCAATTTAGCAATGGTGGGTGCTACAGGGGTCGAACCTGTGACCTACGCCTTGTAAGGGCGCCGCTCTACCAACTGAGCTAAGCACCCATTGCTTAACTGAAGAATTAAATTATATATACCCTTTTTAAGGCTGGCAAGCCTTTATTGAAAATATCGATAAAACAAACGAAAATCATGACAAATTTACAACAAACATGAAAATTCAATATTTTCCACGCAAAACTCACCCACAAACCTGCAAAGCGTGAATGCGGCAGACCCACCAACTTTGGTTATAATGACCCGTCTACCATCATAACCATGGCATTTCACCTTATGTTAAAAATCATCTATATGGCAAAACTAAAAGAACAATTATCCATTGCCGAAGAAACCATTGAGTGGCCTGGCGGCACCCGCGATGAACTGATTCAGTTATTACGCAGCCGCAACAAACTATGGCACGAAACCCTGGCACCCGAAAACGTATACAAAATTGCCATCAATAATAGCATTGCCCATCAAAATGCCTACATTCCGGAAAACGCTGAAGTCGCCCTGCTTCCTCCGGTTACCGGAGGCTAAGCCATGCATTTCATCAGCATACAAACCACCAATTTCAACCTTGATACCGAAGAACAACTGGCTGAACAATCCTCAAAAAATTGCGGGGCTATTGTCAGTTTTGTCGGGAAGGTTCGAGGCAAAGACCATGCGAAATTGCTAAGCCATTTATATCTGGAGCACTTTCCGGGAGTCACCGAACAGGAAATTGAAAAAATCATTCTGATGGCGCAGCAGAAATGGCCTTTACAGTACGTAAAAGTCATTCACCGTATTGGCGAAATCAAAACCGGTGAAAAAATTGTTCTGGTCTTGACCGCCAGCGAACATCGCAAAGACGCCTACCAGGCCAATGAGTTCATTATGGATTACCTGAAAACAGAAGCCCCTTTCTGGAAAAAAGAATGCTTTGCCAATGGAGACGCCCATTGGGTTGAGATGAAAAAATCCGATCTGGATCACACACAACAATGGAATCAGGCATGAGATCAAATACAGCCGGGCTTATTCTTGCCGGTGGCCTTGGCAGCAGAATGAACCACCAAGACAAAGGAATGGTTCTGTTCAAGCATAAACCGCTGGTTGAATACCCGCTGGCGCTTTTGCAAAGAACACTGGATTGCATTGTCATTAGTGCAAACCGCAATCTGGATAAATATGCTTCTTATCGACACCCTGTCATCCAGGACCTGCCCCAATACACAGAGCTGGGTCCGCTGGGCGGCATTTACAGCGCCAGCATGCAGTTGCCTGAAAACATTGAATTCATTCAGGTCGTTCCTTGTGATACTCCTTTCCTGCCCGCCACCCTAACCGAGCGTCTGCATAACGCCCTGCTGCAAACCAATACCGATATTGCCATGGCAATCAGTGGTAGCAACCAGCACCCCAGTGTTATCCAATTCAGGCGTTCACTGCTACCCGACCTGAAACGGCGGCTTGACCATAATGTGGACAAATTACGCCTACGCTCCTTTGTGTTGGACAACGCCCATACCCTGGTCAATTTTGAGCAGGAAGATTTTTTCATCAATTTTAATAATCCAGAATCACTCAAGCTCTGGGATTCATTACAAGGCAATGCATAATGCGTGATTACTACGAAGCTCTTGAAGAACTGCTTTCAAAAACCCAAACAACCCACCAAACAGAAGACCGTCCTCTGGAAGAGGCTGAAGGCTATATCCTGGCTGAAGCATTAACGGTTAATTATGACGCCCCCATGTTTGACAACAGTGCCATGGACGGCTACGCAGTTTGCGACCTGAGCCGGACCGAATGGGAAATTATTGGTGTGGTTGCCGCTGGTGATGACGTTACCGCAACCAGCCTTGAGCCCGGACAGGCCGTACGCATTTTTACCGGGGCAGGCATACCGGCCAATACCGACAGCGTGGTTCCACAAGAAAACACGACCGTTACCGGCAGCAGCGTGTCGGTTGAGCAAGCACTGAAACCCGGCGCCAATATCCGTCGCCAGGGGGAAGAGTTGAAAAAAGGGGATGTACTGGTTCCATCCCATGCCATTATTTCACCAGCGGCCATCGGGTTGTTGGCCAGCCAGGGCTATGCCAGTGTCTGCTGCTTCAAGCCACTCACCCTTACCCTGTTCTCTACCGGCGACGAGCTGCTGGCCCTTACTGAACCGCTGGCGCCCGGTAAAATTTATGATTCAAACCGCCCCATGCTGCTTAGCTGGTTTAAGCATTATGCCTACCTGAATATCGTTAATGGTGGTGTTTTACCTGATGACTACGACACCATCAAAGAGGCCTTGCAGCAGGCTGCCGGCAACTCGGATATTATCATCTGCTCGGGTGGCGCATCGGTGGGTGACAAAGATTATGTCAAACAGGTACTGAACGAACTGGGCACACTTGAACACTGGAAACTGGCCATCAAACCCGGCAAACCCTTTGCCTGGGGCAATATCAACAATCGCTGCAAGGTATTCCTGTTACCCGGCAACCCGGTGGCCAGTTATGCCACCTCCCTGCTCATGACGCTTCCCGCGATTAAATATCTGGCGGGCCTTTCACTTGACAAAGCCCGACCCAAAAAATGGAAAGCCCAGGCTGATTTCTCAATTCCAAACAATAAGCAGGGTCGCCGCGATTTCTTGCGTGGCGTGCTTACCATGACAGAAACCGGTATCTGGGTAGCCCCCGTCAAAGGTCAGGACTCACATATGCTCTCCGGCTGTGTCAATGCTGATGCCTTAATCGAGATCCCCGGACACACCAATGTCGAACGCGGTCAATGGCTTGATGTTTATCCATTATCACACTCGTTTTAAGCCTACCCCATTTCCACAAAAAAGCCCGATAACACAACCGTTACCGGGCAAGCAAACGATATGAATCACGGTGCTTTATCACACCGTCTGGTACGGCAAGCACCCGCACCAGCCTCGGGCAAGATTAATGCGGCACTTCTTTTTCCATTATCAGGAAAGGATTGGCGCCACCCCGGGAATAACCTTTTTCACCCAGCATCATATCCAGAGCCAACGACCCCAAATCATCGGCAACCGGATCGGCATGCTGCTCTTTGCTCAGGCTGAACATTTTACGGTATCCCTGGCAAACATCACAGGTTTCACCGCTGGCACCATGCAAAGCGCCTTCGGTGACACCCTCAACCGACTGCAAGGTCATGTCTTTCGTATTGCCACAGAAAGTACACTTTGCCCTTAAGGCATTCCAGCGACTGTTGCATAAATTGCAATGCAGGTAACGCAGGTTTTCCTGCTCACCGCTTTTCAAAATAATACTGGCAACCGCATCACTGCCACAGCAGGGGCACTGTACACGCTCATCACGTGAAGGTACATCGGTTTCCTGCAATTGCATTGCCCAGTAACTCCAGATCACTTGCAAAACGGCATGCACCCAAATACTGTATTCCTGATCCGTTAGATTGGCTTCATGTTGCAGCAGGCGCCGGGCCAGCGCTTCCTGCTCGGACACCGGCATAGCCAGCAGGCGTTGCCAGGTTTGTTCCATATGATCAGACAATTCCACCTTGATACGCTCGTATAAGGCATGCAACATGGGCGTAAAACAGGACGGAATCGGGGTATTGTGAACATTTAGCAGGCAAGCCGTCTCATTACGCTTGAGCTCCGGGACAACGGCATCGGCGTCAGCCAGCAAACCATGCTGAACCCGAGACAAGCCAGCCAACAGTTGCAAATACAATTTCCAGTCGGATTTCTCCAGTTTGGCCAATTTTGTGAAACGCTCACTACGGGACAAAAACAGATGTTTATCTGGCGCGATCCAAAATGGAATATGAAAAAAAGATTTTTCAATTTCTTCTTTTGGTTTTAATTTAATGTGATCCATTTAAACCCTTTAATCTGCCAAAGTAA
>JBBADT010000003.1:0-101301 GCA_041656315.1 Advenella sp.
TACATCAGTTGAGAAATCAGTCATACAGAAATTTATCAATAAATCATGAAATAGCATACATTCTGCCACGTTCAGGAGTTAGACTCACGGTGAATAATCATAGTTAAACAAAATAGTTTGCGAATCGTTGCTTATGCTTGAAATTTCCCCGCTTTTGCTTGCCGAATGGCAGTTTTTTGGCTCATTAGGATTCTTGTCAATGTTTGTGGCCGTGTTATTTACATCGGCCTGGATGCTGCTTTTTCTGAAGCTGGCCTGGCACCGGACTGGGCAGGAGGCCTGGATTGGGGTTTACCGTTATTGGGTACGGGTATTTGCCCTTGCCATGGTGGTTAGCGTGGCCGTGACCATACCCTTGATGATACAGGTAGGCACGTTATGGCCGGCATTGCTGATGAAAATTGCCGGTGTGGCCGGGCCATTGGCCTGTTTGGCTGTTTTGCTGGCCTTTTCCTGTAAATTGATTTTCCTTAACGGCATGCTTTACCGTAAAGGGAAAATGAAAGAGGGGTGGCATACGGCATCGGTCTTTATGTCGGCGTTAGGGGTAACTGCTATTGTTTACCTGATGCTGGCCTTGCAGTCCTGGATGAACACCCCGCAGGGAACTATAAAGACAGAAAGCAATATTGTTGTGTACGATTGGATGGCGATTGTGTTTCATCATGAAATTGTCTGGCGCCTGCTGTTGGTTTTTGCGGGTTCCAGCCTGTGTCTGGGTTTCATGATGATGGGTGTCAGTGCCTGGCAGGCCCGACAACGGCCGTTGAGCCAGGCTGAAAACCTGAGTTTTCGGATTGGTCTGGTCATGGCTTTGTATGGCATGGCAGGTTTCATCGTGTCTGGATTTTTTGCCCGGGATGCCCTGTTTGTACCTTTCGCAGCCAATGGCTGGCGTAACGTGTGGTGGGGGGTAATTCTGTTGCTGGGTATCATGATGTCAGTGTTGACGGTTTTATGTTATTTCCTGCTGGTCAAAAAACGTGAAATAGGTAAAACACCGGTTTTTTTGCAAAAATGGTGTTCGATCATGACTTTTTCAGGGTGGCTGCTGGTTTTATTAATGGCGGCTTTGTCTTATTTTCGAAATTTGCCCTTTGTCGTGCAGGGAGAAATTGCCCTGCAGGAAGTTTTTCGGCCCATCAGTACCCAGGCATTGGCGCTGTCTTCGTTGGTGTATCTGGTGGTCTATCTGGTGATTGCCGCCAGTTTCATGCACATGTTTTACCAGGCTGCCCGCTATGGGGTGGTACCGGTGCGTAAAACCATGGGGGCAGCAGCATGACAGAGCTGGCAAATTTGTTGGGGTTAAGTATTTATGACCCGGTATTCTGGATGCCGCTGGCCTGTATGGCGGCATTTTTCCTGCTGGTGCTGATGGGAGCCATCCTGGACGGATTTGATCTGGGCGTTGCCCTGTTATTGCCATTTGCCGGTGAGCATCGTGATCGTATGGTGGGCTTGCTGGGGCCATGGCGTAATGTCAATGAGTTTTGGTTGCTGTTGGGTATTGTTTTTTTTATGGCCATTTTCCCCAAGGCCTGGGCTTTTATTTTCGGTGTCTTGTATTGGCCCATGATTGCGATTGCCCTTGGGGTATTGCTGCGTAATATTGCCTATGAGTTTCGCTTGCGCTCAACCGGTTGGTTGCGTCGTTTCTGGACTACCCTGTTTTTTACCGGCTCTTTGTGTATGGTGCTGGGACAGGGCTGGGTCTTGGGCAAGTTCTCGGTTAATTTCCAGGAGGAGCCGGGCTACGAATTGTTTGCCTTGTTGATTGCCCTGAGTGTGGTGGCCCTGTACGCCCTGTTGGGGGCACTCTGGCTGGTGATGCGGGTTGGTGCCTCACAGGGTTCCCTGCAGGCAATGGCCATTAAATGGGCGCGTCGCACGGCAAGGCTGGGCGCGACCGGCTTGTTTGCCATGATGGCCGCTCTTGGGCTTAGCAATACCGGTATTTTTTATAAATGGGCGCTGTTTGACACGCTGGGTATTGTTTTGCCGGGTTGGTTGTTGATCTTAAGCCTGTTTGTCATGATTGAGATTTTACTAAGGCATGCGCATAAGAATGACTGGCTGGGTCGCCTGCCTTTTATTTTGCTGCTACTGGTCATTGTGTTGGCGGTAGTCGGCTTTGCTTACAGTTATTTCCCGTTTCTGGTTTATGATGAACTAAGCCTGTGGGACAGTATAGATTCGGTCACCACCATGCGAATGCTGGTATGGGGTATGGCTTTTGTCCTGCCGGTTATGTTGGTGTATTTGGGCTGGGTCTACGGAGATATTTTTGATAAATTGCGTTAGTTTTCCGCCAAGGGCAGGGTGATGTCCACACGCAAGCCACCAGACTCACCGCTACCCAGCTCCAGAGAACCATGATGCGCTTTGGCAATGGTGTCAGCAAGCGCCAGCCCCAGGCCCACGCTACCGGTTTTGGTGCGGGCCGAATCCAGTCGAGAGAATGCCCGCAGGGCTTCGGTGCGACGCTCAAGCGGAATTCCTTCGCCATGATCACAGACAGAGAGCACCACTTTTTTCTTGTCAGTGCGCACCTGAACTTCAACCGGGGGCTGGCCATGTTTCAGGGCGTTGCTAATCAGATTGTCTAAAAGTCGCCCCAATGCCAGGCCATCGGCGTGGATATAAATTTTGTGTTTTGGCATGGATTTCAGGAAAACGGGGCTGCCCGCGCCTTCCCAGGACGAAACACGCTCATCGATCCAGGTATTGAGTTCAAGTTTGCTGAAAGTGTAGGTGCCAGGGTCTGAACCACGTACATAGCCAATGAACTGGTCTATCATGCGCTGCATGTCTTGCACGTCGTTGCGCATGCCTTCCTTCAGGGACTGGTCATCGGTCATTTCCAGCCTTAGCCACATACGGGCCAGAGGGCTTTTAAGGTCGTGTGGCAGACCGGCTAGCAGGGTTTGTTGGACCAGTTTGGATTCCTCAAGGGCATCAAGCATGGCGTTGAAGCGTTCACCCAGCAGTCGGGTTTCGGTAGGTCCTGCCGGCGTTACCCTTTCGGGGCGCCCTTGGGCAAGTTGGTCTGCCGCCCTGCTTAAGCGGGTAAGCGGGCGAGTGATATGCCAGGCAAAACCGGCAGCCATGGCAATCAGTAACAGGTTAATGCTTAGCCATGCCATCATAATGGCCTGCATATTGGGCGGCTCTATCCGGTCAAGGGGAATCACCAGCCATTCCCGGATCACTGTGTTGTCAAACTCGTTAAGCTGTGGCAGAAGGGAAATGTACATGCGTGGTTCTTCACCACGTGACAGCCCCACCCGGGTGCCGTCATTCAGTTCACGATTCAGGTGATTGATGATATCGCGCAGGTTGTTGCGTAGATCGCCCGTTGGGTAATCAGCCATTTTTTCGTGGCGTAATGGGTTTTCGGCATTCCTGCGCAAGGGTTGTGAAAAACGGGTGTCTTTGGGAAGCTGGCGTGACCATAAGCGCCATTTTTTCTGCGACGCCTCTTCAATGAAGCTGGCCCTGTTTTCGGCCGGTATCTGGGCGACGGCCGCCCTTAAGGTGCGAATGGTGGTGGTTAGGTAATTAACCACCACATCTTCCATATAACGTTCCCTAAGGTAATTGCCCACCGACAGGCTGCCAACCTGGACCAATATGATTGTGCCCAGCATCATGAGGATCATTTGCAGGCGCAGGGAGCGGGGCCACAGTTTGAGTTTTTTCATGCATCAGGGGAAAACCGGTAGCCGATTCCCCATACGGTTTGTATCCAGCGCGGGTCTTTGGGGTCATCTTCGATGGCTCGGCGCAGACGCAGGATGGCAATGTCGATGGCACGGTCGTTGCGTTCTCCTTCATCGTCATCGCGGGCCAAGGCCAGCAGGCGTTCCCGGGACAGGGGTTTGCCCGGATTTTTGACCAGGGCCTCTAGCAGGTTGATTTCACCACCGGTAAGTTTAACGACGGTTTCATTCTTGAACAATTGGCGCCGTGCCGGGTCAAAGGTAAAGGGGCCAAAACTGATGGGCGTTTCCTTGACCAGTGCCGAGGGGCCTTTTTTGCGGCGCAATACGGTTTCTATGCGGGCTAGCAATTCCCGTGGATCAAAGGGTTTGCCCAAATAGTCATCTGCCCCCGACTCAAGACCAATAATGCGATCGGCGGTTTCATCGCGGGCAGTCAGTAAAATGATGGGAATGTCTTCATTCTGGCTACGCAGCTTACGACAGGCTTCCAGGCCGTCTCCACCTGGCAACATGCGGTCAAGCACGATCAGGTCGGGTGAGAATTTGGTGATTCGCTGAGGCAAGTCTGTGGCATCCGGGGCTAGCAGGGTATCATAACCGTGCCGGTTAAGGTACTCGGCCAGTAGCTGCCTGAGTGCAGGGTCGTCATCAACAACGAGAATTTTGATAAGCTGTTTTTCCATAGTGCTTATATCTTGCCAAAGTACGTGTCATTAGGCAAGCTTTGGAAATGAATTGAAATTGAATGATGCCCTGAAATCAGCCCGGCCCGGAAAAGGGAAGGGCTGAAATGAATTGTCTGCTTATCTGATATTGAACGTGCGGTTGGCCTGGGTTTTTTGGTCGTCAATACTGCGAACCCGGATAGTGACTTTTCTTGGGGTCAGGGTTGGCGGCAAAGCAAGGCTCCCGCCTACTTGCTGGAAATTGCTAATGTTGATGTCGGTGGGGGGTATTTCGGCATAACCGGTTTTGCCGTTGCGGTATCTGCCTTCAACAATGAATTCCAGTTGTGCTTTGTAATCGGGTTGGGCGTCATCGCTTTTCATGATAAGCAATTTGTAATCAAGTTTGCCCATGGCCGAATCAAACTCGGCGGCCCGAATACCTAACGGGTTACCGCTTGGATCGGCAGGAATCGCTTTTTTGATCAGTTCCAGATCAGCCGTCAGTTGCTGGATGCGCTCCTGGCTGCTTTGCAGGGTGTTACCTTGGGCGGAATTGCTTTTTTTCAGGGCATCAAGATCCAGGGTGGTTTTTTCAAGTTCGGCCTGAAGACGTTGTTTTTCCTGGGTCAGCACGCTGATCTCGTTGGTCAGGCTGTTGGACTCTTCAACGCTAAGACGTTTGGGACCATAATTGGTTTGCAAAAACCAGAATCCGCCTGCGCCCATAATGACGCCAGTAAACAGGATCACGAGCCAGCGAGGCATGCGCTTGCCGCGACGGCTACTACTGCTTTCATAAACGGAGGGTTTGAAAACGGCTCTTTTTGAAGATCCAAACATTACTGAACTATCCTTTGGTTACGAAATGAAGTGATTTCATTGGGGTTGAATGAAGGGGGCAAGTACATTGCCGTCACATTGTAACTGCTGGTCAAGCAGTGCCAACCTTTCGGGGGTGCCAACATCTATCCATTGTCCGGCATGAAGGCTTCCTTCCACCAGACGGTTTTGCATGGCCAAACGCAACAGGGGAGCCAGTGGCTGCGACTGTTTTGGGTTAACGCCTCTGAAAAAGGACGGATGATATACACCAATGCCGGCGAAGGTGTAGTTAATCGCGGTTGGTATTTTGCTGTGCAATAAACCCTGGCTGTCCAGATGAAAATCCCCTTCGGGATGATGAGGGGGATTATCTACCATGAGCAGCCATGCTTGTGTTGATGCATTATGCAAATGGTCAACAATTGTAACGGCCTGCATGGGGTTCCAGTCACACCAGATATCGCCATTGATGACCAAAAAAGGCTGTTCGCCCAGCAGGGGTAGCGCATTGGCAATGCCACCTGCGGTTTCCAGGCCTTTGGGAGATTCGGCAGAGTATTCAATGGCAACGCCAAATTGCTGGCCATTGCCCAGGGTTTCTTCTATTTTGTGACCCAGCCAGGCATGGTTGATGACAATATCGGTAATGCCAACACTGGCCAGACGTTCTATGTGCCACACAATAAGGGGTTTGCCACCCACGCATAGCAGTGGTTTGGGCAGGGTATCTGTAAGCGGGCGCATGCGTTCACCACGGCCCGCTGCCAAAATCATGGCCTGAATCAAAATGTGTACCCCACTTTGTGTTCGATGTTGTCGAGCCGGTCTAGCAGCCTTAGCAGGGGCTTGAAAACAAGATAGCGGTTGGCAACCTGGCGCACATAGGCGTTGACACGGGGAATATGTTGTAGGTAATGATCTTTGCCGTCACGAATTGAAAGCCGGGAAAAGACGCCCAAAATGCGTAAATTTCGCTGTAATCCCATAAACTCGTAATCAGTGTGGAAGTTGGCGAAGTCATCGGAGACAGGCAGTTTTGCATCCCGTGCCATTTGCCAGTAACGAATAGCCCAGTCCAGTTGCTGGGGTTCTTCCCAGGTGGTGCGGGCGTCCATGACTAAAGAGGCCAGGTCGTAGGAAATGGGGCCGTTGACCGCATCCTGGAAATCGATGATGCCGGGGTTGGGACCATAAATGTCCTGGTCACATACCAGCAGGTTGGGAGAATGGTAGTCTCGATGCACGAACACGCAGGGCTGTTTGGCATTGTGAGCCACCAGCAGGCTGAACGTTTTTTCAAGGGCATTTTTTTCATCATCGCTGAGCTGGCTTTGGCAATGCTGGTTGACGTACCATTCGGTAAACAGTGACAGCTCATCGCGCAAACGCTGGGCATTATAAGCAGGAAGCCCCTGAACACTGGCCTGTTGCATTTGTACCAGTGCCCGAAGGGCATCATGGTAGAGTGATTGCAAGGCGGTATCATCAATTCCTTTTTGAATCCGTTGGTAATAGGTGTCGTTGCCCAGGTCAGTGAGCAAAAGCCAGCCGTTTTCCAGATCTTTTTCAAGGATGGCCGGTACATTCAGGCCTGCTTTGGCCAGTTTTTCGGCGATATCGATGAAGGGCGTGCAGTTTTCGTGCTGCGGTGGGGCATCCATGATGATAAGTGGAGCCCGGTTAGTATCCACACGGAAGTAACGCCTGAAACTGGCATCGCTGGATGCCGTGCGCAGGCTTGCAGTTTGAATGTGATGGGTATTGGCAATGACGGCCAGCCATTGTTGCAAGGCATCTTTGCGGGGATCTGCTGAAACGTTTAAGGGCATAGTTATAAAATATGAGTATTTCGCGACAATTGGGTGACGAAACCTGAGTCCTGAATGTAAAATCGGTTTAATTTCAGTGAAAGAATTAAAAAAAACGATTTAAATTAAAGAGCAACTACTATAATTGGTCGTTTCGACTTGGCAGTTACTCTGGAAAAACCTATTTTAAGCTTTTTCACCGGGTTTTGTCTTTGCTGCATCAATAAAATAGTCTGCAGGAGCAATGTCATGGGTGGTCGTTTGCAACCGGGAATAAAATTGTCTGTGTTCCATATAATCAGAGTCTTGAATGGATTTGCTTTTTGTGCGTAAAGTTTGTGCTCTTACTCTGCTGGCGCTTGCCTCGCTTGCCAATACTGGCCTTGCGCAGGCGGCCCCCGGAATACGTATTGATGAATACCCGGCTTTGCAGGATTCATCCTTGCTACAGGCTGCCTCCAGAGATAAAAAAAATACTGTTACGTTTACCGATAGCGCAAAGGCTGATTACGACAACAATAGCAGTGATATTACCCTGCGTGGGCTGGCTCAGGTGCGGCGTACAGACGCAATCCTGAAAAGTGATCAAATCCGTTATAACACGGATAGCGGAGAAATGACGGCAAGCGGTAATACCCGTTTTTTCAAGGATGGCACCCTGATTACCGGCACGGGGCTGAACTACAATATCAACACGGACAGCGGCAAGTTCTTTGATCCGGTTTTCAACCTGGCAGGTGGCGGAAGCGGCACAGCCAGCGAGGCAGAGGCGCTTGATGAGAATCACACAAGATTGATGGATGTGATTTATTCAGGTTGCGATTGTCCCGAGAAATTCTGGACCATTCAGTCTCCGCAGGTTGATATTTACGACGACGAAAACGAAGGGGTGGCCAAAAACGGGGTGTTGTATATCAAGGGAGTGCCTGTGCTTTGGTCGCCCTACCTTACTTTCCCCGTCAGGGCAGAAAAGAAAACAGGTTTTCTGACACCTACTTATGGTTACACATCAAGGGGTGGTTATGATCTGGCTGTTCCGTATTTTTTTAATCTGGCACCCAATTATGATGCCACAATAACCCCCCGTTATTTAAGCAAGCGTGGCTTGTTAATGGGTGGGGAATTCCGCTATTTAATGCCAGGTTATTCGGGTATTGCTTCAGGTACTTATATTAACAAGGATATGGATACCCGCGAAAAACGCTGGTCGTATTCTGTCCTGCATAATCATCGTCTGGGCCAATTCATGGGCCTGAATTTCAACCTGGGCCTGGACTGGAATGGGGTTTCTGACGATGACTATTTCCGTGACTTTACCAGCATGGGCCTGAATGAGGCAGACCAGACCTATTTGTCAAAACGGGCTACCTTGAGCTGGTCGGGATACAAGTACTGGAACGGTTATTTAATGCTGCAAAAGTACCAAACCTTGCAAGATGACACGTTGGGGCGCTTATACGGGCAATATGAAAAAGTGCCCGAATTCAAGGTGCGCGGCAGGCGATACGACTGGAACGGATTTGATGTGGAAACCGACAATACCCTGACCCGTTTCGAGTTTCCTACTTACTTTGGTGATATTGTTGATTTGTCCCGAACCAGTGGACACCGTGCCCCTGATGGAACCCGTTTTACATCCTATAACACCATTAGTTATCCAATTGTCCGTCCTGGCTGGTATGTTACGCCTAAGGCCGGCTTGCATGTTTCCCATTACTCGACCAACTGGTATGAAGAGTTTGGTCGGTATGGCTTTAGAAGCCAGGCGGGTACCCAAAAGGGTTCCATTAACCGGGTATTGCCTATCTTTTCCCTTGACAGCGGAATGACGTTTGAACGTAGCACCACGCTGTTCGGAAAACCGTCCCTGCAAACCCTTGAGCCTCGACTGTATTACTTGAATATCCCCTATAAAGACCAGTCGGATATTCCCATTTATGACACCTCTATCAGTCAGTTCGGTTTTGGTTCGGCTTTTGCCGAAAACCGTTACAGTGGTGGCTGGGATCGCATTAACGATGCCAATCTGCTTACCCTGGGAATAACCAGTCGCTGGTTTGATGAAGATAGCGGTTTCGAGCGATTGTCCCTGCAATTGGCGCAACGGTTTTATTTTGAAGATCAGAAAGTAACCTTGCCTGGAGAGCAGGCCCGTAAACGCTCCAAGTCGGATTATCTGGCGGGTTTAAGTGCCGCGCTTACCGATACCCTGAATACCGAGCTGGCCGTGCAGGTGGATTCGGCAGACCAGAATGTGGTGCAGTCTTATGCCTCTTTGCGCTGGAAGCCCAAACGGCTAACCAGCATTTCCATGTCTTACCGTTACCAGCAGGATCCTTTTCTGGATGAGCGTGGCAATCCGTTGCGTTATCAGTTAAAGGGCAAGGAAACCACCAGCTTGTCGGCACAATGGCCATTTACTGAAAAAATATCCGGTGTTGGCCGTATTGATTATTCCATTCAGGATAAAAGGGTAACGCAATCCATTCTTGGTTTTGAATATAAAGGTAACTGTTGCTGGACTGGCAGGGTTGTCATGCAACGTTATGCCGTCTCAAAAGAAAAAGCAAATTCTGCTATATTCTTACAATTGGAATTATCCGGTCTTGGGTCTCTGGGTAGTGATCCCATGGGTTTGTTAAGAGAAAATGTGCCGGGCTATGAATCAACAACCGTCCCGGTTCCAGTAAAATCTACATTTGAAAGGTATGAATAATGCGTAGACTAAAACGCGTACGCCAACTCGCATTTGCAACCATTCCCGTTTTCTGCCTTGCCTTGCCAGTGGTGGCGCAAGCAGCACCGGGGACAGCTGGCAAAACTGCGAAAACACAAGCTCAGTTTGGTGATGGCATAGCCGCGGTAGTCAATACTGAAATTATCACCATACGCGAGCTGGACAATCGAATGGCATCCCTGCGAATTAGCGGGCAGGGTGGTGCAGCCCGGGATCAGGTGCTGCAGTCCATGATTGATGAAAAACTGATGAAGCAGGATGCCGAACGCCTTGGCGTCACGGTTACCGATGCCCAGTTAAATCAGGTGCTGGCAACGATCGCTCAGCGCAATAGCATTCCTGTCGAACGTTTGAAAGAAGAAGTCAGCCGTTCTGGCATGAAATGGGATGAGTACCTGCAAAACCTGCGCAGTGAAGTGATGATGGACCAATTGCGCAACCGTATTATTCAAAGTCGTATCAGTGTGACCGAATCTGATGTGGATGCCTTTTTGAAGCAGCATCCCACCGGCGTGGTGCCTAAAAAAGAGGTTGCCTATACGCCTCCGCCGCCCCAGAAGCAGGTTGTGGTCGAGCGTTCTTTCGAGCCCAAAGCGGTCGCTTTGCAGCATATATTCATTCGAGTCCCAGACAACGCTTCTGAAGATGTCATTGAGGCCGCCCGTAAAAAAGCCAATGAGGCAATGGGTAAAATCAGGCGAGGTACCAGTTTTGCCGCTGTGGCCAAAGAGTATTCAGATGGTCCAGAGGCAGGTAATGGTGGACAATTGGGTATCCGGCTGTTTGAAGACTGGCCTTCCCTGTTTGTAAACGTAACCCGAAACGTGGCGGACGGACGTACGACCGGGGTTTTCAAGGCGCCTAACGGTTTTCATATCTTGAAAGTGCTGGAGCGCCGTGGTTTGATTAAAGAAAACAAGCGTGTTGTTACCGTGCAACCGCCACCACCGCCCAGACCACAGTTTTCCCCCATGGAAATAGCCGCCAAACAGCAAGGGCCGGTTAATGTGACTGAATCCAATGTCCGTCATATTCTTGTCAAAACCAGTCCTGTGGTTTCCGACAAGCAGGCTTACGAGCGAATTCAAAGCCTGCATAATCGCTTAAGCAATGGTGAGGCTTTTGAAGACGTGGCGCGCAAATTCTCGCAAGATACCTCTGCCCCACTGGGGGGTGAAATTGGCTGGATTGCACCAGGTGTGGCCGATCCTGAATTTGAAAAAGCGGTGGCCAATTTGCAGCCGGGCCAAATCAGCAATCCGGTGCGTTCTGCGTTTGGCTGGCATATTATTGAAGTGCTTGACCGTCGATCCGGTGACAAACAGCCGGAAATCCGTCGCATGCTGGCTCGCCAGACCTTGTATGAGCAACGGGCAGAACCTATTTTTACTGACTGGTTGCAGCAATTGCGTTCACAGTCGTTTATTGATAATCGCCTGAGTGGCTCTATTTCTGCCAGAAACTAAACTATGACAGCACATCAGGCAAGAAAGCGGTTTGGCCAGCATTTTCTGGTGGATGAAAGCGTCACTGAGGCGATTGTCCGTGCGGTGAATCCTGACCGTGGTGACAAGGTGGTGGAAATCGGGCCGGGGCTGTCTGCCCTGACGGCTCCTTTGCTAGCCTGCCTTGATCACCTGACGGTGGTGGAAATTGACCGTGACCTGGCGCATCGGTTACGCAATACCTATAGCCCCAAAAAAATAACGGTCCACGAGGCTGATGCCTTGACGGTGGATTTTAGCCAGTTTGGTTCGCCCTTAAGAATAGTGGGAAATCTTCCCTATAATATTTCCAGTCCGTTGCTGTTTCATTTAATGGACTATGCCAATCATGTGCAAGACCAGCATTTCATGTTGCAAAAAGAGGTCATCGACCGGATGGTGGCAAAACCGGGTTCATCCGATTATGGCCGCTTGTCTGTCATGTTACAGTCACGCTATAAAATGCATTGGCTGTTTGATGTTCCACCCGAGGCTTTCGATCCGCCACCGCGGGTGATGTCGGCAGTGGTGCGAATGATTCCGTTGCCCGATTCACGTCCGGCTCCAAAGCAATGGCAGGTGTTTGAACAGGTGGTTGCACGTTCTTTTTCGCAACGCCGAAAAATGTTGCGTCGCTCTTTGGCTGACTGGGAAATAGATTGGGATTCGGTAGGTATTAAGGAAACGGCGCGGGCCGAAGCTTTAAGTGTGGCCGATTTTATCCGTCTTTCAGATTATCTGCTGGATAGCGGTAAAATATCCGTTCCTACGCTCTGAGCTGCCCCCTAAAAGTTGCATGGGTGTCCAACATTTGGGGGGCACTGCACTCTATCGTGGTAATGAGTTAAAAATATAGGTTTGAACTGTTCAAGCCTATGGTTTTAAAGACCTTTATTGGTAAGGTTGGCAAGAAAAACCTGCATAATATCCCGGCTGCGATCTTGTAGCAGGCAGGATGCTTTTTGCATGGCCTCTTGCAAGCTCATGGGGCCATTACACAGGCTGAAGGCCGCGCTAATGCCTTTACTGTACAGCGCCTGGTAATTGTTGCCAAGCGTTCCGGCAATCACAATAACCGGTACGTTATGCTGTTGTGCCAGGGCAGCTATGCCAGCCAGGGTTTTACCCTGAAGGGTCTGCTCGTCCAATTTTCCTTCACCCGTAATAACCAGATCGGCATTTTCAATAAGCTGCGCCAACCCTGCAAATTCGGCAACAATTTCCACCCCTGGACGAAACCGGGCCTTCAGGAAGCTCAGGCCTGCAAAACCAAGCCCCCCTGCAGCGCCTGCACCCTGTTCATGACGCATATCTTTGCCAAGCGTGGCGGCGGTAATATCGGCATAATTTGCCATGACCTGGTCAAGGAACAGAACCTGTTCTGGCGTTGCCCCTTTTTGTGGACCAAAAATCGCAGCGGCACCATGGGGTCCGCACAAAGGATTATTCACATCGGAAGCCAGGGTAAAGCTAATCTGCGACAGGCGTGGATCTATGCCGGAAAAATCAATTTTTTCAAGCCGGGTCAGGTCTTTGGGGTGGGGTTTCAGTAATGTGTTGTTTTTACCCATAAATTGAATGCCCAGGGCGGCAGCCATGCCAGCTCCGCCATCGTTGGTGGCCGATCCTCCCAAGCCAAGTATGATGTGCCTGGCCTGTTGATTTAACGCTTCAAGAATAAGCTGGCCAACCCCAAACGTATTGGCACACAGTACATTTCTGTTCTGGGGGGGGATTTGTTCAAGACCGGCAGCGCTGGCCATTTCAATAATTGCCGTACCACTGTTGGTTATGGCCCAGGTGGCTGTAACCGGATCTCCCATTGCATTTTGAACCGTGCTTTGCATGAGTTTGCAGTGGGTACTTTGTGCAATGGCCAATACGGTTCCTTCACCGCCATCAGCCATGGGGACGCAATGAATGTTTGCATTTGGAGCAGCCAGCCTTACACCTTTGGCAATAGCGCTGGCCACTTCATGGGCAGGCAGGCTTTCTTTGAATGAGTCAGGGGCAATGATGATTTTCATGGTTTATGCATCCCAGCGTGGGAACGAGTTATTTGAACGGTTAAGGGTTAATGTTTTTTACCATAAATTCAAATTTAAATTAATTAACACAAATCAGCTTCATGCTATTAGTGCCGCTTTGGGGGGCGTTATTGTCTCCGTTGGTCACAATGATCCAGTCGCCGCTATTCAAGGTTTGGTGTTTTTTCAACTCATCAAGGACGGTTTGCATAAGTATGGCAGGATCAAGATGGCTACTGTCAAAATTTACCGGATAAACGCCCCTGAAAAGGGCAACGCGGTTTTGGGTTTCCTTATGCCGGGTAAAACAATAAATAGGAACGCCAGAACGGATGCGCGACATGATAAGAGGTGTATGGCCGCTTTCGCTAAGGGAAACAATTGCTTTTACACCGGGGAAGTGATTGGCGGCATACATGGCGGAAAGCGCGATAGTTTCATCACAGCGTGGAAAAACCTGCCCCAGACGATGACCCGATTTATTTGAAGTTGGATGTTTTTCCGCACCCATGCAAATGCGCGACATGGCCATTACGGCTTCTACCGGGAAATTTCCTGACGCGCTTTCGGCCGACAGCATGACCGCATCGGTATAGTCAAGAACGGCATTGGCAACGTCAGACACCTCGGCGCGCGTGGGGATGGGGTTGGTAATCATGGACTCCATCATTTGAGTGGCGGTTATAACCACTTTATTCAGGGTACGGGCGTGCAGGATGATTTTTTTCTGTATGCCTACCAATTCCGCATCACCTACTTCGACACCCAGGTCGCCACGGGCAACCATGACGGCATCACTGGCCGTAATCAACGCATCCAGTGCCTGGTCATCAATTACGGCTTCAGCGCGTTCTATTTTGGCCACAATCCAGGCATGGCTGCCGGCTTGTTGGGCAAGCTGCCTGGCGTGTTCAATATCGCTGCCATAGCGAGGAAAAGAAACAGCAATATAGTCAGCTTGAATGTCGGCGGCAAGTTTAATGTCTTCCTCGTCTTTAGCGGTAAGACTGGGTGCGGAAAGGCCGCCACCTTTGCGGTTGATGCCTTTGTTGTTGGAAAGCGATCCACCTGTCACTACACGGGTGTGCACTTCCTGGCCTTCAATGCCGGTAATTTCCAGCACGACTCGGCCATCATCCAGTAGCAGTTCATCACCGGGTTGGCAATCTGTAACAAGGGCTGGGTAGTCGATGCCAACAATATGTGCAGTACCTGCATTGTGTGGATGGATATTGGATAAAACAAAGGGTTGTCCGGCCTGCAACGTAACATGTCCGTTGATGAATCGTGCAATCCGGATTTTCGGGCCTTGCAAATCAACCATGATCGCAATATGTTTTTGCAGCTTGCGTGCTATTGTCCTGATGATTTGGGCTCTTTGGCGGTGTTCGTGGTGGTTGCCATGAGAAAAGTTTAACCTTGCAACATTCATGCCGGCCAGAATCATTTGCTCAATTTGCTCGGGCGTTTGGGTTACAGGTCCCAATGTAGCCACAATTTTAGTGCGTCTTAGGTTCATTTTGGTTTTTTCTCATAATATGATAATTTTTGCAATGTTACAAAAAAGTAAGAAAATATCAATTAAAGTGTTGAAAACTTTATTGATTCATGTAGAATTAATTTCAACAAAAGCAGGTATGCAGCAAATAAAGTGGTTCCGGCAAGTACTGGGCCATCATAC
Source organism: Advenella sp. (assembly GCA_041656315.1). GTDB lineage: Bacteria > Pseudomonadota > Gammaproteobacteria > Burkholderiales > Burkholderiaceae_B > Advenella. Next base: position 14,953 of record JBBADT010000003.1, read on the forward strand.
ATAAATTTTTATCTACTATCAGCAATTCAAAATCCTATAGCAGTATAAGTTTTAGAAAACAAAATATATAAGTTTCAACTTTCACTGTTTCTGTACTTTATTCAGAACGCAAGTATCAATTCCCTTTTTTATCAGGGAAGTGGCTGTTCGTATCAAAAACGTAGCAAATCAAGATTTCGGTTTAATACCCTCAGTGTTTACCGAGATTGATGGGATAGTTTGTTGTTCATGATGACATATGAATGTAAAGAGTTATGGATCAATCAAGCCCTTCCATTTTGTTGTAACCGTGCCGGACGGCATCCGGTCCTAAAATGAATCCGTAAAGGAGCAGCAAAATGAAAAAACTACTACTTATTACCACCCTTGCCCTCGCTTCAACCAGTGTTTCAGCAGCGGGTGTTTTCATTGGTGGGTATGGCGCAGGTGGTATGGCTGGCAGTAGTGCCTCTGGTGGTTCTGAGGCAGCAGGTGGTCAGGCTTCAGTCTTGTTTGGTGCGGCAGGTAATACATCTGGTGCAACTAATACAACAGGATCAGGTTCGACGGTAGTTGCTGGACCAACAGGCGTCGCTACTTCAACTGGTGGTACTTCTACATCTTCTCAGGGCAATTTGGGTGGCTCTTTTGGAACTGCCATACAAGGTTCTTCAGCAGGGTCTGGAGGTAACTGGGGAGCAACAGCTGGAGGTGGATTTGGCACTTTTGGTGTAGGTGGCTGGACAACTCCTTAATTGGCATCATTGATTATTAAAATAATTTGAAAGCAATCGGTTGTAAATTTATTTTTTCAGATAAAAAAATAGAGAAATCGATTGCTTTCAAGCAACTGGATGTAAATGAGCTTTACATGTAAAAAATAATTTCAAGGAGCAGCAAAATGAAAAAATTATTACTTATTACCGCTTTGGCCTTGGCATCAACAAGTGTATCGGCTACAGGTGTTTTTGTTGGTACTTATACAGCTGGTGGAATGGCTGGTAGCACTGCTTCTGGTGGTTCTGAAGCATCTGGTGCTCAGGGCTCAATTTTTAATGGGGCAGCAGCGAATACTTCTACCGCAACTAATACGACTTCTTCAGGTTCAACTGTAGTTGCCGGTCCTGGTGGTGTGGGTACGTCAACAGGTGGAACCTCTACTTCAACACAAAGTAATCAAGGCTTCTCTTTTGGAACAGCGATGCAAGGCTCTTCATCTTCAGCAGGAGGTAATTGGGGAGCTAATGCCGGGGGTGGCTTTGGAGTTAATGGTTTTGGGGTTTGGACAAATCCCTGAGCTAAGGGACTAATCCCTAGAAAACTATAACAACCTTATATTTTAGAAGGGGATAATATCCCCTTCCTGAAGGAATCGCCATGAAAAAAATATTCACTGTAATTGCATTATTGTTTGCATCAACCCAAGTATCGGCACAGATTAATGCGGGTTCTGATGCCGTTTCTTCCTCTGGCGCAGTTTCCGGCGCTATGTCAAGCTCTGGTAATATGTCCGCTGATTCTGGTGCTAATGCGATAGTTGGCCTAACTTTTGAAGGGGCAGAACAGCGGAAAAGCCAGCGAATTCACACTACGCCCAATGTATATGCGCCCTCTAGCATGTTTGGTGGAGCTAATAACTGCGGTCAATCCAATACCATTGGCGTTGGGTTTACCGGATTTGGTTTGGGTGGATCAGTAGCGGGTGAGTCGGATGCTTGTAATGCCCGGGAGGATACCAGTATCGCCTATAAATTGGGTTACAAAGAGGTTGCCGACATGCGGTTTTTCTGTTTTGGGGAAGACGTGAATCGCATGGCTTATGAAGCAACCGGCCGACGTTGTCCCAGCACAGCAACCGCCAAGGGTTTACCTGATAATGCGGTGGCCAGTAATGTAGCGCCAAGAGTAGCGCCCGCTGCTTCTGCGGTTAATGCAGCACCGGTAAGCACTGTTAGAGCAAATCCGCCAAGGCAGACCCAGGCTATTGCATCAGCTAATGAAGTTGATGCGCAGCGCATGCGTGCTTTTTATGGTAGCAATTAACCGGCTCGCCAAAAATGCACATAGGCCTGATAAGAGAAGGTATTAACAGGTGATTTTGGGCTATCACCTGTTAATAAAAAAGGCCGGACTGCCGGACTGAATGCTCCTGATTAATATCAGTTTCAATTAATCCGTATATGAAGAGCGGCCTGGTATGGTATGCATTTAGGCCGCATCAATGGCTTATTCAGCTTTTTGCTGTTTAGCCTCTTCTACTGGTTCATTCATTTGTTCTGCTGGTTCTTCTACCGTATCGTTTTCAAGGGCTTGAAAAAGCTCCTCCTCATTTAGCAGAGCAGGGGCAGCCGATGAACCTGTAAGGCCAAGCAGGGAGGATGCTGTCATGGCGAACTCGTTCAAGCCCATTTTTTTGCCATTAAAATCAATCTGACTGTCTTCGGGCTGATCGGCATCGTAAGTGATTGCAGAAGTGGTTTTTCCATCCTTGTAAACAGCCATGCCGGATTGTTCTGAAATAAGGCCCGCCATTCCCGATATGACTTGCGCTTCGGCATCAGCAGTCGCCTTGTCTGCCCCTTCGGATATCTGAATAACGCCCGAGCCAAATTCTTTGATAAGGTTGTCATCAACAGAAAAGGATATATTGGCTTTGCGCAACGCTTCTGCTGCAAATAACTCCATGGATTCCCTTGATTCGGAAGAGGCTTTTTCTCCGTTAAAAACAACCCCGAAATTCAGTAATGCTTCGCCGCTTGTCGCTTTGATACGTAAGGGTTCAATACGAAATTCAAGTTTGGCATCAGCCAGTTTGACAAACAGGGTTTCGAAATGCCTGGCCAGTTCTTCTTCCTCTGCCAATGAGGAGGAGCCCAGGTTCAGGCTGGCTGTTGCACGGCTAAAATCATTGACCGCCTTCATGTCCAGGTTGTTCACCATCATTTTCATGCTGGTTGTGCCAAAATCAATCTTGTTGACGTTGATATTGTTCGCGGAATAGGTGATATCACCATTGAGCAGGCCGTTGGGAGATTCCGTAGTGCTGGCATTCACGTCGATAGAGTCGATTAAAACGCTTTGCGCGGGATCGGCAATATTGAATTTTTCAAATTTGACGGAAGCATCGCCAATATAATTTTTGTTGGCGGTACGGGTTGTTTTATTACTAAGTTTAAAGCCGTTCATAGAGATGCTGGCTGTGCTTTCCCCCTTGGCTTTAATCGCGCCACCCGTGGCTTCTGTATTGAAAAAGGCGTAATCAAGATTGGTGTGGGTAATCGCATGCATCGGCTCCACGGTTATTTCGCTGTTCTTGTCAACGAATTTCAGCGGGGCGGTTTTAAGGGTGTTTTCTATTTCTTTGGCAAAAGAAAGTATGCTGTTGGAGATAAAAGGCTCTTGCCCATTGGCAGCATCAAACAGTACTTTTGTATTGTCATTGTTAATGAGCGTGGTTGCGCTAATGGCCAAAGCAGGAGTAAAACGACCATCCTGGATTAACGGCAAGGGGCCGTGATAAACCTTGTTCAGGAAAGTAATATTGGACAGCTCTTCTGGCAGATCAGGTATATCTATGTTCAGCTTATAGATCCCGGTAGAAGAAAGAAACCCCTTTTCATAGCTGACTTCACTCAGGCTGAGATTAGGAGAGGTTTGTGCCAGAAATTCATTGATATTGCTGACGGATTTATCGATTTGACCTTTGGCCTGCTGGCCAATGTACCAGGTAGAGCCTCCCCAGACGACACCGGCGGCAACCAACGCGCCAATAACAATATTTGTTGTTTTCATGATGTACCTTTTTAACTTTATGGTTGTTTAACAGGATTTACTCTGAACGCAAGCCTGAGCCTTCAGCTTGCATGTTTTTGCGTTCGATCAGCTCGATTTTGTAGCCATCGGGGTCTTCCACAAAAGCAATAACGGTGCTGCCACCCTTAACAGGGCCGGCCTCACGCGTTACGTTACCACCGGCTGCTTTGACTGCTTCACAGGCCTTGTAGGCATCTGGCACGCCAATGGCAATATGCCCATAGGCAGTACCCAGCTCATAGGTATCAACGCCATGGTTATAGGTCAGTTCAAGTTCGGCTTGATGGGGGTTGGCCTCAAAACCCAGGAAAGCCAGGCTGTATTTGTATTCGGGATTTTCGGAGCGACGCAACAGTTTCATGCCAATCACGTTTGTATAAAACTCGATGGAACGCTCGAGGTTGCCGACTCGAAGCATGGTGTGTAAAAATTGCATGATAACTCCTGTTGGAAATGGTGATAAGCGGGCTATTTTAGCAAACCTCTCTTTGCAGAATGATGAGTGGTGCGCATTTAAATGGCGGTTACTGCAAGAAAGAGACAACCGCATTATATAAGTGAATATTTAATGCGGCTTACAATTTTCATCCTCTATTAAAGGATGGGGAGGGTGCGCAGGCTTTTTTGTTTAAGCCTGTTTTTGGCGGCTTCGTAATTAGGCAAAATCCGTTTAACCTCGGCCCAGAAACGGGGACTGTGGTTCATTTCTTTCAAATGTGCAAGTTCATGCGCAATGACATAGTCAATCAGCTCCGGGCAAAGGTGTATCAGCCGCCAGTTCAGGCGAATGTGGCCATTGGCACTACAGGATCCCCAACGGGTTGTGGCGCTGGACAGGCGAAGACACAGGGGTTTCGCTCCGCTACTTTGCTGGAAATGCCGCAGGCGGGTTTCAAACCAGGCCAGGGCACGCCCCTGAAACCACTGGGTGCAGGCTGATTTAATTGCCTGGGCATTTGCCGTGGATGGCAGGTTGACATAGAGCCGATCGTTATCTTGCGCCAGATTGTAATTGCCCTCATAGCGGCATGAAGCCAGCTGCGGGTTCAGTTGCACAATAATCTGCCGGCCCAGATAGGGCAGCTGCATGCCGTTCTGCCAGCAGATGGGGGCATGGGATTGTTGTTGCCACTGTTGCAGTTTGCTTTGGATCCAGGGTTTCTTTGCCTGGATGGCTTGGTCGATGATCGCTTGCGATACCCAATTCGGGGCGGTAATTTTCAGCCCTTCGGCGTTAATCGTAAAGCCAATGCTTTGACGATTGGAACGCTGAAGGGTATAAGGAATTTTATCCATGGGTGGAGTTGGTAAATGATGGTTGATTCATGGATAAAACCGCATTGGGGCAAGTCAGGTCTTGTCGTTGTAGCGATGCGGGCTAAGCACACGCATTTCCCCTTCAATCCATTCTTCGACCTTGCGGTTAAGCTGGTCATGGGTAAGGCCTTCTGAAGAGATGGGAGGGCCAAACGAGAAGGTAACCAGGCCGGGCTTTTTAATGAAGGAATTGCGCGGCCAGACTTCTCCGGCATTGTGCGCCACCGGAACGACCGAGGCACCGGCATGGACGGCAAGACGCGCACCACCTGATTGATAGCGGCCTTTTTGTCCGACGGGAATCCGGGTTCCTTCGGGGAACAGAACCGGACTATGTCCGGCGCGGATGCGTTGGCTGCCAATACTTAATACCTGTTGCATGGCGCCTTTGCGATCGGAGCGGTTGATGGGAATATTACGCAAACTGGCCAGCGCCCAACCGAAAAACGGGATGTAATTCAGTTCTTTTTTGTAGATAAAACAGGCCGGTTTGGGTGAGAACCAGGGAAAAAGCAGGGTTTCATAGGCAGACTGATGTTTGCTTAGAAACACAACCGGTGTGCCGGGAATGTTTTCTCTTCCCTTGATTTCCCATTTGATGCCAAGAATATATTTGGCTCCCCACATCAGCAGATGAGGCCAGCCTACCGTGAAACGGTATCGCCACTTGAAGGGTAAAGGCAGCAGCAGGAAACACCCAAGCGCGAAGGGAATGACAGTAATGGCTTGAAAAACCAGAAACAGCAGGGCACGTAAAAAGGACATGATGATTAGTTTTCCCGCAACCATTCGTTGATAATATCAGCCAGACTGGCACGTATTTGTGTGCCAGGAGGCAGATTGGGGTCGTTTTTTGTTTTAAGGCCGTTGCCGGTTTCCACCAGCCAGGGTTTCATGCCTGCGGCCTGGGCAGCTTGCAGGTCACGCAGGGAATCACCAATGGCAGGAACCTGTGCCGGATCTATTTCGTAGCGGCGAATAATATCGTGAAGCATGCCCGGCAATGGTTTGCGGCAATTACAGCCGTCATCAGGCTTGTGCGGGCAAATGAAAATGGCATCAACCTGCCCGCCCAGCAAAGTGAGTTCCTGATTCATTTTGGAGTGCATGGCGTTCAGGTCGCTCATGCTGAACAGACCCCGGCCCAGGCCGGACTGGTTGCTGGCAATAACCACTTTCCAGCCTGCCCGGTACAGGCGGGCAATGGCTTCAAGACTGCCGGGCAGGGGAACCCACTCGTCGGCCGATTTAACAAAATCGGTGCGGTCTTGATTGATGACGCCATCCCGATCGAGAATCACGAGCTTCATTTTGCCAGCCTGGAAATATCAGCCACCAGATTCATGGTGCCATGTAATTGTGAAAGCAAAGCCAGACGGTTATTGCGGATGTCAGGGTCTTCGGCCATGACCATCACATCAGTAAAGAAGGTATCAACCGCTTCACGTGTGCTGGCAATACTGCTTAAACTGGCTTCAAACTCACCTTTGTCAAAGTGATCCAAGGCAACAGGCTGGATGGTTTCAATCGTGTCGGCCAGGGCTTTTTCTGCCGGCTCAAGCAGTATTTCGGTATTGATCGCAGGCAGCGAACCGTCGACTTTCTTCAGCAGGTTGGCAATACGCTTGTTGGCGGCAGCCAGGCTGTCGGCTTCGGGTAATTGCGTGAAGGCGGTAACGGCCCTGATCCGGTCGATAATCTCGTATAGTGGTGGCGCCAAAGCAATAACAGCGTCAACCACCGAGCGGTCATAATCGTTATTGAGTTGATTGCGGTAGCGCTCGTAAATGAATTCCTGTACTTCGGCTACGGTGTTTGGGTTCAGGCTGATCTTTTCGAACGTGCCAGCGACAAATTCAAGCAGCTCGTTCAGGGAAAGCCTGGTTTGCAGGTTCAGGAAATGACCGGCGGCCAATTGTTCAACCGCGCTGATCAGGCCCAGTGCGGCACGGCGCAAGGCGTAAGGATCACGTTCACCGGTGGGCACCAGACCAATGCCCCAAATACCGACCAGGCTTTCAGTGCGCTCGGCAATAAATAATATGGCTGAAGTTAAGGTTTCCTGGCTTACCGGTTTGTCGTAACGCACGCGATACTGCTCTGCCAGGGCTGTCACGATTTCTTCGGGTTCGCCATCGGCCTTGGCATAATAGGCACCAATAATTCCTTGCAGTTCGGGGAACTCACCCACCATGTTGGAGCTTAAGTCGGCTTTGGCCAAGAGGGCTGCACGGTCGGCCAGTGAAACATTGGCGCCAAGTTGCTGGGCAATGTAAGCGGCGATTTTCCGGACCCGTTCGGAGCGCTCAAGCTGGGTTCCCAATTTGTTGTGGTACACAATGGTGGCCAGTTGTTCAACCCGGGCGGCCAATGGCATTTTACGGTCGGTGTTGAAGAAGAATTCGGCATCGGCCAGGCGTGGACGCACAACCCGCTCGTTACCTTCGATAATTTGTTGTGGATTCTCGATGTCCATGTTGCTGACAATCAGGAAGCGGTGCGTCAGCTTGCCAGTGGCCGGGTCAAACAGGGGGAAGTATTTCTGGTTCAGGCGCATGGTCAGGATCAGGCATTCTGGCGGTACGGCCAGGAATTTTTCCTCAAACTGGCCTATATACACTGCCGGGTACTCCACCAGTGAAGTCACCTCGTCAAGCAGGGCGGCAACTTCGGGGTCATTGCCAATGGTGGCACCCAGCGAGGCAGCCTTGTCAGCCAGCAGTGCGCTGATCATGTCACGGCGCTCTTCATAGGAAGCAATGACCTTGCCTTCGTCGCGCAGTTGCTGCTCGTAGGTATTGGCATGGTTTAACTGAACCGGAGCATTGCTCAGGAAACGGTGTCCACGGGTAACATGGCTGGAAGAAATGCCCAGCACGCTAACGGGGAGTACCTGGTCACCAAACAGGACAACCAGGCCATGTACGGGGCGCACGAAACGGACACTGGTTTGCCCGTCAGCCAGCTGATAGCGCATGACTTTGGGAATCGGCAGGCCGGCAATCGCTTCATCGATGGCAGTTTGCAGGAAAGCGGCCAATTGTGCACCGGGAGCGGTGCCTTTGGCGATTAGATATTCCTGTTTGCCATCGGACTCGCGGGTAAGATCGGCGACGGCCAGGTGCTCAAGGCCTTTGGAAGCCAGTTTTTTTTGCAAGGCGGCACTGGCATTGCCGTTTTCATCAAGTCCGATTTTGACGGGCATGAGTTTTTCTGCAAAGGCCTGTTCGGGCGCCTGTGCCAATACCTGGCTTAAGCGAACACCCAGGCGGCGCGGTGTAGCAAAAGATTCAAGCTTGCACTGTTCGCCTAGCAGGTGTTGTTTATTCAAAGATTCGTAAACGCCTTGGGCAAATGCCTTGCCCAGTTTTTGCAATGCCTTGGGTGGCAGTTCTTCGGTAAGTAATTCGATCAGTAAAGGATTCGTTGACATTTATGCATTCTCTTGTTTTTTCAGCATCGGGAAGCCAAGCTGTTCGCGGGAGTCGTAATAGCACTGGGCAACTGCACGGGACAGGTTGCGGATGCGGCCAATATAGCTGGCCCGTTCGGTAACGCTAATGGCGCCCCGGGCATCGAGCATATTGAAGGTGTGGGCGGCTTTCAGGACGACTTCGTAGGCAGGCAGGGCCAACGGGATTTCGACCAGTTTTTTGGCTTCGGCTTCGTAATCATTGAAATGCGCAAACAGCATTTCCGTTGAGGCGTATTCAAAGTTGTAGGTGGATTGCTCAACTTCATTCTGGTGGAATACGTCGCGGTAATAAACGGCCTCTCCGTTGGGACGTTGGGTCCAGACAAGATCATAAACACTTTCCACGTTTTGCAGGTACATGGCCAAGCGCTCAAGGCCATAGGTGATTTCACCGGTAGTGGCCGGGCAGTCAAGGCCGCCAACCTGCTGGAAGTAAGTGAATTGCGTGACTTCCATGCCATTGAGCCAGACTTCCCAGCCCAGGCCCCAGGCACCCAGCGTGGGATTTTCCCAGTCATCTTCAACGAAGCGGATATCGTGCTCTTGAGGGTTAATGCCCAGCGCCTGCAGAGAACCGATGTAAAGGTCAAGAATTTCCGGGGGGGCCGGCTTGAGCACAACCTGGTACTGGTAATAGTGTTGCAGGCGATTGGGGTTTTCGCCGTAGCGGCCATCTTTGGGCCTGCGTGACGGCTGTACATAAGCGGCATGCCAGGGCTCGGGCCCGATGGCGCGCAGGAAAGTGGCAGTGTGGGAGGTGCCCGCACCTACTTCCATATCGTAAGGCTGGAGCAGTGCACAACCTTGTGCATCCCAGTATTCCTGAAGTTTTAAGATGATTTGCTGAAAAGTAAGCATGAATTCGACTCTAGCATCGGATGAATAACCAAACCTTGGATTTTAGGGTATTTGTCGTGGTTCTAGGGGTAAATTGCGGTTTGAAAGGGTAAAATGCCCGAATTACCCCCGAACATACAGGAGACAACTGTGACAGAATTGGTAAAATCAGAAATCATTGGCCGGGTATTGGTCATTACGATCAACCGGCCCGAAGCCCGCAACGCCCTCACTTACGATACGTCTTTTGCGCTGGCCGCCGCGCTTGACCAGCTTGACGCCAATAACGACCTGACGGTGGGCATTCTTACAGGGCAGGGCAATACGTTTTGTTCCGGCATGGATTTGAAAGAATTTGCCAAAACCCAGCGTCGTGCCGTGGTGCCGGGCCGGGGCCTGGGGGGGCTGTGCGAAGCACCGCCCCAAAAGCCTCTTATTGCCGCCATAGAGGGTTATGCCCTGGCTGGTGGTTGCGAACTGGCGCTGGCCTGCGATTTGATTGTGGCTGCCGACAACGCCCAGTTTGGCCTGCCCGAGGTAAAACGAGGCCTGGTGCCCGGTTCGGGCGGCATGCTGCGCCTGCCTCAAAGGCTGCCTTACCACGTTGCGATGGAAATTTTATTAACCGGTGACATGATTCCCGCACAGCGTGCCCACCAGCTTGGTTTAGTCAATCAACTGACAGAACCGGGCAAAGCGCTGGAAGCTGCGCTAAAATTGGCTGACAAGATTGCGGCCAACGGCCCGTTGGCCGTCCGTACTGTCAAGCAGGTTGTGGTGCAGTCGCAAGACTGGCGCCAGGAAGACATGTTTGCCTTGCAACAGCCACGCATGGCGCATATCTTTGCTTCTGAAGATGCGAAAGAAGGGGCAACCGCATTCGCCGAAAAACGGGCTCCGGTCTGGAAAGGCAAATAAAACAGTAAAGTTGTTAACCGTTAGTTTTTTGAAAAAGTTGATCAAACAATGACTACCATTATCAAAGAAGAGGACCTGATCCAATCCATCGCGGATGCGATCCAGTTCATCAGTTTTTACCACCCTGCCGACTATATTCAGCATCTGGCACGTGCCTATGAGCGTGAAGAAAGCCCGGCAGCCAAAGACGCGATTGCCCAAATCCTGACCAACTCCCGCATGTGCGCGGAAGGGCACCGCCCCATTTGTCAGGATACCGGCATTGTGAACGTTTTCCTGAAAGTCGGTATGGATGTCAAGTTTGATTTGAAACAAACCCTGCAGGAAGCCTGTGATGAAGGGGTGCGCCGTGGCTACACCGATCCCGATAACAAGTTGCGTGCCTCTGTACTGGCAGACCCTATTTTTGAACGCAAGAACACCAAAGACAACACGCCCTGTATTTTGCATGTAGAGCTGGTTCCGGGCAATAAGGTAGACGTGCAGGTGGCGGCCAAAGGTGGTGGCTCTGAAAACAAAACCAAATTTGCCATGCTTAATCCTAGCGACTCCATTGTTGACTGGGTCCTGAAAACCGTGCCGCAAATGGGGGCCGGCTGGTGTCCTCCGGGCATGCTGGGCATTGGGGTGGGCGGTACTGCTGAAAAAGCCATGCTAATGGCCAAGCAGTCCCTGATGGAAGACATCGATATGTACGAACTGCTGGCCCGTGGCCCGCAAAACAAACTCGAAGAGTTGCGTATCGAACTGTATGAAAAAGTCAATGCACTGGGTATTGGCGCACAGGGCCTGGGTGGCTTGACAACCGTGCTCGATGTTAAAATCAATACTTACCCAACGCATGCAGCGTCCAAACCCATTGCCATGATTCCAAACTGTGCGGCAACCCGTCATGCCCACTTTGTACTGGATGGCTCGGGTGTGGCCGTGTTAACACCTCCTTCTTTGTCAGATTGGCCAGAAGTGCATTGGGCACCCGATTACAACAAGTCCAAACAGGTGAACCTGGATACCCTCACCAAAGAGGAAGTGGCCAGCTGGAAACCTGGCCAAACCTTGTTGCTGTCCGGCAAAATGCTTACCGGCCGTGATGCTGCCCACAAGCGTATTCAGGATATGCTGGCCAAGGGCGAGCCATTGCCGGTTGATTTTACCAACCGTGTTATTTATTATGTTGGGCCAGTTGATCCGGTACGCGACGAAGTGGTTGGCCCTGCGGGCCCCACGACGGCAACCCGGATGGATAAGTTCACCGACATGATGCTGGAAAAAACCGGCCTGATTTCCATGATCGGCAAGGCCGAGCGCGGACCGGTCGCGATTGAGTCCATTCGCAAGCACAAATCTGCTTATTTAATGGCGGTGGGTGGTTCTGCTTACTTAGTGTCTAAAGCTATTCGTGGCGCTAAAGTGGTGGGCTTTGAGGACCTGGGCATGGAAGCCATTTACGAGTTTGATGTGAAAGACATGCCGGTAACCGTTGCGGTTGATTCCGAAGGAACCTCTGTACATAAAACAGGCCCAAGAGAATGGCAATCCAAAATCGGTAAAATTCCAGTAGCGGTAGAAGAGTTGTAATTTTTAGCCCTGGTGAGGTTGAGTTAACCCCAAAAAAACCGGGTTTGAACGGGCCCCAAAAAACGGATGTATTTCCTGTTTTTGGGGCCTTTTTATTGTTGGTTTTTTTAAATCAAAGCAGTTCAATGCCCTGGTCTTTACACTGTTCCAATAAGGTGCCAAGGGAGCCTTGGGCCAGAATAATCCCTGGCGCCAATTCTTGCAGGGGTAATAGCACAAAGGCCCGTTGGTGCATGCGTGGGTGTGGCAGGGTCAGTTCAGTCGAGTGATTGATTTCAGCGTTGAATAGCAGGATGTCCAGGTCCAGCGTGCGGGGTGCATTCACATAGGGACGTTCCCGGCCGTAGCGGTTTTCAATCTCTTGTAGCAGATGCAGCAGCTCCAGTGAGGCCAAGGAGGTTTCAAGCCGGGCGACCGCATTGACATAGTCGGGCCCCGAGGAATCAACCGGACTGCTGCGGTAAAAGCGGGAGTATTCCAGTTTATGAATGGCCGGATGCGCGCTAATGTCGGCCAGTGCCTGTTGCAGGACATTCCTGCTCTCACCCAGATTGGAGCCAAGGCCGATATACGCGATGTTCATGAAATGTCCTGTTGTGGCAAAGCCGCTTTCTTGCGGGCGGGTGAGCGACGCTTGCGACGTTTGCGTGCGGTGTTGGCAGCGGTAGCGGGCATTCCCTTTTGTTTTTGCGCCAGTTCTTCGATCATCTGGATTTTACCTGCCGCATCGGTATCAGCCAGGTCCATCCACCATTGTGCCTGGACGCTATCAAATTCACCGCTGGCTGCACGCAATTGCAGAAAATCACAGGCGGCACGAAAACGTGGCTGTTCGGTCATTTTCCAGATCTGACGTGGAACGGGACGTTCAAAACGGGGTTGCATGAACCAGATTTCACGCATATCGGTGGTGTGACGCCGCTGGATGGCCAGTTTGTGAACCTGGTCTTCAAGCACTTGGTCTGCCGCATGGATAAGTGCCTGCATGGGCGGCTCTTTTTGTGCAATATTGCGTTTCCAGTAAACATCCACCAGGCGCCATAACAGGGCGGCATACAGGAAACTGGGGCTCACCGATTTGCCCAGGCGAACCCGATGATCGGTGCGATCAAGGGTAAGCTCTACAAATTTCTGGCCACCCGGTTGCTTCAGGACGACATCCAGCAAGGGAAGTGTTCCTTCGTGCAGGCCTTCTTCACGAAGTTGTTTCAGGCAGGCCAGTGCATTACCGCAGGTCATGAGTTTAAGGGTTTCGTCAAACAGACGGGAGTCGGGCACATTGGAAATGAGCTCGGCCAGCTGCTTGATGGGCTCCTTGGTGTGGGGCTCGATGGTGCCATTCAGTTTGGCGGCAAAGCGAACCGCCCGCAACATGCGGACAGGATCTTCACGGTAACGGGTTTCAGGGTCGCCAATGATGCGTACGAGGTGTTTGCGAAGATCTGACAGGCCATTATGGTAGTCGATGACTTGCTCGGTCAGTGGATCGTAATACAGGGCGTTAAGGGTAAAATCGCGTCGGGCGGCATCTTCTTCCTGTGTGCCGAAGACGTTGTCGTTAAGGATACGGCCATGTTCATCGGTTTTGTTCTGGCCATTGCTATTGGCCCTGAAAGTTGAGGTTTCAATGATTTCCGGGCCAAAAACCACGTGTACCAGTTGAAAGCGACGGCCAATAATGCGAGCCCGGCGAAAGCAGGCACGCACCGCTTCGGGGGTAGCATTGGTGGCGACATCAAAATCCTTGGGCTCCAGGCCCAGGATAAGATCGCGCACGGCACCGCCCACGATAAAGGCCTGGAACCCTTTCTGGTTTAACACCTCGCAGACCTTGATGGCGTTGCGCGAGACAAGCCGGCGATCGATGCCGTGCTGTTCCTGGTGGTAAACCCGGGCTTTGGTTTTTTTTGTGTCACTGGCCGGGGAATTGAACAGGCGATTGACGAAGCTTTTAATGGTGCTTTTGATCATATGAACGGAATAAATGAAGGTGTTGTTATTTTAAAGCAAACAGATCAAGAACTGGCCAGCCATTTTCGTATGCTGTTTTACGCAGGACTTCATTGGGATTGGTGGCTACCGGGTTGCTGACAATTTCAAGCAAGGGCAGGTCATTTTGCGAGTCGCTGTAAAAATAGGTTTCGGCAAAATCATCTATTTTTTTGCCCATGGAACTGAGCCACATATTGACACGGGTTACCTTGCCTTCTTTGTAGCTGGGAATGCCTTCCACACGGCCGGTAAACCGACCATTAATATATTCGGGCAGGGTGCCAATTAAGTGTTCTATGCCAAAGGCACGGGCCACCGGAGAGGTCACGAAAGAATTGGTGGCGGTCACAATGCAGCACAGGTCGCCGTTTTGCTGATGCTGGCGAACCAGGTCGATGGCGCTGGCCTGAATGGCGGGACGAACCACTTCACACATGAATTGTTCATGGAAGCGGGCCAGGTCATAGGGGCTGTGCATTTTAAGAAAGCTCAGCATGAATTCGGCCGATTCTTCTATCCTGAGAATACCTTCAGTGTATTTTTCCATCAGCTCATGGTTTTTTTGCTGGATGGCCACAGGGTCGCCGGCCAGATTGTTACGAGCCAGGAAATCAACCCATTCGCGATCGGTATCAATGGGAAGCAAAGTATGGTCAAGATCGAAAAGCGCCAGATTGGTAGAGGTCATGATTTTGTTTTAATGAAAAAAGCTTTGAGTAAAGGGACGGTAATAGGGCGTCGTGTAGACAGCGAATAGGTGTCCAGGGCGTCGAGCAGGTTGAAAAGGGCTGCAATATCACGCGAGTAATGGGTAAAAATCCAATGCGTGACTTCATGGCTTAATTGCAGGCCTTTTTCGTGGGCACGATTTTGCAAGGCGGTAAGGCGTTGCTCGTCACTGAGTTGTTCGAGCCGGTAGACCAGTTCCCAGCCAAGCCGGGTCCGCAGGTCTTCACGAATAGGCATGGCCAGCGGAGAAACGTCGCCCGAAACCAGCAATATGAAGGCATCGGACGTGTTCTTGCGCAGTTTCCATTCATTATACAGACTGAACAGTTCGGCCTGCTGGTCTTCGTTTAAGGATTCAATGTCATCAATGGCCACCAGGGGGGGAGTATTCTGGAATGTAATGGATGTCAGAAAAGGGTGGCTTTCATGGTTGAAATAAGTGCCCTGGTGGCAGGCAGCCATTGCTTTCAGCAAATGGGTTTTACCACAGCCGTTGCTTCCCCAAAGGTAGACCGCTTGCCCTGGCAGGAGGTGACACAGCGTGTTAACGGCCTCGGCGTTTTGCCCCACTATGAAATTGTCAAGCGTAGGCTCGGGAACCGGGGAGACTTCAAGCGTTAATTGTTCATTCATTTGTATAAAAAGTACTATTCAGGTATTGACCATAAACGCGACGGATCAATACCGACAGGGCTGCACTGATCGGCAGGGCAAGCAGAACACCAAAAAAACCAAAAATTTCACCAAAGACAAACAGGGCAAAAATGATGACCAGTGGATGCAAGCCAATTCGGTCACCCATAATCTTGGGGGTTAAGTATAAACTTTCGAAAACCTGGCCTATGCCGAACACAATGGCAACGGCAATAAGACCGTAGTAACCCTCGAATTGTAATAGAGCCGAGAGGATTGCGAGCAATAATCCCAGCCCGAAGCCCAAATAAGGGATAAAAACCAGTAATCCGGTAATGACCCCAATGGGAATCGCACTGTCAAAATCGGCAATCGAAAGGCCGATGCTGTAATAAATCGCCAGAATCAGCATGACCAGGATTTGCCCGCGCAGGAAACTGGATAGCAGTTTGTCTATTTCATTGCCAATGTCAAGGGTGGCATTCAGAAAGCGGCGTGGAATGATTTCACTGAAACGGTTGAGGAAAGTGTGCCAGTCAAATAAAAGGTAAACCAGGACAACGGGCGTGAGCAGGCCACTGGCAATGTAGAAAACAAGGGTGGAGCCGCTGGCTTTCAGATAATTGACCGCGGTGGTGACAAGGCTGTCGGTACCGGTGACGGCATCTTGCAAGAGCAGGCGAATGCGGGAGATATCCAGTTTGCTGTCGACGCCAAGCCATTCATCAATGTTGGGTGCCAGTTGGGTATTGTATTGCTGGACCCATAATGGCAATTGCTCCAGGACCAGATTAAGTTCCCTGCGCAGCAATGGAATGATGATCAGCATGAATCCCGAAATGACGGCAAATAGCAAAAACACCATGAGAAATACGGCCATCCAGCGTGGCAGGTGCAAACGCACCAGTAAATCTACACCAGGCGCCAGAATATAGGCCAGCGCCAGTGCCAGCATGAATGGAGTCAGCACCGGAGACAGGATATAAAGTAAAATTAGCAGGCAAATTCCAACTCCTGACCACAAAAGTGTCTGATTTCTGCGTAAATTTTTCTCATTCATCGTAAAATTGCGTTTACTCCATTTGATTTATGACATTTTTACATATTTAGGCTCGTTTCTCATGACAAATTCAACAAAATCCTCTTTGACCTATCGTGATGCAGGTGTGGATATTGATGCTGGCGACGCACTGGTTGATCGCATCAAGCCATTGGCTGCCAAAACCATGCGCGAAGGCGTGATGGCCGGTATTGGCGGTTTTGGAGCTTTGTTTGAAGTACCCAAAAAATACAAGGAACCCGTTCTTGTTTCCGGCACCGATGGTGTAGGCACCAAATTGCGTCTCGCTTTTGAATGGAATCGTCATGATACGGTCGGTATCGACCTGGTAGCCATGAGTGTAAACGATATCCTGGTACAGGGGGCTGAGCCACTGTTTTTCCTTGATTACTTTGCTTGCGGCAAACTGTCGGTGGATACCGCTGCCAGCGTGGTAGGCGGTATTGCCAAAGGCTGCGAGCTTTCCGGCTGTGCCCTGATTGGTGGTGAAACCGCAGAAATGCCCGGCATGTACCCGGATGGTGAATATGACCTGGCTGGTTTTGCGGTGGGTGCGGTAGAAAAAGCCAAAATCATCAACGGAAAATCCATTCAGGCTGGCGATAAAATACTTGGCCTGGCATCCAGCGGTGCGCACTCTAACGGGTTTTCACTCATTCGTAAAATTATTGAACGTGCCGGGGCCCAGCCCAATGACGATTTCCATGGCCAGCCCCTGGTAGACGTGGTGATGGCGCCTACCCGCATTTATGTTAAACAGGTGTTGGCTGCACTAGCCAAGCATGGTACAGACATTAAAGGTCTGGCCCACATTACTGGTGGTGGCCTGTTAGATAACGTGCCACGTATTTTGCAACCTGGCCTGTCCGCCCGTTTAAGCAAAGACGCCTGGGAATTGCCTGAACTGTTCAAGTGGCTGCAAAAAGAGGGCAATGTTGAAGACACTGAAATGCATCGTGTATTCAATTGCGGTATTGGCATGGTACTGGTGGTTTCTGCCAGCCAGGCCGCAGATATTACCGCAACCTTGCAAGAGCAGGGCGAAACCGTTTACCAGCTGGGTGAAATCGTTCAGCAGGAAGAGGGTATGGAACAGACTGTCGTTGTTTAAATTGTAAAACAACGCAAAAAAGCAATATGAGGGCTTGCCGTGGCAAGCCCTTATTGTTGGCCCATTGCCAGCATGGTGGCATCCATGTCATGGGCAATGGCGTCAATAACCTGTTCTGCCACATTATGGGCCATGCAGTCAATCCGGATTCGCTCGGGTTGAGCGCGTAACCAGGTAATCTGGCGTTTGGCCAGCTGACGCGTGGCGGCAATGGCTTTTTCACGGGCCTCTGGCAAATCATAGTCACCATTCAAATGTGCCCATATTTGCCGGTATCCCACGCAGCGAATGGACGGCAAGTCAGCGTGTAAATCGGGGCGCAGTTTAAGCTGCCTGACTTCCTCAACAAACCCTTTTTCCAGCATCTGGTCAAACCGCGCGGCAATGCGCTCGTGCAGGTCCAGGCGGTTGGCCGGCTCAAGGCTGATGGTTTGGTACAGAAAATCGCCCGCTTTTTCAGCTGGCTGTGCAAGAAATACAGACATGGGTTTACCTGAAATCCGATAAATTTCCATGGCACGCTGGACGCGTTGGCTGTCATTGGGTGCCAGGCGGGCAGCCGTAGCCGGGTCAACCTTGGCCAGTTCCGCGTGCAGGGCAGGCCAGCCATGCTGGCGGGCAAAATTTTCCAGTTCCTGGCGAATCTCGTCACAGGCTGCTGGCAGTTCATTCAGTCCTTCGCGCAGGGCCTTGTAATACATCATGGTGCCACCGGCCAGGATTGGAATCCGGCCACGGGCTTGAATCGTCTTGATCAGTTTCGCGGCATCCCGGGTGAATTCGGCGGCACTATAGGTTTGTGCCGGATCTCGGATGTCCAGCAAATGCTGTGGGGTTTGCGCCTGTTCTTCTTTGGATGGCTTGGCAGTGCCAATATCCATGCCTTTGTAAATGGTGGCGGAATCCACATTAATGATTTCAATGGGCCAGCGTTGGGCAATGGCCAGCACACTGGCGCTTTTGCCTGATGCGGTGGGTCCTGCAATACAAATAATGGCTTGATGCCTGGTGTCCTGGGTTGGCATGGTATTGGGTTGGCTGTCAAGAAGGAAAGATGCAGAAAAAAAGGCAGTGTAAGTGCTGCCTGTTGATGGCCTAGTTTAGCATTACCTGAAGTCAGAGTAGTGAGAAAAGGACGGTAAATGAACGGTTTATTGCCCGCGCATGAATAATTTGTCCAGGTCGTTCATGGTCCATTGAAACCAGGTGGGGCGGCCATGATTGCACTGGTTGGCCCTTTCGGTTTGTTCCATTTGACGCAGCAGTGCATTCATTTCTTCCAGGCTTAGGCGACGGTTAGCCCTGACAGAGCCGTGGCAGGCCATGGTGGACAGCAATTCATTGCGTTGTTCGGTTAAATGTTTGGAAATGCCGGCCTGGCTTAAGTCTTTTAAAACATGCAGTACCAGTGACTCGATGTCACCATGGGCCAGCAAAGCGGGCACCGAACGTACGGTAATGGCACGGGGGCCGGCAGCAGTCAGGTTAAGCCCCAGTGTGTGCAAGGCCTCCTGGTGTTCTTCCAGCAATGCCACTTCTTTTTCAGAACAATGAAAAACAACCGGCACTAGCAGGTCTTGTTTGGGCATGTTGTGCGTGTCCAGGGCGGTTTTCAGTTTTTCATAAACCACCCGTTCGTGGGCAGCATGCATGTCTACCAGTACAAGCCCCCTGGAGTTTTGGGCCAGGATATAGATGCCATGCAGCTGACCCAAGGCCATGCCCAGTGGAAACGTATCTGCTTCGGGCAGGGAGGCAGGAGGTGTTTTGCCCGTCACGTTGGCCGCGTAAGCAGAGGGATTGAAAGCGGCACCCGCTGCACCAGCCGTATTGTCACCCGGGGCGTTTTCATTAAGGTGGCTGGCTGGCGGCAGGCCAGGGGACGCTAGCGGGCGGTAAGCCTGTACCCAGGCCTGTTGATGGTCTAGCCCCAAAGGAGTCTGTCGTTGATAGGGGTTGAAGCGGGTGGCTGGCCGGTTGGCAGGGGAAGTAGTACTGTCACTGGCAGGAATCACTGTGTCTGGCAAGGCAGCAGGCGCAAGCCCTGCGGGCATTTGAGTGGGCAGCCGGTTCATGGCATCTTGCTGTCCGCCTACACTGGCCAGTGCCGATGCCACGGTTTGCGAGACAAAACGGTAAACCGCGCCGCTATCGCGAAAGCGCACTTCATGTTTGGCAGGGTGAACGTTCACATCGACCGTATTGGGATCGATATTCAGGAACAATACATAGGCCGGCTGGCGATCACCGTGCAAGACATCGGCATAGGCCGTACGAATGGCATGTGACACCGTGCGGTCGCGTACATAGCGGCCATTAACGTACAGATATTGTTTATCGGCACGGCTGCGGGCCGCATTGGGTTGGGTAATCAGCCCATGCAGACTGGCCAGGCCAACTTCGGCATTTAAGGGAATACCAGCATCAATGAACTCGGCGCCCAGTACATCCCGGATGCGCTGAAAAGAATCGGTACTTACCCATTGCCGGTAGGCCTTGTCGTTATGAAAAAGGCGAAAAGCCACTTCTGGAAAAGCCATGGCAATTCTTTCCATGGCATCCAGGCAGTGTCCCAATTCGGTAGTTTCTGATTTCAGAAATTTGCGGCGGGCCGGGATCTGGTCAAACAGCTGACGCATGTCTATGGTGGTGCCATAATTGCCAGACGCCGGTGTCACCTCATTGTGAGCCGCATCTATTTGCCAGGCGTGATCATCTGACTGTGTGCGTGATGTGATGACAAGCCGTGAAACCGAGGCAATCGAGGCCAGGGCCTCGCCACGGAAACCCATGGAGTTGACCGATTCCAATTCTTCGAGTGAGGTGATTTTGCTGGTTGCATGGCGCATGAGGGCCAGAGGTAATTCTTCTTTGGGAATGCCGGTGCCGTCATCGGTAATGCAAATCCGCTTGATTCCCCCGCCTTCAAGACGGATTTCAATGGCGCGGGCCTGAGCATCGATTGCGTTTTCAAGCAGTTCTTTAAGGACTGAAGCAGGGCGCTCAATGACTTCACCGGCTGCGATCTGGCTGATGAGTTGGTCGGGAAGGGGGGAAATATGGCGTCTTGGCATTTTGCCTAAAAGAAAATTTCAGCTAAATGAAAAAGGGAGCCGTAAAACGGCTCCGTAAAGGTACTGCAGCAAAATGCATGCGCTACTATCGCATGCATCTTTATTCTGCCTTAAAAGCGACAATGTGTCTACCCTATACGGGCAAGTGGCGGGTTTGTTGCAAAGTAACCCTTGACACCAGATAAAATCGCGCTTGCAATTTGTTGCTGGTTGTTAGTATTTCTTAGGAAGCGTTCTTCTTGCGGATTGGAAATAAAGGCGGTTTCAACCAGGATGGAAGGGATGTCTGGCGCCCTTAAAACAGCAAAACCGGCCTGCTCAACCCGCCGGCTCTGGATGCCGTTAACCTGGGCCAAAGAGTTAAGCACGCGGTGACCAATATCCAGGGAATCTTTGATTTGTGCGGTGGTGGACATATCCAGTAACACGCTGGCGGTGTTTCTGTCATGGTCACCAATGTCGATTCCGCCAATCAGGTCGGCTGCGTTTTCTTTTTTGGCCAGCCAGCGAGCAGCGGCACTGGATGCGCCACCGCGGGAAAGCGCAAAAACTGATGTGCCTCGGGCTGATTTGTTGGTGAAGGCATCTGCGTGAATGGAAATGAAAAGGTCAGCCTTGACCCGGCGGGCTTTCTGGACACGAACATGCAATGGGACAAAAAAATCGGCATCGCGGGTCATGTAGGCACGCATATTGGGCTGTGCATTAATAAGATTGCGCAGGCGCCGGCCAATTGCCAGGACAATATCTTTTTCTTTGGTGCCCAGGCCGCCAATTGCACCCGGATCTTCTCCGCCATGTCCTGGGTCAATGGCGATAAGAATTGGGCGGTTGGCACCGTTACGGTTTCCGCCAGCGGCTGGCGGGCGTGGCTGAACCTGACCGTTAACGGAGGGGACAGGGATATTGCTGCGGTTTTGGGTAAGTTTGTCTAATACGCTGGCCAAGGGGTCGTCACCGGCCATATTGGAGCTAAGCGCCAGCAAGGGGTCTTTGGCCACCTTGGGATATAAGTCCAGAACCAGACGGTATTGGTAATCGCCAATTGGTTTGAGGGTAAAAACCTGGGGAGCAATGGCTTGCTTTAAATCCAGGACGAGACGGACTACATCGGCCCGGTTTTGGGCGACCCGCACGGCAGAAATATAAGGGTCATTGGGTTTGATTTTGGAAATGAGCGAGTTCAGGGCAGTACTCATGCTAAGGCCCTGCAAGTCAACCACCAGACGATTGGGGTTGGACAGGGTAAAGTGCTCGGCCTTGAGGGGGGCGTTCAATTCCAGGGTAACACGCGTGTATTCATCAGCCGGCCAGGTACGCACGGCCAAAATTTGGCTGCTGGCCGCATGAGCTACTTTCGAAATGACGGGAAGTGACAACAGAGTAGCAGCTGTGGCCAGAATACGACGACGCGTCATTGGACGAGTGTTTGTATATCCATTTGTTGTAGCTGTTTTATCCATGATTTACCCTTTTCCGAAAACGCTTGTAATTTTGCATCGCGACCTGAGGAAGCGTAGTTGAGTGACAGTTCAAGATCGGGCGAGGGCAGGCTTGAACCTGCTTTTTCAGCCCATTCGATCAGTACGATGGCATCTTCAAGCAAATTCTCACGGAAACCTGCGTCTTGCCATTCGTTTGTGTCACTAAATCTATAAAAATCAAAGTGATACAAGTATAAGCTAGAAACTTTATAGCTTTCAAGCAGGGTATACGTAGGGCTTTTGATGCGCCCTGTTACCCCCATTGCCCTTAAAAAAGCTCTTGCAAAACTTGTTTTTCCTGCACCCAGATCTCCTTTCAGGTGGATGCGTCCCCCTTTTCTTGGAGGCTGTTCATGATCGCAACCACTTGATGTTTCAGCACTTATTAAGGCCGCAAGCTGTTGCGCCAGACGATCTGTAGCGCTTTCGTCTGGTAAATAAACAGTTATAAAATTGTCATGTTGGCTGGACATAAGACCTGAAAATGTGGTTTTTTTAATACTTTTATTATAAATTCAGTTAAAGTAAATTCTAGAAAAAAACAAAAAATTGTCTAAAAACAACAGTTCATGGATGTTTCTTCATGCATTTTCATGATCAGTGTTACCAACTGGGGGTGTTTTTCAGGATTGACAGGTAGCCACCCCTTTTTCTGGCCAAAAGGGGCAACTGCAAGTGCAGGTCATTAATTGAACAGTTGCTGGGTCACATAAACCCAGAACGGAATGGTCAGAACGCTAAGAATGGTGCCTGCTGAAATGGTAAAGGCCACCAGACGGCCGTCACCGCCCATGCGGGTAGCCAGAATAAAGGCGGCCGATGCAGTAGGCAGTGCGGCAAACAGCACAAACATTTGGGTGTCGATGACCGAAAATCCCAGTGCAATCGAAATAAGCATGGCAAACACGGGCATGAGGCCAAGGCGGATGGCCAGAATCCAGCCCACCAGCTTGCCATCACGGCTGCCGCCTTGCAATGAAAGGCTGGCGCCTACGCAAAGCAAGCCCAAGGGGATGGAGCTGTTACCCAGCTTGATCAGAGTGGTGTCCATAACGGAAGGCAGGGAAAAACCGCTGAAATTCAATAAAAGACCGGCAAAAGTCGCCAATACCAGTGGGTTTTTAAGGATTTCCCTGAACAGATTGCTGCCCTGGTGGCTGGCCAGGGATTTGACAGCCAGGATGTTTACAAAGGGAATGGAAAATCCCACAATTACGGCCATACTGGCCAGACCGGCCTGACCAGCCAGTGAGGGGGCCAAAGACAAGCCTATATATGTATTAAAACGGTAGGCACATTGACCCACCGACGCCAGGGCAATGGGGCGGGGTTTTAGAACCGGCTTGGCCAGCCAGACGCATAAACTGCCCACTATGGCCAGGGCAGTGGTTGCCAGCAGGAAATTACCGGTGGTGGCCAGTGACATGGGGGTGCTGGCAATAGAGCGAACCAGCAAAGCAGGGAATAAAATGAAATAAACCAGTTTTTCAAGCCCTGAAAAAAACTCTTTGGAAAAATGTAGCTTGTTGTACAGTATCCAGCCTAGAATGACGATTAAACAATCGGGTAAAACAAGAAAGGCAATCTGCATACACTACACTTCAATGAAAAATAGGTTAAGGGTTCTATCCCCGCAAGCGCAAGTCCATATCATAGAACAGAATAGGGCATTAAAGCCTTTTGCATTGCAAACAGGTATGTTCAATAATCCTAAAGGCTGTCTGAATAAACCATGAAACAGGCTGATATAGATGCATTTATCGATTCAATATGGCTGGAGGACGGGCTATCGGCCAATACCTTGGCTGCCTACCGGCGGGACCTGAACGGGTTCGAGCGCTATCTGGGCCAGCAGGAACCCCCCAAATTATTAATTGAAGCCGATGGCCATGATATTCAGGATTGGTTTGCCAGCAAATATGACAGTAGCAAGGCCAGCACGGTAAACCGCCGTTTGGCCTCGCTCAAGCGATATTTTGCCTGGGTACTTAGGGCGGGTTTTATACAGAAAGACCCTTGCCTTGACCTGCAGTCTGCCAAACAGCCCCCGCGAACGCCTAAAACCCTGACCGAAAACCAGGTCATGGAGTTGCTGGAAGCCCCCGATATTGATACCCCGGGAGGCCTGCGTGACCGTGCCATGCTGGAAACCCTTTATGCAACCGGACTGCGCGTATCAGAGCTGGTCACGCTTAAAGTGCTGCATTTAAGCCTGAACGAGGGCATCGTGCGGGTGGAAATGGGTAAGGGTGGCAAGGATCGTCTGGTACCGCTGGGGGCGGAAGCGGTGCATTGGCTTGAGGTCTACCTGAAAAACAGCCGCAGCCTGCTGTTGGGTAACCGGCAATCCGATGACCTGTTTGTGACCCGAAGAGGCTGTGCCATGAGTCGGCAGGCTTTTTGGCAATTGATCAAAAAATATGCCCTGCTGGCAGATGTCAATGCCCCCCTGTCACCCCATGTACTGCGACATGCCTTTGCCACGCACCTGTTAAATCATGGCGCCGACTTGCGGGTGGTGCAGCTGTTGCTGGGGCATTCCGATATTTCCACTACCCAAATTTATACGCATGTGGCCCGTGAGCGCCTTAAAGCCCTGCATGCACAACATCATCCAAGAGCTTGATTTTTATGGCTAAAGCAAAACACGTATCTGAAACACCCGCAACCCAATTCCTGAAAAAAAACGGGATTCCCCATGTTGGTCATGCCTATGAGTATGTGGATCATGGTGGTACGGCAGAATCGGCCAGGCAATTGAAGGTGGCAGAACATGCCGTTATTAAAACCCTGATCATGGAAGACGAACAGGCAAAACCGCATGTGGTGCTGATGCATGGGGATCGTGAGGTTTCATTAAAAAACCTGGCGCGGCAAATCGGGACCAAAAAAATGCAACCCTGCCGGCCTGATGTTGCTTCCCGACATTCGGGATATCAGGTAGGGGGTACATCACCCTTCGGTACGCGCAAGCAAATGCCGGTATGGGTTGAAGCCAGTATTCTTGATTTGCCACTGATTTATATCAATGGGGGAAGAAGAGGGTATTTGGTGGAGATTGATCCGCAGGTGCTGGTGAGTGCCTTGGGGGCGGTTACGGTGAACGTGGGCAATGAGTAAAACATTTCAGAATGGTTACTTATGTGCCTTATGGCTTGCAATTTAGACTGGCAAGCTCCTAAAAAACTTGAAGTTACAAAATAACGATGAGATTTAGCGTTAAAAAAATCCGGTAAAGCATAAATTCGTGGTTTTATAAACAAAAAATATATTGATAATTCAATTGTTTATAAGGGTTTGCTTGCAATATTCTAGGGTTTACCCTATAATGCTTACATATTCCATAATATGAAAAAGGAGTTTGTGATGCGAAATTACAGTAATCAAATCGTATTGTCAGATGAAGTAAAGCGTGAATTAATGAAGCAGGAAGCCCGTGAGGTTAGATTGGAAAGTATCGTTGCCCCCTTTGCCGCGGTGGCTGTTTCTGTTTATTCAGCCGTTCGTTTTTTTGTTGAAATGTTTGAGGACACCAAAGAAAATATTGCTGAAGTTGAAGAAAGCAGCCAGCATGTTGGCGGTTACTGGCTGTAAAGCGAAGCAGTTGCGGTATCAGGGTAACGGGTCTTGGATAATGATCGTTTACCTGTTTGTTGAACGGTAGATTGAGATTGCCTCAATCCTGTTTTTGGCATTCAGTAATTTGAAAATGGCTGATGCCTGGTTCTTGATGGTTTGAACCGCCAGATTTTTTTGTATTGCTATTTCCTGATTGGAATAGCCTTGGGCTATCATCGCCAGCAATTCCAGCTGAGGCGGCGAAAGCTCGCATAATAGACCGGTTATTACCGGCGTTTTTCTCTCGCCCAGTCCAGACAGCACTGCAGGCGGAATATATATACCTCCCGATAAAACCAGATTCAGGGCCGAGCCCAGCACATCATTGCTGGTAGACTTGGGAATATATCCGGAAGCGCCAAACGATAAGCATTGGCGGATAAGTTCGGGATCTTCCGAAGACGAAATCATCACCACACTTAGTGCTGGCCATTGTTTGCGAATATTACGCAATCCATTTAAGCCCTCTGATCCGGGTAGCTGAACATCCAGCATTAGCAAATCCATGTCCGGTATGGCTTGCAGCAATTTTTCTATTGAAGGCAAGTCTGCGGCTTCGTGTATGTGCCAGTCGGCATGCATTTGTTGAATCAGGCTGATCAGTCCGGAGCGGATCAAGGCATGGTCATCGGCTAATAAAAACTTCATGGCCCTTCAGTAAAAAGAAACGGAAGTACTAAAGTACTTCCATCACATGACGTGCGTTTGACAAATAACTCAAATAATTCAAACAGATAAAAAAAACACTAAATGCCGGTTTGTCATTTGACATCCAAAGCGGTCAGGCCAGTACCTGGGCAAGTACTTAACATAATGATTTTCAAGTACAAATTTAAATGGACCTGTCATTTTCGCTCTTTAATATGCAAGCTCATCAATATGTTTGTTCTTCTTCAAGAACGGGCTTAACAAAATTTACAGGTTGCAGGTTTATGGGATTAATCAAGGATCAGCTTCGTTCGGCCGATATTGTGCTGGTTGATTTGGATGGTTGCCTGATTGCCAGCGGTAAACCGTTGCCGGGGGCACAAAAGCTGATTCATGCGGCTGACGACAAACTGGTTTGCTGTCCAACAGCTCCAGAAATACGGCGCCAGAACTGTCGGCGCAATTGGCAGCCATCGGTTTACAGATTCCTGCATCCAATATCCTGCTGGCCGGTGAAATGACCATTCATCATGCCGCCAGGGAATATGCGGGGCAGCGGATCATGTTAATGGGTTCGGATAGCCTGAAAGCGCTGGCCCTGTCATTGGACTGCCAGCTGGTGGAAGACGTCAGGAACGTGACCCTGACCCCGGAGACCTATCGCAAAAAACGGATGGATGCGCACCGGGCCTGTCGGGGTTCCTTTGAAATGCTGAATTTCAATGGGCGCTGGGAGCAGGGCCGCGAGCGGCGAACCCGTGATGGTGGCACCGTGGCCATTTATACCGATATCACGGCGATTAAAGAGGCCGAACAACGTGAGCAGCAGGCCAGGCAGGCGGCGGAAAAAGCCAACGAGGCTAAATCCCGCTTTCTGGCAGCGGCCAGTCATGACTTGCGCCAGCCCTTGCATGCGATTGGCATTCTGGCCTCGGTGTTACGTAACCAGTTGCAAACGGATGCGTCAAGGGAAACGCTGGCCAGCAATTCTATTACAACACCTTTGATACGCTTATCGACAAGGATTACAACAAGTCCAACCCTGAGTTTGTGCCAGGGCTGGCTGTTTCATGGGAATTGGTTGAGCCTAAAGTCATGGAGCTGAAACTGCGCAAAGGTGTCAAGTTTCACAATGGTGATGAAATGACGGCGGATGATGTGGTGTTTTCTTATGACCGCTTGTTTAATGCCTCGTTTACCCCTTATGTGGTTCGTGCCAAAGATCGCATGAACAACTTCGACAAGGTGGAAAAGGTTGATGACTACACCGTGCGCGTTACCGTTAAACAGGAAGAACCGTTGTGGGAAACATTGCTGAACATGCAGCAATTGATGATTATTCCCGCTGCCTATACCAAGGCGTTATCGGGCGACCCCAAGGTGGCAGAAGATTCGGATTATGA
The DNA here is from genome assembly GCA_041656315.1 of Advenella sp. Taxonomy (GTDB): domain Bacteria; phylum Pseudomonadota; class Gammaproteobacteria; order Burkholderiales; family Burkholderiaceae_B; genus Advenella. Next base: position 42,622 of record JBBADT010000003.1, read on the forward strand.
GGCTTTTGCGCTGGCACCGGTAGGAACCGGCCCTTACAAAATTGCCGAGTTCATTCCTGGTGAGCGCTTGGTATGGGAAAAATTTGACGGTTTCTGGGGTGAAAAGGCACCTCTGGATAAAGTGACCATGAGCAAGATTGCTGAAATGTCCAGCCGCCTGACCGCCCTGAAAAACAATGAGGTTGATCTGATTACCAATGTATCGCCAGATCAGCTGGATGTGATAGAAGCCGATAGCAAGCTGAAAGTGGCCAGTGCCGTCACACCTTTATTTCATTTGGTGATCTACAACACCCAGAACCCCTTGATGGATGATCCCAAATTGCGTCGTGCCCTGAATATGGCGATTAACCGTGATTTGCTGAACGAGGCCCTGTGGTTTGGCAAAGCCATTGTGCCACCCACACACACTTTCTCGCAGTTTGGCGATTTATACATGCCCGAACTTAAAACCTTTGAATACAACCTGGACGAAGCCAAAAAACTGTTGGCTGAATCGGATTACAAGGGTGAAGAGATTCGCTTTGATACATCGGCCACTTATTACACTAACGGCTTCCTGGCCGCGCAGGCCATCCAGGAAATGTGGGCTGCCATTGGTGTAAAAACCAAAATCAATGTGGATGACAAATGGTCAGGAAGTGATCCCACCATGAATGCCCGTAACTGGTCGAATCCTTTGTATTTTGCTGATCCGTTTGGTTCTTTTGGCGTGATGTGGGCGCCCGGTGGCCCGGCGGAAAGTGAAGGCCGTTTCAAGCCAACCGAAGAATATGCCAAGGTATGGCAGGAGTTCCGTTTCTCCAAGGACCTTGAACAGCGCAAGGCTGCTTATGCAAAGCTGATGGATTTCATCAAGAACGACCCCCCCCGTTCCTGGTTTTGTACCAGCCGTTTGAGTCATGGGGCATGAATAAAAAAGTGGACTGGGCACCCAAACCCGGGCATATCCCGTATGTGCTTGACTTCCGTGCCGGCTCCATCAAGGTAGCCGAATAAGCAGTCATTCGTTAATGGCCGGGGTTTGATGCAGGCCCCGGTTTTATTCAATTATTCTGAAGTATTAATATGAGCACAATTCGACTTTGTCTGGTAACGGATATTCATCACGGTGACAATCATGTCACCAAAAAAGGCCAGTCAGCCTTGCCTTTGCTGGAACAATTCACGCAGTTTGTCAAAACCAATAAACCGGATGCGGTGATTGATCTGGGCGACCGTATTTCCGATGTTGATCACGATACCGATTACCGTCTTGAGCAGGAAGTGGCACAGGTGTTTTCCCTGATTGATGAGCCGGTCTTCCATATTTGCGGCAATCATGACCGGGATCATTTAAGTGTAGAAGAAAATGAAACCATTTTTTCCCAGTCACTGGGGCACCGCGTGATTGACATGGGAGCATGGAATCTGGTTTTGTGGTGTGCCGATTCCCGCATTCACCGCCCGGGCGGATTCATTCTGCCTGAAGCTGACCTGATCTGGCTGGCTGGCATTATTAATACGGCTACCAAGCCGCTGGCCATTTTCAGCCATGTGCCGCTTTCCGGGCATTCGGTTGTGGGCAATTATTATTTTGAGCGCAACCCGGCGGTGGCCACCTATCCTGGCTCGATTGCCCGCATCAAGGCGGTGCTGGCAACGGCCAACGTCCCGGTAGCCTGCGTTGCCGGGCATGTGCACTGGAATACCCTGACCATGGTAGGCGGACAGGCCCATTTCACCCTGCAGTCGCTAACCGAAAGCTTTACCACTTATCCGGAACCGGCCGGTTCCTATGGCATGCTGGAGTTGAATGACCGGGTGACCTGGACCGTACATGGCAAGGACAGTTTCCATGCCAGCCTGAAAACCGCTGATTTGCGCAGGAACTGGCTGGCGCCCATGCCCCCTTTTCATAAAATGCCTGAAAACCGCGACAGGCACTCCGAGCTTGTAGGAGAGTAAACATGCACAAGCAAGCCACCCCTTTGCTGGAAGTTAAAAACCTGTCGGTTGGTTTTAAAAACCGCCAGTGTCGAACAATTGCGGCAAATTCGGGGCAATGATGTTTCCATGATTTTTCAGGAATCCATGACTTCGCTTAATCCGGTGCTGACGGTGGGTGAGCAGTTGATGGAGGTATTCATGCTGCACCGGGGCAGCACCCGGGCACAGGCCAGTGAACAGGCCTTGGAAATGCTCAGGAAAGTGCATATGACCGACCCGGAAAAAAGACTGACTCAGTATCCTCATGAACTGTCAGGCGGCATGCGCCAGCGCGTCATGATTGCCATGGCGTTGGCCTGCAACCCGAAACTGCTGATTGCCGACGAGCCAACAACGGCCCTTGACGTGACGATTCAGGCAGAAATCCTGTCGCTGATTGCCGAGTTGCAAAAAGAAACCGGTACCGCCGTGATTTTTATTACTCATGACATGGGGGTGGTTGCCCAGATCGCCGACCGGGTCGTGGTGATGAGGAGCGGGCAAGTGGTGGAAATCGCAGAGACCAGGCAGCTTTTTGCCCGTCCTGCCACGGCTTACGCCCGTCAGTTGCTGGATTCGGTGCCCAAGTTGGGTAGTGGGTCTCCGGTTTATGCTGTCAAGTCAAGAGGCAGGCGGCACGAACCCGACAGCATTAGCCGGGCAGGTAACGTGCTGGAAGTGGAGAACCTGGTGATACGCTTTCCCGTTTATAAAGGCATGCTGAAAAAGAAAGTGGCCAATGTACATGCGGTTGAAAATGTCAGTTTGCATCTGAGGCCTGGTGAAACGCTGGGGCTGGACAGCGCCAGCGCATATGCATTGCCAGGGCTTTATCCAGCAAACCAGGAATTATCGTGGCTGATGAATGTGTGTCTGCCCTGGATGTTTCGGTGCAGGCACAGGTGCTTGATTTGATGCAGGAGTTGCAACAACAGGAGCAGATTGCCTATTTATTCATTTCCCATGACTTGTCTGTGGTGGAACAGATCAGCCACCGCGTTGCGGTGCTGGATCAGGGGCAAATTGTGGAAACCGGTAAAACCGCCGATGTATTGCATAACCCGCGGCATCAATATACGCAGCATCTGCTGAATGCCGTGCCGGTTGCCGATCCTGAAAAACGGAGCAGGAAAAAGCTGTTCATCAATAAAGGTGAAAAAAAATCACCCATCAAGCCCGTGGGTTACCAGCCTGAAAAGCAGGAATACAGGGATTTTGGCAATGGGCATATGGTCTTGGGAACGCTTTAGGAAGCAGGTGGAAGAAGGCCTGTAAGTTTCAGGACAGTTGAAAGGGGGTGAAGTCCCCCTTTTCTATGTTTATGGTTTTAATCAAATTTGGTACCCGTTGATTTGTAATATTGCTGCTTGTAGATTTATATTGACATAATAGGTGTATTTTTTATAATACGAACAAATGTTTGTTGATCGGACAAATGGTAAGGATTAATATTACATACGCTATATCCGAATCACATTTTTATTTTTCCTAATTCCAAAGAAAATCATATGACTGCATTATTTTCAGAACCCAAGGTTGAGCGGACCAAAACGCATACGAGACAAATTCTGATAGAGGGCTACAAGAGACAGGATGGCTTATGGGATATCGAAGGTTATATCAAGGATGTGAAAACGCATGATCATAAGCTGGTTAGCCATGTGCACCCTGCCAATAAGCCCATTCATGAAATGACCTTACGCATCACTATTGATAATTCCCTGATGATCGTGGAAGCAGAGGCTATGTCGCATTCAACCCCTTATTCACCTGTTTGTGAAAGGATTGCCCCCGAGTATGCCAAACTGAAGGGAGTACAAATCAAGGGTGGTTTTCGCTCACGTGTGGCAGAGTTGTTCGGTGGTACAAAAGGCTGTACGCATATTACTGAATTAATCGGTAATATGGCGACAGCAGCTATCCAGACTACTGTAGGGAATATACCGGTAGATCCTGCGGTCAGGCCCTTGTCGGTCAATGGCTGTCATGCGCTGGATCTTTCAGGTTCTCTTGTGCAAGAGTATTACCCTCAGTGGTATAAAAAGAAAGAATAAATGATTTTGATACAGACAGTTTCAAATTTCTTATAATTCACTCATGTATTATTCGTGTTGTTTGTACGCAGCAAGGAAGCCTCTTGCCTGTTCTCAGGTGGAGGGTGGTAGTTATATAACTTTACAGGATAGGTATTTTAAATGAGTGAGCCGGATTTTGTTAATTCACTGGCACGAGGGTTAAACGTGCTTGGCTGTTTTGAAAAGGGCCACCAAAAAATGACCCTAACCCAGGTTGCTGCCAGAACGGATCTTACAAGGGGTACTGCAAGAAGGTTTTTGCTGACATTGTGTACTTTGGGTTTTGTGGCATCTGATGGCAAGTTTTTCTGGCTGACGCCCAAGGTATTGAAATTCAGCAGCGATTACCTTTCAACTTTTGGCTTGGGCGAAGCGGCTTATTCCATTATTCAGAAAGTAACCGATGCCTTGGGAGAGTCATCGTCAATGGCCGTTCTGGACAATGATGAAATTGTATATGTTGCTCGTGTGGAAAAAGACCGTGTTTATTCCAACAGTATCGAGGTCGGGACACGTCTGCCGACGCATACAACGTCAATGGGTATGGTGTTGCTGGCAGGTATGAGTGAAGACGAATTTGAACGTTGGCTGGAAAAAGCCGAACTTAAAGGCTATACCGAAAATACGATTGTGGATAAACTGAAATTCAGGCAAAAAATTGCCGAAATTCGTAAAAACGGTTTCGCCATTAATGATGGCGGTCTGGAAATAGGTGTGCGTTCTATATCGGTGCCTATTCTGGATCGTGACCGGAAAACAATTGCGGCCATCAACGTGGTAACCCTGTCAGCCAGAACCTCTCTTAGTCAAATGGAGAAAAAGTTTCTGCCCGTGCTTTTTGATGCAGCCCGTAAAATCAGTATGGTGCTTGGTTCGTCGAATACAAGGTAATGGCGCGCCAGTGCCGCGCCATTACCTTGTTTATGCTGTTAAACTGTGGCAATAGGGGTAACGGGTGATCCAACCGCACCCGGCAGTCTTAATGGGGGCGCGGTTAGCATAAAACGTGAACGCTTGTTTTCCCGCAGCCATTTGGCCAGGTCGCTTAGATACCATAACTCAGCCAAAGGCATGCCCAGCTTGAAAATGCAATGATGGTGCAATGGCAGCAGGGCGCAGCACCGGTCGGTTAAAGAGCCCCCCGGGTATTCGACGCCATAATTGTCTGCAGCAATGGCGGCAATGCCCGAGTCACTGATCCATTGAAGCAGTTTTTCGTCCTGGCCATTTAGGGCAGTACAGATATTATGTACCGTATGCGGATCAGGGTTTTTACCGGCTTCCAGCAAGTATTGGGCAAACTCCGTGTGGAGTACAAGAATATCGCCTTGTTCTACTGCTACCTTGTCTTTTTCCATGACACGCATTAAATCATCGTAGCCAATGATTTTGGGTTCGCGGCCATAATGGGCAGCCAAATCAACCATAACGCCTCGGCCCTGAATGCCTTTGACGGCAAAGTTGGCAATGTCCAGTGCTTTGGCTGAAGAGTGTTTCAGCCCGGTATCACTTTGGGCAAAGTTGTTTCTTTCATCGTAATCGGCGGGTCCCTGAATATCCTGGTTGGGCTTGAAGCCGTTGTAATAAACCCGTTCGGCGTGACCGTCACCGTCGGCATCAAAAAGGGCGCCAACATGGCTAAGACTGTCCCACTGTGAAGAATACTGCAGGCAAAGGGTCACTTTGTCATCGCTAAGTACATCATGGGCACCTGGAATCAGCATTGCCATGGGGAAGTTGAAGTAGGGATGGCCTTCGCGCTCGGTGGGTTGAAGTTGTGGCGGTGTCCGGCGGGGGTTAAGTACATTGCCACCTGGGTAATCCAGCGGAAGGGAAAGACAAAAAGTTTTGCCGGTTTTTATTTCCGCTGCTGCTTTCAATACCACCTCTTCAGTTAATAAATTCAGTCTTCCCAGTTGATCGTCTGGCCCGTACTCTCCCCAGTTAGAACCATCTGGTCTGTTTTTCCAACGCATTACTGTCTCCTTTAATGACAAGCTTCATCTTGGTGAAATATTGATACATCACATTGTATTGTGGTATTTATTTCTCGCATATAAAGGGAAAAATATAATTGACAAAACAATAGATTTATCTATAATACAAACAAAAGTTTGCATAACGAACAAATTATAAATCAATTTTCCAGGAGATATGAAATGCTTTATTGCGTAATGATGGATGTAAACGTACCGGCCGATATGGATCCGGCTGAATTGGCCAAACTGCGTGAAGCAGAAAAAAACCGTGCCATTGAAATGCAGAAATCCGGCAAGTTTGTGCATTTGTGGCGGGTAGCAGGTCGTCCTGCCAATATTTCCATTTTTGACTGTGAAAGCAATGATGAATTGCATGACTTGCTGTCATCCTTGCCCATGTTTCCTTATTTTTCCATCAAGGTTGTGCCTTTGGCCAAACACCCCAGCTCAATCAAATAAAAATAATTAAAAACCATCCACTGTCAAGGAGAGATAATGCAAGTTAAACAAATTGGCGATATTCGGGTAACCCGAATCCAGGAATATTCCGCCCCTTCACATGATCCAAAATTTTTGCTGCCGGAAATGGATCAGCAGGCCCTGGAAGAAAATGAAAGCTGGATGGCCCCCAATCACTGGATTCCGCACATGAACAAACTGATTGTGACCATTCAGTTATGGGTGGTGCACGCGGGTTCAAATATTATCGTGGTGGATACGGGCGTGGGCAACTTCAAGAATCGCCAGGATATTCCTCGCATGCACATGCTGAATAACCTGATTCTGGAGTGGCTGGAAGCGGCCGGTGCCCCCCCTGAAAAAGTAACGCATGTTGTGCTGACCCATTTGCACTCTGATCACGTGGGATGGAACACGCGCTGGGTGGATAACCGCTGGACGCCAACCTTCCCGAATGCCAAATATTACATTCCTGAACAGGACTTCAGGTTCTGTGAACAAGGCAAGAACAAGGAAGAGAAAATAGACGTGTTCGGTGAGTCGTTTAACGATAGCGTCATGCCAATTGTCAATGAAGGCTTGTCTGTGATGATTCGCCCGGGGATGGAAATTGCGGATTGCCTGCAGGTGGAAGATGCTGCCGGACACAGTCCTGGTCAAGTGGCCTTCCGGATTCGCTCACAGGGTGAAGAGGCGGTTTTCAGTGGCGATATTTTCCATAGTCCCATGCAGATCGTGAGGCCGGAAATCAATTCGGGTTATTGCATTTACCCGGACGTGGCCCGTAATACCCGCTATGAATTTTTAAACAAGGCGGCCGATACAGGTTCATTGATACTGCCAGTGCATTTTGGTGATCCTTATTGTGGCTACATTAGAAGAAATGGAAATGGTTTCAGTTTTGAACCTTCACCATTCTAAACACATAAAAAATACCTAATTACGTTCACTTTAAAAAGAGTGAGAGGAGACAAAAATGGCAATAAGCAGGCGTGATCTTTTAAAAGCCGGGGCAGCCTTGGCCGTGGTACCTTCATTCAATGTTTATGCGCAGGGCAAAGAAGCCTACCGGCTGGGAACACTCTTTCCCATGTCAGGCTCGGTGGCAGAGTTGGGCGCCGTCTTTATGAATGGCGTGATGCTGGCGCTGGAGCATATCAAGCAGGATAATAGGCTGTCACGCCCCATCGAACTGAAAGCCCAGGACAGTCTGGCGACCCCTCAGGGTGGTGCCGTGGGTATGTCGCGTCTGGTTAACGTGGACCATGCCCAATATGTGCTGCTGGGCGTGACCGGTGTCTCCAAAGCGGCGGCACCTATTGGTGTTCGCCAGAAAGTGATCATGATGAATGGCGGAGGCGTCAGTCCCGAGCTGGGGGAGTTGTCTCCTTATTTCTGGAATATTATTCCTTTGGCCGACCAGGAAATTCCACCGGCCATTCAATGGCTGAAAACCCAGGGTAAAAAGAAAGTGGCCCTGGTTTATATTGATGATCCATTGGGGGCGGCGGTATTAAAGCAATTGAAAGCGGAACTGCCCAAAATTGATGGAGAGTTGGTGGGAGCCTATAGCGTGCCACCTGGCATGGAGCAGTTTGCCGCGATTGCGGCAAAAATCCGCAATACTGATGCCGAGGCTATTTATTTTGCCAGTTATGGTTCGCAGCAACTGCAAATCGTGAAACAGCTCAGGGATGCCGGCCTGAAACAGTTGTTAATGACCTATTCAATTGGCAGCCTGCCTTCAGTGGCCAAACTGCCCGAAGCGGAAGGTCTGATTTTTACGACACAGCGTAATGATCTGACTTTAAGCGATAGCCTGACATCGCGGTTTATTAATGGCTGGCGTGAAAAGCATAAATCCGATCCTACCAGTTATGCCCAGAACTATTACAACGGGACTCTGCTTTTTGCCTATCTGTTAGAGCATCTTGAGAAGAAAGGTGAGCCGGTGAATGGAGATACCTTGCTGGCAGCCTTGCGTGAAATACGCAGTTTCAATTTTGCCGGGGGTGATATTGAGTTCAGTGATAACGCAACGTCAATCATGCCCATCCAAATCAATCAGGTTGAATCGGGTGTGGCCAAAGTAATTGGTTAAGCAGAGAGGAAAAAATGACATCATCGTTGGAACAACGTTTGCAGAAAGTGGAAGATGAGCTGGAAATCATCAGGTTAAGGGCGCGGTATTGCCATTTGCTGGATGATATGCAGTGGGATGATTTTGTGGATCTGTTTACAGAAGACGGGGTCTTTGAAGGGCTGTCAAAAGTTTCCGGGCATCAGGAGATTATGCGGTTTTTTTCGCAGGATGTACCTAAAGTGGCCGAGCGATTCTGGCATTTTTGCACCAATGGTATGGTCCAGATTGATGGGGATACGGCAACGGGTCGTATCTCAATGGAATACATCTCCATTTCGGATGGCGTTTCTTACACGTCAGCGGGGCATTATGACGATGTGATGGTTAGGGAAAACGGAATCTGGAAATTCAAGTCCAGGAAAATCACTTTCTATTTTTATAGTCCGGTTAATGAAGGTTTTACCGGATCAGCGCCACGGTCTTCCAAATTTGAGTAACGATGCCTTAATGGTTTGTACTGGTTATTAGTACAAACCATATTACAAGCATTTTATTTTTTTCTTTATAATTTGGACAAATGTCTGGTATACAAACATTTTTTAATTGTTGCCAGAGTAACCTGTCCTTGAAAATCAAATAATCAGGTAATTTATGATTTCAAAGTTTGTTAATTCAGTGGCGCAAGCGCTGGAAGGTGTGCAGGATGGTTCAACCATCCTGCTGGGCGGGTTTGGTGCGGTGGGACAATCGGTTCACCTGATCGAAGGCTTGATTGAGCAAGGAGCCAAAGACCTGACGATTGTGGCAAATAATGCCGGTTATGGACGGGTGGGTTTGGCCCGTTTGCTGGAAGCAGGCCGGGTTCGCCGTTTGATTTGCAGCTTTCCAAGAATTGCCGGTTCTACTATTTTTGAAAATCTGTACAAGGCGGGAAAAATTGAACTGGAGCTGGTGCCGCAGGGGACGCTGGCAGAGCGCATGCGGGCTGCCGGTGCGGGCATTCCCGCTTTTTATACGCCAACGGGTGTGAATACGCTGTTAAGCAAGAATAAAGAAATCCGTGAATACCATGGCCGCAAGTATGTGCTGGAAGAGGCATTGCAGGGTGATGTTGCGCTCATTGAAGCCTGGCAGGCAGATCGCTGGGGCAATCTTACTTATAAGCAGTCGGGTAGAAACTTCAATCCGGTGTGCGCCATGGCCGCAAAATTAACCATTGCCCAAACCCAGCATACTGCAGAGCTGGGAGAGCTGGACCCCGAAGCCATTGTTACCCCAGGTGTCTTTGTGGATCGCGTACTACATCTTCCATACGGATCACCCCAGCTCTAGGAGAAAAAAATGACAACATTAACAGAGAAAGCATTAAATGAAAGCGTGAGACCATGGACTCGTCATGAAATGGCAGCGCGCCTGGCACAGGATATCAGTGATGGATGGTTTGTGAATCTGGGGATTGGCATTCCGACACTGGTGGCCAATTATGTAGGCGATGACAAAGAAGTGATTTTTCATTCGGAAAACGGGGTGATCGGTATAGGCCCGGCACCGGGTGAAGATGACATTGAGCCCTGGCTGATTAATGCCGGCAAGCAATATATCACCCTGAAACAAGGGGGTTCTTATGTACATCATGCTGACAGTTTTGCCATGATTCGTGGCGGTCATCTGGATTTATGCGTGCTGGGTGCTTATGACGTGAGCAAAACCGGTGATATTGCCAACTGGGCGTTGTCGGAAACAGATACTGCACCTGCCGTGGGCGGGGCAATGGATCTGGCAGTGGGTGCCAAAAGACTGTGGGTCTTAATGGAGCATACCACCAAAGATGGTAAACCCCGCTTGATGAATCAATGTGCGTATCCATTGACGGCTAGCGGGACTGTATCACGGGTGTACACCAATCTGGCGGTCCTGGATATCACTGAAGCAGGTTTTCGGGTGATGGATATGGCACCGGGTGTAAGCAGGGAGTATTTGCAGGAAAGGACAGAAGCAGAACTTTCTTTTTAAAAAAGCTGGAAAAAGTAATTCATATAACGGAGACATCAATGTACAAACACAGGAAAATTACTTCATTCATATCAGGCTTGGCCTTATTGGGTGCGGTTTCAATGAGTGCCAGTGCCCAGTCAGGGCCTTATGTTGTGGGAACCCTGTTTCCCATGTCCGGCCCCAATGCCGAGGCGGGCAGCATTTATACCAATGCCGTGCAACTGGCTTTTGATCATATCAAGGAAGATAAATTGCTTAAGGGCAATGTTGAAATCAAAAGTGCGGACAGTTTGGGTACGCCACAAGGTGGGGCGATTGGCATGAGCCGCCTGACCAGTGTTGACAAGGCTGTTTATACTCTTGTTGGTTTTACGGGTGTCTCCAAGGCAGCGGCACCGATTGGCCAGCGGGCTAAAGCCATGATGATCAACGGTGGGGCGGTGGGACCCGATCTGGCTTCATTGTCTCCCTATTTCTGGAATATTATTCCTTTGGCCAACCAGGAAGTGAAATTCCTGATTCCGTGGCTGAGTGAAAACAATATCAAGAAAATATCAGTGATTTATGTTGATGACGCCCTGGGACAGGGTATTTTGCAAGAGCTGAAAAAAGGATTGCCTGAAACAGGGGGCACCGTCACTTCTGCATACAGCGTTCCACCTGATCTGCAGCAATTCTCTTCCATTATTGCCAAATTGCGCAGTGACCAGCCGGATGCCATCTATATTGCCAGTCCCAATATTTCCCAGATTGGTCACATCATCAAACAGGTACGTGATGGAGGCATCAAGCACCAGTTGTTAACCTATGGTGCCGCCAATTTTCCTTCCATTTCAAAACTGCCCGAAAGTGAAGGCCTGATTTTCACCAGTCAGGGTGCTGACTGGAAATCGGATCAACCCATCATGAAGCGCTTTGTAGAGAGCTGGCGTGAGAAGTTCAAAACCGAACCAACCACCTATGGCCTTAATTATTACAACGGTGGACTGTTGTTTGGTTATCTGGCCAAAGGTCTGGAAGAGGCCGGTAAACCGGTCACAGGCGATACGCTGGTAGAGGAGCTGAAGCGGGTTGGCAAATTTGATCTGGCGGGTGGTGAGGCAACTTTCCATGACGGTACCGTAACCGCTGCCATGCAGATTAATAAAATCACGAACGGCGTGACAGAAAAAATCAAGTAATTGGCTTTGCCTGATTGCAACAGGATAAGGGCTGGTCTGGTGCTGTTATTGCGTACCAGCCTTTATCTGATTTTGTAGGTGTTTGGTTTTTGTATCACTGTTTTTAATGGTTCCTTTCAAAAGGGATAAATAATGCTTTTTCTTCAACTTCTGGCTTCAGGTATTCAGACGGGCATTTTATATGCGCTGACTGCTGCCGGTTTTGCATTGATTTTTGGTGCAACCAAAATATTTCACGTGGCGCATGGCGCAACTTTTGTGATAGCCGGGTATGCCTTTTATGAGTGTATTCAGCTGGGCATGTGGTGGCCTTGGGCAACCCTGGTTTCCTTTGTTATGGCGATACTGGCTGGCATCTTGATGGCCGTTTTTATTTATCGTCCCATCCAGCGCAGTGAGGGATCGTTTTTTACCGTGTTTGTGGCTGCCTTTGGGGTGAGTATTGCCGTACAAAGTCTGATCCAGTATTTTTTTGGTCGTGGTTCGGTCACGGTCAGTTCGTCGCTGACCATGGCCAGTGAGGTGATTGAAGGCCTGTATCTGGCCCCCATACTGGCAGTGGCGATTGGCGTTTCAATTGTGTTGTTCGGCTTGGTAGTGCTTTTTCTGGAAAAGAAAAATGCCGGACTGGGTCTGCGTGCCTTGTCAGAAAACCCGGGCCTGCTGGAAGCTTTTGGTTTAAATGCAAAGAATCTTACTGTGTTGGCTTTCGTGATTGGATCAGCCCTGGTGGTGCCTGCTGCCATCTTAACCAGTATTTCGATTGGCATTCAGCCCTCATCCGGCTCCAAGGTAATGCTGATCAGTCTTGCCGCCACGATTGTAGGGGGTATTGGCAGCCTGAAAGGGGCTGCGCTGGCGGGTTTGTTCCTGGGGATTATTGAAAACCTCGTGATTACCGTCGTGGATACGCAATGGAGTGAGGCAGTCAGCTTCTTTATTCTGTTTGCATTTATTATGTTCCGTCCGAGTGGCCTGTTTGGAGCGTCAGTCAAACGATGATTAACTATATTCTTAACCTGTTAACACTGGCCACTATTTACAGTATTGCGGCGGCCAGCCTGAATGTGCTGGTTGGCTATGCGGGTATTTTCAGTATTGCCCATGCCATTTTCTTTGGCCTGGGGGCGTATGCCGGTGCCCAGTTTGCTTTGTTGATTGTGCCTGATGTTTTGTTGGCCAGCCTGATTGGTGCCGTAGTGTCCGGTGCCTTGTCGCTTTTGCTTGCCTTGCCGGCGTTGCGGGTGCGGGGTGAATACTTTGTGGCCGCTGGCCTTGGTTTGCAAATGGTGGGTATTACCATTTTCAGTGAAGCTCATTCCCTGACAGGCGGGCATGGTGGCTTGGTGGGTATTCCAGCGGCTACCCTGTTTGGCTTTGATGTGTCTTCGCCGGGGGCTTTTCTGATAGTGTGTCTGGTTGCCTTGCTGCTCTCACTGGCTGTGATCCAGATTCTCATGCGAAGCAGTTTTGGTCGTGCCCTGATGTCGATTCGTGACAATGAAAGCGCGGCAGAAAGTTTTGGCAAGAACGTTCCCTTGCTGAAGACCCTGGCGATGGTTGTCGGGTGTGCCATTGTGGGGGTCGCAGGCACCCTGTTTGCATTCAATCTGGCTTTTATTAACGTAGAAAGCTTCACGCTTGAACAGTCTATCCTGATGCTGGCGATGGTGGTTATCGGGGGAGTTGGCACGCTTTCAGGCCCCTTGATTGGTGCTGTATTTTTGCTGATATTGCCAGCCATTCTGACCTTTATTCCCTTTATTCCTCCTACGGAAATCGGTACGGTTCAGCAGTTTATTTATGGATCACTCATGGCTGTGCTGATGATTTTCAAACCATCAGGCATTGCCGGTAAAACAGGAGGGAAATAAAAATGTCGAATGTATTGCTTTCTGTTCGTGGACTGAGCAAGAATTTTGGTGGTTTGGCTGCCGTGCAATCGGTAGACATGGACCTTCAGGAAGGGGTGGTAACGGCGCTGGCTGGCCCCAACGGTGCCGGTAAAACCACTATTTTCAACTTGATGACGGGTAACCTGGTGGCCAGTGCCGGTGACGTGCTGCTGCATGGTAAATCAATTATTGGCAAGAAGCCGCATCGTATTGCCCAGATGGGCATCGCCCGCAGCTTTCAGGATTTGCGCCTGTTTACCCATATGAGCGTGCGAGATAATGTGCTGGTGGCTGTTGAACCGGAATCATGGTTTTGGCAGCCGGGTGGCAAAGCAGCCTGGCATAAACGACTGGAGACGGTTGAGAAGGCGCTTGAAAGGACCGGTTTGTCTGCCATGGCTGACAAGCGTGCGGTGGATTTGTCATACGCCGAAACCAAGTTCCTGTCTTTGGCCCGCATTCTGGCAACTGGTTCAAAAATCTGGTTGCTGGACGAACCGGCATCGGGTCTGGATCTTAACTCACGTAACCGGTTTATCAATATTTTGCGTGAAGCAACTGCAGATGGCGTCACGATTTGCCTGATTGAACATAATCTGGACGTGATGACCCAGCTTGCCGATCGCATTGCCTTTCTGGATCAGGGAAAAAAACTGGCAGAAGATGTTCCTGAGAAAGTATTGCGCGATCCAGAGTTAATTGCCATTTATTTTGGGAAGAGTCAGAGTGGAAACTAACAACAATAGGGCAGCCACTGCTGCCGATCAAGCGGTATCTGCCCTTGAGGCCAAAAACCTGTCGGCTGGTTATGATGACCATAATGTGTTTGAAAACATGAATCTTGACCTGAGAAAGAATGAGATTTTATGTTTGATTGGCCATAACGGTGCCGGTAAATCGACCTTGCTGAAAGTTCTGTTCGGATTGCAGCCTTATTCGGCGGGTGAGGTATTGCTGAATGGTCAACATATTGTGCCTTCACCCAGTGATATGGCGGGGCATGGCATTTCTTATGTACCTGAAGGCAGGGGGGTGTTTCCCGGATTAACTGTAAAGGAAAATTTTGCGCTTGCATTATGGTCTGCCAAAATGACCGGACAGGTGGCCGACGAGCGGGTTGAGGAAGTATTGGTGGTTTTACCTAAACTGAAGGATTTCTGGACTCGCAAGGCAGGTCAGTTATCGGGTGGTCAGCAGCAGATGGTTTCGATTGGCCGGGCCATGTTGTGCAAACCTTCAATCCTTTTGCTGGATGAACCGTCCATTGGCTTGGCGCCCAAACTGTTCCAGGATCTGCTGGAGCCGATCAGGGCGGTGCAGAAACAAAGAGGGATGTCTATTTTGCTGGTGGAGCAGCAGGTGGGTGAAGCGCTGAATGTATCGGATCGAGTGGTGGTCATGAAATCGGGTGAAATCATCTACAGGGGTGTGCCTGCCGATTTTGAGGGCGATCATGCAAAATTGATGGAAATGTTCTAAGGATTAATATGGCTTGGATGGAAGTAAATGATTGCGCCATCAGGTATGAGTTCAGGCAGGGCAAAGGGCCTGTGTTTGTATTGATGCATGAAATGGGAGGAACGCTGGAAAGCTGGACGGAAACGCTTTCCTATTTCCCTGAATCAACACAGGTGCTGCGATATGACCAACGTGGTTTTGGCCTGTCTGAAAAGATAGTTGATGGTGTCAGTATAGACCAGCATATAGAGGATCTTGCCGTGTTGCTGGATAAACTGAGCATAGCAGAACCAGTAGTGCTTACCGGTGTGGCGGTGGGGGCAGGTATTGCGATCGGATTTGCCGCGCGTTACCCGGAACGGGTCAGCCACTTGGTGGCCTTTGCACCGGCTTGCGGCATCGCCGCAGAAAAACGTAATGGCGCCATGCTTAAAGCCAGTGAAATTGCCCTGAAAGGGATGCGTGCAGAAGGTGAGGCGATTTTTGATCTTGCGTTTCCTGAAGTCTTGCGGACTAACCAACAGAAATATCAAGACTTTCGTTGTGCCTGGTTGGCCTCTGATTCCAGGGGCTTAGGAGCGATTTATAAAATGCTTGCGGGTTTGGATTTATCCGAAGCACTGGCTAAATTATCCGGCAACGTGGTGTTTATCGGGGGCGAGTTTGACGTGCTGCGGCCACCCGCCGAAATAAAAAGGTTGTCTGATCTTTGTCCTGTTGCAGAAACATTGATTATTCCTTCAGGGCATTTTATGCAGGTGAACAGTCCGAAGTATGTGGCTAATATGTTGCTGCGTGTGGTGAATGATCAGGAAAGTGCACAACATATTTCCGATGCGTTTTTAAAACATGAAGAAAACCGGGTGGGTGAAGTGCGGCATGCCGCTTGAAAGCGAGCTCTCTTCAGTTAAGCCGCAGGAGAAATAAAAGCCTATTGGCAAACGGTTTGAATGTGCTTGAGAGCCGTTTGCCAAAGTAAGCGCTTAATGTCTTGTGTCTGTCTGCAATGATAACGCCCAGTTTGTCAGGGCTTCACATACCGCCTCAGGCTGTTCTGGGACCAAGGCGTGGCCGGCATTGGGAATGACCGTTACCGTGACACGTTCACCCAGTTCGCTTTTCAGATAGTTGGTGTATTGCCGTGGAACGACCGTGTCCAGTTCTGCCTGCAAATCCAGTACCGGCGCATTTCCTGCCTTGAGAAATGCATCAATGGGGGTAGCATGCCAGGCTTCCCACTGCATTTTTTTGGTTTCAGGATGCCAGCCTTGTAGCCAGGAACGGCAGTCGTTGCCAGGGGCAAAGAAGGCTTTGTTCAGGTGCGTGATTCTTTCTGCATCACTGAGCGCCAGATTGCCACTTTGGCTGACGGATACCAGGATGTCGGGAGGAATGGATGGATCGCCTGAGGGTGTTTTGCCAGGAGAGCCGGCCACTAGCGCAACGCCACGCACTTGTTCTGGAAACAGGGTTGCTGTCATGCGGGCAATGAAATTGCCAAGTGCGTGTCCTGCAATAATACAGGGTGAAATATTTTCGGCTTTAATCACTGCAGCAACATCGGTGGCCAGATCTTTCAGGGTAATACCGGTCATGGGACCATGGCTTGCACCGATGCCTCTTGGATGTGGCCTTATTACCTTAAAGCCCTTTTGTTCCATGAGCAGGGCTAATTCATCAAAATCATCCTGTCCTCTTCCCAGTGAAGGTAAAAACAGAATTGGCGTGCCGGAGCCCTGAACCAGATATTCAACGGAAACATGATCGTAGCTGGTTTTTTTTATGGTAGGAGACATTGCTTTTCCAGTTCCTGATAATGACATAACCTACATAAACAAAAAGACTGCTTATGTGGGATTTACTAATTGTTTATATTTGATCAAGTTGGGAGGACTTTATTGTGGTTCTATACCGGCTTCTTTGATCATGCCTCCCCAGACATCCAGTTGACTGGCAACGAATTGGCCGAAGTCTTGTGATGTGGAACCAAATGCATCAAACCCCATATCTGAAAGTTTTTTGTAGACTTCAGGATTGGCAATGATTTTATTGATTTCCGTATTAAGACGTTCAACGATGGCGGGATCCATATTGGCAGGTCCAAAAAAGCCCATCCATGCGCTTAGGTCAAAGTTATTGATACCGGCAGCTTCCATGGACTCCAGTTCTGGTGCAATGGCACTGGGTTTGGCGCTGGCTACCGCCATGGCCTTGATTTTGCCCGATTGAATATAGGGCAGGCTGGAGGACAGGTCATTGAACATGACGTCAACACGTCCGCCCATTAAATCGGTCAAGGCATTGGGTGAGCCTTTGTAGGGAACATGCAGCATATCAATACCAGCTCTTTTGGCAAAGGTCGCACCCGCCAGAATACCGGTGGCATTTCCGCTGGCATAGGTTACCTTGCCCGGATTTTTTTTGGCCATGCTAACGAGATCTTGTACTTTGCTGGCTTGCATATTGTTATTGGCAATCAGGACAAAAGGGAGGTTGCCAATTCTTCCGATAGGTGTGAAGTCTTTGATGGGATCATAGCCAACATTTTTCAACAACCAGGGCGCTGCCGAAATCGGCGTATTGGTTGTTAGGAAAATGGTATGGCCATCTGGTTTGGCATTGACCACATATTTGGCACCGATGGTAGCATTGCCTCCCGGTTTGTTTTCGACAACGACACTTTGTCCTAAGGCGTTACTAAGTTCTGAAGCAAAAATTCGTCCGATAGAGTCAGATGTGGTTCCGGCTGGAAACGCAATGACCAGACTTATAGGTTTTTGCGGGTATTTTGAGGCACTGGCCTGGATGGCACTGAGGGGGGCAAGGCTGAGGCAACTGGCAAGGCCCAGTAGGGCAAGCATTTTCTTGGAAAAAAACATTGATAGTCTCCGTATTTTATATAATAAAAGTTCGTATAATGAACATATGTTCTTTTAATGAACTTGTGTTTATTATAAAGAAATATGAAGTCGTGTCAATGCTTGAGAATATAAAACGCCTTGTTTGCCAGAAGGAGTCTGGCAGACAAGGCGTAGGTGATTGTGGTGGTAGTGTTTGTGACTGGATTGGCTGCGGGAAAGCAGAGTATCAATACCCTTCCGGATTCTTGCTTTGCCAGTTCCAGCCGTCCCGGCACATATCATCTATGCTGCGAGTGGTTTTCCAGCCAAGCAGGGTTTCTGCCAACTCTGGGTTGGCCCAGGCAGAGGCAATGTCACCTTCTCTTCGGGCCTGAACAACGTAGGGTACTTTAATATTATTTACCCGTTCAAATGCACTAACCATTTGCAGGACACTGGTTCCGGTGCCGGTGCCCAGGTTAATGGCGGTAAAGCCTTTATGGGCGCTTTCATTAACGTAATTCACGGCTTTTACATGCCCCAGTGCCAGGTCACTAACGTGCAGGTAGTCACGTACACCAGTACCATCAACCGTATCGTAATCATCGCCGAAAACATTCAGTTTTTCCAGCCTTCCAACAGCTACCTGGGTAATGAAGGGGAAAAGGTTGTTGGGAATATCGCGAGGATTTTCACCAATCAGGCCACTTTCGTGGGCGCCAATCGGGTTGAAATAGCGCAAGGCAATGGCAGAAAAGTCTTTATTGGCCACGCAGGTATCTTTTAATATTTGTTCTACCTGAACCTTGGTCCAGCCGTAAGGGTTGGTGGCGCCAATTCTATGGGATTCGGTATAGGGCAGAAATTCGGGTTCGCCGTAAACAGTGGCGGATGAGCTGAAGACGATGCGGTTTACACCGGCGGCCAGCATGGCTTGTAGCAAGGTAACGGTACCGGAGACATTGTTTTCGTAATATTCAAGCGGGCGCTTTACTGAATCGCCCACGGCTTTCAGGGCCGCAAAATGAATTACCCCCTGGATGGGCGTGTTCTGGGCAGCATGTTCTGCAAAAATATCATCCAGCAGTTTGCGATCGCGGATGTCTCCATTGATGACTTTAATGTTTGCCCCGGTAATGGTTTTTAAACGATCAAAAACCTTGTTGCTGCTATTGGAAAAATTATCCAGCACAACAGGTGTATAACCTGCCTGCAACATTTCTATAAGTGTGTGGGAGCCGATATAGCCGGCTCCACCGGTGACGAGGTAATGAAGACTCATGCTGTTGAAAACCTTGTAGGATTGACTTGTCGTGATTGTACTATCGTGTTTTATAAAGGTAGTGCATCTTGGTTTAAATATTATTAAAAACAAGGAATTGAAAGAGAATGTAAACGACGCGCATGCCTTTTCAGATAGGCTTGTTGTTTACTTATGTGCTTATATTTTTTACATATTGTTTCTTTTTGGTAAACTTAAGATACTTTTGGTATTATAATGCTGGAAAAATAGAAATTTTTATTGTAAATTTTAAATAACGAGGGGAATTAAATGGTTTGCGCCGCAGCGCCTCAACATCATAAATATATCTGCTAACTGAGGCTTGAGATGGATACTTACATTTTTTATTACTAGTAGTGGTAGTTGTGTATCTTGTCTGGAAGAGGCAGAAGCCTTCCGTTTCATATATTAAGCTTAACAATCAGCGCATATCATTGTCTGAAGTAAAAAGTTTTTCGGCAGAAAAAATTGCGGCATTAATTACGGATATTTTTCATTCCAAAGGATATCAGGTTAAAAATGCAAGCGGTGAATTGCAAAGTATTGCCGATTTTCTGATTGAAAAAGAAGGGAACCGTGGTTTTGTTTCTATTCGTCACTGGGGGGCGGCCAAGGTAGGTGTTAGCCAGATTTCCCAGGAAGTGATTGGCATGAACCAGCAAAACAGTCATCACAGCTACATCTTTACAACCGGGAAGTTTGAGAAAGAAGCGGGTGAAATGGCAAAATACAACCGTAATCTGTTTTTAGTTGATGGTCAGCAGCTTAATGTCATGATCGCCAATGCGAAGCAGAATACTTAATAGGCGGTTTGTGCCATTTTTGTGTGCTTAAACCAATCGACTACCATGAGCCTGTTTGCCAGCAAAATTATTTCTTCTGCCCTGTTAATTCCTTTTAATTTTATTATTCTGTTTTTGATCAGCTGGTTTTTGCTGGGAAGCCGGTTTAAGAAATGGGGACGGGCGTTATTGCTGTTTTGTATTGTGGCCTTGACGTTAGCAAGTATGCCCATTGTGGCCAAGGCGCTGGTAAAGTCTTTATATGACGAACCCGTGTTGTCCTTGAGTCAAGCCAGACAGGCACAGGCGATTATTGTGCTGGGCGGAGGCGTTAATCACGACCAGCCAGAGTTCGGTGGCAGTTCTGCCGCTGCTTCCACGCTGGAGCGGATTCGCTATGCCGCTTACTTGCACTGGGAAACCGGCCTGCCTATTCAGGTTAGCGGTGGTGGTTGGCCGGGTGAAGAACCTGTGGCCCGAGTAATGCAACGCGAACTGGAAACCCTGTTTTTTACGCCTGTAAAATGGGTGTTGCCTGAACCAGGCACGACTGCCGAAGAGGCCCGCTATTCCAGGGACTCACTGACCCGGGAAGGGATCAATACTATTTTGCTGGTGACCAATATCGTGCATATGAAACGAGCCAAAATAACATTTGAACGGGCAGGCTTCAATGTTATTGCAGCACCTACCGTCAGGCCCGATTATCCGCCTAATTTTCTTAAATATATTCCCCGGGCAGATGCCTTGCGCACTTCCGGTAGCGTATTGCATGAGTGGATCGGGATGGCTTGGTATTGGCTTAAAGGTGTGTGAGCTTGGTTTTGGCCAATTGATTATGATTGTGTCACAGTAAATAATCTTTAGGGGAGCATTATGTGCCCCCCTAAAGATTATAAATTTTATTGCTCTGTTTTTCTACTTGCGCTTTCTGCCAGTATTTTTTGAATTTTTTCAATGATGGGTTCTGGTGTGCCTTTGGGAGCAAACATGGCATACCAAGAGTCAACATTAAATGCAGGCAGTGTTTCAGAGACAGAAGGCACGTTTGGTAGTACCGGTTTGCGATCTTTGGTTGAAACAGCCAGCGCTTTAAGTTTGCCGTTCGTAGTTCACAGGCGAAAGATTCGCAGCATGACTATGTCGACGGATTGGATACATTTCAATGTAGACAAAGATATCTTGCCAATCAGTATTCAGTTGTATGGTGGAAATATAGGCAAAATTCAACGTCACGTTTTTTATCCTGGGACATCAGAAAAGAAATGGTTTGTGTCGGGGTATTCATCTAATGTGGATGCTAATCATCGTTTGGATTAAGGCGTGTTTTTACTCCAAGACTCAACAAGCGCAAGAATGCGCTCCTGTAAATACGTCATTAACTGGCGAGTAGCGGTTGTAGTGAATTTATGAGGAATAGTCAGAAAATACATAGCATTCCCCACCCCTTCAGGGATGTAGTCCTCAAGCACTTCCACCAGTTTTCCCTGTTTAAGTTCCTTGTGAACCGCATAACGGGGCAAGAGGGTTATGCCCAGTCCCTTGATAGCGGCATCCAATAGAAAAGTATAGCTACCCGATTGCAGGCTGCAAGATACACGCTGCCGGATCAGGCTTCGTTCGTGTACCAGCTTCAGAAAAAAAGTCTTGCCCATGGCCGCCGGCATGACAAGCTTGTGGTGCAATAGATCCGAAGGCAGCAGAACGGGATTGTCTTTCAGGTATTCTGGTGAAGCGGATAAACACCATTGCACATCACATATTTTTCTGGCGACATATTCGTTATTGGGGTTTGATGTAATCTTGATGGCGAAGTCAACCTCAGATTCAATCAGGTCATCCAGTCGGTCATTGATCAATATTTTTAAATCAATGTCAGGATAGTCACGAATAAAATCAATAAAGATATCTGATAAATACAAATGCCCAAAACCAGTTGGGATGCGGACTCGTATATAGCCCTTCATGCTTTTTGAAAGATGATGGATATCTGAGCTGACTGAAGCAATATCTTCAAGGATTTTCAGGCTTTTTTCATAAAGCAACTCACCTTGCTGGGTCAACTCAATGCTGCGGGTGTTTCTGCGAAAAAGCTGGGTTTCAAGGGATTTTTCCAGTTTTTTAAGACGCATCGAGACATTGGAGCGAGTCATGCCTGTTCTACGGGCGGTTTCTGCCAGTGATCTGGCCTCTACAATTTCCACAAACAGTTTTAGCAGGTTTAGGTCCAGGTTATTGTCAATCATAATTGAACACTGATGAGTAGTTTTAGCGTATTGTCGCACAAACTGCCTTGTCTTAGGATGGGACTGTTGTTTACGGAAGATAAAACGATGAATGAAAAAAACTGCTTTGCCGATTTGAAAGTACTGGATATCAGCCAAGGGGTGGCTGGACCTTATTGTGCCAATATCCTCTGGCAAAATGGGGCAGAGGTTTTCAAGGTAGAGCCACCTGAAGGAGATTGGGGGCGACATGTAGGAACCACCGTGGATGGGCAAAGTGCCTTGTCTATTAGTTATAACGTGGGTAAAAAAAGTGTTTGCATAAACGCAAAAACAGCCGCAGGACGTGAGGTTATTCAAAAAATGGCTGCTGAATGCGATGTCTTTGTCCAAAACTTCAGGCCCGGGATTGTTGAAAAACTGGGACTGGCCTATGAGGATTTAAAAAAAATAAATCCGGGGATTATTTATATTTCCATTAGTGGTTACGGCCCTGATGGGCCTTATGCTTTTGCACCTGCGACAGACTCTGTCATGCAGGCGGAAACCGGTATTATGTCCGCCAATTACGATGGGCAGGGCAATCCACAAAAGATTGGCATTCTTATGGTGGATGTATTGTCGGGCATGTATGCGGCGCAACAAGTATTGATGGCATTGTACCGCCGTCGCTGTGTAGCCGCTCATACCGGCGAACATATTCAGCTGAACCTGTTTGATGCTTGTGCCGCATTTCAGCAGTCCAATCTTATTGAGCATGTGCTTAACCCGGTAACTATCAAGACAGCGGTAAGTGCGCCCAATGGGGTTTTTAATACCAAAGACGGCAAATTGAATGTATTGGCTTTGAATAACCATCA
This sequence comes from Advenella sp., assembly GCA_041656315.1. Lineage (GTDB taxonomy): Bacteria > Pseudomonadota > Gammaproteobacteria > Burkholderiales > Burkholderiaceae_B > Advenella. The sequence goes on from JBBADT010000003.1 coordinate 65,704, forward strand.
GTTTGAACGGTTATGCAAGGCAGTGCAAAAATTGGATTGGCTGGCGGACTCCCGTTTCAACAATAATAACGAGCGTATGAAGCACAGGGCGTTATTGCATGAAGAACTGGAGCGTATTGTTTCTGCCAAGACAACGGCAGAATGGCTGGAAATTTTTCAATTGCACGAGGTGCTACATGCACCGGTACGTAATTATGACCAGGTGATTCAGCATCCACAGGCAAAATTCAATCAAACTGTTGAGTATTTTGAACAAACACCCGGACAATCGTTACCTTTTGTTTTTATGCCTGGCCTGCAGCATAAGCCGGCCTTGAAAAAGGCGCCTGATATTGGTGAACATACGGTGGAAGTACTCAAGAAATTTAATTTTGAAGCAGATCAGATAACAGCGTTGTTGGACGCTTTGGTTATTCAGCAAAATATAAAAGAGAGTGTGTAAATGCGAGCATTGCTTTGTAAAGAATTTGGAAAACCAGAGGAGGTTCTTTCCGTACAGGACATACCAACGCCGGAAATCCAGAAGCCTGATGAGGTTCTCGTCAGGGTGCATTATGCCAGTGTCAGTCATGCAACGGGTTTGATGATAGAAGGAAAATACCAGCGCAAGCCGCCTTTTCCCTTTTCGCCAGGCACCGAAGCTGTTGGCGTTGTTGAAAAAGCAGGGAGTGCCGTCAAGCATTTAAAAGAAGGTCAACGGGTGGTTTGTATTTGTGATTGGGGGGCCTATGCTGAATACGTAAAGTTGCCTGGATGCACCGTATATCCCCTTCCCGATAATGTGGATTTTTTGGCAGCGCTACCTATCCCCATTTCTTATGGAACGGCTTATTTGGCGTTGGTGCAGCGCTGTCGTGTTACACCCGCTCAAACCGTATTGGTTTTGGGGGCGGGTTCGGGTGTCGGGCTTGCCGCGGTTGAAATTGCCGTCGCTTTGGGATGTCGGGTAATTGCCTGTGCCAGCACAGCGGAAAAATGTCAGGTGGCGAAAAATGCAGGGGCAGCGGTAACTTTAACAGGTAGTGACCAGCTGGCGGCCAATGTTAAGGAGCTAACGGCAGGCAAGGGGGTTGATATTGTTTTTGATCCGGTGGGTGGAGATTTGTTTTCCAGTTCTTTAAGAGCTGTTGCACAAAATGCCCATTTGATCAGTATTGGATTTGCAAGTGGCAAATTGCCTGATGTAGCCATGAATCTTGTGTTGGTTAAAAATCTGACCATACATGGATTTTTCTTTGGGCAATATACGGGCTGGACCCCGATGGATGAACGGGTCATGCATGCATCAATGATGGCGGGTGTCATGGAAACACTGTTCCGGTGGGTGGCCGAGAAAAAACTGAATCCGGATGTGAGTAAAGTGTTTTCTCTTGATCAAGTTCCTGAAGCCATTGAGACCTTACATGGCAGAAGCATCACCGGAAAATTGGCTATAAAAATAGACTAGATAAATACATTTAATGGAGACATATATGATGAAACATAACGTTCTTGGTCGTATTTTGGGTATTGGATTATTAGCAACGGGTAGTTGGCTGGCAATGCCGCTATCCATGGCAGCAAATAATTTTCCGGAACATTCTTTGCAAATGGTCGTGCCTTATCCACCTGGGGGGCCAACAGATATCGTGGCACGTATTGCCAGTGCCGAAATGTCAAAAGTGCTGGAACAGGCAATTATCGTGGATAATCGCTCAGGCGCCAGTGGCATGATCGGTGCAGAATATGTGACAAATGCGAAACCGGATGGTTATACCTACCTGGCCAATGCCTCATTGCAGGTGATTAACCCCAGTGTATATCCTAATATGAAATATGACTCGATGAATGATTTTAAACCAATCACTCAATTGGTCTCTGTTCCACTGGTGTTGGTTGTCCCTAAAAATTCGCCGTTCAATAGTGTGCAGGACATTATTGATCATGCAAGAAAAAATCCAGGCAAACTGAATTTTGGATCGGCAGGTAATGCATCTTCCCAACAGTTATCGGGAGAACTGTTGAAAATCCTGGCAGAAATAGACATGCAACATATTCCTTATCGGGGCAGCTCGCCGGCATTAACCGATTTGATCGGGAACCAGTTGGATTTGATGTTTGATTCTATGCCTTCGGCGATGCCTTTTATTAAATCTGGCCAGTTAAAAGCACTTGCTGTGACGATTACCAAGCCGGTTGATGCCTTGCCCGGTATTCCAACGGTAGCCGAGTCTGCCAATTTGCCTGAGTTTGACGTAAGTACCTGGTATGGATTATGGGCGCCAAAAGATACCCCTGATGAAATTGTTCATCAATTGTGGCAAGCAGCTAGCAAGGCTTTGAAAGAGCCTAAGATTATTGCCCAATATGAGCAGATTGGGGCTGAGCCGGTTGCATCTGATCCGGCAACATTCAAGAAATTCAATGAGTCGGAATTCAATAAGTGGCGCAAGATAGTTCAGTTGTCGGGTGCGAAGGCTGATTAATAAGCGTTTTTAATGGAGCCATTGTGATATTGCAATGGCTCATTTTTATAGATAAGATATTACCAATCCAGTTTGGGAGCTTCGCTTCGCGATTGTTATACCATTAAAGCATTTGGATGAGATTTGTAGTGCATTTTATTTGATTGAAGTATGCTTTGTTTTCAATCTTCATCTCCCAGTTCTTTTAAAAAATCCGGCCATTGTGATGCCGGATAATGTGGGAACGCATCATTGTTTGTTTGGGCTGTATCTTCAGTTAATGCTTTCTCAACCGTACTAACCATCTTTATTACAACGAATAAGATGTTAAATTTAATGTAAACAACTTATTGATTGTTTTATTTAATAATTACAGTTGATTAGTTGTTTTTTGTGAGTCAATGTTAAACATCCGCTTTAGTGATTTAAGCACTCAAAATAATGGCTATTAACTACCAAAATTCATATTATTAAACTATAAAAAAGCCGCATAAAAACGCGCCGTAAAATCCACGATTTCCTGTTTAAGTTTGGCCTCTTTTTTGTCCGACCAGACCACATCAGTCACCGATCGCTGGGTATGCTTGAAAGGGATGAATTTCAAATTCGGCAAGCCACAGTGTTGCATGCAGGCGGGCACAATCGAGACGCCCAGGTTTTGTGACACCATACTGGTAATACTTAACCAATGCTTGGCTTCGTCATTGGCCTTGGGGAAGAAACCCGCACTGACGCACATGGAAAGCAGCATTTCATAATAGGCCGGAGAAACCGAGCGCGAAAAGAATATAAAGTTTTCGTGTTTCAGCGCAGCCAGGTCCAGGCTCTTTTTTGTGGAGTGGGAGCTGTTTTGGGGAAGGCAAAGCAAGAAAGGTTCAGACATTAATGTCCGGCTTTCAATGCCAACAGGAAGCTGGTTGGCGTGGGTAAAACCAAGATCAATATTGCCTCGGTCTGTGTCGTGAATGATTTCACTTGAATTGGCTTCAGTCAGCGCAAACGTTATATCGGGAAATTGTCGTTTCAGTTCTGTGAGCAAGCCAGTAAGATTGCGATACAGCATGGAGCCCACAAAGCCGATACGGACAGGTGGCCGGGCATCTGCATGATGTAGCGTATGTTTTAGCGAATTGGCATGACCCAGAATAAATAGGGCTTCTTTATACAGGCGGATGCCGGCATTGGTCAGGACAACTTGCCGGCTGTTTCGCTCAAACAGCATCAAGTCTAATTCCTGTTCCAGTTGCTTGATGGCAAAACTGAGGGGCGGCTGGGAGATGTTCAGACGCAAAGCGGCCTTGCTGAAGTTGAGCTCTTCGGCAACCGCAATAAAGTACCGGAGTATACGCAGGTCAATATCCATCATCTATATTTTCCATGTATGGATCTACATTAAAACAGTATTTCTGAATATACCTTAATTTGTTTATCATGAACTGAAATTTTTATTCAAGCTCATGTAAATAAAGGTGATTTCATGCAAAGCAATAATATTCCAGACAGTCGTGGCAGTAATTACTTCCGGATTGATCCGTATTCCGAATCCCTGTTGCGCACCTACCTGAAACCAGGCTTGTTTGAGCATTTGTTACCCGTATTTGACCGGTTGGGCCAGCAGGTGGGTGATTCGCTGGACGAGCTGGCCGATATTGCCGATAAAAACCCGCCCGTACTTACCGTGCGCAAGCGTTCTGGCAATGATGGCGATACCATTCATAAACACCCGGCTTATGTCGAGCTGGAAAAAGTGGCTTATAGCCAGTTGGGGCTGGCGGCCATGTCGCATCGCAAAGGGGTGTTGGGCTGGAATGAAACCTTTCCGCCTGCCGCCAAGTATGCGCTCTCACATTTGTTTGTACAGGCGGAGTTTGGTTTGTGCTGTCCTGTGAGCATGACCGATTCCCTGGCCCGAACCCTGAAAAAATACGGTTCTCCCGAGTTGGTTGAGCAGGTGCTGCCGCAGGTGGCCAGCCAGGATTTTGAGCAGCTTCAGCAGGGTGCCATGTTCATGACTGAGCAGGCTGCCGGTTCGGATGTAAGCGCCACGCAAACGCTGGCTGTTCCTGCCGAAGATGGCAGCTGGCGCCTGTCGGGAGACAAATGGTTCTGTTCCAACCCCGATGCGGGTTTTGCCATGGTGTTGGCCCGCAGTGAGGAAGCTGACGGTTTGAAAGGGGTTTCCCTGTTTCTGTTACCCAAGGTCAAGCCCGATGGCACACAAAACGATTATCGTATTTTGCGCCTGAAAGACAAACTGGGGACCCGTTCCATGGCCAGTGGTGAAATCCGCCTGCAAGGTGCCTTTGCCTGGTTGGTAGGCGAGCGGGGCAGGGGTTTTCAGCAGATGGCTGACATGATCAATAATTCCCGCCTGTCCAATGGCATGCGTGCCGCTGGCTTGATGCGTCGGGCGGTAAGTGAGGCTATTTACTTCAGCCAGCATAGGGTTGCGTTTGGCAAAAGAATCATCGAGTTGCCGCTTATGCAGCGACAGTTGGTGAAAATGATTATGCGTGCCGAACAGGGCCGGTCAGTCATGTTCCAGACGGCGCATGCATTGGAAAAAGCCGATAACAATGATGCAGAAGGCAAAAACCTGGTGCGCATTTTGACACCGCTGATTAAGTTTCGTGCCTGCCGGGATGCCCGGGTCGTAACCGGAGACGCGATGGAAGTGCGTGGCGGTTGCGGGTATATCGAAGAATGGACAGAGCCCCGCTTGCTGCGCGATGCGCATTTGGGCTCTATTTGGGAGGGCACCAGCAATATTGTGGCACTGGATGTATTGCGTGCCATACAGAAAAGCGATGGGCTGGCGGCCTTGCAACGACATACACAATACTTGCTGGAAAATGGCATGCCTTGCAAGGAGTCACTGCAAGAATTGCAGACCAGTTGTTTTAAAAAGGCCTTTGAACTAGCGGCCAATGCGGCTGGCAGCAATGCACCCGAAAAAGCCCGACAAGTAGGTAGTGCCTTGTATAACGTGATTTCGATTGCCGCGATGCGTTGGGAGGCTAAACAAACCAGTATTGAATCACGCAATCTGCTGGCCGACCAGGTGCTGCTGCATCGGCTGGCTCCCAAAGACCCGCTAACAGAAGAATCATTCTGTGAAGAAAACAGGGCAATCCTGGCTTACGCCTTGTAAAGCAGCATCACGAACCACTGAGGAGACAATAAATGAAAAATCATATTAAAGCGCTAATAATTGCATCATCTATCATGGCGGTTGCACCGTTAACGGCTTATGCCGAAGAGACCTATCCATCCCAAGTGGTGAAACTGGTCGTGCCCTTTCCACCGGGGGGGCCTACCGATGCACTGGCCAGACGGCTTGCGCAAGGGGTGGGGGAAACCTTGAATACACAAGTCATTGTTGAAAACAAAGCTGGTGCCGGTGGCAATATAGGTTCTGAATACGTGGCCAGCGCCAAACCGGATGGCTATACGATTTTGTTTGGCACATCAGGCCCGCTGGCCATTAATACTAGCCTGTATAAAAAACAGAATTACCACCCTGAAACCAGTTTTGAGCCTGTCATCAAGATTGGGCACTTGCCTAATATCCTGGTTGTTCATCCTTCGGTTTCGGCCAACAATGTACAGGAACTGATTGCATTCAGTAAACAAAACCCACAGTCATTAACTTACGCTTCTTCGGGTAATGGTGCTTCTTCCCATTTGGCAGGGGTGTTGTTCAATGGCATGGCGGGCACAGATATAACCCATGTGCCTTACAGGGGTACCGGGCCGGCCTTGAATGATTTGCTGGGTGGGCAGGTTTCCATGGCATTTACCGATATCCTGACGGCTTTGCCACATGTTGCGGCAGGAAAACTAAAGCCTTTGGGTCTTGCTAGCGCCCAGCGCTCACAAGCGCTACCTGATTTAGCCAGTATTCAGGAACAGGGCCTGAGTGGTTATGATGTGAGTGTTTTCTTTGGCATAGTAGCTCCGGCAAAAACACCAGACGGCATTATCAAGAAACTGAACCAGGCATTTGTTGCGGCAATGTCCAAGCCCGAGATTCAGGAAACCCTGGGTAAACAGGGGATTGTAGAAGCAGAATTGAAAACACCGGCAGAATTGCGTCACTTTATTAAGGATGAAGTGGCCAAATGGGAGCAGGTTGTTGCCGATGCTAAAATTCAACTGGATTAAGAATTATGCATAATCAATTATCTACCAGCCATTGCGCATTAACCGGCCTGACGGTTATAGACTTGACGCGTGTACTGGGGGGGCCTTACTGCACCCAGATTCTGGCAGACCATGGTGCCAATGTGCTTAAAATAGAGCCGCCTTCCGGCGATGAAACACGGATGTGGGGCCCCCCGTTTGTGGGGGAGACGGCGGCTTATTTTGTGGGGGTCAACAGGAATAAAGAGGGTATGAGCCTGGATCTGAGTCAGGAACAGGGCCGGGAGTTTTTACGAACCCTGCTGGCAGATGCCGATATCCTGGTTGAAAATTTCAAGCCGGGCACACTTGAAAAATGGGGAATTGGCTATCAAACCCTGCAGCAGGAATTTCCGGCTTTGATTCATTGCTGTATTAGTGGTTTTGGGGCGGATGGTCCTTTGGGTGGGTTGCCAGGCTATGATGCCTGCGCCCAGGCAATGTGTGGCTTGATGAGTGTTAACGGAGAGAAAAATGGTGAACCGTTGCGGGTTGGTTTACCGGTGGTGGATATGGTAACCGGCCTGAATGCCGCCATTGCCATCTTGATGGCGGTGAATGAACGGCATACTAGTGGATTAGGACAGTACCTTGATATTACCTTGTATGACTGTGCTATTTCATTGTTGCATCCGCATGCGCCCAATTATTTCAACAGTGGCAATATTCCGGGTAGGACGGGCAATGATCATCCCAATATTGCTCCATATGAATCTTATGCCACTGGAGAAGGGGAAATTTTTCTGGCAGTGGGCAATAACCGGCAATTTGCCATGCTGTGCCAGAAGTTGAACCATCCGGCCTTGGCCGAAGATGCGCGTTTCATTAATAATGCGGACAGGTTGCAAAACAGACCACAATTGCGCAAGGAGTTAACCGCTATTCTGGGTGATTATAAAGCCCAGGAACTGGCGCAAGCGTTGTTAAAAGCGGGTGTGCCCGCTGCACCGATTAATAACGTGGCCCAGTTGCTGGATCATCCTCATACAGCACATAGAAATATGGTGATTGAGCAGGACGGCTATATTGGGATAAATACGCCAATAAAACTGTCCCGTACGCCAGCTCGTTTTAGAAAAGGGGCGCCTGTGTTGCAGGAAACCCTTTTTAAATAAGACATTTGAAGTAATCGGTAATGCCGCTGCAGGCGCTAAAACGGTCCAATGTACTTATTAGTAAAATTTTTTTCGGGGGATATTCTGGTTTTTTTTGAATATTGAGCGGATCTTATTGTAAAAGAGCCGCTCAGTTTCAGTTTTTCAGGGCTTTTTCCAGTAAGGCATTAACCACATCATTAGTATTGGTATTTTGTGCAATTGCCTGGGCACGAATTTCTTCTATCAATGTTTGTTTTATTTTTACCGGGAATGGTACCAAGCCTTGTGCCTGGTCTAGTTTGCGTTGCTCGCGTCGGTCAAGTTGTGCGCCTGAATCAGTGGAAAAACGGTTGGGAATGCTTTCCTGTTTCATTTTTCCTACTGTTTTAAGGGCTTTTTGTTTTTCTAAATCAGTTTTTTTCATGCTGGTTCTTTATTGATGAGTTGTAATGGTAGATGAGTTTTAGCGCATGAATGACGATTTTAAATGATGCCAGTATGCAAAAATGCTGAGCAGATAATATCACCATTTGAAAGTCACAAGGTGCTTTTGTTTGAATGGTATGTATTAATGTTTTTTATAAAAGACGCCATATGATTACAGTGGCGTCTTTGTTGATGCTGCTAAATGACAGGCATTAACTGGTGTTAATCGTTAATTAACAAATCTTCCAGTTGGTTGTTGGGGTTTGCAGCCAGATAGTTGGCAATAAATGCAGGTCTTTTGCCACGGCCAGACCAGGTTTCTTCCGGATTCTCTTTGCTGCGATATTTGGCTTTAACCGGTTTTGAGATTTTTGCCTGTTTGCCGGTTAAACCTTCAGCAATAATGGCAGGATCTATACCCAGCGCCTGTGCCATTTTCTTGCCTTCCTGAATATAACGGTTCAGTTCTTCTGTACGGATTTCATTAACACGTTTTTCCAGCTGGTTTTGTACCGCTACGATGTCTGAGGCGGAAGGGAGGTTGGAAACGAGGGCTTCCAGAAACTGGCTGGTTGAAACATTGTGTTTATTGATTAATTCATTAAAAGAACCAATGAGTGCTTTGTGTTCTTCTTTAACGGATTCCAATGCTATAGAGCGTGACATGTTTTTATAGCCTTTAAAATTAACTTATGATAAATAATTGGTTTCTTTTGAATGATTAATAGTAAAACGATTAATCAAGCTAGAAAACTGGACTTAATTATAGATAAGGTGGCATTTATATGCTACTGTTAATTATAAAAATCATTTAAATGGCTGCCTGGGATAGGGTTTTTAAGTTTGTATTTATTAATAACCAAAATTTTTATTAATAAATATATTTGATAGAACAATCATTAATTGTGAATGCAGTTATTAATTTGACTGTAAGAGGCAGTCATCCAAAATTGGCCATTGAGTGAATAATGATAAATGACCCATTCAGGCAAGCGAAGCAAAAGGATAATTTTGCAACACTTGGGGAGCAAATTTTTAAAAAGCCGAACAAAAACAAAACATGAATCAAAAAATAGGAGGATAATTCCGCTTGTTTATCAGCAGTAAGCACCGTTTTATTGATCACTACCGGACCGACTATGTTTTATGTTTTTCCCAATCCCCAGGCAATTGCAGAACATGTAAGTAAATTGCTTATTGCGCAAATCCAGAAGAAAAATGATTCGGTACTGGGGCTGGCCACAGGCAGTACCATGGAGCCTGTCTATGAAGAATTATGTGAACAGGTGGCGCGGTTAAATGTAGATGTGTCGGGTTTAACCACCTTCAACCTGGATGAATATATCGGGTTGGGCAGCGATCACCCGCAAAGCTATCGTTACTATATGCGGCAGCATTTGTTCAATCGGCTGGCTTTTGCGCAGCATCGCACCTTCCTGCCAGACGGTTTGTGTGCGGATCCGGTAAAACAATGTGAACAATACTCTGGCCAAATCCAACAGGCGGGTCACATCGACTTGCAGTTGCTGGGCATCGGCAATAACGGTCATATCGGCTTTAACGAGCCGGGTACCTCATTTGGCAGTCGCACACATGTAGTGCCACTTACTGAACAAACCCGAATTGATAACAGTCGTTTTTTTGATTCTTTGGATGAAGTCCCCACCCAGGCTATCACGCTGGGTTTGCAGGATATTATGGAATCAAAACAAATTATTCTTATTGCCACTGGCACCAACAAGGCGCAAATCATGGCACAGCTTTATGAAAGCCCTGTTACCCAGCAATTGCCGGCTTCGGTGATTAAGTCTCATCCGAATGCGATGATTTTGCTTGATGAACAGGCGGCGCAATTTTTACCTGCTGAATTGCGTGATACGGTGGAGAGCTAAGAAACCAGGGCTTGGGTGTGGATTTCATTTTCCAGGATGTATACATTAATTAATTCCGGAATAACGTAGCCAAAACGCTTCTAAGCCATTGGTTGGCAGGGTCTTTATGAACCCGTTCATGCCAAAAAAGCAAAATATCGTAGGGGTCTATCTTAACGGGTAAAGGCATGACACGTAATGGAATGATCTTTGCAAATTTTTTGGCGACCCTGCCTGGCATGGTAACGACCAGTTCCGACCCAGGAATGAGAAAAGGCAGTGCAAGAAATTCAGGAACAATTAAATGGGTCTGCCGGACAATATTTTGCTGCAGCAGGTGTTGGTCCAACAGCCAATGGGCCATCCCGCTGGAATTTGCCAAGCCATGCTTGGCCTTTTTATAAGCCTCCAGTGTCATGCCATTTTCAAAAAGCGGATTTTTCGGGTCTGCAATGCAGACATATTCCTCCTGAAATAACAGTCGTTGGTAAAAACCATTCGTCATGGTGGTGATATGGCCAACCGCGAGATCAACGTACCCAGACTCCAGAGCCTGGTTTTGGTTTTTTTCAGGTAATCGCTCAACATGAATGCTGATGCCGGGTGCATTCAGGCGTAGATACTGCAATAAGCCGGGTAGCAGTTCAATTTGTCCGGCTTCACTCATATAAATCGTGAAAGTATATGTAGATGTTTTTGGGTCAAAAAGCTTCTTTCCTTCCAGCCCCGCATAAATCAATTGAAGTGCTTCGCTGATGGCGGCACATAGGGTCTCGCCATAGGGCGTGGGCTCCATGCCTTGTGAGGTTCTGACAAAAATCGGGTCTTGCAATTCCTGTCTTAAGCGACCTAAAGAGTGGCTGGCTGCAGATTGGGTTACCCCAACAAGGTCGGCGGCCAATGTAATTCGACGTGTTTTTGAGATTGCATCCAAAAGCCGCAATTGCGTGAATTCAAGTTTATCAATATGCATGGCATTCATAATTGTTATGAGTTTGTATGTATCGACATGAGTGTCATCTGAAAAGTACTATTTCCACATTAAGTTTGATGTAGGTCAAGTTTTAATAATTTTTATTTAGCCATTGTGTCGATGCAAATTAAGTGACTTAACAGAAGGAATCGTGGAATATGATTGTCAATCATACTAGTGATAAATGCAAATCAGCGGATATTGTATTGAATTATCGCTTGTTCGGAAATGAACAGGCCGTTAATGGTAACGAGAAAACACCGGTGCTATTCATTCACGGGCTTTCCTATTTTTCATATGACTGGCTTGAGTTCGGTTCAGCGCTGTGTGTGGACAGGATGGGCTGTGCCATGGATATGCGGGGCTTTGGTGATTCAGGCGAGAGTGCGGATGATGATTATTCAATTCCTTCCATGGCGGAAGATATCAAGAATTTGCTGGATCACTTAGGCTGGGAAAAGGTCATTCTGGTGGCCCATTCAATGGGTGCCAGAAGCGCATCGTACTTTACCAGTAATAATCCTGAATATGTCAAAGGCCTGGTGCTGGTTGACTGGTCCCCCGAGAATGCACCAGCCGGTTCAAAAAGGGTGGCTACAACGGTGGCTAACATGCCGGATGCTTTTGCAGATTTAAAAGAGGTCATGAAATATTTCGGAACAGACCCGGACTCCCCGGATGGGCAAGACAAACTTGAGCGTTTCAAGGCCTATACCAAACCAGTAGAAGCAGGTGAGGGTATCACCATAAAACGTTCCGGTTTTTTCAAGCAGCAATTCATTAAACAACTGGCATCGGGCAAAGCACCTCATCGTGGAGTTGATCTTTGGGATGTGGTGCGCTCAATTCAGGTGCCTGTTTTGTTATTAAGAGGTACCCGATCTGACCTGTTTGCTGCTGAAACATTGCCCAAGATGCTTGAGAGCAATGCATTGATCCAGGCGCAGGAAATTGATGCGGGTCATTACATTATTGGGGACAACCCAGAGGTATCGCTGGCCTCTATGCGTACTTTTATTCAATCATTGGAGACAAAATGAAACAAGAATTGAAAACACCACCCACACGCGGTATTGATCATTTGGCTTTTGTGACGGATGATTTGCCAGCCACCATGGATTTTTACACCAAAGTATTGCAGATGCAACTGGTTCATGTGCGCCGGGTGCCATTTGAAATGGACCGGGGGCAGCCGCCGTATGATAATTTACGTCATTATTTTTTTGATATGGGTCATGACCAGTTATTGGCGTTTTTTGAGTACCCACAAGGCCTTGATAAACAAAACCGTGACTTGCCCGGTGGCATGCAGCATGTGGCCTTTTATGTTCCGCCCGAGAAATTTGATGCTCTGATTGAAAATGTGAAAGCGCAAGATGTGAATGTGATTGGTCCCGTTGCGTTGGGCGGGCGATTCTGGTCTGCCTATTTTTATGATCCAAATGGCATTCGGTTGGAACTGGCCACAACGCGACTGCCAATTCCTGGCGGGATTGTTGAGTCTGTTTATCAATCAGAAGAAGAAGCCAGAAAAGAGCTTGAAACCCTGTTTGATGATCCGCAGACAGTGGATTATTGGTTAAGCCAGATGCCCTTAAAGCAGTAAATAATAAATAGAATAACAAAATAATGAGGAGACAAATAAATGTATGACAACATGCGTATTTCCAGAAGGAACTTTACATTGGGGGCGTTGGCTTTAGCGGCTCAAATGGGGGTTGGAAGTGTCAAGGCACAAGGGGTGATTTCAACACTGGTTGGTTTTCCGGCAGGAGGCGCCATAGATACAACAGCACGGGTTTATGCCAATGCAATGAAGGGTTTTGCGACTTTTGTGGTTGAAAACCGTGTTGGGGCCGCCGGAAATATTGCGGCAGGCTCATTGGCTAAATCCCGGCTTAACGGGAATACGATCATGTTTGCCCCGGTTAATGTATATAGTATTTCCCAATCTTTATACACTAACCTGCAGTTCAATGTTAGCCAGGACTTTGCACCGGTTGGTCTGGTTGCCCAATTTCCCTGGGCACTGGCCGTGCATCCGGACGTTCCAGCCAATAATCTAAGTGAGCTGATTGCATGGTTTAAGAAAAATCCGGAAAAAGCCATCTGTGGCATGGGGGCCATTGGCAGTGAAGGTCATATGATGGCCTATGTATTTTCCAAAGTAGCCGGGGTACCCTTCAATTTTGCGCCGTATAAAGGGGGTGCGCCAATGGCACAGGACTTGATGGCTGGACATATTCCAATGGGATTTGATCCTATCGTCAATCTGGTGCAACCGCACAAGGCTGGCCGTTTGAAAATACTGGCCATAACCAGTCAGGAACGATCTTCCCTGCTAGAGGATGTGCCGGTTTTCAGTGAATTGGGCTTCCCATTATCTAGCGGCAATACCTGGATAGGGGTATCGGTTAGAAAAGGTACCGATGAGGGCAGGATCAATCAATTGTCATCAGCTCTCAACGAGGCTTCCATGCGCAGTGACGTACGTGAAAAACTTGCCGTGCAAGGATTGGTGACGTTGCAAAGTTCGCCCGAAGCCATGAGAAAAGCCATTGAAGATGATGCAAAACGATATGCATCATTAATTCAAGAAATTGGGTTGAAAATAACTTGATGAGCAATATGAATCAATTTTCCTATACGACCTATCCCCAAAAAGTGGTTTTTGGGGAGAACACCTTATCTGAATTGGCGGCAGAGGTGAGAGCAGCCGGCTATGCCCGTATCTTGCTGGTTACCAGCGGCTCGGAGCATGGTTATGCCGAAAAGTTGATGCCACTTTTGTCCGCGTGTCAGGTTCGGGTTTTTGATCAGGCCGTCATGCATGTGCCGATTGAATATGTAGAGCAGGCGGTTAAGGCAGTCAATCAACACAAGGCTGATTGCGTTATTGCGATAGGCGGCGGCTCGGCGATTGGCATGGGCAAAGCCTTGGCCTTGAAAACGGGAGTCCCCATTATTGCCATTCCGGTCACCTATGCCGGTTCGGAAATGACACAGATTTATGGGTTAACCGAAGCAAATATCAAGACTACCGGGAAATCACCTGCTGTTTTGCCGGGGCTGGTTATTTATGATCCCAAGCTAAGCTTGCAGTTACCCCTGGAATTGACGGTGGTGAGTGGTATTAATGCGATTGCCCATGCGGTTGAAGGCTTGTATGCCCATGACCGAAGCCCCATTACCGAGTCTTTTGCCATCCAGGGAATTGTGGCCTTAATGGAAGCGATTCCGCTGATTGAAAGGGCGATAACAGATGGCACCTGTGATACACAGGCTTATATAGATGCGCGATCCAAAGCATTATACGGTGCCTGGATGTGCGGGGCTGTTTTGGGCAGTACCAGTATGGGCCTGCATCACAAGTTATGTCATGTGCTTGGTGGCAGTTTTAATTTGCCTCATGCGCAGTTGCATACGGTGATGTTGCCGCATGCCATTGCCTATAACCAATCGGCGGCCACCGCCCAATTGCAGAAGCTGAATGCGACTTTAGGGGTAACGGATATCGCACAGGCCATGTATGAATTTTCTTCCAGGCATGGTGCTTGTGTTGCCTTGAAGGATTTGGGTATGCAGGAAAAAGACCTGGATTATGCCTGTGAACTGGCCTTGCAGAAAGAATACCCGAACCCCAGGAAAATAGAAAAGGGACCGCTTAGAAAATTGCTGCAAAATGCTTATGAGGGCTTGGCGCCTGAGTTGGCATAACAAGGCAATAATTTGTTTCTCTAAAAACAATTGGTATGTGCATGCTGGCAGGCGTTAAAGGGTTAAAGGTTAACGGCTTTCCTTATTTCGCCAGTTGCCATCACGTCTGTTGTCGTTGTATCTGCCATCGTAGCGGTTATTACGGTCATAACGCCTGTAATCGCTATCTCTTTCAGAATATCCATCACGGTCATAACGTCCATAATTATCCCGGTATCCGTGATGGCCATGTATGCAGCCAGTCAATAACAATGCTGAAAGGCCAATAATTAAAACGGTTGTTTTCATGGCTCGCCTCCATACGGTGTTGGCTACAAACCATCATATTCCTTCTTTTAATACTTGAATGTTATTTTTGTAAGAAAAAAATAAGCATCGGCGTTTAAAAATTAATCTGTTGCAGGATGGCCAGACCGTCGCAAGTTCTCCTTAAGCGCCATGAATCTCAAGGCCTCATATTGATAGGTATACAGGTAATCCCGTAGAAAATTTCATTTGACCTACCGCTTGAATTGTTGATAAAGTGACAATGTCCGTACAAACTAATTTAAGAACCTATCGGAGGCACTGGATCAAATGGACAGAAGTATTGAGTTGGGTAAGGAGGCACAAAAAACAGATTTGATTAATGCAGATGTGCTTCTGCAATATTGTGCAAATAATGGTTTTTCAGCACCGGTAGCGGATATCCAGGATATCCGACAGGCCGCATCAGCATTATCCTTGGCGGTTTCCAAAGCCAGTGCCGAATTGGGGATGGATGAAATTGCCGTGCCGTTTCAGGAAGTGTTGCTGAAGTATGCAGCAGAGCCCCTGAGCAAGGTGACGCAAAGATCAATACCTGAGCCGCAATTGCCTGAGGGCGTTTCAGACAGCGAGCAGTGGGTCAGACAATCCCTTGAGAAAATCGCCCGTGTTGAGCCCAGCATGCTGGCATGGCATGATGTTTACGCTGACCAGGCCTTGCAGGATGCCATCAGGGCAGATCATGAAACATCAAATGGCAAGCAAACGGGCGCTTTGCATGGCATGCCGGTGGGCGTCAAGGACATGCTTGATCAGGCAGGAAAACTGGCTGGCTGGGGTGGTACCTTAAGGCAGTTTGATGCTGTGGCTACTCAAGATGCCACTATGATTACCCGTTTAAAGCAGGCGGGTGCGATTATTATGGGTACCCAGCATATGGCCGAGTTTGCCATGTCGCCTACCGGGCTCAATGCCACTTATGGGCCAGGTCAAAATCCATGGAATATCGCGCACGTCAGTGGCGGCAGCTCTAGCGGAGCCGGCATGTCGGTGGGGGCTGGACATGTGCCGCTGGCCTTGGGTTCTGACACGGGCGGATCAGTCCGCTTGCCAGCTGCCTTGTGCGGTGTGGTGGGTTTAAAAGCCACTCAGTACAGAACCAGTCTGCATGGCGTTATGCCTTTGTCTCCCAATCTTGATTGTGTAGGCCCACTGGCACAAACGGTTCGGCTGGTGGGAGAAGCCTATGCAGCCATTGCAGGCCCGGACGGTATCGATTTATCTTGCCTGCCGGTTAAGCCAAGCTTGCCAGACTGGGATACGCCAAATACCAACATGACGATTGCTTATCCGGAACTTGAGACAGGCAACTTGTTATCTGAAGAAATGCTGAATGCCTTCAAGGCAACCTTGGCGACCCTCAAAGAAATGGGTTTTACGCTGATTAAAACAAAACTGCCTGATCTGGACCTGTTGGGCCAGCTTGCCTCGGTCATGCTCGCGGCAGAGTCTGCAGCGGTTCATCGACACTGGCTGGCGACCCAGCCCGAGAAATATGGCCGTCAGGTAAGGCGCCGTCTGTCACGTGGCTTCTTCGTTTCGGGCATGGATTATTACGATGTATTGCGTTTGCGGCCGGCATTCCTTAAGCGTTTCCTTGAGAAATCTATGCCTGAAGCGGATGCGTTTTTATTGCCAACCACACCAGGTGAAGCTCCCAAAATTATTGACACGATTGGTGCAGACGAGACCATTCTTGAGAAACGGTTTTCAGCCTTGTCTTACTGGACCAGAGGCATCAACTACCTGGGCGTGCCCGGTATCAGTTTTCCGGCAGGCATGGGCGCGTTGGGTTTACCCTTAGGCGTTCAATTAATTGGTCGTCCTTTGGGTGAAGACAGGATTCTGTCTATTGCCCATCAGTTTGAAATGCGAACCGGCTGGCCAAAGAAATAGCACTACAGAAATAAAGCACTACAGAAATAAAAACAGTAAAGGAGGCCAAAACCGGATGCAGTTGGGAACTGCACCGGTTTTGGCAAAATTCAAGTCTTTTTCACTTTTTTCTTAGACAACATCAATTATTAATATTTCAGGAGATATTCAATGAAAGGTATTCAATTCACCGGACTGCTTGCCACCCTTTTGGCTTTCAACGCACATGCGGCAACAGAAATGATCATTACGGGTGAAGTGCCCATTACCACGAATCCCAGTCCCTCTATCATGAAGTTTATTGAAGAAGTGGACAAAAGAACCAATGGCGAGGTCAAGGGCAAGTACTTCCCTGCTTCACAACTGTATAACGATATTAACGGGATTGCTGCCATTGGTACCGGATCGGTCCATATGGTCTGGCCGGTGAGTTCGCGTCTGGAAGCGCTTGATCCCCGCATTGGGATTGTTAGCCTGCCATTTTCATTAACCACCAAAGAAATGACCAATAACTGTTTTGTTGAAGGGCTGACCAAACAGGTCAATTCTTACATTGAGCGCAAGGGAGTGACGGTTTTAGGCTTTTTGCGTACTGCTGACTTGATGTTTTTAATGAAAGACAAGGATATCCAGAAACAGGAAGATATCTCAGGTTTGAAGATTAGGGTGATTGGTGGGCAGATCATGCTTGACCCGATGAAGTCCGTGGGGGCAAGCCCGGTTTCCATGGCGGCTTCTGAAATGTCGGCTGCGTTGTCGCAAGGTGCCATTGACGGGGTGCTAAGCTCACCGGCCGGATGGGTGGATGTTCTGGGCAGTACTGCCCAATATGGTACTTCTGTACCCGGTATGGCGTTAACCACCTCTGCCGTGGTGACCGATAAAGCCTGGTTGGACAGCTTGCCTAAAGAACACAGTGATGTGATCAGAACGGTCCTTCAGGAAATCATTGTTGATCAGTGGAAGAGTTCTATTGTGAAAGATGAGGAGCTGATTCAGAAAATGGTTCAGCAAGGTGCGAAATATCGTGAAATGGACCCGGCTGAAGTTGAAAAGCTGAAAGCAAGCTTTACCCGTGCCAATCAGAAATTCGTGGAAAAAAATGCCAAGGCCGTTGAAGAACTGGCCCAGGTGAAAAAGGAGTGCAAGCTAAATGGATAACATTCTGGCTAAATCTGATGTTTTTATGGGTGAGCATAATATGACCAGGAAGCAGATGGAAAAAAAATCCATTTCAGAATTGAATATCCTGGCTAAAATCATCTGGTCGGTTGCCACGGTGTTTTTATTGGTCTCTACATCCATCATGATTGTGGAAGGACTTAGCCGGTTTTTCTTCAATGTGAGTTATTTCTGGGCTGAAGAGTTGGTGAGGTTCCTGATGGTATGGGCGTTTTTCCTGACATTGGGCATTGCGGGCTTCCGGTTTTACCATATCCGTACAGAGCTGCTGGTGCAGCGGCTTTCTGTGGGGATGCAGAAAGTGACCTGGTTGCTTGCCAGTGTGGCCGGAATGGTTTTTGCCGGTATTCTGTTTTATTCCTCAATTTTTCAGGTGATGCGGCTGTATAAGATGGGGATGGTTTCCGAGTCCAATCTGGAAATTCCTTTGTGGATTGTCTCTTTGGCGGTTCCGATCGGTGGCCTGGCGCTGTTCATGTATTACTTCATGGTGGCCGTCTATGCGTGGAAGGGTATTGATCCTTTTGTTTCCGATGAGCCAGATGAAGGGGTTGATGAAAAGGTGCTGAATGCGGTTTCCAAAGGAGCACAATTATGACTTTATTCGTCGCGCTTGCCGGTTTACTGGGTATGCTGGCACTGGGTTTTCATATTGCGGTTACCATGGGGCTGGTCTCCAGCGCACTGGTGCTGTCCATGCCCAGTGTGCCGGTTACCGTTATTGCCCAAACCGCATTCCAATCCATTAATAGCTACCCCCTAATGGCGATCCCCATGTTTATCCTGATGGGCAACGTCATGACCCGGGGCAATATTGTGGGCGTTCTGATTGAGCTGATCGGCAGTATTGTTCGTTGCATTCGTGGCGGGATGGCCATTACGGTAATGTTGTCGTCTATTTTTTTTGCTGCAGTCTCAGGTTCCAGTGTGGGTTCTGCCGCTGCCATTGGTTCGGCAACCATCGAAGGCCTGAAGCGGGAAAAATATCCGGTGAAGTTTTCTGCCGCATTGGTTGCCGTAGGCAGCACGCTGGGCTTGATGATTCCGCCTTCCCTGGGGTTCATTTTGATTGGCTCGATTGTGGGTATTCCGGTAGATAAGCTGTTTATTGCCGGCATTGTGCCAGGCTTGATGGAAGCAACCATGTTACTGCTGACCACCGTTTTTATTGTCAGGAAAAATGGTTATGGTGAAGTGGCTTCAAAAGCCGATATCAAGGGGTTTGTGCGTAATACGCCTAAAGCGGCCGGAGCCATTACGATGCCTGTGCTGGTACTGGGCAGTATTTACCTGGGTATTTTTACGCCTACCGAGGTATCTGCCGTTGCCGCGGGTTATGCGATTGTCTTGTGTGTGTTTGTATACCAGACCCTGAAATGGAAAGACATCTGGAGCATATCCAAAGAATCCCTGTTGCAGGCAACCATGATTTTTGCGGTCGTGCTGGGTGGCAGCCTGATTGGCTTTATTCTGGCCAGGATGGGGGCAACCGCGCAATTGATTGGTTTTATGGAACGGCTGGATATGGAGCCCTGGCAGTTTCTGCTCTTGGCCAATGCTGTGCTGCTGGTGCTGGGTATGTTTCTGGATGGGGTGGCCATGATTGTATTGACAGCACCCTTGCTGTTTCCCATGGCAACGCATTTGGGCATTGACCCGATTCACTTTGCGGTGATCATGGTGGCAAACGTTGAGATTGCCACACTGACTCCACCGATTGGTCTTAATTTGTTTGTCATGAGCGGTATTGCCAAGATTCCGGTTGAGTCGGTGGCAAAAGGGGTGATGCCTTATTACTTTACCCGAGTCGTTGCACTGGCCCTGATTACCTTTGTGCCGGCAATTTCATTAATTCTTCTTAAGTAACTTAGTGTAAGTTTATAATACGGGCAACCCTTACCAATACTGCAAAAAATATGTTTACAAATCATGAAATAGATAGAGATGCTTTTATACGGGGCAATCAACCACGGTATGTTCAATTGGCCAACACGCTAATCAATGAAATTACCGATGGCAAATATCAAATTGGTGATTTACTGCCTACCGAGCAGGATATGTGTGTGCAATTTGGGGTCAGTCGTTTTACGGTAAGGGAAGCCCTGAAAAAACTGGTGCAATCCGGGCTGGTTACCCGCCAGCCCGGCGTTGGCTCAAAGGTCATCTCAACCCAGATGACAACGGCTTATAGCCAGAACATCATGGACATTTCCGATTTTTATCGTTATGCCACCGACACCTCGCTGGTTATTCAAAGCAGTGAAATCATCACGATTACGGCTGAGCAGGCTGAAATGCTGGAAGGCTCGGCCGGGGAAACCTGGTTGTTTTTAATCGGAAACCGTTTCTCGGAAAAAAGCGAATTACCCATCAGCTATACCGAAATCTGGATTAATCCGGCTTTTCGTGCCATTAAGGGTATTATGGGTAAACGCAGTGAGGCCATTCATTCAGAAATAGAAAAGCAATTTGGTGAAATGGTGGTAAAGGTTGAGCAAACCATTACGGCGACCTCTTTGAATAAAAAAGAGGCAAAAGCCTTGCAGGTTAAAAACGGTAGCCCAAGCCTGTGTATTACGCGCAAATACCGCAATCGCAAGGGGGAGTTGATAGAGCTGACCATTAGCCATCATCCGGATACGAGGTTTAGTTATAACTCTGTATTCGTAAAAAACAATATTCCAAAATAACCCTTTCCATTCATGCGGCAAGGCCCTCTCGATGGGTCTGATTGCCGTTATTATTCTTCAGCTTTTTTACTCTTTGGCCGGCAAATCCGCCCGGCTTCGCCGTGTCGTGTGCACCAGATCTGGCGATCTTTTATTTCCCTGAAATTTCATGTTTTTTTGCTTGACAGGCAATCAAATACTAATTATCATTTTTCTTAATTTGTACGGACAAACAAACAAATGCATAAACAAGTAAATCTTAGGAGATAGACAATGCTGTTCCCTCAAAAAGTTGGTGAAAATCGCTACCGTGCCCGTTATGGACGTTACTTCGAAGAGTTCAATGTAGGCGATATTTATGAGCATCGCCCAGGCAGGACAATTACCGATGCGGATAATATTCAGTTTTCCTTGATGACCATGAATTACCATCCGATGCACTGTGACCAGGCGCACGCTGAAAAAAGCGAGTTTGGAAAATTGCTGGTGAACAGTGGTCTTACATTAGCGATTGTGCTGGGCATGACAGTCAATGACGTAAGCGGCCAGGCCATTGCCAATCTGGGCTGGAAAGACATTGCGCTGACCAATCCGGTATTTGCCGGCGATACCTTGTATGCCGAGTCTGAAGTGCTGGACAAGCGGGAATCAAAATCACGTCCTACACAAGGTCTGGTAACCGTCAGGACCAAAGCTTTTAATCAAAAAAATGAACAGATCATGGTTTTTGAACGTACCTTCCTGGTGGCGAAAGAAGGTCATGGCGTTGGTGATAAGTAAAAGATACTTGAACCAAAAATAATAAATATAAAAATAATATAAGCATCAATCGTCGTGCTGCGACGATTGACAAATAAACGAACAAATAATGAATGGAGTGGTAGAGTGAGACATACTATTAGCAAATATATACTGGGTACCTGCACAGTGGGCATGATGGCGTTTTCAATTTGTGCGCAGGCCGCTTACCCAGAGAAACCGATCAAAATTGTGGTTGGATTTCCGCCAGGGCAAGCCACCGACATTATTGCGCGTTTGGCTGCCAAGAAACTGCAGGAAAACCTCAAGCAACCGGTTATTGTTGAAAACAAACCGGGCGCTGCCGGCATTATTGGCACGATGGAAGTCGTCAAGGCAAAGCCGGACGGCTATACCTTGCTGGTGGGTTCTAGCGGCACACTCTCTGTTAATCCCAGCCTGTATAGTGATTTGGCGTACGCCCCCCTGAAAGACCTGCGGCCCGTTGCCGAGCTATCTGAGGTGCCCCTTTTCCTGGCGGTGCATGCCAATGTGCCGGTGAACAATGCCAAAGAGTTTGTAGATATGGTGAAGGCTGATCCGAAAAAATATAACTATGGATCAGCGGGTAGTGGCGTTACCAGCCATTTGGCCATGGAACTGTTGAAGCATGACCTGGGCTTGGAAATGGATCATATTCCTTATAAGGGAAGTCCGGCTGCCGTGACGGATCTGGTTGGGGGCAGGGTGACGGCCATGGTGGACACCGGGCCGGCACTTATTCCGATGGCCCAGAAAGGACATATCAAGTTATTGGCGGTGCTTAGTGATAAACGGGTGCCTGCACAGCCTGATGTGCCTACCTTGAAGGAAGCCGGCCTGGGTGATGTGCTGGCGATGGCATGGGTGGGATTGGCCGCCCCCAAGGGTACGCCCGATGAAGTGCTTCAGACGCTACACCAGTCACTGCAAAAAAACTGGCAAAGTGAAGACGTGGATAAAGTCCTGAATGGTCTGGGATCGCTGTCCGTCTTGAATAGTCCAGAGGAATTCACCCGTTATATCGAATCTGAAATCAAAAAGTGGAAAGTTGCCGTAGAACTATCTGGCGCTAAAGTCAATTAATTAAAGGTGTAGAGACAATGAATCAAACTATTTCCTTGCTCATTAGCGATAAAATTTCAAGCATAAACTTTAATGTCATTCCTGAGCAGGTCAAGGAAAGGGCAAAGTATCTGATTATGGATGCCTTGGGTATTGCGTATGCTTCTACCCAATATGATTTCGCGGAAAAAACCCTGGCGGCCATTCTGGCCATCTCCGAACCCACTGAGAACGGCGTGCCGGTGATTGGCATGAACGTATCTTTGCCAGCCCGTGATGCCGCGATTGTGAATGGTTTGCTGATTCACGGACTGGATTATGACGATACCCATCCCAAAGGTGTGATTCATGCCACCGCACCGGTGCTGGCGGCTGTCCTGTCCCAGGCGCATCGCCTGAAAAAATCAGGCGAAGACCTGTTGACCGCTTATATTGTGGGTATTGAGGTGGCCACCCGTTTGGGCGCTGCTGCCAAGGGTGGGTTCCACCAGGTTGGCTTTCACCCGACTGGTTTGATTGGTGCTTTTGGGGCAACCATGGCTGCCGCCTGGCTGGACAATCTGGATGCGAACCAAATGACCAATGCACAGGGTATTACCCTGTCACTGGCTTCGGGCAGTCTTGAGTTCTTGCAAGATGGCGCATGGACCAAGCGTATTCATCCGGGCTGGGCAGCCAATGCCGCCATTACTTCTGCTTCTTTGGCCAAACATGGCTTTTTGGGGCCAAAAGAAACCTATGAAGGTCGTTTCGGTTTATATGCCAGTCACTTGGGTGCAGACTTCAAGCTGGAAGGGCTGGAAGAAAGCGTGGCGACCATTGGCCAGGAATGGGAACTGATGAATATCGCGGTCAAGCCGATTCCGGCCTGCCACTTTACCCATGCGTGTACTGATGCGGCCACCATCGTTGCCAAACAGTTCAATCTTGAAGATATTCTTAAGATTGAAGCCAAAGTGCCGGCAGGCGTTATGAAAACCGTTTGCGAACCTGCCGAGAACAAGCAAAAGCCAGCCAACTCTTATGAGGCCCAATTCAGCATCCCTTATTCAGTTGCCACCGGTTTGCGGTTTGGCCGGTTCTCTTTGGATGCTCTGGATGAGAAGGCTTATACCGACCCTGCAACCCTGGCCCTGGCCGCAAAGGTTATTAGCGTGCCCGATCCCGATGCGGATTTCCCCAGATATTATTCAGGCGAGGTGGTCGTCACGCTGAATGACGGCAAGGTGATTTCGCATCGTGAGTCTATCAACCGTGGCGCTGACGTTCGTCCGATTACCAACAGCGAGGTTGAGGCGAAGTATGTTGAAAATACTGAAAACCTGCTGGAGGCCGGCAAAATTGCACAAATTTCTTCAGCCCTGAAAAATCTTGAGACACAAAGTGCCAATCAACTGATGAATTTATTAAGTACTAAATAAGCGCGAGAGAATACGATGAGCAAAGATAGCAACAATTATGATGTCGATCAGGAACAATTAATCCTGGATATGCTGGATAAATTCCTGGCTTCAGAGGTAACCCCTCATGTGCACAAGCTGGAGCATGATGATATTTATCCGGAAGAAATCGTTGAAAAAATGAAAGAAATGGGCCTGTTCGGTTGCATTATTGATCAGGAGTACGGTGGTCTTGGCCTGTCTACCCAGACTTACTCCAAGATCATTGAAAGAATGTCCAAGGTCTGGATGTCCATTTCAGGCATTATCAACTCCCACCTGATCATGGCTATGGCCGTGCAGAAAAACGGCACCGAAGAACAAAAGCGCAAATACTTGCCGCGCTTTGCTACGGGTGAACTGCGTGGTGGCGTAGGCCTGACCGAGCCTGATTGTGGTACCGATTTGCAGGCAATCCGCACGGTAGCCCGCAAGCAAGGTAACAAATACATCATTAACGGTTCAAAAATGTGGATCACCAACAGCATGTATGGCAACTGTCTGGCATTGTTGGTGAAAACAGATCCTGACGCAACCCCAAGGCATAAAGGCATGAGCCTTTTCATTGCCGAAAAAGGCAAGGGCTTTATTGTTAACCGGAAACTGCCCAAACTGGGCTACAAGGGTATTGATACCTGCTCGCTGAACTTTGATGACTACGAGGTTGACGAGTCTTGCCTGATTGGCGGTGTTGAAGGCAAAGGTTTGCAGCATGTGCTGAATGGCCTGGAACTAGGCCGCATTAACGTGGCAGCCCGTGGCTTGGGTGTTGCGCAGGCCGCATTGGAAGAAGCCCTGCAATACTCGCAAATTCGCAAAACATTTGGCAAACCTATTTGTGAGCACCAGGCGATCCAGCTTAAATTGGGTGAAATGGCCACACGTACCGAAGCGGCCCGCTTGCTGGTTTATGCCGCTGCGGCAGCCTATGACAGGGGCGAGCGCTGTGATGCAGAAGCTGGTATGGCGAAGTATTTTGCGACCGAAGCCGGCATGGAAAACTCGCTGGAAGCCATGCGTATTTTTGGTGGCTATGGTTATTCCAAAGAATACAACGTTGAACGACTGTACCGCGATGCGCCTTTATTGCTGATTGGTGAGGGTACGAATGAAATGCAGCGCATTATTATCGCCAAGCAAATGATTGAGAGAAACAAGGTATGAACCAGAACGCATTAAACAATCTGCCCCTGAAGGGCGTACGCATTATTGCGGTGGAACAATATGGTGCGGGTCCCTTCGGTACCCAGCATCTGGCGGATCTGGGGGCGGAAGTCATCAAGATTGAAAACCAGGCGGATGGCGGAGACGTTGGCCGCCATGTGGGCCCGTATTACTTTGGTGAAAATGACAGCCATTTCTATCAGGCCTTCAACCGTAACAAGAAAAGCATCACGCTTAACCTGAAGTCTGAACAGGGCAAGGAAATATTTCATCGTTTGCTGAAAGATGCCGATATCGTGTTCAATAACCTGCGGGGTGATTTGCCAGAAAAACTGGGTCTTACCTATGAAGACTTGAAACAATACAATGAAAAAATTGTTTGTGCGCATTTGTCCGCCTATGGTCGTGAAGGGTCCCGGAAATCCTGGCCTGGCTACGATTACCTGATGCAGGCCGAGGCCGGTTACCTTTCTCTGACCGGTGAGCCTGACGGGCCACCCAGCCGCATGGGCCTTTCAATTATTGACCTGATGACCGGCACAACCGCTGCCATGGGCATGTTGGCCGGTTTGGTGGGAGCACGTGAAACCGGTAAAGGCCGCGATATTGACGTTAGTCTATATGATGTTGCGATTCATAACCTGGCCTATGTGGGTGTTTGGTACCTGAACGAAGGATTCTCCCTGAAACGCGAGCCTTTCTCCAGCCATCCATCGTTAACACCAAGCCAGTTGTACCGCACGCAAGACGGCTGGGTTTTCCTGATGTGTAACAAGGAGAAATTCTGGGGTACCCTGTGCATGGCGATTGAACGGCCAGAGTGGATCAACCGTCCTGAGTATCAACGGTTCCCGGATCGCCTTGAAAACAGGGATGCACTGAAGGAAGAGCTGGAAGCGGTGCTGACGACACGCACCACCGAAGAATGGATGAAAGCGTTTGCCGGAAAAGTGCCTGCTGCACCGGTTTATGACGTGGCGCAAGCGCTGGATAATGATTTCATTCAGGAACAGGAACGTATTCTAGAAGTAGAGCATGCTGGCAGGAAGGTACGCAGCATTGCTTCTCCCGTTCGGGTGGGGGCGCATCCGGTTAAGGCTGCGCCAGCCATGGGAGAACATAATGAAGAACTGTTGTCCGAGGTGGGTTATAGCGAGCAGGAAATCCGTTCGTTCAAAGATGAGCATGTGATTTAAGCGGGGACAGGAGAAATACAATGCCGACGGCAAAAAGCTATCTGTTCGTTCCGGGTGACCGCCCGGAGCGGTTTGAAAAAGCACTGGGCACGCATGCCGGAATGGTCATTCTGGATCTTGAAGATGCCGTGGCACCCGACGCCAAAGACAATGCCCGGGAAGGCATCAGGCAGTGGCTTGAAAATACTGACACCCGCCAATTCACAGACCGGCTCATGTTGCGGGTGAATGATGTTGATACAAGCTGGTATGGCAGTGATGTGGCGTTGCTGGCAACGGGTAAATTCAAGGGTGTCATGTTGCCCAAGGCGCAAAGTGTAAATGCCCTTGAGCAACTGGCTGCCAGCCTTGAGGGTCAACAGGAAATCATTCCCCTGATTGAAACCGTACAGGGCTGGGATAATGCCCGCCAATTGGGTGAGGCTACTCGTGTATTCCGGCTGGCCTTCGGTTCTGTTGATTTTGCCATTGATGCCGGGATAGAGGGGGACCATGAAGAACTGGATTATGTGCGTTCTTCCCTGGTCTTGCAATCCCGCCTGGCAGGCATTGCCAAGCCTGTGGATGGGGTAACGGTAGACTTCAGGAACCTGGATGTCCTGAAAGCTGATGTGGAACGTTCACGTCGTTATGGTTTTGGCGCCAAGCTGTGTATTCATCCTGCCCAGGTTGATACGGTGAATGAGGGCTACGCTCCTTCTGCCAAAGAAATTGATTGGGCCAAAAGGGTGTTGGAAGGCGTTGAAAAATTCGGACTGGGTGCTTTTGCCCTGGAAGGAAAATTGCTGGACAAACCTTTGTTTATTCGGGCGCAGCGTATTCTTGCCGCGACTTGATTAGCAGGGTTCATGAATACAAAAAGGAAGCTTTGGCTTCCTTTTTGTATTGGCCAGAAGAGGCGTTAATCGGCATATTTTTTGTCAAATTCCCAAACTTCGGGGAAGCCAATCAGGTGATTGAAGTCGGAAAAGTTGTAAAGCATGGGTTCAAGCCCGGCCGAGGTATGTGTGGTGGCCAGATGTTGATAGGCATTTTGCAATGCTTTGCCAGCAGCCAGAAAACCCAGTGCGGGATAAATCGCAATCGCGTAGCCCATTTCCTGTAAAGTAGTTGCAGGCAGAACCGGGGTCCTGCCGGTTTCCACCAAATTGATCAGCAAGGGCTTTTCAATGGTTTGGGCAATTTTGCGCATCTCTTCTTCATTTTCTGGTGATTCGATAAAAATAATATCCGCACCTGCCCTGGCGTACTGTTCACCCCGGCGCAAGGCCTCGTCCAGCCCCAGGCTGGTTCTGGCATCGGTGCGGGCAATAATCAGAAAATCAGTGCTTGAGCGGGCATCGGCGGCCACTTTTATTTTTTTCACCATTTCATCGGCAGGAATAACCTTGCGTCCAGGTGTATGGCCGCATTTTTTAGGAAACTCCTGGTCTTCCAGCTGGATTGCCGCAGCGCCTGATTTTTCATAGGTACGAACCGTATGGGCCACATTAAGCAAGCCACCATAACCCGTATCACCATCACAAATTACCGGTTTGGGGGTGGCACCGCAGAAGGCAGATACCCGGTTGCTCATGTCGGTCATGGTGGCCAGGCCGGCATCAGGCAAACCAAGATAAGAAGCAACGGTTCCATAACCTGTCATATAAAGACAGTCAAAATTCATTTGGCTGGCGATTTTGACGGAGATCAGGTCATACACGCCGGGGGCGATTACCAGCTTGCCCGGGGAGAGTAAATGTTTAAGAGATTGCTTCGTATTCTGCATGGTTTGCCTTTGCCTCAAAGAAATTGAAAGGGATTCAAGAGTGTTGATTAAACAGGTTTCAGGTCAATGGCAACCGCCAGGTTACGCCACAGCTCAAAATCTTTCTTGACCTGCTCATTGAACTTTTCTACTGAATCACCCACCGGTTCGGCAGCCTGTTTTTGCAAGATCTCTTTCATATCGGGCTGGTTAATGACCTGAGCCACAGCTTGTTGCATGGTGTCTAGCAAAGGCTTGGGTGTTTTGGCAGGTGCAAAAATGCTGTAAGTGACGTAGACGTTATCAAATTCTTTAAAGCCCAGTTCTGCCATGGTGGGCACTTCGGGCCACATTTGGGTTCTGGCCTGGCCGGTTACCGCCAGTGGGGTAATTTTGCCAGACTGCACATAAGCACTGGAGGACAGCAAACTGCCGGTGGCCATGGTGGTAACGCCACCTGCCACATCAGCCATGAGCGGTGCCCCACCTTTATAGGGAACGCTGATCATGTTCAGTTTATTGTAGTAATTGAACATATCCCCAACCAGGCGGGTCATGTTTTCGGAGCTGCCATAGGCAAATTTACTACCGGGTTTTTTGGCCAGCGCAAGGAAATCTTTAATGTTTTTGGCATCCAGTGTGGAGCTGCTTAAAAACGCCAGGGGAGAACGGGCAACCATAGTCACACCGATGAAATCCTTGAATGTATCGTAGGGAATGTCTTTGGTGACCAAAGGGTTGATAAGGTGGCTGTTGACCACCAGAGCGTAGGTGTAGCCATCGGGATTTGAAGTGGCTACTGAACGGGTCCCGATAATGCCATTGGCACCTGGTTTGTTTTCAACAATGACGGGTTGCTTGAATACCTTGGAAAGCCTGTCGCTAAGATGCCGGGCAATAATGTCGGTGCCGCCGCCTGCAGAGTAGGGCACGACCAGGGTGATGGGTTTAGTGGGGTAGGTGTCTGCAGCTAAGGTGGGTGTGGCAAAAGCAGCGCTTGTGCCAATAATAAGCAAAGAGAATAGACGTGAGTGGGTTTGCTTCATTTTGTCTCCTGAAGAAAATTTTTGTTTTGTAGTATTGGGTGCACCGCTGATGGGTGGCCATACCTGTGGTTGAGCATCCTTTTTTATGCTGCGTTGGCTGGATGTCTTATAAGAATTATTCTATTTGTATGTATGTTTGTAATGTACGGACAAATTTAAATGGAAATGACTTTGCTGTCAAGAAAAAAATATTTGCGGGATTGATGCGTAAGCTTACCGTCAAGCTCACAACGCGCAAATGGGCAGCCCTGGCTGAATGTTCTCAAGATACCGCCTTGCGGGGTATGACTGAACTGCTTGCGTGCGGTGTTTTGCAAAAATCACCGGCAGGCGGACCTAGTACAAGCTATGAATTGCTTGGGTTTTGCTGTTCATCGCTATGAAGATTCACAACCTTAAGCATGGTTTCAATAAAACGCATGCTTGTTAGTGATTTGTTATTTTCACTGTAAGCCAGGGCAAGACTGGTTTTGCAGGAGGGCGTTATTTTTTTAAGATGAAGGAACCGGGCTCTGGCTGGTTTGTGAACCATACAAACCGCAGGCACCAAACCTACGCCCATTCCACTTTCCACCAGGGTAATAATCGTTTGCATCTGGATTGCTTCTTGCACGATGTGCGGAACAAAACCGGCTTCTTTGCAGATATTGATAATAGCCAGATGTAACATGGGGGCTTCCTTGAAAGCAAAATTAACGAAGGGCGCTTTGGCGAAATCTTCCAGCGCAACTTTGCTGACCTTGTTGCCAGGGTCCCATTCGCTATGCGTAGGGACTACCAAAACGAAATGATCGTCCCTGAGGGGCTTGATTGTTATTCCGGGGTTGTAAACCGTAGGGATCCTGACCATGCCGATATCTATCAGCTCATCTTCAATCAGCGAAAAAATTTTTTTTCCGGTTGATTCCTGTAGGGAAAGATTGATATTGGGATATTGTTTGCGAAACGTGGAAACACCGCTTGACAATAGCGAGTAACTTGCGGAACCCACAAAACCAACCGCTAAATTGCCAAATAAACCATCCTGGGTTAACCGAGCTTTCTGACGGACCGTTTCCAGGTTCTTCAGGATTTTTCTGAAGTCCAGCAAAATACTCTGCCCTGCCGCAGTGAGCTTGATTTCCCTTGTGGTCCGCTCGAACAGCGTGATGCCCAGTTCTGCTTCCAGTCGCTTGATGGAAGAAGAAAGCGCTGGTTGAACAATATTCAGTTTTTCAGCAGCCAGCCTGAAATTCAGGAGTTCACTGAGGACAACAAAATGGCGAATCTGACGATCATTCATTGATTACATAATGTGATTAATCATAAGGTAAATTATATTAGACGATTATTAATAATCAATCTATTATTTTTATAACTTGTCATTGAAGAGTTCAGGAGAAAAACCATGCTTCCCTTGGAAGGCCTTAAAGTGGTGGATTTGTGTAATGTGGTCATGGGGCCTTATGCTACGCAGATATTGGCGGAATACGGGGCTGATGTGATCAAGGTGGAACCACCAGGAGGAGATGATTCACGGCGAACCGGATTGGCCTTGGAAGAAAATATGGCTACCTTGTTTCTGGGGGTTAATCGAGGCAAGCGCAGTATTGTGCTTGACCTGAAAAATCCTGCTGATCTGGAAACGTTTTACGCCCTAATCCGCACGGCCGACGTAATGGTACATAATATCCGCCCGCAAAAATTGCAGGCTTTGGGAATAGATGCCCCAACTATTTGTGCGCAAAATCCGAAAATTATTTATACCAGCCTGACCGGGTTTGGGCAGAATGGTCCTTATGGTGGCCGGCCTGCTTATGATGATGTCATACAAGGAATGTCGGGACTGGCCAGTTTGTCGCAACGGCATAATCAGGAAAGGCCGTTTTACTTGCCTACTATTGTGGCAGATAAAACAGTGGGCTTGCAGGCTGTCGGGGCCATTTTGGCGGCAGTGGTTAAAAGGGAACGCCATAGTGTGGGCAGTGTGGTTGAAGTGCCCATGTTTGAATCAATGGTTGCTTACGCCCTGGTGGAACATATGTATGGGGCTACTTTTGAATCCAAAGCTGGGGCAATGGGGTATCCACGTGCTTTATCGGCCTGGCGCAAACCTTTTGCCACCCGTGATGGTTATATCTGTGTGATGCCTTATACCGATAAGCATTGGAATGATTTGCTGGTGGCAACGGGTAATGCGGCATTAGCGCAAGATCAACGTTTTCAGTCGATAGCCGCAAGAAGTGAGCATACCTCTTTTGTATATGAAGCATTATGCAAAATCCTGGCTGAGAAAACGAATAACGAATGGCTGGCTTTATTTGAGCACTTGCAAGTGCCGGCTGCCAATATTAATGAGCCGGAAGACCTGCAGCGTGATCCTCATTTGGAAGAGGTCGGGTTTTTTCAGCATATCAAGGATGATGCCATGGGCAATTTGTGTTTTCCGGGCGTACCGGTGATGTTTGATGGAAAAAGGCCGCATAATCGGATTCCTCCACGTCTTGGGCAACATACAGAAGAAATATTAAACGAAATAGCTGTAGAAAGTACGTAGTCCCGGAAGAGGATTAAATAAGTTAACGCTTATATATTTAAATAAAGAAAGGAGACAAAATGAAAAAAGCAAAAATGATTGGCCATGGTTTTTACTGGCAGGATCTAAAAGCAGGTGATGAATTCGTGACGTTTGGCAGGACGGTAACAGAAACGGATCTCATGAATTTTATTACCATGACAGGAATGACAGAGGTTATTTTTACCGATCAAACCCATAAGGGCGTTCTGGAGGGCAGGGTAGTGCCGGGGGCATTATCTTATACCTTGATTGAAGGCATGATTGTGCAGGGCATGATACAGGGAACCGGTATGGCTTTACTTGAGCTAACGAAAAAGTTGATGGCGCCTGTACGGGTGGGTGATACGATTCATGGTCACATTACCATTGAAAGTATCAGACCCACATCAAAGCATGGCCGTGCTGTGGTTAATTCGATTGTGAATATTATCAATCAGGATGGTACGGTTGTGATTACCTATACGGCAAAACGTTTGCTGGCCGGAGATCCAGACAAGGCAACAGTCAAGGAACCCCAAGAGGAGAGTATGGCATGAGACAGAAAAAAACAGTCATAAAAACGTTGCCACTTGCTATGGCCCTTAGTGTAGTTGTAGCCCACACCAGCCATGCCCAAGTCAATTATCCGAAACAGCCAATACAGCTAGTGGTTGGGTTTTCTGCAGGGGGGCCAGCCGATAACGTGGCACGTGTGATAGCCAAGCCGTTGGGTGAACAGTTGAATACTGCTGTTGTGGTGCAAAACAAACCAGGTGCCGATGGCGTGATCGGGGCTTCTTCAGTTGCACGTGAAAAGGCTGACGGGCATACCTTATTGTTGGCACCTACGACCCATACTATTAATGCCAGTTATTATAAGAATCTTCCTTATGATACTGAAAAAGACTTCACGCCGATCACTATGTTGGGGTCATCTCCAAATGTAATTGCAGTGCATCCGTCGTTGCCAGTCAAGACACTGGCCGAGTTTATTGAATACACCAAAAACAGCAAAACTATGCCGTTTTACGGTTCAACTTCCAGTGTGACCGAGCTGGCAACCGAGATGCTGAACCAGCAAAGCAATATAAAAATGAGCAAAGTTCCTTACAAGGGGGCTGGGCAGGCCATTCCGGCGCTTTTGTCAAACGAAGTGCAGGCTATGGTTTCCAGTTTGACTACCTTGTTACCGCATATCCAGCAAGGTAATGTGCGAGCTCTGGCTGTGACCAGTAAAGACAGGCTTGATATTGAACCCGATCTTCCCACGGTGGCCGAGTCCGGTTTGCCTGATTACTCTGCAAGTACCTGGTATGGGATTTTTGCACCTGCGGGAACACCACCCGAGGTAGTTCTGCGCATCAATACTGCACTGAAGACCGTATTGCAGGACAAGGAGGTTGCCGGTAAATTGCGTGCGCAGGGCATGCTGATTGAAGAGGAGTTGAAATCTCCGGATCAGTTCAGGAACTTTGTTGGCCGGGATATCCGGCAATGGTCGGCTATTATGACGGCAGCGAATATTGAGAAGAAATAGGGGGATAATCGTAAGAAATTTCCGATTTTAATTCAGCAAAGAGAAATATAGATCACATAATATTATTTTTTAGTATATATGAGAAATATATTTCTCTTTTTGGTGTTTAAGAGGCGATTGCGTGGATGTTCCGGTTTCTCGTTAGGGAAATTCAATCTGGATTTTCATTGTGTACAGGCAGTTTTATTCTTGAGTTTAATGACTCAAGACCTGCTTGCCAGAACCTTAGCATTTTGTTGCCGACCTGTTTGGAAAATTCAGGTTGCTGTTGGCAGTAAATATTTAGTTCCAGGGCCGCCTGAGATATGCCATTTTCTATATCTTCCAGTATTTCTTTAATGCGTTCTGGCAACAGGCCACAATGGCGCAAACCAAAGAGCTCTATTTTTTTTCTGTTAGGGTAGCGTTTGCTGCCGTCAAGTGTTAAAGCCAGCATGTCATTGGAGATATATGCATTACTTGTACAAAGATCAAAAGTGGGTGATAGCCAGATATTAGGCTCTTCTGGGTTTGCATTGCTTTGATCATAAAGCACAGAGAAGTTTTTGAGATGTGCATCACCATTTCGAATAACGCAGTTGAAGGCAATTGACTTGAACAGTTTTATCATATCTGCATTACGATGATGAGCCGAAACAAATGAAGAAAGTGTTTTTATGACTCTTTCATAAGAAAGACTGTATTTTTCCTTTGAGGTTAAACCATTTAAAACACAAAAATCTTCAATGCCCAGCAAGTGAGAGTTTATGGGGTTGACGTCAATTTTTCTGTCAAAGCGGGAAATAACAAGAATTTGTCCACCTTTAAGCAGTCGTGTATCGGGAGTATCTATATTGGCCAGACGCGCTGCGCGCAGGCAATAAAACTCATTGGCTGCCAGCCACGGTGTTTCTTTGCCAGAGGTTTTGATGATACTGCCTGAAGTTTTAAAGGTGGATCTGAGATCCTGGCCGGGGGCTTGCTCATCACTTAGTTTCTTGATGGTTTGTTCATCAATTTCGATCAGGGCTTTGGGCTGTACACCGGCAACACCAGAGACATCAGCGGTTTGGCTGTATAACTGCCAGAGAAGATTTTCTGTATCCTCACACTCTACCAAGGACTGAAGATCAAGATTCGAGCCGGACTTTCTTGCTACTCCGCCAAATGTAATACGACCTATCATGGTTTGGCCAACGATGGCCAATAATGTTAGTTCGTTGAATGAGCTGATTATTTTTGCATACTTATTTATCAGGAAAGATCGTAATCCGCCTTCCGGCAAGTTCATGTCAAAAATGGGATGCAACGAGTCTTCATGATGATGAAAATAGGGCGCTGTTCTGACCGGCATGGTCAGTGATACAAACTCAGTGCTTTGGGTTTGTGGGTAATACTGGAATGAATAGCCAATCGCTTGTTTTTCAATGATGCCAACGGGGTTGTTGTTCACAAAAACCTCAAGACAGGCTGATGCTTGTGACAGTTTTTGTGCTGTAATGGGAAGTGAGTTTGTCATTGCATGGCCTTAAATTCGTGTTTTTCTACCAGTGAGTTTTTCTAGTTCTGCCTGTTTTTCCAGTGCTCTTTGTGCTTGTAGTTCGTCCAGTGTAGGGCGTTGGGTACGAATTTTACCTGCTTGCAGTTCAAGTCCAAGGGCGCTTAATATAGCCATTACTTTGCGAATTCCCAGGTCTGAGACTTGACCCAGTTCCAGCTGGGTGATGGTGCGCCGGCTAACACCTACCTGTTTGGCAAGCATTTCCTGTGTCAGGCCAAGTGCTTTACGGTTTATGCGGATCAGGTCGCCGATTTCGAATAAATCCATGATATTTACCAGAAAAGAGAAATATAGATCTCATAATATGCTTTTTTTGTTAAAAAGCAAAATATATTTCTCTTTTTATGCGTTGTATGGGTTTTGATCAGAATGCGCGGCAAACCTCGTCCAAGTGATTGTGTTGCGTAGCAACCTTTAGGCGAAGCCGTCGAACTTGGTCGGTGAAGGATAGCGCAACCGCTAAAAGCGGTTTATAATAGCTGTATAAATATATAGTAAAACGGGTTTCATGAAACGCTTGCAAGCCTTTAAATTCGAGTTAACACCTACCGGTGAACAGCAGCGCCACATGTGCCGCTTTGCCGGTTCGTGCCGGTTTGTGTTTAACAAGGCACTGGCGCTGCAAAAGGGCAATCACGAAGCCGGTGAAAAATTCATCGCTTATGTGGCCATGGCCAAGCAGCTTACCGCTTGGCGCCGTAGCGCCGAGACAGGCTGGCTTGCCGATGCACCGGTCCATCCCCTGCAACATGCCTTAAAAGACCTGGAACGGGCCTACAAAAATTTCTTTGCCAAACGGGCCGCTTTTC
>JBBADT010000004.1:0-100598 GCA_041656315.1 Advenella sp.
TCCAAAGCCTTTTACTTCGGTGATGGTCATTCCCTGTATGCCGATTTCGGCCAGGGCGGTTCTGACGTCATCTAGCTTGAAAGGTTTAATAATGGCGGTTAGCAATTTCACGATAGTCTCCATTGCGAGTAAAAATTTGATATTTCAAAATCTGAAATGTCGGCTC
Source organism: Advenella sp. (assembly GCA_041656315.1). Classification (GTDB taxonomy): domain Bacteria; phylum Pseudomonadota; class Gammaproteobacteria; order Burkholderiales; family Burkholderiaceae_B; genus Advenella. Next base: position 167 of record JBBADT010000004.1, read on the forward strand.
ATTAGTGATTAAGCAAAAACCATGCCAAAAAAAAAGAATGAAATTTGTCCAACAAGTTGCTTTTTGGTGCATAACTTGATTCATCATGGTGCAAAAACCTTAAATTGCGGGCGAGTCTGTCAATAATGGTCAAGGCATCAAAAAAACATCACAAAATGAAATGACATAGAGTGGAATCATTGTTTTTTCTTGCGTGTTGGTCGATACTGTTGGATATTTATTTTTTTAGGAGCATGTATGAAATATTCTTTGTCTAAATTAAGTATGCTGGCGGTCGTTTCCTCGGCATTTGTGCTGGCTGGATGTGATCAGGAAACAAAAAAAGAAGTCGATCAGGCAGCCACGAAAGCGACAGAGGCTACTAATATTGCAGTCGAAACGGTTAAGGAAGCGGGTCAGCAGGCTGCGGATGCCGTAAAGGCAGGCACTGAAAGCGTGGTTGAAACCGTTAATTCAGCAACCGAAAACCTGAAGAAAGATATGGCGGCAACTGCTGAAGGCTTGTCAGATGCGGCCAAGACTGCCAAAGAGGAAGCCAAGGCAACGACCGAGAGTGTGGTGGAATCTGTTAAAGAAGCCGCTGCAAGTGCAGAGGATAAAGCCAAGGCAGTCACTGAAAATGTGGTTGAGTCTGTCAAGGAAGCCGCTGCAAGTGCTGAAGAGAAGGCCAGAGCCACTACAGAAAGTGTGATTGAGTCTGTCAAGGAAGCCACGACTGGCGCGGAGCAAAAGGCCGACGCTACCACTGAAAGTGTGGTTGAAACCGTCAAGGAAGATGCGGTAAGTGTTGAAGAAAAAACCGAAACAGCTACCGAAAATGTGCTTGAATCGGCCAAGGAAGATAGCACCGCAGCCCAAGAAAAAGTGGATGCAATCGCTGAAAAAATTTCTGAAACCACTTCCAATGCGATTGAATCTGTTAACAGTGCAGCCACTGAAGCTGTCGATTCAGTTAAAGAAGAGGCCTCCAGTGTTATGGGTGCATCCTCTGCAGATAGCACAGCCACTGATGCTGTCACGGAAGAAGTCAAGCCTGCCCAGTAAGCGGCTTTAATCGGCGCTTGATCAAAACGGGCATTTCAGTTGCAAATGCCCGTTTTTTTTGAATCAGCTTTGGCTTTATCTAAAAAATGCGGTTTTATTAAACTGAGCCGGTTCATTCTTATTTATAATGATTCATCTGACTATAAATACATATTTTTTCTCAAGGGTGCCCCATGAAAAGCGGTAATCAAATTTTCGAAGAATTTCAGAAAAACATGCAGGAACTTATTGCCAAAAGTCCTGCTGCCGATATTGAAAAAAATGTAAAGGCATTTATGTCTCAAGGTTTCTCCAAGCTGGATCTGGTGACTCGTGAAGAGTTCGATATCCAGGTGGCCATGGTTGACAAATTGCGTGAGCGCATTGATGCTCTTGAGGCCTTGGTCAAGGCACTTGAAGAAAAAAAACAATAAGCGTGTTTTCAACGATTGACAAAAAGGCCTCACCGGGCCTTTTTTAATGGCTTACACCCGCATAATACAGTGCTGTTGCGGGAGTGTTTATGACATTGGCGGTATTAAAAAGCTGTGCCATTGCTGGCATGCATGCCCCAGAGGTGCGGGTAGAGGTTCATGTTGCGCCGGGTTTGCCTGCTTTCAATATTGTGGGTTTGCCGGGTACTGGCGTGAAAGAAAGTCGTGAGCGTGTGCGTTCGGCGTTAAGCAGTTGCGGTTATCAGTTTCCGGCAGGTCGCCTCACGGCCAATTTGTCTCCGGCCGATTTGCCCAAGGATTCGGGCAGGTTTGATTTGCCAATTGCCTTGGGTGTCTTGCTGGCCAGCGGGCAAATTGTCATGCCCCCCGAACAGGCTGTGGCGATGCTGTCTAAAACGGTCTTTGCCGGTGAGCTTTCATTAACCGGTACCTTAATCCCGGTTGCCGCGCCTTTGGTGATTGGGTTGTCGGTATATCGGCAAAAAATCAAGGATGCGGTTCTGGTCTTGCCTAAAGAAAATGCTGCAGTTGCTGCGCATATCCAGGGTTTGAACGTATTGGGGGTCAAGACCCTGAAAGAAGTGGCCGACTTTCTGGCGGGGCGTGCCCATCCCGAATATGAGATCGCCAGGCAGATGGCCGCTAAAGAAACCACGGTTTATCCTTGCCTGTCCGATGTCAAAGGGCAGGCAATGGCCTGTCGTGCCCTTGAAATTGCCGCTTCAGGGGGGCATGGGCTGCTTATGTCGGGTCCCCCGGGAGTGGGTAAAAGTATGCTGGCACAACGGTTGCCCGGTTTGTTGCCGGTGCTGTCCAGTGAGCAGCTGCTAGAGGTTACGGCTGTGCAAAGCCTGTCGCAGCGTGAAGCGATCATGTCCATGCAAAGACCATTTAGGGCTCCGCATCATTCGGCGTCCATGGTTTCCCTGATAGGGGGCGGGGCTCAGCCAAAGCCTGGTGAAATCAGCATGGCTCACCATGGGGTTCTATTTCTGGATGAATTGCCCGAATTTGACCGAAGAGCCCTGGAATCTTTGCGGGAGCCGATGGAAAAAGGGGAGATTTGCATTACCCGGTCTAGCCGTTCGGTCGTGTATCCGGCGCAATTTCAATTGATTTCTGCGATGAATCCCTGTCCATGCGGGTATCTGGGGCATGCCAGCAAACCCTGCGTTTGCACCCCTGAAAAAATAAGCCGTTACCAAGGCAAGTTGTCGGGTCCCTTGCTGGACCGGATTGATATGCAAATCACAGTGCATCCTTTTCGGGGGGACTGGGAAACGGCACCGGCTGCCGAGCCTTCGATGCTTGTGAAAGACAGGGTGGCGTTTTGCCGGCATACTCAGCAGGCACGGCAAGGCAAGCTTAATGCGCACCTTGATGCTGCCGATATTGGCCGGTACTGCCAGTTGGATAGCGCCGGAAACCAGCTTATTCAGCAGGCATGCCAGCGGTTCAGTTGGTCTGTCAGGGTCATGCACCGGGTCTTGCGGGTAGCCCGTACTATTGCCGATATGGCTGCAAAAGAGGGTATTGATACTGTCTCGCTTTCTGAGGCCATCAGCTACCGCCAGCAAATGGATTAACGGCAGGGGTATTGCTTATCTAGCTGCTTGGGCAGCGTGTAATGTGTCAAGGCCTGTGTGTAAATGAAGACATTAAGCTCGGTAAAAATGCCTGCGTGGATATTTTGCCTACACAATCGGATTTATTTTCCACTTATATTAGACAATAAAACAAAAATCATCGTATAATCAATGGTTTCCTGCAACCTCTTAGGTTTGCCCGGTGACTAGCATAAACAAGTGGGCTTATGGCTTTTGTTTATCAGTTATTTCTTAGGGTAAATTCGAACGAAGCCTTGCATGGGAATTGATTAGGGTTTTGCAAGTTCCGGCAGTTGGCTGGGCACCTTTAATCAGCATTATTGGGTTATATCATGCCAAAAATGAAAACCAAAAAAGGCGCTTCCAAGCGCTTTAAGGTTCGCGCCAGCGGATCTATCAAGCGTGGTCAGGCGTTCAAACGTCACATCCTGACCAAAAAAACAACCAAGAACAAACGCCAGTTGCGTGGTTCTGCTGCAGTTCACGATTCAGACGTGGCTTCAGTCAAGGCAATGTTGCCTTTCGCTTGATAGGAGAATAATATGCCTCGCGTAAAACGCGGTGTTACCGCACGTGCTCGTCACAAAAAAGTTATTGCTGCAGCTAAAGGCTATCGTGGCCGCCGTGGTAATGTATTCCGCATTGCCAAACAGGCAGTGATGAAAGCCGGTCAATATGCTTACCGTGACCGTCGTAATAAAAAACGCACATTCCGTGCACTCTGGATTACTCGTATCAATGCTGCTGTTCGTGAACATGGCGTTACATACAGTGTCTTTATTGCTGGCCTTAAAAAAGCCGCAATCGAATTGGATCGTAAAGTTCTGGCCGATATGGCAGTTAACGACAAAGCCGGTTTTGCCGCTGTTGTTAACCAAGCCAAATCAGCCCTGGAAGCCTAAGATCCAACAGTTGTAAATTAATTGCTGTACCCAACAGGCGGGGCTCAATATGGGTCCCGTTTGTTTTTTTTAACGAATGGTAATTTCATGACACAGTCGCTCGATGAACTTATAAGCCAAGCCCAGGAAAAATTCGCAGAAGCGGCCGATGCAGCCGCCCTGGAAAATGAGAAAGCTAAATTTTTAGGTAAAAACGGTGTAATTACCGGCCTGATGAAAGGTCTGGCGCAGTTGGCACCCGATCAAAAGCGAGCAGAAGGTGCCCGTATCAACCAGGCCAAGCAACAAATAGAATCCTTGCTGAACGAGCGCCGTGATGAATTTGCCAAAGCCGAATTAAATAAACGTTTGGCAGCCGAAACCATTGATGTTAGCCTGCCCGGCAGAGGGCGTTCCAAAGGGGGTATTCACCCCGTTATCCAGACCTGGCAGCGTATTGAAGAAATTTTCCGTTCTATTGGTTTTGAAGTGGCCGATGGCCCCGAAATTGAAAATGACTGGACCAACTTTACTGCTCTGAACAACCCCGAGAACCATCCGGCCCGTTCAATGCAAGACACCTTCTATGTCGATATGGACGATGCGGGTGGTCTGCCTTTGTTGCTTCGCACCCATACCAGTCCCATGCAGGTGCGTTACGCCCGCATGCACAAACCCCCTATTAAAGTGATTGCTCCCGGTCGCACTTATCGTGTCGATAGCGATGCCACACACTCTCCCATGTTCCATCAGGTAGAAGGGTTGTGGATTGCCGAAGATATTTCTTTTGCCGACTTGAAAGGGGTGTACACCAATTTTCTGCGTGCGTTTTTTGAAACCGAAGACTTGTGCGTACGTTTCCGTCCTTCATTCTTCCCATTCACAGAGCCTTCAGCCGAAATTGACATGATGTTCACTTCAGGGCCCAATCAAGGGCGCTGGCTGGAAATTTCCGGCTCGGGGCAGGTGCATCCTACCGTGGTGAAAAATTACGGACTGGATCCCGAAAAATATATTGGCTTCGCTTTTGGCTCGGGCATCGAGCGCCTTACCATGTTGCGTTATGGTGTTAACGACCTGCGCCAGTTTTATGAAGGTGATCTCCGGTTCCTGCGCCAGTTCAACCGCTAAGTTGGCCTGCAGTTCAGGCAGTAATCCAATCCATTGCAAAGAAACGAATTATTATGTTATTTCCAGAATCCTGGCTTAGATCATTGGTTAATCCGGCCATTAACACAGAAGAATTGTCCCATCGCCTGACGATGGCTGGTCTAGAGATTGAAGACACCGCACCGGTTGCCCCGCCATTCACTGGCGTGGTGGTTGCCCAGATTGTTGAAGTCGCCCCTCACCCCAACGCAGATAAGCTGCGTATTTGCCAGGTTGATGACGGCTCTGGCGAGCTGCTGCAAATTGTCTGTGGTGCGCCGAATGCCGCCAAAGGCATTAAAGTACCATTGGCTAAAATAGGGGCTGTGCTTCCAGGCAATTTTAAAATCAGCAAAGGCAAGCTGCGTGGCGAAGTGTCTTTTGGCATGTTGTGTTCCGCACGTGAATTGGGCTTGTCCCAGGATCATGACGGTTTGCTGGAACTGGAAGCGTCTGCGATGGTTGGCCAGGACATTCGTCAGGCTCTGGATCTTGATGATACCGTTTTTGAAATCAAATTAACTCCCAACCGTGCCGATTGCCTTTCCTTGCATGGTGTTGCCCGTGAAGTCTCAGCGCTTACCGGTGCTCCGCTCAAGGCGTTTGATTTTTCACCTGTTGCGGTTTCCATTAACGACAAACTTGCGGTTAATGTGCAGGCCCCTGATTTATGCGGTCGTTTTGCCGGTCGCATCATTAAAGGCGTCAATGCCAAAGCGCCCACCCCTGCCTGGATGAAGTCCCGCCTTGAAAGGGCAGGGCAGCGTTCCGTTTCCGCGCTGGTGGATATTTCCAACTATGTCATGCTTGAACTGGGGCGTCCCACTCACGTTTTTGATCTCAGCAAAATCAATGCGGACCTGGTGGTTCGCTGGGCCAAAAAAGGAGAGTCACTGAAGCTGCTGAACGGTCAGACCGTAGAGTTGGATGAAGAAGTAGGTATTATTGCCGCCGGTGACACGATTGAAAGCCTGGCCGGTATCATGGGGGGTGATGCCACTGCGGTTAGCCTGGATACGACAGATATCTTCGTTGAGGGGGCTTTCTGGTTCCCGGAGGCCATTGCCGGTCGCAGCCGCCGCTTCAAGTTCAGCTCCGAGGCCAGTCACCGTTTTGAGCGTGGCGTGGATTTCCAGAACGTGGTTGAACACCTTGAGTACATCTCTCGCCTGATTCTTGATATTTGCGGTGGCCAGGCCGGTCCTGTAGACGACCAAATTATCAATTTACCACTGCGCAATCCGGTTTCCATGCGTGTTGCCCGTTGCCGTAAAATTCTTGGCATCCCGGTCGAGACAGCAGAAATTGAAAAAATCTTTACGCAGCTGCAATTGCCACACTCCTTTGATGGTGAGGTCTTCACGGTAACCCCGCCTTCATACCGCTTCGATATAGAAATTGAAGAAGACCTGATTGAAGAGGTTGCCCGTATTTATGGCTTTGAGCGGATTCCTGACAATCCGCCCAAAGCGCTGGCCGCCATGCTGCCAAGCAACGAAACCCGGCGCAGTGAGCACGACATGCGTTATTTCATGGCCGATCTTGACTATCAGGAAGTGGTTAACTTCAGTTTTGTGGAAACAGATTGGGAGAGCAATTACATGGGCAATCAACATCCCATTAAACTGCTTAACCCGATTGCCAGCCAGTTGGCCGTTATGCGTTCTGGTCTGATTGGTGGGTTGATTGCCAATATTTGTCATAATGCCAAGCATAAACAAACCCGTGTCCGGGTGTTTGAGCTGGGTCGTGTGTTTAGCCGCAATGCATCCGTCAAAGACGGTGATCTGACGGTGGCTAATATCAGCCAGCCTTTGCATCTGGCTGGCGCGGCCTGGGGGCCTGCCGTTCCCGAGCAGTGGGCAGAGCCGGTACGTCAGGTAGATTTCTTCGACGTTAAAAATGATGTTGAAAACCTGTTTGGCAAAAAAGCAGAACTGTTAAGATTTGTGGCGCAACCGCATCCTGCTTTGCATCCTGGTCGTAGCGCTGCCATTTTACTGGATGGCATGCAGATTGGTTTCATGGGTGAATTGCATCCCCAGTGGGTTCAAGACAACGAGCTTGTACATGCGCCGGTGATTTTTGAAGTGTCGGTCGATGCGCTTTCCCATATTGCTTTGCCCGAAGTCAATAATCTGTCGCGTCAACCCCTGGTTATTCGGGATCTGGCTATTTGGGCACCGGTTGAGTTACCTGTCCAGGCAATTCTGGATACCCTTGCTTTGCATCAGAAAGAGTTGCAAGAACTTGATATTATTAAGGAAATTTCTTTATTTGATGTCTGGCGTGATGTAAAATCCGAGTCTGGCGAGCGTAGTCTTGCTTTCCGTTTTGTACTTCAGGATCCGCAGGCAACACTGGAAGAAATGCGTGTTGAACAATGCATGGCATCTGTTCTGAATGTTTTGGTTAATGCACACAATGTGCGTCAACGCTAAGGCAATATTAAAATGGCAGAAGAAAATACTACCCTTACCAAGGCCGAACTGGCCGAAATGTTATTTGATCGTGTTGGCCTGAACAAGCGTGAAGCCAAAGACATTGTGGATACCTTTTTTGAAGAGATTCGCGAATCCCTGGCAAAGGGTGAACCTGTGAAACTGTCCGGTTTTGGCAACTTTCAGGTACGCGACAAACCGGCCCGTCCCGGTCGCAACCCCAAAACGGGTGAGGTGATCCCGATTGCGGCGCGTCGTGTCGTGACCTTTCATGCAAGTCAAAAGCTTAAAGCAATTGTTGAGCATGGTGAGGCCTACGATCCCAATTCTGAATATGCGCTTCAGGATTAAGGTGTATTCCATAAAAGATCATTTGGGTTTACAATCAAGCGATGAATCAAAAAGCCAATACCACTTCGACCATCTTGCCGCCCATTCCGGCAAAACGATACTTCACCATTGGTGAAGTATCCGAATTATGCTTGGTAAAACCACATGTTTTACGCTATTGGGAACAAGAATTCACCCAATTGAATCCTGTTAAAAGGCGCGGTAACCGTCGCTATTACCAGCACCATGAAGTGCTGTTAATTCGCAAAATACGCGATTTGCTGTATGAGCAGGGTTTTACCATCAACGGGGCGCGTAACCGTCTGGGTGATGCCCGTGATATACCGCATGACCAGGATGCCGCCGTTCGTCTTTCAGGTTCAGAGCTTCAGTCTTTGCGCACTGAATTGAGCGATATAGTGGGCATGTTCAACAACTTGCTTAAAGATCGCGGTTAAGTTTGTAAAACGGTACTGTTTTGCATAAACAGCACCGTTTTGCATAAACAGTGTAAGCCCGTTTTGAAAAAGCCGCCTAAAAATCTGGCGGCTTTTTTATTAAAGACGGGAAACTTCCGGCCTAACTGCTTAGCGGTCCATAATCAAAATGTTTTTATCTACATTATTGATATTGGTATGACCGCAAAACGCCATGCTGATATCCAGTTCATTGGCAATGATTTCCAGTGAACGGGTCACCCCATCAAGGCCATATGCACCCAATCCATAAAGGAAAGAGCGGCCAATTAATGTACCCTTGGCACCCAGGGCAATCGCTCGCAATACATCTTGCCCCGAGCGGATACCGCCATCCATCCAGACTTCGGTTTGGCTCCCCTGGTTTTTAACGGCTTCCACAATATCGGGCAGGGCGGAAATGGAAGAGGGGGCACCATCCAGCTGGCGTCCGCCATGGTTGGACACCACAATCGAATCGGCACCACTATTGGCGGCATGCAAGGCATCTTCCTTGTCCATGATGCCTTTGATGATCAGTTTGCCTCCCCATTTCTTTTTAATCCATTCAACATCGTTCCAGCTTAGGGTCGGGTCAAACTGTTCGGCCGTCCAGGAGGCCAATGAAGACATATCTCCCACCCCTTTGGCATGTCCTACAATATTGCCAAATGTACGGCGTTTGGTTTGCAGCATATGCCAGCACCACTCTGGTTTAAGGGCCAGATTCAGTAAATTCACCAGGGTGGGTTTGGGTGGGGTGGATAGCCCGTTCTTGATGTCTTTATGACGTTGGCCCAATACTTGCAGGTCTAGTGTGAGCATTAAGGCAGAGCAATTGGCGGCCTTGGCCCGGTCAATCAGGCGTTCAATATAGTCTTTGTCACGCATGACATACAGTTGAAACCAGAAGGGGGCGGATGTATGGGCGGCCACATCTTCAATAGAGCAAATACTCATGGTAGAGAGTGTGAAGGGGATGCCGAAGCGCTCTGCCGCCTTGGCCGCCAGGATCTCGCCATCGGCGCGTTGCATGCCGGTTAAGCCGGTGGGTGCGATGGCTACGGGCATAGCGGTATCAATGCCAATCATTTTGGTTTTCAGGCTGCGGCCTTCCATATTCACGGCAACGCGCTGGCGGAATTTGATTTTTTGGAAATCGCTTTCATTGCTGCGATAGGTGGATTCTGTCCAGGAGCCAGAGTCGCAGTAATCGTAGAACATTTTGGGAACTTTGATTTTGGCAATGCGTCTGAGGTCTTCAATGCAGGTTATTTTTGCTAGATTTGCCATTAATAATACCTATCCGGATAATCAACTTTAAATACTCAATTCTATACTGTTATGCCTGGGCCGTCATACAAGGGCCATGAAAATGAAACATCCTGCCTTGTGGGCAGGATGCGAGCAAGTACTGGGGATGTGCGGGTATATAAAGGCGCTATCCATTATGGCGTGTGCTAGCGCCCAATGGGCCTAGTTAGCAGGCGCCCAGCGCATGACATTGCTGACCTGGGCATTTCCTTGAAGCCTGAAAGTACTGCTTTGGGTTTGGTTGTTATAAGTTGCTTTCAGGTTATACGTGCCATCGGGCAATTTGATATAAAGCAGTGGACCGGTATCGCTGGCTTCAAATACCGGCTGGTTATGCTGGTTGGTAATGACAACCTGTACATTGCCCAGATAGGCTCCTTCCTGGTCAGCAAAGGTTAAATGAACATTGTAAAGATTGGACTGCGCCTTGATTTCGTTTTGTTCGTTATTGCCAAAACCACCGGTGATATACTGGGTTGACTGATTGTAGGTTTGTGGTTGTACCTGGGCTTGCACCATATTTTGTGTGCCAGCGTAAAGCCCAAAAGCAATGGCAGAAGTGAGCATGAATTGCTTGATGACTTTGGGATCAAAGTGATAGGTTTTTTGCATGGTACTTCCTTTTTTTGAATTTACAACTATCTAAAAGGGTGCCGAGGTAATGCAGGCAGTTTGACCTTTTAAGTGCGTTCCATTGTACAGGCCTTGTATGCGCTTGCATTATTCTGAATTCCACTGAAATATTTAATCAGAAAAACATCATGATATCAATAGATTAAGTGTGTGGGATTTTTGTGTTTATTGCTCAGGACGTTATGCTGGGATTGGCTGTTAGAGTTTTCAGGTATTAACTTTCTGCATTCAATTGGCATATTAAATGACTTAAAGCCCTATGTTTTGAAACGCTGGTGTTCTTTTCTGCATCTAATGGGCAGATAACCCCAAGATGGGGGTATTTGTTATTGAACAGGAGAAAAGACATGAGGAAATTATTGTTACCCTTGGTGGCCGGTGCCTTGGTGCTTGGGTCTTCTTTTGCAGTACGGGCAGAACCTGTTAGTGATGCTATCGCAAAGGCCCCTCCGGCAGCGCCTTATAAGGCTGTTAGTTCCTTGGTGAAATTGCCTGATTTCATTCCGGGCATGGGGCAGCTGTTTGTTGATCCTGCCACCTTGCCCGCAGGGCCATTTCTGGCCTATGATCGAGACGGCAAACTGGTAAGCACTGTTTATATGATTCCCATTAAGGACATGACAGCTGAAAAATCATTTTCAGACCTGAAAGTACCCGGAATTGCCGTGGATCACACCGATATCATGTATAACGCCGGACACCCTGGTGTAGAAGTGCCTCATATTCATATTGTGCTGTGGCATATTCCAACCAGTGAAGAAAGCAGAGTGGCGAAATGAACAGGCAGCGCAGAAAACTCATGCTGCATGGCAGCGGGCTATGGCTGGCCGCCAGTTTTTATCCGGGTTTGCTTTTGTCTGAAAATGTGGTGGACATAGTCATGGCTGGCACGGTTGGTGGCGCGCATGTCTGGTATGATCCATATGGTTTGCTTATTCAAGCAGGGCAAACAGTAAGGTGGGTGAATAAAGACCCCGGCAATACCCATACCGCTACGGCCTATCACCCGGATAATTATGGGCGATCCCGCCGAATTCCGCTTGGCGCGGCTGCCTGGAACTCGGGATTTCTTTTACCTGATGAGTCTTTTTCAGTGACTTTTGAAAGGGAAGGAGTTTATGATTTTTACTGCTTGCCTCATGAGCATGCAGGTATGGTTGGAAGAATAATTGTTGGTAAACCCGACTTGCAAGATTGGTTTGGCCAGGAAAATGCCAATAAAGGCGTACCTATGGTTGCTTTGAAGGCTTTCCCGGCGGTGGATAAGATCCTGCAAGAAAAAATAGTTCGGGTATAAATTGAAAGTCGTCAATTACGGTAGCCGCGACATGACAGCGGCTACTATCCTGTCGCAACGCTCGCCATCAAAGGCAAAGACATTACCGTAAGCAGTTTCAATTTCTTTTGACAAGGCAGCCTGCATTAACTGCCTTGCCCTGAAAAAATGGGTTCGTACCGTTGCCTCGGGGATATCCAGCATAATGGCTATTTCAGTGGCTGGCATATCCTCAACAGCCCTTAATATGAACACGAGCCGAAGCAGGTGAGGCAGGGTGTCCAGTTTTTGCTCTATCAGGTGACGTATTTCTGTTTGTAAAACCTGCTGTTCCGGTTCTGAGTGGGTATTGATTTTCATAGTGGCGCCTTCGGCAATATCGGCAGAACTTATATTTTCATGAAGTTCAACAACATTATTCCATTGCCGCTTTTTGCGTATTCTACCCAAGGACTCATTAATCACAATCCGGGTTAGCCAAGTTGAAAACAAGGCCTCTGCCCGAAAAGTGGCCAGATGTAAAAAAGCATGGATATAAGCTTCCTGCAGGGCGTCTTCAGCATCGGCATCCTGTTTCAGGATACTTCGGGCCACGCGGAACAGGCGCGGGTTATACCTTCGCATAAGAATCGCAAAGGCAGGCGTATTGCCGGCAATAATTTGAAATACCAGATCGTTATCTGATGTTTCTGCGGCGCTTGTGTGTGGCTTGTCCAGTGGCATAACGCATCTCCTGATGGTCTTTATGCTTGTTATACCTGCATTGGATGCACTTCATCAACAAAATGTTTTGTTTGTATGCCAAAAAAACTTGAGGGTGTTTATCCTTTGGTGGGCCAATAATAACTGTCTGGCAGGGCACGTGCCCCAAAAATGGCTTGTCCAACACGAACCACTGTGGCACCTTCTTCTATCGCCATTTCATAATCGCCCGACATGCCCATGGAGAGCTCTTGCAGTTGTACATTGGCGGGGGCGTCTTGTTGCAGTTGGTCGCGAAGGGTGCGTAACAGGCGAAAACATCCGCGTACCTGTTGCTCATTATCCGACAAGCAGGCCAGTGTCATGAAACCTTTTACTTTCAGGCAGTCAAAAGCAGCCAGAGACTTGATGAAAGTAGCGGTTTCTTCCGGGGGAAGGCCATATTTGCTGGCTTCACCCGAGGTATTGATCTGTACAAATACATTGATTGAACGGCCTTCGGCCTGCAATCTGCGCTCAAGTGCTTCGGCCAGCCGGATGCTGTCCAGAGCCTGGAATTCAGAGGCAAATTGGCGACAAATTTGGCCTTGTTGGTTTGTAAATGGCCAATAATAGACCACTGCAAGTCATTTAATGTGGGCAGGGATTGCCATTTGTCAAAGGCCTCTTGCACCTTGTTTTCACCCAGAAAACGGCATCCTGCCTCATAGGCCAGTTGAATGCGCATCTTGTCTACCGTTTTGCTAACGGGCAGCAGGCGCACAGTACTGACATCCCGACCAGAGCGTTGGCAGGCAGCGGCAATTTTTTGCCTGATCACCGCCAAATTATGTCTGAAATCGTCAACGGTTAATGCGGTGGGATAGCGGTTTTCCTGGATGGGTGTCGTCATGAGTGATTGAAAAATTAACCTTGGATCTGAAAATCAATCACGATCTCGCCTGGTTCACGGGTGACATATGAAATGGCCACCCGTTCGCCAAAATGGGCATCAATTTGAGACAGCAACGGCAAGGGATCGTGATCATTGCAAAAACGCATTGTCTCGCCCGGATGCAAGGCAGACAAGGCGCCAAAAATGGCCGCATGACGAAAGCGTTTTGCGACGCCACGTGCATCAAACGGGTAAACATGCGGATCAAACATAGGTAAAGAGGGATCTTGAGTCATGATAGTCGAAATAAAGTAAATGGATAAGAGGATGGTGGGTGCAATGTACCAAGTGGCACAGGGAAAGTATTGCACCAGGATTTAATTATAAGCACGACTTTCTCCTGCAAGGGGAGGAACCATCATCAGCTTAAGGTTACTTGAGTAATTTACTTGGGTATTATTGATGCAGATTAAGGGAAAGCCCTGAGTGTGTGTTTTTTCATACAGAAAAGTCACTTTTCTGAACGCTTGAAAATTTTCAAAAAAAACCAAAATCGTCCATTTTTTATTTGTACATAAAATAAATGTTTTTTTTAGCACGATTGTGGATATGTTTTTATCCACTTTAACTGTGGATAACCTTGCGTATAAGAAATTAGCAACTCGCTTAAGTCTTGATCTGGCAGGGAATTTTTGTCAGCTGCTTATGAAATGATCAGTGCTGTTTTAGGCGCAGAAGATACTGTGGGAAATGTTCATGCCAGTCAATTGTCAAGCAAGAATGCTTGAAAATGAAAAATATTGTAGAAAAAATAAAAGTCAGGGGCTTGCATTTTGTTATAGGGGTGTGATATAGTTTTATTCTTACTTACACAGCTTTGTGTGAACAAGCAAATAAGTAACGTCGGGGCGTAGCGCAGCCTGGTAGCGCACTTGCATGGGGTGCAAGGGGTCGAAGGTTCGAATCCTTCCGTTCCGACCAACATTGAAAAATCAAGGACTTACGAGAAATCGGCAAGTCCTTTTTTTGTGCCCGTTGGGTTGAGGCTGGCATGCGTTCCTATGCTCGTGGGAACATGAATCTGATTGTTCGCTCTAGCCCTAGATTGAATTTAAATATCGCTTCCAGATAAACATTGCTGAGGAGCCCGTCCTGGCTGGGTCATGCATGTTTTTGCCTCTTCAACTTTGGCTAGAGCTATCAGTGCAGCAATGCCAACTTTTAAATTGTTGATGGTCTCACTAGCGCGCTGCTATCAAAGGTAAACTCTGCCGTGCACATGCCTTGCCCGGCCCATGTTGTGTTGGTATGTGAGAGTTCAATGGCAGAGGCTTGTGTTGGCAGAATAATGCTTAGTGCCAAGCAAGTGGCGGCGCTATGTTGAAATGTTTTATTCATTTTCTTTCCTTTAATGGGTGGAGTACCCACAACGTCATACCATAATCGGCTATTAGGAAAAAGACGCTTTGCGTTTTTGTGTAAAAGCAAGAATGCCTTCTTGCACATTCTCCTCACCCGCACTTTGAACAATCAAGCGACGTTCTAGCGCCAAATGATTTTCTAATGTTCTTTGGGCAAAAGTGTGATCCAGTAAGTGCTTTACCCTTGCCATCGCTTTTGCGGGGCCGTTCTGTAGCACCTTGACTAAAGCATGCGTTTGCGTCATTAATTCAGAATCGGGATATGCCTCATCAACGATTCCTAGATGTAAACACGTTTGAGCATCTAAGGCTGCATTAGAAAGAAACAATTGTTTGGCTCGACATGCGCCTACGCGATTAGCCAATAACCAGGAACTGCCTGCATCGGGTGATAATCCAATAGCCGTATAGCCACAGCGTAATTTCAGCGATTCCGCTGCCAGTACAAAATCGGCAATCAGTGCTAAACCAATACCAGCACCACCTACCGCGCCATTCAATGCTGATACAATAGGAATGCCAGCATTCGCAAGTTTCAAAAGTGCATCGTTTAAGGGCTTAACAAGCGAATCAACATAGGCGGGCAGGTCTTCCCGCTTTTCTATAAATGCATGTATATCACCGCCCACACAAAAGTTTTTCCCGGCACCTGTCAGTAAAATGGTTCTTACCGATGCAGTATTCAAAATTTCATTTACAGCATTAGCAAACGAGGTAACCATTTCAAGGTTGAGCGCATTCCCATGATCTGCTCTGCTTAGCGTAATGGTGGCAAGACCAGCATCAATACTAAAATGAAGTGCTGTACCATCCGAATGATGATTACTGTTTAGGTCTAAAATATCCATTTTGTCTCCAGAAAGCGTGTGATTTGATCATTGATGATCAGTGGAAAAGTACTTTTTTTCTTGCGCAGGTGTACTCAATTATAGTGATATATGGTCAAATGCTAAGCCTGTAAAATAGCCTGCCTACGATAGGCACCAGGTGTACTTCCTGTCCACATTTTAAATGCGCGATTGAATGCCGCAGGATCCTCAAAGCCCAGGTCATTGCCAATAGTGGCAATGGGAGTATCGGTTTTATTTAATAATTCGATGGCGATATCTCGTCGTAATTTGTCCTTGGTTTTCTGAAAGGTAGTGTTTTCAGAAGCAAGGCGTCTTGCAAGCGTACGGGGCGATATATGCTGAATTAAGGCAACATTATTGATGGTTAAATTTTTATGTAATCTGTCTTGCAAGTAGTGGCGTAGTTGGTGGGTATAGGGCCTGTTATTGGGTGAAAAATAAAACCAGTTAAGGGGCGCGTTACGGATAAATTCATTTAACACAGACGGATCTTGACGAATGGGCTCATGCAAATAAACCGGGTCCATATAAAGTGCCGTTTCTTTTTGATTGAATTTTACCGGACCTGGATAGAGTTGCTCGTATTCAGCAGCATGACTGGGTTTGTCAAAGGGAAAGGCGATGGACTCGAAGGGTATTTTTCGTTCTATAAGCCAGGATAAGACTCCTTGTACAAGCATCAGCAGGAGCTCAAG
The DNA here is from genome assembly GCA_041656315.1 of Advenella sp. Taxonomy (GTDB): domain Bacteria; phylum Pseudomonadota; class Gammaproteobacteria; order Burkholderiales; family Burkholderiaceae_B; genus Advenella. Next base: position 16,274 of record JBBADT010000004.1, read on the forward strand.
GGTCCATATACGCGTAGGGCCTAAATTCTTCTTTTCTTCGAGTTCTATTTTAATGAGACCGTTTGAGCACGTCCTGACTTTGTATTCCACATCGTCATTTACTAAGCGGAAAAAATTACGAAATCTATTAAGCGCTACGCCAAGATCTGGCGCATCCAGCATAATCATGCATAAATATTTAAGTGTTCCATTACGCAGTGGGCGTGAGAAAAGACCAGGCGTTTCATCGTTAAGCTCGATCGCTAAAACACGATATAGTTGAGCGAATTTGCTCATGGTTATTCGTGTTCCTTCAAGTTCCAAAAGGGCGGGAGATAGTCCTATTTTGGTAATCCATTTGTCATTATATGTTGAGTGCTTTGATGCTCCTGTTAATAAGGTATTAACAAAACGTACTGAAATTGTTTGAGCTTCCATGAATTATCACCTCAATTTACGCAGTTTCTACGTGTTGCTATACAAATATGGTGTGTGATGAATAGAATACACGACAAGGTGACGGGGTCCATTTGACATGCTAAATACTTAGGGTAAACACATAGGATGGTTATAAGGTGGCAGCTTTTGCATAGTTTTAGTCTTTTTCTGTCATTTGAAAATAAAAATTACTGCCCTAAAATGAATTACATAATTCAGTCAGATGATAAATAGATCTAGACAAAAAAATAAGATAGTGCCGTATCAAAAAAACATATAACGGTTACGAGAGGAGACATCGTGAATCAAGCTGTTATCGAGCCATTGCTAACGCTTGGCAACATTACGCTCGCCTTCGGTGGTGTAAAAGCGTTGACTGATGTGGGTTTTAAAGTTGCACCGAATACCATAACGACAGTGATTGGTCCTAATGGTGCAGGTAAAACCTCGTTGTTTAATACTATTTCCGGTTTTTACAAACCACAGGCAGGTGAAATACTCTTTGAGGGTAAGCACATCACCTCGACCCCTGCACCAGAGCGTGCACGTTTAGGTTTGGCACGAAGCTTTCAGAATATTGCCCTGTTTCGTGGCATGACCGTATTAGACAATATCAAGTTGGGACGCCATGCGCATTTGCGAACCAATGTTTTAGATTCCCTCTTCTATTTTGGTCGTGCAAGGCGTGAAGAATTAGAGCTGCGTCGTGAGGTTGAAGAGCGCATTATCGATTTTCTCGAAATTGATCACATAAGGCATCATCCTGTCTCAGCCTTATCTTATGGTTTACAAAAACGCGTGGAAATGGCAAGGGCCTTAGCCATCCAGCCCAAGATTCTTATGCTGGATGAACCCGTTGCGGGTATGAACCGCGAAGAAACCGAAGATATGGCCCGATTTATTTTAGACGTGCGCCAGGAGTGGGGCATTACCGTGTTAATGGTAGAGCACGATATGGGTATGGTTATGGATTTATCCGACCATGTGGTTGTGCTTAATTTCGGTCAAGTTATTGCGGATGGCACACCTGAAGAAGTCCAGCAAAACCCGGAAGTCATACGTGCATATCTTGGTTCGGGAGACGTGTCTGATTTGCGTCAGCGTTTGCGCCAACCCATCAAAAATTAGGTGGAACAAATGGATTTTGATTGGCTATTTTTTGCGGAGATCAGTTTGGCCGGGCTTGGAACAGGGGGCCTTTATGCGCTAACTGCCTTGGCTTTTGTCATCATTTTCAAAAGCACGGGTGTGGTTAACCTGGCGATTGGTGAAATGTTGATGGTCGGTGCTTATTTGGTTTATGGGCTGGCTACGGGGTTTGGTCTGCCCATTTGGTTGGCAATCGTCGTAGGTGTACTTGGCAGTGGTTTGGCGGGAGGGGTTATCGAACGATTGGCGATTAGGCCGATGGTGGGAGAATCACCCATATCAACGTTTATGATCACCGTGGGTTTGGCTTCCGTTCTGGTGGGGGCCGTCGAGTTGATTTGGACTGCAGATCAGCGACGTATGCCACAAATTATGCCAGATAAAGCCATATTTATCGGTGAGGCGTTTGTTTCGTCCAAAGTTTTTTATGGTTTTTTTGTGACCCTTATTCTCATCTCTTTAGTGTTACTTGTGTTTAGGTTTTGGCGCGGTGGTGTGGCATTGCGTGCGACAGCTTTTGACCAAGGGGCTGCTTACTCAATGGGTATTAATGTGCCGCGTGTTTTTTCACTTTCATGGGTTGTTGGGTCCATGATTGCGGCCATGGCTGGCGTGATTGTAGGTGCTGTTGGTGGTATCTCTCCTTCCATGGGTATCTTTGGTTTGTCCGTGCTGGTGGTTGTTATTGCTGGTGGCCTTGATAGCGTGCTTGGCGCGCTGGTTGCTGGTATGGCTATCGGACTTATAGAGTCCTGGGCAAGTGGGTTTTTAGGAGGTGAGTACAAAATTGTTGTCACCTTCTTGATACTAATAATTGTACTGATGATCAGACCTTATGGCCTGTTTGGTACTCGTGAAATCGAGAGGTTGTAATGCGTATAGGAACGGCAAAATTCAGTTATAAACATGACGAAGCTTTGTTTGACAGTCGTACACAACATGCATGGTTGCTGGTGTTGGCATGTGGCCTGATTGCATTTCCCTTCGTTGCTAATGAGTATTGGCTATACCTCGCATGTTTAGTGATGATTAATATTGTTAGCGCCACGGGTCTAAATATACTTACTGGCTATACGGGCCTGGTTAGTTTGGGGCAGGCCGCGTTTATGGGCATTGGTGCGTATGCGGTTGCCTATATGGATAACCATTTTGGTACACCCCTCATCCTTAATCTATTAATAGCAGGTGGCGTCACGATGTTAGGCGGGGTTGTGGTTGGCATTCCATCGTTAAGGGTAAAAGGCCTCTACCTTGCCATTGCGACCATAGCAGCATCAATGATATTACATTTTATTTTTGCCAACTGGAGCTCGGTCACGGGGGGGACAGCAGGTCTTACAGTAGCACCACCGGTATTATTCGGTTTTTCCCTGGATACCTCTTTCCTGTTTTACTGGATGGTGGTGCCCGTTACGGTGATGATGTTATTGGGGGCGGCGAACCTGTTCCGTACACGCATCGGTAGGGCATTTATCGCAATTCGTGATCGTGATATTTCAGCAGAAGTGCTCGGCATACCGTTGCTACGTTATAAGCTTTTATCATTTGGCTTGTCGTCTTTCTATGCGGGTGTGGCTGGTGGGTTATGGGCGTATTTCTTTCGTATCGTTACCCCCGAGAGCTTTCCCTTAAGCATGTCCATCTTCTTTTTAACTGCCATCATTGTGGGTGGTATGGGTTCTACCTTAGGAAGTATTCTGGGGGCTATCTTTGTGACGATGATACCCGAGGCCCTCAAGCTCATCGTGGGATGGTTGCCTATCTCGGCAGATGCAACCCTTATTTTATCCCCAGTACGTACGATCGTATTTGGTTTGTTAATTATCTGTTTTTTAATTTTAGAGCCGCTGGGTCTTCAGGAAATCTGGCGACGTATACGGCGTTTTTTTCACTTATGGCCATTTAAATCATAAACGTTATAACCCCCAGGAGACATCATGAAAATTAAAACCATGAAAAATTGGCTTACGGGTACTGTTGTTGCCAGCTTATTAGGAGTAGCTGGTATTGCCCAAGCTAATGATAAAGAAATTGTAATCGGTGGTTCTATTCCAATGAGTGGCGTATTTTCCTTCGCTGGTATAGGTATTCACGCAGGGATACAGGATTACGTAAAAATCATTAATGATGCGGGTGGCATCGACGGCTACAAACTTCGCTATGTGCCTGAAGACAGCGGTTATAAAGTGGATGCCTCTGTTGCGGCATTTAAAAAAATAACCAGCCAAAATAAAGTTGATTTTTATTACGGTGATTCTACGGGTTTCAGTAAAACAATTAACCCTGAATTAAACCGTATGAATTCCATATTAATGTCAGGGGCCTCATTTGCCTCTGAACTTAATAATCCGGAAAAATATCCATACCAGTTTTTAGCGGGCCCAGACTATACCGAAATGTTTAGTATTTTGTTGCGCTATATCGCTCAGGAGAAACCTGGCGCTAAGGTGGCCTTTGTATATTCAGATACGGAGTTTGGTCGCGATCCAATTGAAACCAGTCGCAAGGTAGCAGAAGAACTGGGCTTGAAAGTAGCGTTAGAGCTGATGACACCACCCGGTAGTGTTGATGTATCGACGGAAACGGCAAAAATGCGTCGCGCTAAACCTGACTACACCATCTTCCATGGTTATATCCTGGCTCCAATTCCAGAGTTTATTGACCAGGCTCGAAAAATGGGCTTGGATACAAAATTTATGGGTACGTTCTGGACCATGGATAATTCTACCGTTATGCAAATGGGTGATATCGGTGACGGGTTTATGGGTGTTATGCCATACCGTTACTACTATGACGAGTCTGCTTCTGCCCCCATGTTGGAAAAGATTCGTGAAATGCGCCCCGAGTATCAAAACGTACCTTATATACAAGGCTTTTTATCCGCCATGCTTTATACCGAATCAGCTCGTCGTGTGTTAGCTGAGGGTAAAGAATTGACGGCAGAAAATATGAAAGCGGCACTTAATACAATTAAGGACTTTGATACGGGTGGCCTTATCGGTGTGCCAATCACCATTAGTGGTAACTCTATACCTGTGGGCCGTATTTATCAGGCTGACGTAAGTAAGGGGCAAATGGTGCCTGTGTCTGACTGGATTGTTTTGGAGTAAGTCCATGCAAGCGACAGCTTCCGTACTGGAACTAAATAATATTGAAGTCTTTTACAACAAGAGTGTTCAGGCACTACGTGGGCTGTCGCTGCGCGTTGATCAAGGCCAAATCGTGGCTTTGCTAGGATCCAACGGGGCAGGTAAAAGCACTACGCTTAAAGCCATATCAGCGCTATTAGAGCTGGAAGATGGCGCACTTACCGATGGACGTATTTGCTTTGACGGGAAACCTGTATCGCAAAAGCGACCACATGAATTAGTCCGTGCCGGCTTATTTCATGTCATGGAGGGCCGTCGTGTGTTTGAAGATTTGACGGTAGAAGAAAATCTGGTGGCTGCGACTTATGCACTGAGTGGTCGTAACGGGCTCAAACCAAATTTTGATCTGGTGTATGAGTATTTTCCACGGCTTTATGAGCGTCGCACTGGTTTGGCCGGTTATTTGTCTGGTGGCGAACAGCAAATGTTGGCGATTGGCCGGGCTTTAATTGCGAAACCAAAGCTTATTTTATTGGATGAACCCTCGCTTGGCCTGGCGCCTTTGCTTGTGGAAAATATTTTTCAAATTATCGCCAGGATTAATGCTGAACAGAGGGTCTCTATGCTGCTCGTAGAGCAAAACGCATCGATTGCCCTGGCCATCGCCCATTATGGTTACATAATGGAAATGGGCAAAATAGTTACCGATGGGTCGGCCGAGTTTTTGGCTAATGACCCGGACGTTCGTGAATTCTATTTAGGTGTTGGTGGTGGGGGTGAAGCCAAAAGCTTCAAGAATATTAAACATTACAAACGCCGTAAACGCTGGTTGTCATAATCATGAATCATTATTCAATTCCAGAATTAACGTTGCCACAAATGCTGCGTTTGCGCGCGCAACAAGCGCCTGGTAAAGTCGCATTACACCAAAAAGATTACGGTATATGGCAACCGCTTACGTGGCGTGATTATTACCAACGTGCGGTGTGGTTTGGCTTGGGCATGAAGTCTCTGGGTCTTTCTGACAACGGTCATGTTGGCATAATTTCTGAAAACCGTTCAGAATGGGTGTTGGCACAATTAGGTTGTGGCATGGTGGGTGTGGTAACCGTGGGCGTTTACCCAACCAGTCCTGCCCCCGAGGTTGCTTATATATTGGCCCATTCTGATGCTGAAATCGTGGTGTGCGAAGACCAAGAGCAGGCCGATAAAGTAGCTGAATCTTTGCATGAACTGCCGCACCTTAAGCGCGTTATTATTATTGAGCCTGATGGTTTTCGTAATACTGACGAACGTATTGCCAATATGGCCATACTGTATAGTGATGTTGAACAAGCCGGTAAAGAGCATGAAAAGAGTTATGCCGGGTATGTTGATGAGGTATTGGCCAAGCAGACGATGCAAGACATAGGGCTGATGATTTATACCTCCGGTTCTACGGGTAAGCCCAAGGGGGCGATGATTAGCTACGCCAACATACACGGTGTGACGCCAGGCATCATAGAGCGCCTGAAGCTGCAACCAGACGCAAGCCATTTATCTTATTTGCCTTTGTGTCACGTGGCCGAGCAAATGCTGACCACTTTTGTCCCCATCTATTTAGGGTCGGTGGTTTGTTTCGGTGAGTCTATACGTACCGTCCAGGAAGACTTGCGTGAACTGGCGCCTACCTTGTTTTTGGGTGTGCCACGCATTTGGGAAAAACTGCATTCATCTATCGCGATCAAAATCACTGAAACCGGACGTTTTCGCCGATGGTTATTTAATAAAGCCATCATGGCGTGTGAACCATTGGGGTACAAACAAAAAAATGCTCGCAGTTTAAAAGACAAACTGGTTTATGGGTTTTGGTATTGGATTATTTTACGTGCCTTGCAAAATTTTATCGGCTTACGTAATTGCCGGGTGGCCTTGACGGGTGCAGCGCCCGTACCGCCTACCGTTGTAAGGTTTTTTCGTACCATAGGTGTACCGCTTATAGAAGTGTATGGCCTGACCGAGTCTACAGGCATGGTAACAGGGCAATCGCTTGATGATCCCCATCCCGCCTCTGTTGGCACGGTTACCTACGGTACAGAGTATAAGTTGGCGCCAGAAACAGGTGAATTATTATTACGTGGACCGATGGTCTTTGCCGGTTACTATAAAAATGAAGCCGAAACGGCCAAAACCATCGTGGATGGATGGCTGCACACGGGTGACGTAGCTCAGGAGCGCAATGGTCAACTTTATATCGTTGATCGCATGAAGGACATCATGATTACAGCGGGAGGCAAAAACATCACTCCATCAGAAATAGAAAATACGATGAAAGGCAGCCCATACATAAAAGAATGTATCGTCATTGCGGACGGTCGCCGGTTTGTTTCCGCACTCATAGAAATTGACCTGGAAACCGTCTCAAAGTGGGCTGAAACACGTCAAATTGCCTTTACGCATTTCCGCTCGCTTACCGAGCTTGATGCGGTAAAAGAACTCATCGAATCTGAAGTCGCTAAAGGCAATGCCCTGTTGGCACCCGTTGCTAACATCAGGCGCTTTCATTTACTAACTAAAGCACTCGACCATGATGATGGTGAGGTAACCGCAACCATGAAAGTAAAGCGTAGCAGTATTTATAAAGCTTATGAAACAGAAATAGAGTTCATGTACGCCTAGTTTCCTGCGTAGTTTACGTCCTTGATTTTTTATGATTAATAGCGGCCACAACATGGCTGTACGGGTGCCTGTTGCCTGCGTTTTGTGACATGTGCCAGTATTTGGGAGTAGTAATATGCAATTTGAATTGACTGAAGAACAGAAGCAAATACAGTCCTTGGCGCAACAATTTTCGAATAAGGAAATAAAGGCTATTGCGAGTCAGGCAGATAAGGATGCACAATTTCCTATGCATATTTATAACAATGCATTTTCCTTAGGGCTACTTAATTCAGTATTACCGCAGGAGTACGGTGGTGCCGGTCTTGGTTGCATGGAACTGGTACTGATAACAGAGGCGCTTTGCCATGGTTGCTTGGGCATTGGCGCTGCTTTATGTATCAATACCTTGGCTGCTGAACCTATCGTAATCGCAGGCACACACGGGCAAAAAGAAAAATACCTTAAATGTCTTACAGCTGGAGCGATGGCGAGCTTCGCACTGACAGAGCCTTCAGCGGGTTCGGATGTTGCCTCAATTAAAACCAAGGCAGAAAAAGTATCGGGTGGCTATCGATTAACAGGTAGCAAAATATGGATTTCCAACGCGAATATGGCAGCGTTTTTTGTGGTATTCGCAAAAACGGATGCGCAAGCGGGTCATAAAGGTTTATCCGCTTTCATTGTGGAAGCGGATAGTGACGGATTATTTGTCGGTACGCCTCTTTCCAAGTTGGGACAAAAAGCCGCACCAACCTGTGAGGTGTTCCTGGATGGGGTATTTGTTCCTGATAACCAGCTTTTAGGTGAAGAAGGCAGTGGGTTTTCAATCGCCATGAAGGTGTTTGACCACTCTAGACCGATGGTGGCGGCTTTTGGTGTCGGCTTGATACAGCGTTGTCTGGACGAGTCGCTTGCCTATGCTGGTCAGCGTCAGTCGATGGGTAAATCTTTGATGAATCATCAGGCGATTGCCCACAAGCTAGCCGATATGCGTATGCGCCTGGAGGCAGCACGTTTGCTGACCTATCAATCAGCATGGCGTTTGGATTGTGGGCAGAATAACACGATAGAAGCGTCGATGGCTAAAGTGAATGCGGCGGATTCAGCGATGTGGGCAGCCACTGAAACCATACAAATATTCGGCGGTATGGGTTATTCAACCGAGTATCCCGCAGAAAAACTTTTCCGTGATGCGAAGGTACTGCAAATTTATGAAGGGACCTCCGAGATACAACGCAATATCATCGCGCGTGAGCTGATGTAATTCATCATATAAAGGGTAAAGAATGAGTAAGATAGATTCTAATGAAGTGGTTATTCTAGAGGCGGTACGCACGGCATTTGGCCGTCGCGGTGGCGCATTAAGAAATACGCGCCCTGACACGCTGCTTGCCACCGCGCTTGAAGCGCTTGTTCGTCGCTCTGGTGTGCAGACTTCCATGGTAAGTGATGTCTTGGCAGGCTGCGTTAGCCAGGCTGGGGAGCAGGGGGGGAATATTGCGCGCCAGGCTTTATTGGTTGCCGGTTTTCCTGAAACCGTACCTGGCGTTACGATGAACCGTATGTGTGGTTCCAGCCAGTATGCGCTTCATGCAGCGGCGCAGGCTGTTGGTATGCAAGACATGGATTTTGCCATTGCGTGTGGCGTGGAAAGCATGAGCCGGGTTCCGATGTTTCTGGATCTTACCTTGGGGCAGCGTGACTTTACCGGTTTTGATAATCTGCATCCGGACTTAGTCAAACGTTTTGATATTCCGCATCAAGTGGAAAGTGCGGAACGCATTGCTGATTATTGGTCTTTAACGCGTTCAGAGTTGGATGATTATTCTGTCGAAAGTCACGCGCGCGCCAAAGCTGCACGTGATGCCGGTTTGCATGCTGAAATTGTTCCCTTGCCGGGGGTCGATAAAGAAGGCAATGCCATTACATTGGATTACGATGAAGGCATAAGGGATACGATTGATAGAGCCCGCATGGATGCGATGGCCCCTGTTTTCAGGTCTGCAGAAACGGGTAAAGTGACAGCGGCTAATGCAAGCCAAATGTCTGACGGTGCGGCGGCGGTGTTGGTGGGTCGTTACGGTGCGGCAACTGAGCTAGGACTCAAGCCTAAGGCAAAATTCCTGGCACGGGTTGTGGTGGGTTCCGATCCCGTCATGCAGCTAACCGGGATTATTCCTGCCACACGGCAAGCACTTGTAAAGGCCGGTTTAACGATTAACGATTTGGATTGGATAGAAGTCAATGAAGCATTTGCCAGTGTGGCACTTGGTTTTGAACGTAAATTTAAGCCCGATACAGGGATTCTTAACCCTTGGGGTGGCGCCATAGCACATGGTCATCCTTTAGGTGGGACAGGCGCAGGTTTAATGGCTAAGTTGTTATCAGGATTACGTCACGTTGACGGTGAGCTTGGGCTGCAAGTAATGTGTATAGGTCACGGTATGGCAACGGCGACAATAGTACAGCGGTTGGATTAGTGGTTATTTATTGTTTGGACAAATAGAAACTGCCTGATGATGAGTCAGGCGGTTTTTTCTTTTATCTACAATATTAGTAACGCAAGCAATGGGGTGGACACTCCACCCCGTAACAGCATAAATATGCGAAAGTGGCTGGGTTGCCATCGGTTGGCAGGGTATGCCCTGGTTGCCGCTGTTCAACTCATTTTACCCGGCGAGAGTTTGGGGTTTTACTGATTTATTTTGCACAATCAGACCTAGGCGTACTAAGCCCGTGGCCAATGGTTATGGCAGTTGGCGTAACATTTTTGAAGGCATTATAACCCTGTGTATTGAAGCGGTCGTCGCAGTTAAACCGGGTCTCCATAATGTAGTCTTCACCTGCGGCTTTTTTCATTAGTTCTTCCCATTCATCAGCGGCATCAAGGGCAGCATCACCAACAAGTTTAAACTCAAGTAGTACTTCGATGAAGTTTGTTGCCCGAGGCCCTTCCCAAAGCGCAAAAACCGATGGATCGGCGGCATTGCCGCACAGGCTTAGGCAATCGGCCATAAAGGTAAAATTATCAAATTCAAAAGCACCAACGGTCAACGGGGTATTGGCTGGTGGTGTGTAAGAGTCAATGAAGGTACTTAAATCAGCCTGGCATTTATCATTTAATTCCATGCGCAAGGCAGAGACATCGTTGTTATCAATCGTGGCAGTGATATTGCATCCTTGTACCCTGAAACTATGCTCATTGCCTGAAGACTTCCGGGGAATGCCCGCAATTGACTCAAAGTAACGCTGAGTAGTGCCAAGCATGTCGCCGTTGAAAACCTCATTGACCATTTTAGCTTGTACAGCGTTGGCAAAAGGGCTGAGTAACATTGAGGCGATGAGCATTTTGGGAAGGAGTGACATGAACAAAATCCTTATTGCTGTGGTTGTATAAAATTGAATGTAAGCATATTTTATATTATTAAGTTTTGGTAAGCTTAACCGGTTACTCATGGTAGTGTACGGTTTTGGTTCAATTGAATTCAGGTGGTGGGATTATGGCGGTTCGTTGGTCGAAAATTTTGTTGATAACGGCAATTGCCTTGTTTGCGTCGTTGGTGGCCTTTGGCAATATCACCGACTACAACAGTAATTTTTCATTCGTGCAGCACGTGTTGCTGATGGATACCATTTTTCCAGATTCCACAATTTCTTATCGTGCCATTCATTCGCCGGTATTGCATCATGCTGCGTACCTACTCATCATCGGGCTTGAGGTTTTTACCGCCCTGTTGTGTTGGTGGGGTGCGGGGCGCTTGTTAGTGCGTAGAAAAGCATCGGCTTATCATTTCAACCGAGCAAAAAATATTGCCGTCTGTGGGCTAACGCTTGGTTTTTTACTGTGGCAGGTTGGTTTTATGTCGGTGGGGGGAGAATGGTTCGGTATGTGGATGTCGTCCGAATGGAACGGCATTCAATCAGCCTTTCAGTTCTTTGTGACGATTATTCTTGTTTTAATCTATGTGGTTTTTCCTGACACTGAGGTGGACGGTAATTCTCTCGAAAAATAAACATATTATAAGGTAGAGTTTTTTCTTAATGGAATCAGAAAATTTTGTGTGAAGATCCTACAGTTTAACGTAAGCCAAATTATTGTGATTTGAAGCAAACAGAAGCGGGATAACATGAGGCCGAGCTTTGCTGCTAAATGGACTGAGCAGTGCTATATTTTATAAGTGGTGTGCTAAGCTTAGGTATACCAGATCAAAGCCAATTTACTGCATACCTGGCGCTGGCAACATCAGTACGCTCTGCCTTTTCTTCATTACTTATCATAAAGCCATTCCACACCCGCACAACTGAATTTCTTAACGAATGGACGGAGCAAGTCTATCAGTTCGCTTTGGAGTGTTTCCACCATATGCGGATTACGATTGATTACTGGACTACCAATAATCACGGTCCGGTGAAGGTTGGGGCTAATGATTGGCGCGCCAACAATTCGCTTGGCCTTCAGCATAGGGGTAATCGGCATTACTGGCAGGATGGTGTAGCCCACTCCGCGTTCAACCAAGTCGAGAATGACGTTGGTATTGTCTGACTCAGCCACCAAATTCAAGTTAACCCCAATAATGGTGCATGCACGATCGATAACGTTGCGAAGACTTTGCGCTTCCGGAACCACCATGGGTCTCTTTGCAACTTCATCAAGGGTGATGGGATGGGATTGAGACAATCCGCAACCGGGCAGGCCGACAAGGTAAATGGGTTCGCGAAAAACAGGTGATGTCAGGAGCAGTTCTGATTGCAAGTAGTCGCCCATGAGGCAAATGTCCAGCTTCCCGTCTTCAAGGCCATCTTGAAGGAAATCAGAAAAACCGGCGGCGATTCGAACTTTCAAGTCGGGGTATTGCTGGCGCAAAGACGTTACCAGTGGTCCGGCCAAGACAGTGGCAAGACCAGGCAGCATGCCTACGGCAACAGAACCTGTCAGGTTCGCGGCCGCCGCACCGATGTCAGCCTTGGCCTTGTTAAGCACTTTTAATGAAACCCGAACTTGATCAACGAAGCGGCGGCCAGGCGTTGTCAGAACCATTCCGAGACGATTTCGCTCAAACAGAGGTGTACCCAGCTCATCTTCCAGTTGCTTCAATTGACGGGATAACGCTGGTTGAACGATGTGAAGAAGCTCGGCTGCCTTGGTCAGACTACCCGTTTCCGCAATAGCCAGAATGGTCCGAAGTTGTCTTAAGTCCATCGTTGGTTTACCTCGATTGAGAGCTATGCCGAATTGCTATAGGTATTAGAGAAAAATGTGAATTGTGTCACAAATGTACGTAGCCTACCATTGTATCACTGAAGACCAAGGGTATGAATATGGCAATCATTCCTCGTTGACGGTATGTATATTCAATAAAAAACTCTCTAGCATCGTTATTAATAAAGGTAACTATGGATAGAGGACAAAATTTTCGGAGACAAAATGCTAACAAATTACAAATTGAAGCACCGAGTGTTTTCGGTCATGTCGATGCTTGTTGCTTCATCGACCTTGTGTTTTTCAAATAGCGCCTCTGCTGCGGATTGGCCAAAAGAGCAGCCAATCAACATCATTGTGCCATTCGCCCCGGGTGGATTTACCGACTTGATTGCACGCCGCTTCGCACTTGATCTGGGAAGGGAGCTGAAAACGAGCGTGATCGTTCAGAACAAAGCGGGTGCAAGTGGACAAATCGGTAGTGCGGTGGTTGCCAGGGAGAAACCCGATGGTTACACGTTGTTGATTACGGCTACGCAGCATGTGATCTACCCGGCATTGCAACCGAATCTTCCTTATGATCCAAAGAAAGATTTTTCAAATATAGCAATTTTGGCACTTGCTCCAAACGTGCTGTTGGTGCCGGCCAATTCGCCTGTCAACAACGTAAAAGAATTTGTTGATTATGCGAATAAACAGCAAGGTGGTCTTGCCTTTGGTTCAAGTGGCGTGGGCGGATCTGCTCATTTGTCTGGTGAACAATTCAAACTCGTCACTGGTGCGAACCTGAATCATATTCCCTATAAAGGTGCAGCACCTGCTGTGGCCGATTTGGTTGGCGCACAGATTCCATCCGCATTCCTGGATGCGACATCTGCTTCAGCATTTATTCAAAATGGAAAGGCCAAGGCATTGGCGGTTACATCAAAACAACAATTGCCTTCATTGCCAAGCATTCCTACCATCGCTGAATCCGGATATCCCAGCTATGAATCCCAGGCCTGGGTAGGACTGTTTGGGCCGCCCGGATTGCCTGCGGAAATAGTAGCCAAGCTCAACGACATCGCTCAACAGAGCAATGCCCAGAAGGAGAATATCAAATGGTTGTCCGACAACCACTCCATTTCCTTGGCGTTATCACCGAAGCAGGTAACAGCGTTTATTAATTCAGAGCTCGATAAGTGGAAACAGGTCGTGAATGACGCTCACGTCATTGCCCAATAATCTTTGATTTGTGTTTTATGTATACGTTAGAGAGTTCAAGTTTGAATAGTTTTGAAAATCAGGATTCATCATGGAAGTAGACGACTTGCAATTGGAGCATTTTGGAATTGAAGTGCCATTCATGAACCATATTGGTCTTCAAAGTATCAGCCTGGAAGGTGATTGTTGCCGTACTCATTTGCAATTAAAGCGCAATCTCGTCAACAGTCGAGGGGACATTCACGGGGGAGCATTGATGAGTGCACTGGATTTTACCTTGAGCGTTGCGGCACGAGCGCACGACTTAAGTAATGTTGGAGCAGCAACGATTGATATGTCGACTCATTTCTATGAACCTGCCAAATCGAACGTAGATATTATTGCCACATGCAAACGGCGAGGTAAGAGTATTGCATTTTGCGAGGGTGAGGTTCAAGACGAAAACGGCGTGGTTTTGGCTGTTGCGCGTGCTGTCTTCAAACTGGTGTCGAGAACTTAGTGAGAGTTTTTCTTAGTCCCGGACGTGTCATCTTTAGTGGCAAGAAAAAGAATTATCAAGACAATAAATCAGGAAATTAGGTAATCATGAAGAAAATTTTTGTGGCCAATCGTGGCGAAATTGCCGTTCGCATTCTTCGCGCAATACGTGATCTGGGAATGCACAGTGTAGCGGCTTATTCGAGCGATGATTCGAATTCACGCCATCGAATTCTGGCGGATTCATCAGTTGCATTGAATGGCGAAGGTCCTGCGGCATATATCGATATCGATGCCATTATCGCTGCCGCAAAAAAGGAAAGCTGCGATGCCATCCACCCCGGTTATGGTTTTCTGAGTGAGCGGCCGGATTTTGCTCAGGCATGTGCTACTGCAGGGATTACCTTTATTGGTCCCGAAGCCCAACAATTGGCCCTTTTTGGGGACAAGGGAAGTGCATTGGAGCTTGCAAGGGAGTGTGGTGTACCCGTGATGCCAGCCACGCATGGTGGAGCCACACTGGAGGAAATCGAGAGCTTCTTCGACGAGCAGGGCGGCGTTGGGATTGTTATCAAAGCGGTTGGTGGCGGCGGCGGTCGTGGCATGCGTGTCGTAAAGTCCAAGGCTGAAATTCCTGAGCTTTATGCCCGCTGCCGATCCGAGGCGATGTCCGCATTTGGGGTGGATGCCCTATATGCAGAACGTTTGGTAAACCGCGCGCGTCATATCGAGGTGCAAATTGTAGGTGATGGCTCACATGTCGTTGCGTTGGGTGAGCGGGATTGCACGTTGCAACGTCGTTTCCAGAAAGTGGTGGAAATTGCGCCTAGCCCTGTTCTCAAGCCTCAATTGCGTACAGAAATTCTTGCTGCGGCAAGCAAGCTTGCGTCGAAAGTGAACTATCGTAGCCTTGGTACGTTTGAATTTCTCGTTGAAGAAGATGAAAATGGTGTACAAACGGATTTTGTTTTCATCGAGGCAAATCCCAGGCTTCAAGTCGAACATACGATCACGGAACAGGTTTTTGGGGTCGATCTGGTGGCGCTGCAAATCGGCATTGCTCAGGGAAAGAGCCTTGAAAGTTTGGGCGTGAACCCTGTGAGTCCTCCGCAAATGAAGGGCTATGCTATTCAAGTGCGGGTTACGGCGGAGTCCATGGATGCCAATGGTTTGGCGCGACCGGCATACGGGTGTCTGGAGCGTTTTGATCCACCTACGGGCCCTGATGTACGGGTGGATACACATGCTTATAGTGGTTATTGTCCCTCACCGGCTTTCGATACGCTTTTGGCCAAGATGATTGTGTCCAGCACTAGTGATGACTTTTCAAATGTCGTCAGGCGATTGCGACGCAGTTTGGATGAGTTCAGGGTCGTGGGTGTTTCAACCAACATTTATTTACTGAAAGCGCTTGTTGATCGTGATGATTTTCTCCATCAAAAGAACCATACCCGTTATATCGAATCTATTCTTGATGAATTGGTGGTTACTGCATCCCAGATCGAAAATGAGCAAAATGCCAAGGATCAACTCATTAACGCAACGACTCGTACCGCCGCCTCGTCGCTTGTCACGAACAAGGTAATACATGATGAAGTGCTTGACGAGGGGTTCGTTGCCTCTCGTGCGCCTTTGGGGGGGCGTATTGTTGAAATCTCGGTTGAAATAGGCGATTTGGTTCTGAAAGGTCAATCCATTGCGGTCATCGAAGCGATGAAGATGGAACACTCCGTGATCTCTGAATTCAATGGACGAGTCATTGAAATACGTGCGGATAAAGGTAATCAGGCGGTTGATGGCGATATCCTGGTGGTGCTGGAGCAGGATTTGGATGGTACAGACGAAAAAGTCGCTGTTGAGGCCATAGATTTGATGGCCATCCGTCCCGATTTGCAGGCAGTACTTGATCGCCATTCAGTTCTGTATGACGACGCTCGTCCGGACGCTGTTGCCAAGCGGCGCGCGCGGGGACAACGAACTGCCCGTGAAAACCTTGCTGATCTGTGTGATGAGGGCTCCTTTGTTGAATATGGTGCATTGGTCGTTGCCGCACAGGCCAGCCGCCGTACAAAGGAAGATCTGATAGTAAACACACCGGCTGACGGCATCGTTACCGGTATTGGCAATATCAACGGCGACATGTTCGGTTATGACAAGTCGTTAAGTGCTGTGATGGCTTATGATGCAACGGTTCTGGCAGGTACACAGGGCAAGCGAAATCACATCAAGACAGATCGTTTGGTAGAGCGTGCGCGCCGCGACGAAATGCCGTTTGTGCTGTTTGCGGAAGGCGGAGGAGGACGTCCCGGAGATGTGGATTTCCCATTTATTTCGGGGTTGTACCAACCTTCATTTGCGGCGTTAGCCGAGCTCAGTGGTGAAGTTCCGCTGCTAGGCATTGTGTCTGGCCGATGCTTTGCTGGCAATGCCGCATTTCTGGGCGTATGTGACGTAATTATTGCAGACAAGAATTCCAATATAGGAATGGCCGGTCCGGCAATGATTGAAGGCGGTGGTTTGGGAGTATACAAGCCAGAAGATATTGGCCCGGCGAGCGTGCAATTTGCAAATGGTGTCATTGATGTTCTTGTACAGAATGAGGCTGAAGCCGTTACGGTCGCGAAGCATTACCTTTCGATGTTCCAGGGTAGGGCGAAAGACTGGTCAGCGCCCAATCCGCTGGAACTTCGACACGTAGTCCCCGAAAATCGCTTGCGCGTCTACGACAGTCGCAAGGTCATAGAAGGGATTGCCGATGTGGGTAGTGTATTGATGCTACGTTCGGGATTCGGACTCGGCATGCATACGGCACTTGCACGAGTTGAAGGGCAGCCGGTGGGTATCATCGCTAATAATCCGCATCATTTGGGCGGTGCCATTGACGCAGATGCCGCAGACAAGGCAGCCCGGTTCATGAATCTTTGTGACGTTCATGGCCTGCCGATCATTTCACTGATTGATACCCCCGGATTCATGGTTGGCCCCGACGAAGAGGCGAAGGCTCAAGTGCGCCATGTATCCCGCATGTTCGTGACTGCTGCCAAATTGCGTGTCGCAATACTTGCCATTGCCCTGAGAAAGGGCTACGGCCTGGGGGCTATGGCAATGGCAGGCGGAGGTTTCCGTTCAGCAAGTTGTTCAGTGTCCTGGCCAACAGGGGAGTTTGGTCCGATGGGGCTGGAAGGTTCGATCCGGTTGGGATTCAAAAAGGAACTCGACAACGTTCCGGATGGGCCAGAGCGGAAAGCGCTTTACGACCAGTTGGTGGCACGTGCTTATGAACGCAGTCATGCCATAAACGTCGCGTCCACAACTGAAATTGATGCAGTCATCGACCCGGCTGAAACGCGAACATGGATTCGGCAAGGCATCGCATCAGCATCGTTACGCGCCAGTCGTCCCCGTCGCTCCTTTATCGACACATGGTAAGCACGGCACACAAATAGAGGAAACAGACACTGTGATTAAGCACGAACCCAACAGCCAGCTCGCTCTTGCTGGACTGCGCATCCTGGAAATAGGGAATGGAACTGCATTGGCTTATGCGGGAAAGCTCTTCGCTGACTTTGGCGCTGAGGTTATCAAGGTAGAGGATTTCGACGGAGACGAGCTTCGGACGGTTCCCCCTCTGCTGACGAATTCAGAGCATGAGTCGCAAAGTGCGCTGAACGCCTGGCTCAATACAAATAAACGCAACGTTACTCTGGATGGCAAATGTTTCAAGGAACAGGTATGGTTGTCGCGACTGGCCAAAACCTGCGACGTGGTTCTTGATGCCAGAGCACTTAGTGAAGGCATCGAGGTTCTGCAGCGTCCTGTGTATGGCGAAAGTGAAACAGCCAACGGCGAAAATGTCCCGATTGAGGTGTATTTGACCTGGTTTGGTGAAAGTGGTCCTTACAGCAAATTCGTTGGAACGAGCGCTGTTTGCCGTGCCTTGGCCGGTGCTGTTTATGGTAGTGGTGCGGTCGAAGGGCCGCCCCATCTGCCGCATGACGTGCAAACAGGAATTGTTGCGGGTATTGGTGCTTTCTCAAGCGCGATTTCAGCCTTGCTCGGAGAGTCTGACGGAAGCCGTCGGTATGTGCTCAGCATTCATGAAATGGCCTTCTCTGTTGTAGAGATGGAGGCCGGCATGGTGCAAGACGGGCGTCACCCCAAAGCTCGATTGGGCGTCAACCGGTTTTGCACGACGCATCCCGGAGGTATCTACAAAACCAAAGAAGGCTGGATCGGTATTTTCGCGCACACGGGTCCGCAGTGGTCTGCGTTGTGCTCAGCGGTAGGCTATCCAGAATATGCCCAGGACCCGCGATTCATGAGCGGGCCGACACGCATAAAGCATGCTGACGAGATTGACGCGTTCTTGATTCCCGCATTGCTTACCAAGACTGCCAAGGAATGGTTTGAGGAACTTGGCAAGGCTAAATTCCCTGCGGTAGTCGTACCGACAATGGATGAATTGCTTCAGCAGCAGGTTCATCGTGATCGAGGAGCATTTGTTCCTGTGAAGTCCGGGACTAGCCAGTTTGAAGGTGTGATCGTTCCGTTTCCGCTCGGAGATGCAGGACCATTGCCAGGTGGTGTGGCGCCGCTTAAGGGCGCAGACAACCAGTTCTATCATACCGACGAAGCGCTGGCTTCGAGAGTGCACCGTATTCGTGCAAAAGTAGGTGTGGCACCGCTACGGAAAATACGTGTGATTGATTTGACCATGGGGTGGGCGGGGCCCTTGGCGGCGCGAACGCTTGCTGATTTTGGTGCCGAAGTCATCAAAGTTGAAGGAACACAGTATCCGGACTGGTGGAGAGGAACGCATTACACCGAAGAATTTTACAACGAGCGGCAGTACGAGAAAAATTCGAATTTTGCTTTGATGAACCGAAACAAGCTTGGCATTACCCTGGATTTGACTCGTCATGAGGGGCGTGCAGTTTTACTTGATTTGGTTAAAACTGCCGATATTGTCATCGAAAATTATTCAACTGAGGTACTTCCCAAGTTGGGCCTGGATTACGCCGCTTTATCCAAGGTGAATGATCGGCTGGTGATGGTGTCCATGCCTGCGTTTGGCGGGGGCAACGAGTGGAGCGCTACCCGGGCTTATGGCGGCACACTTGAGCAGGCTAGTGGTTTACCGCATTACACCGGATTTCCGCAGAATCCGCCATCACTGACTTCTTATGCGTATGGCGATCCTGTTGGTGGATGGAATGGAGGTGCGGCAGCCCTTTTATCGCTATTCGTACAGGCGCGTACAGGGAAAGGCAGGCACGTCAATCTTTCGCAAGTTGAATGTATGCTCCCAATGGCTGCCCCATACATCTTGGAGCAATCCGTTTGCGGGGAAACTGTCCTGCGAAACGGTAACGTGCACCCCATCTTTTCTCCGCATGGTGTTTATCAATGTGCGGGCAAGGACGAGTGGGTGGTTTTGAGCGTCAGCAACGAAACACAGTGGAAGAGTTTGGTCAACGTCATTGAAGCTCACCACCTTGGCTTCGACTTGTCCTTGGATCAGGTGGAGTACCGTCGTTTGCAGCGGGAACAGATAGATGCTCACATAAGCACATGGTCCAGGCAAAGATCTGCAGACAGCGCGATGCGTGAACTGCAAATGGCCGGTATTGCTGCGGGCGTGGTGAAGCCAGTCTGGCATGTTTTGGACGATCCGCATTTTAAAGATAGAGGCTTCTTCAAAAAAACACCTCGTGCATATCTTGGCGAGTATATAGCGACGGCACCTTGGTTCAGAGAAACGGTCGCACCAATGGAGATCGTGCGACCGGCTCCTACGCTGGGAGAACACAGCCATGAAGTCTTCTCTCTGGTGCTTGGAATGACTCAGGAACAGCAACAATCACTGGTGGATTACGGGATCACTGGGAGTGTAGCAATCAAGAAAGTAACGTAGAGGTCGGGAAAAGCGTTTTTATTCATTTCAAGTAGCTATTCCTATTGACATTGAATGTCACTCTTGCAAGCATTATGCAGAGAATTCGCTAGAAATTACTACTTAAACCTTTGGTTTTTTGTTCGATTATTATTTTGGAGACATAACATGGCTATATTCAAATCACGCAGGAATTTTCTAATTGCAGCCACAAGCGTTGCGACTGTTTCAGTCTTTGGATTAAGTTCTACCGTTGCTTTTGCCCAGGATAAAAAATGGCCAGATAAGATGATTCGAATCATCGTCCCATTTCCGGCAGGATCCATTACAGATGCGATGGCCCGTCTACTTGCCGACAATCTTTCCAAGTCTCTAGAACAGTCAGTGATTGTGGAAAACAAAGGCGGAGCCAACGGTTCTATCGGTGCAACTACAGTTTCTCGTTCGGCACCAGACGGTTATACTTTGTTGGCCACCAACAGTAGCAGCATTACCGGCAATCCCTTAATTTACAAAAATTCACCGTACAAAGCAACGGATTTTTCTCCAATTGCATTGGTACTGGATGCTCCGTTTATTCTGAATGTAAACCCTGAGTGGGCAAATAAGCATTCCATCAATTCGGTGAAGGACTTGGTTGCCTTTGCCAAGAACCATCCATCTGAACTGACTTACGGTTCAGGCGGTGTAGGAAATCTCGCGCACTTGGCGTATGCAATGTTAAGCAATGACGGGGAGTTCAAGGCTTCGCATGTCCCGTACAAGGCAGCATCGCAGGCGAGCATGGCAGTAATTGCTGGGGAGGTGAATAGTTCGTTCGACACGCTGGCCAGCGTTCCGCAAATTCATGCCGGAAAACTCAAGGCTTTGGCGGTAACTTCCAAGGAGCGTCAGCCCCAGATGCCCGATGTTCCCACGATGGCCGAAGCTGGCTTTCCTGATATTGATATGACCTTCTGGCTAGGTCTGCTGGCACCTGTCGGAACCCCACAGAACATAATTGATAAGCTGTACGAGCACTCCAAGCAAGCTATGTCTGCGCCTACAGCGAATACATTATTGAGTGCACAAGGAACCATTGCCATGACAAATCCGAAGGATTTCTCTGATCGAATTGCGAGAGAGTCCAAGGACTTGGCTGAAATCATCAAGAGAGAGAATATTGCTCTCGATTAAAGTGCACTAATCTCAATCTGACCGTAATACTCCGGCCAGAGCCGGAGCCTTATTCTGGTTTTTAATAAGTCACGTAACCCAGGTTATATCTGATATGGTATTTTCTAGTAAAACCCATATTAGATATAGCGGTGTTAGGGTCGTTGAGACTGTAACTAGTTACTGGCGGTCTCCTGTTGTGTAAAACCCCCGTAAGGTCATATCAAGGACCTTGGGCATCCCGCTTTGATTTCACCCCGCTGAATACAGGAAGATCCTGTTCACGATAATAGTTATGTGTGAAATATTACTATTTTAAATTAAAGACCTAGAAGCCAAATCAAATCAAAAAGCAATGTAGTTGCTTATGCGTTGAAATTCAGCGTGATAAAGCAGTGGCGCTCGCCAAGTTCAGAACGCCCGTTTTATGATTGCCTAGAACGGGAGGGGCCTCAGTGGTGTTGAGTAGGCTGTAACTTCTATCATTGTTCCGGAAAAGTAAGTCAGGTGGTGGGTGCCAATTAGCATTCACCTGTTTGTAATATCAAGCGGAAATTTACGAGACAGCCAACATGAATCTTAGTCACCTTTTTCAGCGTAGCGTGCAGCTTTACGGCGATTACCCAGCACTGATCAAGGGTAAACAATTGCCAACCAGTTACAAGCAATTGGGCAAGCGTGTTCGTATGCTAGCCTTTTGGTTAAGAAATGAACTTGGCCTGGCACCGGGAGACCGCGTAACCCTGGCATTGAAGAATTGCACCGAATATCTGGAGCTGTTGCTGGCATCGTGGCATGCGGGGCTTTGCGTGGTACCGGTTAATATCAAGTTGCATCCTGATGAGATTGCCTACATGGTGAGCAACTCTGGGTCGCGCGCGTGCATCACTCAAGAGGCACTTTTTCAACCCATGCAGGATGCGCTTGTTGGCGTGCCCGAAGTGAAGGTGTTAAGCCTGGATTCATCGCTGTTCCAGAGGGCATTCGACTGTCCTGAACTTCCATTGGGCCCTGACGATGGCCAGAGCCTTGCGTGGTTGTTCTATACAAGTGGAACGACAGGTAAGCCCAAAGGGGTAATGCTTAGTCATGCCAATTTGGTCAGTATGGCCATGCATTTTTATTCAGATGTGCAATCGGTGAGCCCTAATAGCATTTTATTACATGCGGCTCCCATGTCTCACGGTAGCGGCTTGTACAGCATTCCTTACTTCATCAAGGGGGGCGCTCAGCTTGTGCCCGATTCAGGTGGTTTTGAAGAGGCTGAACTGTTTGATCTGTTTGCTCACTATCAGGATGTCAGCGTGTTCGCGGCGCCGACCATGGTGCGGCGCATGGTTGGTTTTGCACAGTCTTATTGTCCTGAAGTGTCTGGCCTGCGTTCAATAATTGTGGGTGGAGCGCCATTTTATGTCGAGGACATCAAGCAGGCTGTTGGCTGCTTTGGCCCCAGGATTATTCATATGTATGGCCAGGGGGAAAGCCCCATGACGATCTCGGCTCTTCCTCCCGGGAATCTGGCTCATGCTGTTGAAACCGGTGACATGAACATGTTGTCTTCTGTGGGGTTCCCGCAGACGGCTATGCAGGTTGAGATACTCGATCATAATGATCAGCCGGTTCCGGAGGGAGAACTGGGTGAAGTAGTGGTTCGTGGGCCAACGGTCATGATGGGATACTGGAATAATCCGGAGGCAACTGCTAAAACATTGCTGAACGGTGCCTTGAAAACGGGTGATATCGGCATGCTGGATACGCGGGGTATGCTCTATTTAAAGGATCGTTCGAAAGATGTGATTATCAGCGGCGGTACCAATATTTATCCTCGTGAAGTAGAGGATGTGCTACTTGCTTATCCTTTGGTTAGCGAAGTGTCAGTGGTAGGTGCCCCAGACCCAGAGTGGGGAGAGTCGATTGTGGCTTTTGTGGTGACTATTCCGGGTAAAGAGGTGCAAGTGTCCGAGTTGGATGCCCATTGCCTGACGCATATTGCAAGATTCAAACGGCCAAAACGCTATGTGTTTGTGGATAATCTTCCAAAGAACGGGGCTGGTAAAATCATGAAAAGAGAACTCCAGCAAACCCTGGTCAACAAGAATGGACAATGAAAATAAATTGTTCAAGCGGATGGTAGGTAACCAGGCCAAGCAAGCGTATTCGGCTTTGGAAAAAATGATAGAGCAGCTGATCATGACGCAGGTCGCTCTATTGGCAACAGCGTAAATTGCTGCTGCCGTTGTCACTACCGCTTTCGTACTACAAACCGTTCAATGTCTTAATCTGATATTGAGCTGTTTGAGCATTTCAGCCGGTTAGGTTTCCATTTTGACAAGTACGACTAAATCACTCTGCTTTTGCGTTGCCATGTTGTTTTTATTTTTAATGAAAGCAACACTCTTGGGAAAACACCCGGTTTATTCCCCAATATCTTCGTTCCAGAGTTCCGGCTTGTCAGCAATGAAACTACGCATCAGTTCAATGCAGGTTTCGTTTTGCAATACTTCCAGTGACACGCCTTCCCGGCGCAGCAATTCCTCACCCCCCATGAAGGTTTGGTTTTCCCCGATCACGACTTTGGGAATGCCATAAAGCAGAATGGCACCGGTACACATGGAGCAGGGTGACAGGGTGGTATACAGCACTGATTCGCGATAGATATGGGCGGGTTGACGGCCTGCATTTTCAAGGGCATCCATTTCGCCATGCAAGATGGCACTGTTTTGCTGAACGCGTTTGTTGTGCCCGCGCCCAATGATGCGCCCTTGGTGTACCAGGACTGAACCAATGGGGATTCCCCCTTCTTGTAAGCCTAGGCGTGCTTCTTCGATGGCTGCCTGCATGAATTCATCCATGTTGTTCTCCTGTGGGTATGTGCTTGGTTTTTATTCTGAATCTTAACATGTCACTTCGACATATGATTCGCAAAAAGTGGCATAATATACTGTATAAATAAACAGTAATATTCATCATGAACTTTCCTTCAGAACTCATGCCGCTTGCTGCCAGTCCGGTTACTATCCGGAAAATAGATGCCAAAACTCCTGCGGGGTTTCCTTCTCCGGCCCAGGATATGGCGGTTAACCGCATAAACATTGGTGAAATTCTGGTCAAGCACCCAACGTCTACCTATTACATGTGCGTTAAGGGTCATTCCATGGTTGAGGCGGGTATTGAAGATGGTGACCATTTAATTGTAGACCGTTCCCTTGTGGCCCGGCATAACCATATCGTGATTGCAGAAATCAACGGAGAGGTTACGGTTAAACGCTTGCATAGCCGCAACGGCATTATCCGGCTTAAGGCGGCCAATGCCACTTATCCGGATATTGTTCCAGAATCCGGGCAAGAGTGGACAATCTGGGGGGTGGTAACACATGTCATCAAAGACTTGGTATGACTTTCGCGCTTATTGACGGCAACTGCTTTTACTGCTCCTGTGAGCGTGTTTTTCGTCCCTCCCTCAAGGGCAAGCCTTTAATTGTCTTAAGCAATAATGACGGTTGCGCCATTTCACGAAGCGATGAAGCCAAAGCCATCGGCGTTAAAATGGGCGATCCCTGGTTCAAAATCAGGCATCTTGAAAATACCCGTGGCCTGGTGGCAATGTCGGCCAATTTTCCGCTTTATGGTGATATGTCAGACCGCATGATGACTGTCATCGGGCGGTTTTCACCTCGGCAGGAAATTTATTCAATTGATGAAAGTTTTATTGATTTATCCGGCTTTCAGCAGGATTTGGCGGAATACGGCCAGCGTATCCGGGCTGAAGTCTTGCGTGATACCGGTATTCCAACTTGCGTAGGCATAGGTTCAACCAAAACGCTGGCTAAATTAGCCAATCATATCGCCAAAAAACAGCCCCAATGGAAGGGCGTTTGTGATCTTACCCGGTTGAACCGTTATGAACTGGCTGCCCTGATGCAAAGCATAAAGGCCAAAGAAGTCTGGGGTGTTGGCAGAAGAATCGCCAAGCGTCTGGAAGAAATGGGTGTGCATACTGTATTGGATTTGGCCAAGTTGGATCTCGATATTGCGCGGGCAATATTTTCTACCGTTACCAGTAAAACCATTCAGGAGCTGCGGGGTATTTCCCGTTTGGAACTGGAAGAAATGGTGGTACCCAAAAAACAGATTATTGCCTCGCGCTCTTTTGGTGTGGCCATGGTGGGAATGGCTGAATTGCAAAGTGCCTTGTCCCAGTTTATTGCCATGGCTTGCCATAAGCTAAGGGCCCAGGATTCGATTGCCGGTAGCATGCAAATCTTCATTACTACCAGTCCTTTTGATCAAGGCAGGCAATATGGCAATAGCAGGATGGTGGTTTTGCCTTGTCCAACGGCCGATAACCTGATTTTTACGAAATATGCCCTTAAAGCGCTGGATGCCATTTGGCGACCTGGTTATAAATATAAAAAGGCTGGTGTCATGTTAATGGAAATTGTGCCGTCACAACCGGTTCAGGGTGAATTGTGTTTTGGCGATCCCGGGCAGGAAAAGCGGGCACAATTAATGACAACCCTGGATGAAATCAATGCCCGTTTTGGACGGGGCACTTTAAAAACGGGTAGTATCGGTTTTCATGATAAAGAGCATTGGTATATGCGGCAGGAACGCAAAAGCCCGGGCTACACCACCAATTGGCATGAGGTGCCTATTGCCCGGGCTTGAAGGTTTTGTTGTTGAATCGCGTTTACGGATATCAAGTTACCGCTTTAGTAAAAGCGCAGTGATATCCATATAAAATGACGACGTTATGTGATTGCTTACATGCCCGGTACTACGGCAATATCAATAATATTTTCTGGCAGGCCGGCAATTTTACCTAAGGTATTTGGTTTGCCACTACCCAGATCTAGTGTATGCAGGGTGGTTCCGGTTAACAGGTAGGCGATATTGCCGCCTTTGCCATCGCTGTCAATATCCATGGCGACTGCTTTCAGTCCATCTGCAATTTTGCCAATCGGTTGCTGAATGCCGTCGTTGGGTGGGTTCTGCAGCATCAGGCTATTGCTGGCCAAGTCAATGGTATGTAGTGCGGTGCTTTTTGTGCCTGCATAGGCGTTGGTGTAAGCACCAGCCGCAATGGCGGGTTTTTTGCCGGCATGTGGGCCGTCCGCTGCATAGCTTGTGCTGCCATCTACGGCGACTTCACCGGTTTCAACGTTAACACGAAAGTTGGTGCCATCGTTTGCCAACAGGCGCAGTTTGTCGGCTACCGGGTTGAAGTCAACCACTGCTTGGCCACTGCCTGGTAATTCCTTGTTCAATTTGACTACCTTGCTGGCGGCGCCAGTGGAAAGGTCCACAGTGTATAGCTGATGGTCGTTCCCCAGCGCATAGAGCTTGCCATTGGCAGGCCGCACATCAAAACCGCGTAGCGGACTTGGGCTGCTGGCAGCCATGTTGGCAGTCACTTTCTGGCTGTTGCTGTCAATTTTATAAATTTGACCGTCTGCAGTCAGAGCCAGCAGGGTTGCTGCACTAGCCGCGCTTGCCATCAGAGCGCTTGTGCAAGTGGTTAAAGCGATGGAAATCAAGGTTTTACGCATATTCATAAAGTTTCTCTCAGTGTGTTTTGGTATGAATGCAGGCTGAAAAACTCCAGCTTTGCCGGCACTTTGATCAAGCACCTGATATATATACCCACGAGTGAAAGCTTTGGATGTCGCGATTTGAAAATAAATTTTCAATCGCGATTGTTATCCAAAAATTGCGTTTAGTTGAGGGAAGCCATGACTGCCCGGCCAATGTAAAGTACTTTGCCAGTTGGCCGGTTGATGGGGGATCCACCTTCCGGCTCCAGTGTCAGTTCAAACAGCTGGCCAGCCTGTACGGCACCAATTTGTTCTGCCGATAGTTGCAGTGGTTTGCCAGGTTCAACCAAACCCAGAGAACGGGGGCCAATGGCAGGATCCACCAAGGTCCAGAACTGGATTGAGTGGTTGGGTGGGATTGACTGCTCAAGCAGGGGCTCTAGCAGCAAGCGGCCACTTGTTTCGATCTGCACGACCCAGCCGGGTTGGGCTGATTCACCTGGTGGCTGCAAGACTGCCATATACCGGTTGGCAGACATATCGTTTCGCCATAGTTCTGGCAAAAGAGCAACCAGGAGGGCGCAGGCTAGTACCGCACTGGCCAGGCGCCATGTCGTCAGGCTTTGCCACCAGTTTTTCCATAGGCTGGGCGGTTTGACAGGGTCACTCAGCCCAAGACTTTTTTGCAGGCGAGGCCATAATTGTGCCGAGGGTGTTTGTGGCGGCAACTGGTCGCTGAGTTCAAGGAAATGCTGCTGCCATTGCAGGGCCATTTTGGCTGCGTCTTGATCTTTTTCAATCAGATCGTGCATTCTTTTGGCCTCCGCTTCATCAAGCAGCCCCAGCAGATATTCGCCAATCAGCGTACGCAGTTCATCGGGATGTTGGGGGTTCATGCTTGCAAACACTCCTGTAATGCGCGAAGACCGGCGCGGATACGGCTTTTAATGGTGCCTAGCGGAATGGTCAGGCGATTGGCAATTTGTTCATGGGTCAGGCCATGATAGAAAGCGAGCAAGATGGGGTGCCTGCGATTGCGGTCAATACCTCGCAAGCATCGGCTTAGTTGTTTCTGTTCATTTTTCTGTTCAAACAATTCGGTGGCCTGGGGGCTGTCGTCCGCAATGCGTTCAACAAAATCATCATCCAGTTCCGTGTAACGACCATGGCTGCGCAATTGATTTAGGGCCCGGTAGCGTAGAATGCTGTAGATCCATGCCCGCCCACTGCCTAGTGAGCGTTGAAAACGTTGAGCGTGGCGCCAGATTTGTACAAAGGTGTCGTGCAGGCAGTCTTCGGCCAGCGCGCGATCGCCAAGCAGGCTGATGGCCAGGCCCAGCATTTGCGCAGACTCCTGTTGGTAGAGGGCCTTGAAGGCCTGTTCATTTTGTTTCGCGCAGGCTTCTAAATGGCTTTCATAATCGAACAGCGAAGGCGCCATGAAAAGGTATCCCTAAAAGAAGTAAAGGTAACGGTGATTTTATTGGATCATGCATTATGCTTCATTCTGATGAGGGGGGGCCACCTTTTGCATGGATTAGCGATTATCGGTAAATTCCAGCAAGGCCTTTCTTGCAAGTCCTTCACCTGCTTCGGAATACATGTTGAATGAAGGAACCTGTAAGGCCTCCAGTTCTTCTACTTCTTGCGGGTGCTGGGCAATCGCAATAATTTGTGTTTGCAGTCCTGCATTGCGAATTTGGTGAGCGGCAAAAACATTGCTATTGTGATTGGGCATGGCAAGAATAATGAGCCGCATGTTTTTACCCGCTTTAAGCTTGGTCCAGAAGTCCGAGTCGGTTGCATCACCTAACATGACTTTTCGCTCTGCCAGGCGGTGGTCGTCTACACGTGAGGCATCATGGTCAATACCGATTATTTTGTTATTAAAAGCGGTTGTTAAATAATCATACGCACCGGTACCTACGCGTCCCATGCCAACAATCAGTACCTGGGCATCGCCTGTCGCCATGAATTTGTCGCGTGGATGAATTTTTGAGGATTGAAATTTTTCCCAGAAGCCTTTGTGGCGGCGGTAAATATCTTCAGCTTTCATGTTGAAGGGGGCGGAAACGGCAAAGCTCAGGCTGATGCACAACGCCATAATAAGCAGCCAGTCGGTGGGTAGTCCTTGCATGCCAACAGACAGGAAAAAACCAACAAGCATGAGTTCTTTGAAGCTGAAGAGTGATTTTGACAGCTCATTGGCTTTGGGATGATTGGCTAGCAGGGCACCCAGGATCAGGGCACCCAAATCGCCTTCAGGTCCAGTTTCAGGCCAATAGTAAACAATAAGAGGGTTACGCCCAAATCGGAAATTAGTGTCAGGCTGTCGGGGTGTTCCAGTCCTGCAAGATTATAGGCAAAGCCGGCTAAAAGAAACCCAACCATGGGTGGCAAACCAATCCGGCTTAAGGCAATGCCAAATAAAAATGCAAATCCGACAAGTGTAACGATCATTTTTGCATGGCCTGTTGCTTGCTATGATAAAAATACAAATACACCAGACCTACCGGTGCAATGAAAATAGCGCATGCCCAGCATAACAGCATCGTAAGCAATTTCGTTAACAGCATCACAATGCTATTAATTAAAAAAATATTTTCTCCCATGACAAAGCTGACTATGCTTTCATAAACAAAACGGGCATAAGGGTAAAGCAGTGTTGAAATGACCAGAAAAGCCATCATCCCGAGTGAGGTAGGCCTGGCGGTTTGGGACTGCATGAGCATGAATAATGCCGGGAAGATAAGGCCGAATATAAAATTGCGGGCATAATAACTGAGCGACAGGCCGCCAAATGTTTTAGCAATAACAGGATGCATGAATGGTTTCCCTAAATAATGGTTGATCATCAAAATTCGTGCGTAATTATAATCCGGTGATACAAATTGTAAATATTTATGGGCTTAAATATTTTTAATAGTCATCCCGGATTCCTCAACATATTTACGCCGCACCCAGTCGCCAGGCCAGTGCCGCCAGGGTTGCCAATAGAACGGGTAGCGTTATAACAATGCCCACCCTGAAGTAATAGCCCCAGGTGATTTTCAGGTTTTTTCGAGAAAGCACATGAAGCCACAGCAAGGTTGCCAGGCTACCAATTGGGGTGATTTTGGGTCCAAGATCACTGCCAATCACATTGGCGTAAATCATGGCCTCTTTAATGACACCCGTGGCCTGGCTGGATTCAATCGATAGGGCACCCACCAGTACCGTTGGTAGATTGTTCATAATGGATGATAGCAGGGCAGTCAGCAAACCGGTTCCGATGGCTGCACTCCAAAGCCCCTGGTCGCCCAGCCAATTCAAAAGCGTTGCAATATGATCGGTTAGCCCGGCATTGCGCATGCCATAGACCACCAGATACATGCCCAGAGAGAAAATCACGATCGACCAAGGTGCTTCACGCATAACTTTTCTGGTGCTAATAACGTTACCGCGGCCCGCAACCACTAACAGAATGGAAGCACCAATCGCAGCAATGACACTAACCGAAATGCCCATGTCTTCAAGAACAAAGAAACTGATCAACAATAATGCCAATACGCACCAGCCGGCGCGGAAAGTGGTCAGGTCACGAATGGCGTCATTGGGGCGTTTCAGTTGCGTTCGGTCATAAGTGGCCGGAATGCTTGCCTGAAAATACCAGAGTAAAACCACCAGCGTTGCTGCTACCGATACAAAGTTAACCGGTACCATGACTGCGGCATATCGGGCAAAGCTGATGTCAAAAAAATCAGCGGAAACGATATTGACCAGGTTTGAAACAATCAAGGGCAGGCTGCCGGTATCGGCAATGAAACCGGCAGCCATCACAAATGCCAAGGTGGCACCGGGGCCAAATCCCAAGGCCAGCAGCATGGCCATGACGATAGGGGTCAGGATAAGGGCTGCACCGTCATTGGCAAAAAACGCGGAAACGGCAGCGCCAAGTAAAATAATCAGGCAGAACAAAATCTTGCCCTTGCCGCCACCCCAGCGGGCAACATGCAGTGCCGCCCATTCAAAAAATCCGGCTTCATCTAGCAGTAAGCTAATAATGATAATGGCAATAAAGGTAGCGGTTGCATTCCAGACAATATGCCATACGGCCGGAATATCACTTATTTGAATGGCGCCAAATAAAAATGCCAACAAGGCACCTAAAGAGGCGCTCCAGCCGATGTCCAGACCACGGGGTTGCCAAATGACTAAAGTAATAGTCACAATAAAAATTGCCAAGGAGGTAAACACGTTAAATCCTGTTAACTGTTAAGTGAAATAAGTGGGTTAGCTTGTTGATGATTCGAATACAAAATACAACCCCTTGTTTGAAAGGGCTAATAGTCGGGTTAGTGGCTAAGCAGGTGGGGGCTGGCTTTTTTTCGTTTAATTTTCGGGTTTGAAGGACGGGTTTGGTGAGGTGACAACGCAACGATCCCCGGCACAGCAATTTTCCGTTAAATAATCCAGTAGTGTGGTCATGGCCTGGAATTTTACCGAATAAATGACATACCGGCCTTCCTGTTTTGATTCCAGAAGACCGGCATTGATGAGCTCTTTCAAATGAAAGGAAAGTGAAGAGGGAGGCATGCCAAGCGTATCGGCAAGTTGGCCTGCCTGTAAACCGGCAGAACCGGCCTGTACCAGCTGACGATAGGCAGCAAGCCGGGTTTCATGAGCTAGTGCAGACAAGGCTTTTACGGCATCTTTGGTTTCCATGATCGTTCCAGTATTGTTTCTATATTTCGATATTTATCGAATTATAGTATACTGGCGCGATTGATACTATTTGAATAACAGGTATTTGCGGCTTTTGATACGTTAGTTACCTGTTTGGCAATCCATAAACCCAACATCAAAGCATGTGATGTGATCATCACACAGGAGCCCTATGAACAACGTTACCATTTACCACAATCCAAATTGTGGAACTTCTCGCAATACCTTGGCCATGATACGCAATGCTGGCATAGAGCCTGTGATTGTTGAGTATCTCAAAACTACTCCCAGCCGCGAAACCATCAAATCGCTTATTGCTGATGCCGGGCTTACCGTTCGTCAGGCTTTAAGGGAAAAGGAGGCGCTGTATCAGGAATTGGGGCTTTCAGACCCGGCCCTGACTGATGAGCAGTTGCTGGATGCCATTGAAGCGCATCCTATCCTGATGAACCGGCCTTTTGTGGTCACCTCTGTAGGGGTGCGCTTGTGTCGCCCTTCTGAAGTGGTGCTGGAAATTTTACCATCAGCGCAGCCGCAATGAATCACGAATAATAACCTGGAACCATATATTCATGTCCACCCCTCAGGCTAATCTAGCGGAAGATAGTTCCGGTTTGTTGCCAAATGCTGATCGTGCCCTTATGTTGGTTACCGCATTGGGTATTGGGCAAATATGTGCCTGGGGTACGCTGTATTACAGCTTTCCCTTAATTGCCGAAGCCATGATGCTGGAACTGGGCTGGTCCAGAACCGATGTGTACGGTGCTGCAACGGCAGGCCTGGTGCTGGCGGGGTTTCTTGCCTACCCAGTGGGGGTAGCGGTTGATAAGGGACACGGCCGGTTGCTAATGTCCCTTGGCTCATTGGCCGCGGGGGTATTGTTTTTTTTGTGGTCCCAGGTAAGCAGCTTATTGGGGTTTTATCTTTTAATTGCCGGGTTGGGTGCTTTGCAGGCGGCCACCTTGTATGAACCCGCCTTTGCGGTTATTGTCCGTCGGGTGGGGGCAGCCAGGGCCAGGTCGGGCATAACCGCCATTACTTTATGGGGGGGGTTTGCCAGTACCGTGTTTATTCCGCTGGTTCAGTTTTTGCTTGATCACTGGGGCTGGCGTGATGCCTTATTGGTATTGGCCCTTATTAATGGCGTACTTTGTGCTGCCCTATATTATGGTTTTATCAGGCCAGAAAAAGATTTTGTGCACGCTATTCAGCCCCAGCATGAAGAACAGCAACAAACGGACAGGCAGGCAATCGTCGCATCATTCCGGCAACCGGTATTCTGGTTGTTGATGCTGTCGCTGATTGCTTATGCAGGCGCTTTTACCGCGTTTACGTTTCATATGTACCCGTTGTTTCTAGAGGGCGGGCTTTCTACCCAAGAGGTGGTTTGGGTCATTGCCATCATTGGGCCGGCGCAGGTGGCGGGGCGGATCCTGATCAGCATGTTTGGGGCAAGCATGTCCATGCGGCGCATCGGGGCTTTGGTGGTTGCCGTGTTTCCCGCTGTGTTTATCGTGTTGGCCTTGCAACCTTCCCATATCTGGATTGTTGCTGCTGCCTGTGTGGCCTATGGGGCCAGTAACGGGATCTTTACCATTGTGCGTGGACTGGTTGTGCCAGAAATGCTAAGTAAGCGGGCGTATGGTGCACTTAATGGTATTTTGACGTTTCCCAGCACGCTGGCTAAGGCTTTTGCACCGTTGGTAGCGGCCTGGATCAGGTCAAGCACCCAAAGTTACGATGCCGTGATTTGGTCTATTGCAATCTGCGCAACCTTGCTGGCCCTTAGCTTTTGGCTGGCGGCCTGGGTTAGCCGGTATAAGTCGGCCGTGTAATACATGTTTTAACTGATCCTATTTTCTCATGATGAATGTCGCATAGTTAAAAACGCCAGATATTATGTGAGCATCATTTTGTCTGCATTTTATCCTTGCTGAAAATGATACTAATTTTGCCGAAAATGATGTTTTTTATTGAAGGCTTTATTGCTATCTTGAATACAGCCAATTTAAAAACACAATAAAAAAATTGGTTTGTGAAAATTGAACATTTTTCGGAAGGAGACATTATGAAAAATAATTCTAAGGACACGGATTTTGACGTGATCTTGGTAGGCTATGGCCCTGTAAGCAAAGTCGCCGCTTTATTGCTGGATAGGCTGGGCTGGAAAGTGGCCGTGTTTGAACGTTGGCATGAGGTGTATCCCTTACCCAGGGCAGTTTGTATTGATCACGAGGTTTATCGCCTTTTGCATGCGGGTGGCTTGGGTCAATTGGTAGACAAGGTGGTTGATATAGCGCCTGTTTATCGTTGGTACAACGCCAACTGGCAAGAACTTATTATGCTTGACTGGCCAGGTGGCTCGGTGTCAGGAACCAGTGAGGTGAATTTTATTCACCAGCCCTCTTTTGAACGGGAGCTGGATGCAGAGGTCAAGCGTCGCAATAATATTTCTGTTTTTTTTGAGCACGACTGTATTGAGATAAACCAGAACAAGGATTGTGCAACCGTAACAGTTAAAGACTTGGTGAGCCAGGAAGTAAAATGCTGTTCCGCAAAATATATTATCGGTGCAGATGGTGCCAACAGCATTGTTCGTGAGTCACTGCATATCAACCGGGTTGACTTGGGTTTTGAAGCAGATTGGCTGGTGGTTGACTACATGCTTAATGATGGCCTGAGTGCGGTGGATTTGGGGCTGGTTGAATGCGGCCAGTATTGCAATCCTGAACGTCCAACCACCATTGTGCCGGGGGGTAAGGTCAATGGTCGTGAAAACAGGCGCTGGGAATTCATGCGTTTACCTCACGAAACCAAAGAGGAAATGGTGAACGTTGAAAAAGTACACAGTTTGCTAGGTGACTGGATCAAGCCTGAACAAGGTGAGCTTGTGCGTCATGCGCTTTATACTTTCCGTTCCCTGGTCGCCGAGCAATGGCGAAAAAATCGTATTTTGCTGGCCGGTGATGCCGCTCACGTTATGCCGCCATTCATGGGGCAGGGCATGTGTGCCGGCCTGCGCGATGTTTGGAATCTGATCTGGAAGCTGGATAGCGTCTTGAGAGGTGAGGCCGATGAGTCTTTGCTGGATACCTATGAGAAGGAACGTAAACCGCATGTGACTGATGTCATTAAGCTTTCCATGTTTTTAGGCAACATTATTTGCATACCAGACAAGGAAAAAGCAGCGCAGCGTGATGCCTTGTTCCTGTCAGAAAATCGGCCCCAGATGCAGCCGTTTCCCTACTTAACAGGCGGTTTTATTGCTCAGAATGAAGAGGGGCAACCCTTGCCTTGCGCTGGTTTGCTGTCGCCGCACGGAACGGTGCGTTACCAGCGCCGCACTGCACGGCTGGACCGGTTTACAGACAGTGGCAAATTCAAGCTTATTATTAATAATGATTTTGCCGCTCAATGTCTGGATGACAATATCAGGGAAATGCTTGCTTTGCTGGATATTCAAACTGTAGTTGTAGCTGATAAGTGCTTTGCCAAAGATAATGAATATGCAGATACTCAGGGGCAAATTCTTTCATTCATGAGTACCCACAATGTGAAAGCATTGTTGGTACGCCCCGACCACTACCTGTTTGCGGCAGCTGGCAATAAAGCGCAATTGGATGACATGCTTGAGCAGCTTGCCAGACAGTTGGAGCAGTATGGCCTTTGTGAAGCGGTTGTTGCTTAAGGAGACGCAGATGTCTGATTTGTTTATAAAGCATGTCGCCATTGAAATTTCCGATGCGGATAAAGAGGCGGCAATTAAGTTTTACAGTGATTTTGGTTTGCATTTGTTAATGGATAAACCACAAACCATAGAGGCTTATTGTGACGGGGTTGAGCATCCCTGTATTAAGCTGATAACCGGTGCTGCATACAAAGCCTTTCACCATGTGCAAATTGGCGCCTCGCTAAAGGGACTGGATAAAGTCAGGGCTAATCTTGAACAACACGGAATTAATACAGTTGTCGCACCGCAAGGAGGTAGCAAGGAGGGTTTATGGATTCGTGACCCGTATGGCCTTTTGTTTCATATAGTTGAAGCTTGCGACAGTTATAAAGAAAATCCTGTATCGCCTTTTTTAATCAATTCACCGGGACATCAGAACCGCCTTAACCAGGGAGCTTTGCCGCCCAAGTCGGTATTGCCAGACGTGCGGCCCCGCCGCATGGGGCATGTGTTAATGTTTACCCCAAATGTGGATGCTTCTTTTGAGTTTCTGAACCACGCAATTGGCCTTGAACTGTCAGATCGCTCTGGTGAGGGCGTGATGTTTACCCATTTTCCCGGTGGCAGTGAACACCATGTGATTGCTTTTGCAAAATCCAGCCATATCGGTTTTCATCATGCCAGTTTCTTGGTTGCTTCCCCCGATGAAGTCGGCCTGGGAGGGCAACGTATGGTGGAAAAAGGACATACAAAAGGCTGGGGGTT
This sequence comes from Advenella sp., assembly GCA_041656315.1. Lineage (GTDB taxonomy): Bacteria > Pseudomonadota > Gammaproteobacteria > Burkholderiales > Burkholderiaceae_B > Advenella. The sequence goes on from JBBADT010000004.1 coordinate 52,170, forward strand.
TGGGCGGCATTCAATTGGGTCAAATTTTTTCCATTATGTGGCTGACCCTTGGGGAAGTTATGCTGAATATTATTCGGACATGGATTATATTCATGACAGTGAGCTGTGGAAAGCAAGCAATTGGCCCGCTGAAGATGCCTTGCATTCCTGGGGGCCGGAACCTCCAGAAGATTTTATTTACAACTACGAATCAGAAAATATAAATTAACAGGACGCATTATGAAACTCGTAAGATTTGAAATTAATAACGAAATATCGTGTGGTGTGCTTGCTGCTGACGGCATTATTGATTTTAAGAAAATTGATTTCCCATACCGGGATCTGCAATCGATGATTGAGGCGGGCCCCGAAGCACTGGAACTGCTTAAAACGCGTAGCGAAGGTGTTGCTGCTCATTACCCGTTGGTACAGGTAACACTGCTGGCTCCTATTCCTCGCCCTGGGAAATTCCTGGCCATTGGCATGAATTATAAAAAGCATGTGGAAGAAGCCAGCAAATTAGGCGTTGCAGAACGTACTCATCAAACCTGGTTCAACAAGCAGATTACGTGCGTTAATGACCCGTTTGGCAAGATTGAAACAGGCGTTACCGAAAAACTGGATTATGAAGTAGAGTTGGGCGTGGTCATTGGCAAGCGTTCCAAAAAGCTGACTTCTGCCAATGTGCGTGATGCGATTTTTGGCTATCTTGTCGTTAACGATGTTTCTGCCCGTGACTGGCAATTTCATACCTTAACTTTTACCATGGGCAAGTCGTTTGATACTCATGGACCAATCGGCCCCTGGATCGTGACGGCTGATGAAATTGAGAACCCCGAAAACCTGGATTTGCGTTGCTATGTGAATGGTCAACTGCGCCAGTCCAATAATACGTCGCAAATGATTCACGGTATTGATGATCAGCTGATCTATTTATCAACCGCTTTTACGCTGGAACCTAATGATATTATTGCTACCGGAACACCCGAAGGGGTAGGTGTGGCCATGGATCCGCCTGTTTTCCTGCAAAATGGTGATGTGGTTAAATGTGAGATTGACCAAATCGGTGCCATTGAAAACACTGTGGTTGCATAAAATTCTTATTCTGACGGAGCAGGCAAGGTTGCTTGTTTGCCTCGTCGGAATTGTGATGGCGTTATCCGGTTGTTTTTCAAAAAGGCACGGTAAAAATTCTGGGTATGTTCATATCCCAAGAGAAAAGCAATTTCCTGAACGGTCAGGCTGCTTTCTTTCAAATAACGTTGCGCTAACTCATTTCTGACTTCATTCAAAATCACGCGGTATGAGGTACCTTCACGGGATAGCCGCAAATGCAAAGTGCGTTCTGCCATATGAAAACTTTTTGCAATGAGATTGATGCCAGGTACATTATTGAAGTTGCTGCTTAATAAAATATGGCGCACCCGGTTAGAAAGGGTGCTTTGCGTATTCAGGCTGCTTAAAATGTCTGCAATCTTGTTTTCGCATAAAGAATAAATATAATTGTTTCCCGCCCTTAGGGGCAACTGCATCCAGCTGGCAGGAACACACAATTGCATGACTGGTTGGTTGAAATTGATGGTGCCCGGGAAGTATTTTCTGTAAAAGTGCGCATGTCCGGGGGCAACATAATTACAGTTAATTATGCAGCTATCCCAGCTTACATTTTCTGGCAGTTGGGTGCTCATTAATGAAATGCCGCAGGTTATTACCTGTTCCATCAAAATAACATGGATGTTTTGTGCTATGTGGGTTTTGGGTATATAGCTGATTTCTAGCATATCGCCTACAACCCGATTTTCTATGGTAAGCGGCTCGTAGATTGCATAGAAAATCCGGTTGGCTACTGCATTAAATTGTTCGTAGGTAGTGCTGGCCATTAATGCATAACCATAAATGCCGAAATTCTTGATTGATTTCACAATGCCCAGTTTCAGGCCCAGGCCCGGAACATTCCATGCTTTGTTGATTTGGTCAATCAGGTTTAAATAATCATCAAAAGAAAGGTTTTTTGATGCGTTATTAATGTCTTTAAGGGGAAAAGACAAGGATTCGAACAACTGTGCAATTTGATTTTTTGAATGGGATTCAGACAGAATGTCAATGGCATCGGTGAAGTAACTGCGAAGGATTTTTTGCCGTTCTTTGTCGTATTCGCCAGAATGCTTGAAGATGTTCATGAAAAGCAGTATTGCATGGCTGGAGCAGTAAATGCTATTGGTATTGTTCCTAACTGTTTAGCATTGTTTGGGTGGATATACTACACTTTTTCAGACATCCAGCAAACCCTGCTGAACAAGAATGGGCAATGAAAATAAATTATTTACTTCAGCCCCATAGTATCAAAAAATAACGTTGCTACTTAAGTAAGTTATGAAATTTTGAACCAGGGGTTGTAAAACAACGTTTATTTGTTTGACGCTTTCCTGTGTTAATTGCGTTAATCCCTGTGAAAATACATTATCAGGATTCACCTGTACCCAAATGCTCACACCAAAAACCGTAAATAAACTTACCAGTACTGTTTCGTATCTACCCGAGCGCCACCAGCCTTTTTTCCCCAATCGTATCCGTTGCAGAGGATGGATCCAGGGAATCCCCATGGGGTTGGGGGCGTCGGCCAGAATATGGCTTAATGCACCGGTTGCCGCGCCAATCATGGCGGCACCTTCAAGCTCTTTAACAGAAAATCCCCAATACATTAAACCAACCCAAAACCAGGGCCAATGGGTGAAGGTGCGGTGTTTGATGAGCGAACCGGTTCGGACCCCTTTGCGGTAATAGGGGATTTCTACCCAGTCGGGTAAGGAGGTGGAAACAGCTGCTACGAGAGCACTTGCGGTTTGTAAAAACACGTCCAGCCCTGCTATTTTTGCAATAGCCGCAGCAATAAATGCCGCACCAAGGCCGGTAAGCCTATGCCCTTTACCAGTCATTAGAAAAACATCCAACCAACGTAACGATGCTGCACGTTATATAGGCGCAGTAATGATTAATTATTAATATGTTAATGGTAATATATATTACTTAAATTAATTGGGATTCCAGCATTTTTGTTTTTTATTTATGGCTGGCCCGCTTACCCGGGTACCATGGTTTCCGCGTACTAAAAAACACTTTTTATTTTGCAAGCACGTTTTAAAGTGTATGTGTTTTTGTCATTATCCTTTTCAATGCATGAGTAAACTATCTATTAAGCAGTTATTGGCAATTTGTGAAGTGGCTTCTTCCCGAAGTTTTACAGTCGCGGCAGCGAATCTTCATACCACCCAGTCCAACCTAAGCATGACGATTCGAGAAGCAGAAGAAATCGTGGGCGTAAAGTTATTTGACCGTACAACAAAATACGTATCTCCTACTGCTGCCGGTGAGGCCTTTGCCGAATCCATTCGCAGGATACTGGAAGATCTGGATTTGCAGATTACAAACCTGCAATCGCTGGGTGAGTTGTCTAAAGGGATCTTGTCGATCGGTGTCACCCCCTTATTGAGCAGCACTTTGGTTGCACATGCTGTTGCCAATTTTAGTGTTTTGTACCCTGGCATTGTTATTCGTCTGGAAGAGGCGCCAACACAAACCCTGGTAACACTTTTAACACATCGTGAAATTGATTTGGCGATTGGAACCTTCGAGGGCTGGGCATCTGAAATTCAAATGAAACCTCTTTTTGAGGACCGTCTTGTTGCCTTGTCGCACCCTTCATTGGGCTTGAACTGACCCCCAAAAGTTGGATACCCATTCAACTTTTGGGGGTCAGTTAACTCCTGCGTGGGAACGCGTAACCGCTAAGCCTGCACCACCATGAGCTCGTTCCAGTTAGTGGTATAGCCTTGGTTTTTTTTCTTGGCGCATAAACCAGTTGTCGTTGGCATGAGTGAGCAATGGTGTCTGAAAAAGGCGTGTTCAAATACACCAAATGATTGGCGCTGTATTGCTGGCCAGAGCGAAATAGGCTGGTGCGAATGAATACGTTGATACCGCCCGCCATAGAGCCTTGTTGGCGTAATTTTTTGCAGGCAATGGCCATAAAGCGGAAAATTGGCCGATAGCCCCACTAGCCCGAGCGATTCGAGATGTTTAATTTGAAACCAGGGGGCGCCCATGGCAATGCCCATGGCTTTGGCTTCATCAGTCCGTGAAATGGCGCAACCATCGTTGTTTGACATGATGATAAGTGGTTTGCCCTTGAGCGAAGGATTGAAAACCCGCTCGCAGGAGCAGTAAAAGCAATTGCCGTCATGATGCCCGCACCAGTCATGCTGTTGCCCTTAACCTGCATGAAATAAGTGGCTTCAGGGTGTTGGATGAGAATATCGTTAAGGTCAATCCGGTTAACAGTCAGGTCTTGGGCGGGCGAAGGGAAACCGGCCGGTGTTTTGCAGCTGATTTCCTTTATTGGCAACGAGCTATGCCGGATGGGTGTGAGATGAGCAGGTATGTTCACAATATATACTGTTTATTTATACAGTATATTTATAGCATTTTTCAGCTGAAAAAAACAGCAACAGGGATGGATACTTATGGTGTATAACTTAACAAAGGCCATACCACAGGAATGGCGGACGGAAAAGGAACAGGCGAATGTATTACGGTGAACGGTTTAACAGTATTTCCCACCTGGCAGGGGCAGGGCTGGCGGCAGTTGGTGCAGTGCTGCTTATTGTGCTTGGTGCACAGGCTGGCGATCCCTGGAAGATTGTTGGCTTTAGCATTTATGGGGCCATGCTGCTTTTTTTATACCTGGCATCTACGCTTTATCACAGCCTGCGCGGCAGGGCCAAACGGATCTGGTGCAAATTTGACCATTGTTCCATTTATCTTCTGATTGCCGGCAGTTACACTCCCTTTGCCCTGGTCAGTCTGCGGGGGGCCTGGGGATGGACGTTGTTTGGGGTGGTATGGGGGCTGGCCCTGCTGGGCATTGTCCAGGAAATCTGGCTGGCGCGCGGCAAACGGGTGTTTTCAATGCTGCTTTACATGTTAATGGGCTGGTTGGCAATTATCGCGCTATTTCCGCTAATGGAGGCACTGGGCCGGGACGGCTTTTTATGGCTGTTGGCCGGTGGCGTGGCCTATACGGCGGGTATTTTATTCTATGCCAATGACAGTCGCTGGCGTCATGCACACGGTATTTGGCATTTGTTTGTGCTGGCGGGTAGCGGTATTCATTATGTCACTATGTTGCGGTATGTGGCTTGAGTTTTTTTGTCTTTGAAGGGACTTGTGAATGGGGTGAGGCGGCTTGAGCGTGGCAGAGCTATGCTTGATGCCGTAAAACTCTCGTTCCCATGCTCTGAAGTGAACTCTAAATGTTGGACAGTTAAAAACCAGGAAGCTAAAACCTGAGTCCTGTATTGTACCGGGCTCAGGCCGTTTAATTTGAACTTGATACGTTCGTGATTATAGTAGTGAATGTATTTCTCAATATCTGCTTCGAGCTGTTCGATGTTATCGAAGCGCTTCAGATGGAATTACTCAGACTTCAGTATGCCAAAGAAACTTTCCATTGCTGCCTTGTGAAGATGTTTTTTGGGCATTTGCATTTGAGTTCCACCTTTATGCGCAGGCATGAAGGCCGGTGGCGGCGATTTTCAGGGTGTTTTTGCCAAATTGGCGGTTGATGGCATCAAGCGTGTCCATTAATCTTTCCCATTTTTCATCTTTATGCTCAACAGGAAAAAGTTCTTGTTGAATTACCCGGTTATTTTCAATATCCAACAGCATGAAATAAGTGGCATCGTGTTTTACAGACATGATGTATGAAATCCAAGAATATAAATAACAACAAACATAACTTAATAAGAATATATGCTTGACATCGCATCGAGCGTCACCTATTATGCATAACAGTGATATATCACTGTTATCAAATTAAAACATCATCAAAGGAATAAACATGTCACAATCACATCGAGTTCGTATCACTAGCCCAAATGTTGCCGAAGCTGCTCCAGGTTTGTGGTCAAATTGTTTGCAAGTAGAAGATACTCTGTATTTGTCAGGCTTTACTTCACGTGCCAATGATGGCGAAACGATTATTGGTAAAGATGGTTACGAGCAGGCCAAAGTTATTTTTCAAAAAATGAAAGATTTATGTGAGGCTGCTGGTGGTACGATTGATGACATCGTAACAATGACCATTTTTGTTACTGATATGAAAGAGAATCAGGGAGTATGGAAGGCTCGTCGCGAATTCTTCACCGGAGATTTTCCGGCATGTGCGCTAATTGAAATCAAAGGCTTGGCAAAACCTGAAATTCTGGTTGAAATCCAAGGCCAGGCAAGATTGGCTAAAAAATAATCAATAATTAAAAGTTAATAATAAAAAGGCTGTCACTTGGTGCGGCCTTTTTTTCAACAGGAGATATCATGAAAAAAATATTGTTGGGACTCAGTCTGTTACTGGGTTCATTTGCCGGGCTAGCCCAGGCTGATACAAGCAAGCCTTTGAATATAGTGGTTCCTTATGCTGCTGGAGGGCCATCTGATTCAATTATCCGGTCAATTGGTAAGGTGATAGAACAAGATACTGCGCAAAACGTGATTATTGAAAATCGACCAGGTGGAAATACGGTTATTGGTGCACAAGCTTTATTAAATAAAGCAGATGATGACAATTCGGTTTTGCTGATTGCAGCCAGTTTTGTGATTACGCCTAGTTTGATGCAAAAGTTGCCCTACGATATCAATAAGGATTTTCGCCAGATCACTCGCCTGGCCTCCAGTCCTCATGTGCTGGTTGTTTCCAACGATGTACCGGCTTCCAATTTGGCAGAGTTCATAGAGTGGGCGAAAAAAGAAGAAAATAAAGGTACGTACTCATCATTTGGAACTGGCTCATCAGGTCATTTGGGGTATGAGCTGTTCAATCATCAGGTAGGTCTTGATCTGCTTCATGTTCCCTATAAAGGGGCAGCTCCGGCAACACTGGCGGTATTAAGCTCAGAGGTCCATTCCACGTTGGGTGATGTGGGTGCCATTGCGCCCCATCTTGAGACTGGTAAGCTGAAAGCATTGGCAGTCTCGGGTGCGGAACGTCATCCCAAAATGCCTGATGTCCCCACTTTTGCTGAACAGGGGTATCCGGACTTCATCTCGGAAACATGGTTGGGTTTACTGGCCAAATCCAGTGTGAGTGATGAAAGAATTGATCAGTTAAACCAGTTGTTTACTACAGCCTTGGCTCACCCCGATGTACAAGCAATACTTGAACAGCAAGGCATGCAGGCAAAACCCACCGATGCGGCCGGTTTTGCTGATTTTATGACTCAAGAAGCTTTAAAATACAAACAGGTCATTAATGACGCGAATGTTAAAATCGAATAAGCACTTAATGTCTTGTGTTTTCCCTTGTTTTTGTGCATAGGGTATATGGCAGGCAGACTTTCTGCCTGCTTTTTTGTCGGACGATTACATAATAATTCTTACTGGACATTAATGCACTAATGGCATCCTGTCATGCATAGTTAATTTATCCTTTATACCTATAAATTCATGATTCAACCTCAAAAGGGTGATAACCCTGAAAGCTTATCGCTGCCTCTTGCTGAAAAAGCGTATATTGCCATTAAAAAAATGATCCTGGAAAACGAGTTAAAGCCGGGTGATCAGGTCAACGTTGCGCAATTGTGCAATCTTCTTTCAATAGGCCGTAGTCCGATTCACCAGGCCATTCACCGTTTAGACAGGGAAGGGTTGGTGGCAATTTTACCGCGCAAAGGTATATTAATTAAGGCGGAAACTATTGATAGTTTTTTGAACCTGATTGATGCCCGTTTGCTTGTAGAGCCATACCTAACGGGAGAGGCAATGCAAAGAATGAGCCCCGAGCTCTTGGAAAAACTGAAAAAAATTGTACAAATCGGACGCCAGTGTGCGCAAAACAATGATCACCAAGGTAGCATGGAGGTGGATCGTCTTTTTCACCAAACACTCTATGAAGCGGCCAATAATGAGTTGTTAGCCAATTTTGCCGGTCAGTTACTGGATCGCTCCATGAGGCTGTGGTTCAGGACTTATACGCCTGGTGCTGAAAACCCGAATATTCATGAGCTGGAAGCTTTGTATGAAACCATTGCTTCAGCAGATAGGAATGCAGCTGTCGAAATGATGGCGCAGCATATTACCTCTATCCGTAAAAAGGTATTTCCGTAATAGATATATTGTTTGGGTCTTTACTGTATTGAGTGTAGGCATCTCGAAAAATTTTCATGACAACTTCATGCTCTGGTGTGTTTTCGTGATTGATATGCCAGATAAGCCCTACTTTCCTAGTAATATCAGTGATGGTGAGTGGCAATATTTCCAGCACACCCAGCTTTTTAAAAAAAGTAGCCATTTCCATGGGAATGGTACCAAAAGCGTCGGATGACTTAAGCATGCCAACGTTGGTGAGCGTTGATAATGACTCGACAATTTGGTTGGGGATGGGGATGTTGTAGCTTAATAGGGTGTCTACAATAATTTCCCGTGTGATGGCATCACGGGTGGGTAGAATCATTGGGTAGTTGCTAAGGTGTTTCCATTCCAGATCGGACTCGTTGGCCAATGGGTGGCCTTTCCTGACTGCGATGACAAAAGAGTCCTCATAAAAAACTTCCGAGCAAATATCGGCCTGTAAAGGTTTGTTAGGAATGACCCCGGCAATATATTTGATTTGTTCTGTTTTTAACTGTGGCAACAGTGCGCCTAAAGTGCTTTCACGTACGGTGACAGAAAAATCAATGGGGCTTTTATCCAGGGCGGTAAGCAGGGTGGGTGCAAAGGCAAGGGCAGCAATAGGCATGACGCCCATTGATATTTGTATCATTGGGCCCTCAGTGATTTCCCTAAGTTGCAGCCGGGTTGTCTCTAGTTTGTAAAGAATATCTTTGGCACTTTGTATCAGGCACAGGCCGTGTTGGGTTGGCTCGAGTCCTGAAGATGTGCGGTTGAAAATTTTAATTCCCAGACCCGCTTCCATTGACGACAACATTTTTGAAATCGCCGGCTGAGTCAATGCCAGTGCGGATGCTACTCTACTCACGCTCCTCATTTCATCAAGATAAATTAACAGTTGCAGATGCTTGAAGCGCAAATTGGCGCGTAAATACCAGTCGGTACGTGACATGAAATGCTCCTCTTTTTTTAGGATTTGTTCAGGCAGTATAACCAAAATGGAATACGTAAAGCAATTTAATTTCATTTGATCTTATATGGTCATAATCTTATTATCTTTTCAAATAAAGAAATAAAGCTAAACCGTCACGAATCAGTGAGCGGGATTCAAGAATCAATCAAAATTGAAACTTAAAGGAATAAGAGGATGACATCTAATTTATTTTTAAAATGCGTGGCAACGGCTTCAATTGCATTAAGCGGTTCAGTCGTTAGTGCAGCCAATTGGTTTCCGCTTGATGTTAATCAAGTGGGGGCTGACGGAAAAGTGGTTCAGGTCGCGTATCAAGGGCAGCAAAAGGCCAGCCAAAAGTGGCCTATCTGTGTGTCATTTCCGCATATGAAAGACCCATTCTGGCTGGCGGCCAATTATGGGGTTGTTGAAGAAGCAAAACGACTGGGCGTTAGTGTGCAGGTGCTGGACGCAGGCGGCTATACACAGCTTAACAATCAGATTTCCCAAATTGAGAACTGTGTTGCCGGTGGTGCCAAAGCGGTTGTTATGGTTGCCATTGATGCCGAGGGTGTAGGCAATATGCTGAAACAGCTCAAGGAAAAAAATATTGTCGTTATTGATGCTTTCAATGGTTCCAACTCAACTGACGTGGCTGCCCGTGTTCTGACCAACCCGCGTGATGAGGGTTTCCGTGCAGGTGAGTATCTGGCCAAAAAACATCCTAAAGGAACCCCCGAGGTACGTGTGGGATGGTTGCCTGGTCCGGCAGGAGCCGGTTTTGTGGAAGGGTTTAATGCCGGCTTTCTGGATGGCATCAAAGACAGCGCGGTGGTTATTGCTGAAACCAAATATGGTGATGTAGGCAAGGAAATCCAGGCACGTCTGGTGGAAGACATGCTGCAAACGCATAAAGATCTGGACTATATTGTTGGCACGGCCGTAATGGTGGAAGGTGCTTTGCCATTGCTAAAAGCACGCAAGCTGTTGGATAAAGTCAAACTGGTTTCTGTTTATATGACGCCGGGTGTGTATCAAGGCCTGAAAAAAGGCGAAATTGAAGCCGCGGGTGTGGCACCTATTGTAACGACTTCAAAAATGACCATTGACTCGGCAGTACGGATTCTTGAGCAAGGTAACAACCCCGAGGCACTGACACGGGTGGATACGATCGGTACGGTTTACACACCAGCCACCGTTGGCGAGTTTGATCCGTCCATTACCTTTGCACCTGCAGGATTCAGACCTGTTTTCAGTTTTGGAAAGTGAGGCAATAGTGCAAAGCGCAGTTCTTGAAAACATCCAGGATAAGGCGCCTGAGCAGCATGAAGGCAAGTCCCGAATCGTTCTTGCGATTAAGGGGCTTACCAAGATATATGGTAATCATGTCGCTCTGGATAATATCCATATGGATATTGAAGCGGGTAAAGTCCATGTTTTGTTTGGTGAAAACGGGGCAGGCAAATCAACCTTCATCTCCATGCTGGCGGGTGCAAATCCGCCCAGCAAGGGAGAGCTTGTAATAGGAGGCCATCAAGGCGTTTTTCAGAGCGTTGCGGAATCGCGTGCAGAAGGGATTCGTGCTGTTTTTCAGGAGTTTTCCCTGATTCCTCAACTAACTGTTGCGGAAAATATTGTGCTGGGTGAAGAGCCGCTTGATTCAATAGGTCTTTTGGCCAGGCAGGCGGCTGTTGAATCCGCCAAAGAGTTGATCAACACCTTGGGTTTTGATCTTGATCCTTATGCCTATGTCGCCACTTTGCCGCGCGGTAAGCAGCAAATGGTTGAGATTTGCAAAGCGTTAAGAAAAAAACCGAAAATCCTTATCCTGGATGAGCCTACTGCATCGTTGTCCGAGCATGATGCACGCTCCTTGTTTGATTTGGTTTTGAAACTTAAAAAACAAGGAACGGCCATTATCTACATTACACACAGAATGCATGAAATTCCGCTTCTGGGTGATGTGGTTACCGTATTAAGAGATGGTAAACAGATAGCAACGGTACCCGCAACTACGTCAGAGCCTGAATTGATTAAATTAATGACGGGCAGGACACTGGACACCATTTATCCGTCATTGAACACGGAAGTGGGCAAGATCCGCTTGAAAATAAGCAATTTGTCACTGGCGCACGAATTAGGCGTGCCTAATATAGAGAATGTGAATCTTGATGTAAAAGCTGGCGAAATTGTTGGTATTGCCGGTCTGGTTGGGTGTGGTAAAAGTGAATTGGGACAAGCCTGTTTTGGCTTGAAAAAAATCACAGGGGGTGAAATTGTTCTTGATGACCATAAAACGAATTTCAAGCATCCTGCCGATGCCATTGAAGCAGGCCTGTGGTATAGCCCGGCAGACCGCAAGCAGGAGGGGCTGGTTATGTGTCGTCCTGCCAAAGAAAATATGTCTTTATCAGGCCTGATCTGGGGAAAAATAGCCGGCAAAGTCTTGAAACCGCAACAGGAAATCAATCTATTGAAGGACTTGTCAGACAAAGTCGAATTTGCAAAAGAAAGACTGGGTGAACCTATTAGCAATTTTTCAGGCGGCAATCAGCAAAAAGTGATGCTGGCCAAAGGACTGGCACAGGATATTTCCGTGTTTGTGTTTGATGAACCCACGGTTGGTGTCGATATGGGAGCAAGGCCATCAATTTATCGTTATTTGGCGGATTTAAGTAAGGAAGGGGCGGCGATTTTGCTGATTTCTTCTGATTTGCCCGAGTTGTTCGGCCTGTGTCATCGAATTCTGGTCATGAACAACGGTGCTATTACCGCCGAATTCCAGCGTGATGAATTTGATGAGCATCGCATTCTAGAAAACTTTTTTTGAGCAAGACTTCAAATGAACACAACATCAATGACTACTACTTTACCTGTTACAGAAAAGAAACCCGCCTCGGGACTGAGTGCAAATTTTATTTATAAATACCGACAGATGCTGGTATTGCCGGTTTTGTTTATTGTTGCCTCACTGGTTTTTTATGTAATGGCTCCCGGGTTTGCAACGGCAGATAATCTGGTGAACGTTGCGCGGCAATCGGTTTATCTCTTGATTGTTTCTTTGGGGCAACTGATTGTGCTGGTGGTGGGTGGACTTGATTTATCAGTCGGGGCCATTGCGGCACTGACATCCGTGGCCGCGGCACTGGTGATGGCTTCCATGATGGCCGCCATGCCTGACAGTCCCTGGCTGGCGATTGCGGCGGGCAGTGCGGTCGGTTTTGCTATGGGTGCCGTTTTTGGCTTGATCAATGGTGTTGGCATGGCGGTCATGAGGATTCCTCCTTTTATGATGACTTTGGGCATGTCTTCTGTTTTGTTCGGCATTACGTTGTTTATCAGTGGCGGTGTACCCGTCTATGGTTTGCCAGATGTTTTGGGTGAGGTGTTTGGGTTTGGTGAAATTATGGGGATTCCCATTCCTTCATTGGTTGCCTTGCTGCTAATCCTGATTACTTATGGTCTTCTGGAGTGGTCACGCTTTGGACGTCATGTTTATGCGACAGGTGGAAACCAGCGTGCAGCCGATCTTTCAGGTATTCGTACTAAACGGGTTATTATCCAGTCCTTTGTGATTTGTGGTGTCTTTGCTTCCTTGACAGGTTTGTTGCTAACAGCCCGTCTTGGTACAGGGGAAGCTAATGTAGGTGTAACGTTACCACTTGAGTCAATTGCTGCTTGCGTTATTGCTGGTGTCAGTCTGGCGGGTGGTATAGGGCGTGTATTTGCTGTTGTGGTTGGTACGCTGTTGATTATGCTGGTACAAAACGGCTTGAATCTGATGCAGGTTGGTGCTTATGCGTCAACAATGACAATCGGATTGATATTGATCTTAGCGATGGCTTTGTCAAGAAAATAATTGATATTAATTTAATTTTAAATATATGGAGATATGACATGAAAGTCGAAACAAATTTAAAAGAGACAGATGCAAAAATGAGTGCAAAAAACATACCGTTTACCGGGGAAGAATATCTGAAAAGTCTGGATGACGGTCGTGAAGTCTGGATTTATGGTGAGCGGGTTAAAAACATTGCAGAGCATCCGGCTTTCAGAAATTCGGCCCGCATGATTGCACGTATGTATGATGCGCTGCATGATGAGTCCCGTCGTGAGCTGCTGACTGCACCCAATGATTCGGGCGGTTTTACCCATCGTTATTTTTTGGCACCCAAAACCGTAGAAGAGCAGGTTGCCGCGCGTGATGCAGTTGCTGAAATTCAGCGCGTTGCATATGGCTGGATGGGACGCTCCCCTGATTATAAAGGGTCTTTCCTGGGTACCTTGGGCGCCAATTCGTCCTTTTATAAAGGTTTTGAAGAAAATGCATTGCGCTGGTATTCGAAAGCACAACAGCGTACTTTGTATATCAATCATGCGATCATGAACCCCCCAGTTGACCGTAACAAACCGACGGCAGATACTTCTGATGTTTTCATTCATGTTGAAAAAGAAACCGATGCGGGTATTTATGTCAGTGGTGCCAAAGTGGTTGCGACTGGTTCAGCCCTGACTCACTATACCTTTGTCGCACATGCTGGACAGCTTCCGATCAAGGATCCTAAATACACCCCTATTTTCATGGTTCCTACTGGCGCACCGGGCATGAAAATGATTTCCCGCATTTCAAACGAATATCGTGCCGCAGTGGCAGGAAGCCCATTCGATTACCCGTTGTCAAGCCGCCTGGATGAAAATGATGCCATTTTGGTGATGGATAATGTATTTATTCCATGGGAAGATGTCTTCATGTACGGCGATGCCAACTTGGCGAACGATTTTGCACCCGGCTCAGGTTTCAACAGTCGTGCCGCGATGCACGGTTGTACCCGTCTTGCCGTTAAACTTGACTTTATTTGCGGTTTGCTGGCAAAAGCACTGGAAATTACCGGTAGCGCCAGTTTTCATGGTGTTCAGTCACGTTTTGGCGAAGTCATTGCATGGCGTAATGCCATGTGGGGCTTGTCTGATGCCATGGCAAAGAGCAATGTGCCATGGAATGGTATGGTTCAGCCTGATGCACGTTTTGCAACGTCTTATCGTGTACTTTCGCAAATTGCCTATCCAGCGATCAAAAACATTATTGAATCCAGCGTTGCCAGCGGTCTGATCTACCTGAATTCACACGCAAACGACTTCAAAGCACCTGAAATTCGTGGTTACCTTGACAAATATGTGCGTGGTACGGGTGATGTAGATGCAGTAGGTCGCGTTAAAACCATGAAATTGTTGTGGGACACCATCGGTACTGAATTCGGTGCCCGCCATGAATTGTATGAAATCAACTATCTGGGTTCCAACGACGTGACACGTCTGGCCAACTTGTGGGATGCACAAGGCACAGGTGATCTGGATAATATGAAATCGTTCGTTGAAAAATGTATGGGTGAATATGATCTTGACGGCTGGACTGTACCTGACCTGATCAATCCTGATGATGTAAGCGTTATCAAACGTAGATAATTAAACCAATATTTTTATTTTAAGGAGAGAGATATGCCATTAGGAAATGAAATTGCCTATGTTGTTTACCAAGTTAATGATTTGGATCTGATGGAGTCTTTTATGCAGGACTTCGGGTTATTAACAGCACATAAAGACGACAAGCGTCTATTTATGCGCGGGGCAGGTACATCACCCTTTTTGCATGTCACTCTGCTTGGAGATGAAAATAAATTCATTGGTGCCGCTATTCGCATGGAAAGCATGGAGGACCTGCATGAGCTTGCCAAGTTGCCAGGTTCCTCTCCCGTTACCAAAGTGGAAGATTACCCAGGCGGTGGTTGGCGCGTTCGGATGATGACACCGGATAACGTGCAAATTGATGCGATCTGGGGGCAGGAGCCGGCAGAGGAAATCACGCATCGTCCGCCCAATCCATTCAATGCCGGTCATGCAAAATCCCGTTATAACGCGTCTTTGCGTCCCAAGCGTGAACCCGGTCTGGCCTTGCGTATTGGCCATTTTGTGTTGCGTGTCAGTAATCATCCCGAATCGGTTAAATGGTTTAATGAGCGCTTTGGTCTGCTGGCTTCCGATTATATGTGCGTACCAGGCGACAAGAGTCAGGTGATTGGTACATTCCTGCGGATGGATAAGGGGGAAGAGTTTGTTGATCATCATTCCATGCTTATCGTGCAGGCAGAAGTGACCGGTGTTCATCATTGCTCTTTTGAGTTCCAGGACATTGATTCCGTCATGGGTTCTCATGACTATCTGGTTGCCAAGGGACATCGGCTGGATTGTGGTGTTGGCCGCCATCTGATCGGTAGCCAGATTTTTGATTATTGGCGTGATCCATTCGGTTTTCGTGTTGAGCACTATACCGATGGTGATGTCGTTAACGAGGATTACGAGCCTTTGTATTACGATGTTTTTGCTGATGATACGACCCAATGGGGCATGGACCCTACACGGGACTTTTTTGAGTAAAAACGGTTAAGGCAAGACTTTAATCCAACCAACATGAGGCAGATTCAAATGACAGAATTAATCCTTGAAGAACAGCGTGCCGAGCGAGTCGCTAATTTTAATCCACGTGAATTTCGCAATGCCATGGGTGAATTTGCTACAGGTGTTGTTGTCATTTCTACTGATGTGGATGGGGAGCCTCACGGCATGACCGCCAATGCGTTCATGTCTGGCTCACTGGAACCTCCACTGATAATTGTCTCTGTTGCATGTACGGCAAGAATGCATGACCGCATTCAGCGTGCGGGCTATTTTGGGGTGAGTATCCTGAGCGAGCACCAGGAATGGTGCAGTAACCATTTTGCGGGTAAACCCATGGAAGGTAAATGCCCGCAATTTGAACGTATTGGTAATGTGCCCGTTCTGTCAGGAGCCAATGTACAGATAGCAACAGACCTGGAGCATGTTTATTCCTGTGGAGATCATACCTTGTTTGTGGGACGGGTTCATACGATGGAGCGTCCTGAACATCCGGACAGGGGCCTGCTTTTCTATGCGGGTCGTTATGGAAAAATTATCAGCAAGGGCGCCCCGCTGACATTCTCACTGGATGAGAATGTATACGATGCTACTTCATGCTGGTAGTCGTTGATTAAGTTTGCGGCATGGGTATTTGTGGAGAAAAGTAAATGAAAGTAGAGTCAATGGTTAAGGTATCCCAAGGAATAGGGGCGCCGCTTCCCAGGGTGGAAGATGTACGTCTGTTAACCGGACAGGGAACCTTTGCGGATGATGTTAATTTTCCAAGACAGGCCAGAGGGTATGTTTTACGCTCCACAGTCGCTCATGCCAATATTGTCAGTATTGATGTTTCAGGTGCACTGGAAGTGCCGGGAATATTGGCAGTCCTGACAGCAGAAGATTATGAGCAGGATGGCCTGGGTCATATTCCATGCGTGAGCATACCGCCCACCATTACAGGAAAGAAATATCATCCCACCCCATTTCCACCCCTATCCTCAAAGCGTGTCTTGGCTATTGGCAGTCCGATTGCCTTCATTGTGGCTGAAACGCTTCCTGCGGCGATGGATGCCGCTGAGCGCATACAGGTGGTTTATGACAATATGCCCGCAGCGCCTACCGTAGAGTCGGCGATTGCGGAAAACGCGCCGCTGGTCTGGCCAGAAGCAACAGGTAATATTTGTTTCCGTCATGAAATGGGTGACGAACAGGCGACCAATGCCGCCTTCGAAAAAGCGGACCGTATTGTTAAAAGCCGTATTCGTAGCCAGCGTCTGGCCGGAAACCCTTTGGAGCCCCGTACCTGTATCGGTGCATACCATGAAGCGGACAAGCGTTATCACCTGACTTCATCGGCTGCCAACCCGAGCCGTATCCGCTTGTTGCTGGCAGAACATATTTTCCGTGTTCCTGCCCATCAGGTTCATGTCGTTGCTGGCGATGTCGGTGGCGGGTTTGGCACCAAAGGTGGCCTCTACCCCGAAGAAGTACTGGTTTTATGGGCCGCAAAACGCGTGGGTAGGCCAGTCAAGTGGGTGGCTGATCGCAGCGAGTCATTCCTGTCCGATTTCAATGGACGAGACCAGGTTGCTGACGCTGAAATCGCGCTAAAGAATGATGGTACGGTGCTTGGTTTTCGGGTGGATATTCACCATAACCTGGGGTGCCAGTTAGGTCCTTCAACCGCGCACCCTCCTTTGGTGGGTTCACGCATGTTGTCGGGGGTTTACGCCTTTCCGGCCATGCACGTCAAAGTAAACGGTGTGTTTACGCATAGCCGTACCTTAACCACTTATCGGGGGGCGGGGCGTCCCGAGTCTACCCTGATTGTTGAGCGCATGATGGATCTGGCTGCCGCTGAATTGGGCATGGACAAGGTTGAAATCCGCCGTCGTAACCTGATCAGTCCGGCACAGATGCCTTATCGTACGGGTATTAATGAAATCTATGATTGTGGTGAGTTTGAAGCCCTGATGGATGATGCGCTGAAACTGGCCGATTGGGACGGTTTTGAGGCGCGTCGCAAAGAAAGTGAGGCACGTGGTTTATTGCGCGGACGTGGCTTGTCCATGTACATCGAAGTGGCAGCCACGATTAGTGACCGGATGGAAGTGCGTTTCGATGCAACGGGTGGACTTACCGTTATTGCCGGTACTTTTTCATATGGCCAGGGGCATGAAACCAGTTATGCCCAAATGGTCCATGAGTGGCTAGGGGTACCGATCGAAAAAATCAGGCTGATTCAGGGTGATACCGATAAAGTGGCCAACGGCCGTGGCAGTTTCGGATCACGTAGCATGACGGTAGGCGGTTCTGCCTTGCTGGGTGCGTGTAACCAGATTATTGAAAGAGGAAGACGGGTTGCCGCCATCCTGCTGGAGTGTGATGAGGAAGGCCTTGAGTTTGGTAACGGTGTTTATCGCCACGCTGGTCTGAACAAGGAAATCACGCTGGATAAGGTGGCAAAGGCAACGTATGCATGGGGTGCACCCAAACCATTGCCTCCTGAACTGTGGTCCGGTCTTGAGGGAAGAGGCTACTTTACGGCACAACCACAAAACTATCCTAATGGCTGTTATATCTGTGAAGTAGAGGTTGATCCTGAAATTGGTACAGTCACTCTGGTTGATATTTCGGGCATAGATGATGTTGGGAATGTCATTAATCCATTGATTCTTGAGGGCCAGATTATTGGCGGTATTGCCCAGGCAGTTGGCCAAGCGTTACTGGAAGAGGTCGTGCATGACAAGGATGGCCAGTTGCTGACCGGGTCGTTCACTGATTATGCCATGCCCAAAGCAAAGGATTTTCCACGTATCCGTGTAGGCTTAAGACCAGTGCCTACAAAAACTAATCCGCTTGGTGTCAAGGGAGGGGCGGAAACCGGAACCATTGGTTTGCCTCCGGCAGTAGCGTCGGCAGTGATGGATGCATTAAGTGTGTATGGCATTAAACATATCGACATGCCATTGACCGCATTGAAGGTCTGGGACGCCATTCAGCAAAGCAAAGCATCAGGAAAAGCGTTGCATGCGGTTGAATAATAAACATTAAGTTTGAAATGAACGAATTGAATAAGGGATGCGAAGGGAAATGAGTATGTTGAAGCAGTTTATTGTATACAGGACTGACCGTACCGATGGTAAAGCGGAACAAATAAGAAAGGCGACGCGTCCGTTGCATGCGGAATACATGAAGCAGTTTCATGACCGAGTTCATTTTGGTGGACCCATGCAGAATAAGGATGGGGTGTCTATTGGCGGTATGATGGTTATTGATGCTCACGATGAAGCGGAAGTATGGGAGATGATCAATAACGATCCATTTGAGAAGGCGGAGCTGTCATCAAACATAGAAGTTTATCAATTCAGATGGCAAACCAAGCGTCCGGCAACTTTGCCGCCACTTTAATTTTTTTATGAGACAAAAACATGATTTTGAATGGTGAACAGCAGCTTCCCGTATCCAGAGAACAGGTGTGGTCTGCCCTGATGAATCCGGAAGTGCTTCGATTGTCAATTCCTGGTTGTGAGTCAGTGACTGAAGTGGAACCTGGTATTTATGCAGTCAGGGTTGTTATTGAAATTGGTCCGGTAAAGGCTCGCTTTAATGGAAAGCTTAGGCAACTTGATATGAAAGCTCCCGAAACCTACACCTTGGCATTTGAAGGAGATGGGGGAGTAGCCGGATTTGCCAAAGGCAGTGCGGTTGTTACGTTGGAAGAGGCGGCTAATAAGGGAACTGTGCTGAAATATGAGGCCAAGGCTGAAATAGGCGGGCGCCTTGCCCAGATCGGTTCACGCCTGATTGATGCGACCTCAGCCAAGTTGACCAAACAGTTCTTTGAGCGTTTAAGCCAACAATTGCTGGGTCCGGCGCCTGCAGCGGTAGAACCTGCCAAGGTGGCAGCGCCGGCAACAGCACCGGCAATGGGAACTGCTGTTGCAGCGGCGCCAGCTTTTGTACCTGCTCCGGTGTATGCGCAAGCGACCCCCTCCAAATCGGGTGTGTCTATTCAAATGCCGGCATGGACCTGGGCTTTCACCGTTTTAGTTATTGCTTTACTGGCTGCTTATCTGGGCTCCAGATAAGGCTGTTTCAGGTCAGGATTTTTACCGAGGTATTCAAAATATGTCAAAAACTACAGTCGCCATTATGGTTAATGGTATTGAGCAGAAACACGAGGTTGAACCCCGTACGCTTTTGGTTCATTTTCTGCGTGAAAATTGCGGCCTGAAAGGGTCTCATGTGGGTTGCGACACGACACAGTGCGGTTGTTGCACCGTGCATTTGGATGGCCGAAGTGTTAAGTCTTGTACCACGCTTGCCGTCATGGCGGATGGAAAAGAAGTGACCACGATTGAAGGGGTGGGAACACCTGAAAACCTGCATCCGTTGCAGGCCGCTTTTCAGGAGCACCATGCCTTGCAGTGTGGTTACTGTACGCCGGGAATGGTCATGCAGGGACTGGATATCCTGAATCGTGGCTGTGCAGACAATGAGACGGTAATTCGCCATGAGCTAGAGGGGAACTTATGCCGTTGCACAGGTTACCAGGGAATTGTTGATGCCATCCATTCTTGTGCCCGGAAGAGTCAGTGTGGCATTTCGGCAGGGAACGTATAACTATGTATAACTTTGATTATGTTCGTGCGAAAAGCGTTCAGGAAGTCAGTGAGCTTTTTAGTGACAATCCTGAGGCCCGCTTCATTTCAGGGGGCATGACGCTTTTGCCAACCCTGAAGCAAAGATTGGCTAATCCGGTATTGCTGATTGATTTACAGGAAATCCCTGAAATGCGTGGCATTGCCGTTAATGAAACGATGGTGTCGGTAGGGGCCATGACCCGGCATGCGGAAGTGGCGGCTCATAAGGACATAGCGCAGGCAATCCCTGCCTTGGCGTTTTTGGCTAGTGGCATTGCCGATCCTCAGGTTAGAAATATGGGAACGATTGGGGGTTCCATTTCCAACAATGATCCCTCAGCCGATTATCCAGGGGCCGTACTTGGCTTGGGAGCTACGGTTATCACCAACAAACGCACTATTGAGGCAGATGATTTTTTTACCGGATTGTTTAGCACGGCGCTTGAAAAAGGTGAGTTTGTGATGCGTGTGAATTTCCCTCGTGTGTTCAAAGCGGGCTATTGCAAAATGCCTAATCCAGCCTCGGGTTATGTGATGGCGGGATGTTTTGTTTCGCAAACCACGGATAAAAAAGTTCGGGTTGCGATTAACGGGGCCGCTGCCTGTGTATTTCGCCAGCGGGAATTTGAAAAATTGCTTGAATCCGATTTTAGTGTGGATGCAATAAAAGCCTGTGTTCAGTCAGCAGAAGGCCTGAATGCTGACATGCATGCTTCGGCTGCCTATCGGGCACAACTGGTTGTTTATGCTTTGAAACGAGCCATTGAATTTGCTCAATCGCATTAATTGATGCAGTCGGGGAAATTAAGTTGATTTTTTTAGGCGTTATTTAAGAAATAAGGATAAGTGGGGTTGTAATGAAATTAATGTCTTTTGTAAGTCAGAATCGCTCAACTTTCGGGTTGGTGAAGGGCGAGTATGTTTATGATTTGGGGCGTCGCTTGGGTAATGCTTGCCCGGATCTTTTGTCTGCCATTAAAGGTGGTTGGCTGGATCGTTTGGAATCGTTGGTTGAAAACTCACAACCGGACTTCCATGTTGACGACGTGGTTTTTCTGCCGGTTATTCCAAATGCACCGCGTATTTTTTGTGCCGGCCTGAATTATCTAGCACATCGTGTTGAGGGCAATCGTCCCGATACTGAGGTACCCGTGATTTTCTTACGTTTAAATGAATCCCAGGTTGGTCATAATCGCCCCTTGGTATGTCCGGCAGAGTCGGATCAGTTTGACTTTGAAGGTGAGATTGCGATAGTGATTGGCAAGGGGGGGCGCCGTATTCCCGAAGATCAGGCCTTTGAACATGTTGCTGGTTACTCTTGCTATAACGATGGCAGTGTACGTGATTGGCAATTGGCCACCAATCAATGGACACCTGGCAAGAATTTTGATGCAACGGGTGGCTTTGGTCCCTGGCTGGTGACGACTGATGAGTTGTCTACCGATCGTGTGTTAAGTCTGGTTACCCGTTTGAATGGCGAGGAAATGCAAAGAACCACGACAGATATGCTGACGTTTTCCATTCCAACCCTTATCAGTTTTATTTCCACGTTTACCGCTTTAGAACCCGGTGACGTAATTGTAACCGGTACGCCAGGCGGTGTTGGTTTGCGTCGTAATCCTCAAGTCTGGATGAAAGAGGGGGATGTGGTTGAGGTGGAAGTTGAAGGTGTAGGGATTTTGAAAAACACCATTGTTAAAGAAACTCTGCGTAAATAGCATATGACAGGTTCTATTACTAATTTAGGAGCATATATGATGTCAAAAAATCTGGCAGAGAATGTTGTGAAAAGCCAAAATGATTTTGCTCAAATATCAGAGGAAACCCGGGCAGCCTTAATGAAAAGCAGTACGGCCAATTTGTCTAATGCCTTACTGAAACGTGGTTTTCGCAATACATTAATGTTGGGCATTAATCCGCTTTCTCCAGGGCAGCCGAAAATGATTGGGCCTGCATTTACATTACGGTTCATCCCGTCACGTGAAGACATCGACACGATGGATTCTTATGGCCGCGATGACAATAAACACCGGGCTGTAATGGAAATTTGTCCGAGAGGATCTGTATTGGTCATTGATGCGTTTGGCAATACGCGCGCCTCGTCCATGGGCGACATGATGGCATTGCGTCTTAAAATGCGTGGTGTTGAAGGTGTAGTGACCGATGGCGGTTTTCGTGACGTTCCGGCTTTTCTTAAAATTGGATTGCCCGCATTTCAGCAAAAAAGTGCGGCCCCGGCAACACCGCTAAGCATGCATCCGCTTGAATGGAATGTTCCGATTGGTTGTGCGGGTGTATCAGTTTATCCCGGTGACATTATTGTTGGTGACGGTGATGGTGTAGTCGTTATTCCTCGTTACCTGGTTGACGAAGTAGCGCAGGAAGCGGCTGAGGCCGAAATGTATGAGGAGTTTGCCGCTTGGCATTTGGAGCGTGGCCGTTCATTGATTGGTTTGTTCCCTGCCAATGTTTCTAGCAAGGAAGAGTATAACCGCTGGGTAAAAGAAGGGCGTCCAGCATTGGAGTTTTACTATGCATGAGCAAAATAAAGCACTTTGTGAAACTTTGGAGGTCTTGTTGAATACCCGGGATCTGGATCCTGAACAGTGGATTGACTATCCCGAATATGGTTTCCGCCAGTATTTTTTATGGAAAAATCCCGAAACAGGAGCGAGCATTGCCTTGCTGGAATTCCAAAAAGGTGGACGGATTCCTGTAAAACATACCCATGCCTCGAATCAGTTCATGTATTGTCTTGAAGGTGATTATGAATATGTTGATGTTGGTTTGAAATTACAACCTGGTTCATTCTATATGAATCCAGTCGGGCATCCGCATGGTCCGACTATTGCACATGAACGTAGTGTGCTGATCGAAATTTATGATGGTCCTCACTATCATGAAAAACCTGTCTTTCATACTGATGAAACGATAGGCGATTTTCTTGCCAAGTCTTAATTAAAGACATTTAAGCAAATGAAGTAAAAAAATACCGTGTAAAACGGAGGGCATTCTGTTGCCTTCTGTTTTGCACAAAATCATTCAAGTGTTTGATTTTTTTAAATTAAAAATATTATTACTTATTAAAAAAAGGAAGGCGGTATGGAGAAGAAGTTGGTGGCAGTTGGGCTGTTATGTTGCCTGGCAGGCGGCATTGCACATGCTGAAACGGAAAAAAAAGATAGCGTACAAATTTATGGTTTGCTGGATATAGGCGTATCGTATATTTCAAACCAGGGAGATGACCGGCGTTTTAGGACGGATTCAGGTATTTACACGCCTTCATTCATTGGATTTAGAGGCAGTGAGCATTTAAGTGATGGCACAAAAGTCATTTTTGACTTGCAAAGCCAGTTTAATATCCATGAAGGCAAAACCATTCCTGGACATGGTCTTTTTGGTCGTACCGCAATTGTAGGTTTGGATAGCGATCGATATGGTCGTCTGACATTAGGTAACCAATTTGATTTTATGTGGGATTCCCTGACCATCTCCAAGAATGCGGCCGGCCCTCTTGCTGGCGGTTTATATACGTTTAGACAAGGTCCTTTTGCAAAGTTGGGTATCCCCTTTAATGCAACGGGAGGGTCTGATTGGGATAGAACAGCCGGAGAACAAGTACATAATTCTGTCAAGTATAGAACGCCAGATTTTGGCGGCTTTACGGCAGGTGCCATGTATGGATTTGGCTCAGAACCCAATCGATCAACCAAAGACAGGACGCTCAGTTTTGGCCTGAATTATAAATCGGGACCCTTTGGCATTGGTGCTGCCTATACCGATGTGAAATATGGAGTGGACGCAGCCATGATGCCGGTACAAACACCTGTGAAGACATGGGGTGTGGGTATGCACTATGAGTTTGAAGCAGTGACGGCCATTGCCTTGTTTACCAAAACCAGTAACCGTTCAAATAAGGCTTCTGTTTATGCAGCTGAAATTGGCGGCAAATGGCAAATTGATCCTAAATGGGCGTTAGGTGCCAGCTATAACTATATGAAAGGTAATGCACAGCTGGATAAAAATTACGCGCATCAAATTAACTCGACGTTGTCGTATTCTTTGTCAAAACGGACGCTGGTTTATGTGCAACAGGTTTATCAAAGAACCAATAAGAATGGCAGGGCGAGTATCAATGGTTTATTTGGACCTGACGATGCTTCTTCCAGCAGAAACCAGTCTATTACCCGAATTGGTATTCAGACGGTTTTTTGATAAGCCAAAATCCTTTTTCTTATTGAGAGGGCAGGTTTGACTTATCATGTCTTGACTAAATGAACATAAGGAGGATTCATGGAAAATCTTGATGTAATGGTTTTGCGTACCTTGCTTGAGTGGCGTCAACTAGGCCAGAAAGCGGTCTTGGTGACGGTTGTCAGGACATGGGGCTCTTCACCTCGCCCAATCGGCTCTATCATGGCTCTATCAGAAAATGGTGCCACAGTAGGCTCTGTTTCGGGAGGCTGTCTGGAAGATGACCTTATTCTCCGTTTTGGATCATCTTCAGGCATTCAAGATGGTCCTCCCGAGCTGATCAAGTATGGGGTAACCGCCGATGAGGCACACCAGTTCGGATTGCCTTGTGGCGGTACAATCGAGCTTTTTCTGGAGTTTAATCCGGAAGTGAATGCCTTGTCCGGGTTGGTGGCAGAACTGGATGCCGGAAACCTGATGAATCGGGTTGTCCGGGTGGATGACGGCAACGTTATGTTGGTGCGTGCGCCAGCACCCACACCCTTGCGGCTTGAAGGCGGTTTTTTGTCAAGTTGTTTTGGTCCTGAATACCGCATGCTGATTATCGGCGGGGGGCAATTATCCGAATATCTGGCCACTATGGCCTTGTTTTGCGGCTTTGATGTGACGGTGTGTGATCCACGTCTTAATGCCGATAAACAGTGGTCCATACCACGGGCCAAGTTAACCACCCTGATGCCTGATGATGCGGTGGATGCGTTCAGGCCCGATGCACGCACCTGCATTGTTGCGCTTACGCATGATCCGAAGCTGGATGACCTGGCATTATTGCAGGCTTTGGAAACGGATGCTTTTTATGTTGGTGCTATCGGATCACGCAAAAACAGTCATGCCAGAAAAGAAAGAATGATTAAGCATTTTGATCAAACTGAAGCATCGCTGGCACGTTTGCGTGGGCCAATTGGCGTATATATTGGTAGCAAGACACCATCAGAAATTGCAGTCAGTGTGATGGCTGAAATTCTGGCCGTGAAAAATGCGGTAAATTTACCCCACTCTTCTGATGTCGCTTATGCTAAAAATACCGATGTTGAAAAAGTATTTTAACCCGAGACATACACATGGAGAAACCAAAAAAAACAGCGGCCATTATACTGGCTGGCGGTAAATCCATTCGTTTTGGCGCAGATAAACGTCTGCTTGATGTGAATGGTGTGCCTATGTTTCTTCATACGGCAAAAAAAATCCAGAGTTTTCTGGGTTCTGATGTCTGGGTGGTGCTTAGCAACCATTCCCGGCAACATATCGACTGCTTAAAGCGGGAAGGCCTCTCCTTTCTGGAGATGCCGTTTTCGTCCTCCGGCATGGGTGACTCGCTTTCCTATGCGGTCTCCCGTCTTGAACAATATGCCGGCTGGCTCATCAGCCCGGCAGATTTGCCACTTATCCAGGCATCAACCCTGCACAGCATGGTGGCTTCGGCGGCCCACTCAAAATTGGCGGCCCCTTATTATCAGGGGCAACAGGGACATCCTGTCTGGTTTGCCAATACGTTTTTTAATGATCTTGTCAGTTTGGGAGGCGACAGGGGCGCCAAGAAGATCCTGCAGGACAATGCCAATGATCTAACCCGGATTCCTGTTGATGATCAGGGTTGTGTGATGGATTTTGATACACCTGAGTCGATTGAAAAAAACAGGAAACATTTATTTTTGTTTTGAACATTCAGTTTGAATTGAAAAAAAACAATATAACTTTAAAGTAATGTGGTCTTCAATTTTATTTCATTTGAATATTTGATGATATCAATTTAAGATGAATTGGCGATATATGTTTTATTTGTAAGGTATTGATTCAAATGTATTTTTCATATAGAAATCGCTTTTTTCATTATAAGAATTTAATTGATATTTAAAGGAGTTTATTCAGATGGATAAAAAAATTGCCATTGTGGGTGCAGGTGTTGGTGGACTTCATCTTGGTTTGTATCTGCGTCAGCATGATGTGGACGTCACCATCTATACCGATCGCAAACCGGAAGAATATGACGGTTTGCGACTGCTTAATACAGTCACCCATCATGCAATTACCGTTGCACGTGAAAAGGAGCTGGGTGTGAATCATTGGTGCGACGAAACATATGGCTATCCAGGCCAGACCTATTATTTTGGTGGGGAAAAACCTTTGCATTTTCGTGGTGATTTGGGTTCTCCCAGCCGAGCGGTTGACTACAGAATTTATTTGCCCCAGCTAATGAATGATTTCCTTGAACGAGGAGGAAAGATTCAATACAAAGACATTCAGGCGGCAGACCTGGCCGGTTTAGCCAAAAACGTGGATCTGGTGGTGGTGTGTGTGGGCAAGGGCACATTAAGGGATGTGTTTGCACGCAATGAAAAACTCAGCCCGCATTCGGTGCCTCAACGCATAATTTGTGCTGGTATTTATACAGGGATTGCCGATGAGGAACACCGAAATGTGACCTTGTCCAATTCTCCCGGAAATGGTGAAATTATTGATTTGCCTACCGTGACCTTCCAGGGAGCAGGTCATGCATTGCTAACCCTGAACATACCCGGTGGTGATACAGAGGAATGGGCGCATTTGAATTATGATGAAAATCCCCGTCGTTTCCTTGATGCCATGCTGAAGAAACTGGAGAAATATCACCCAACCATTAGCGCACGCATTGATCCGGCCAAATTTGATCTGGCCAATGGTTCCCGTGATTTATTGCAAGGGGGCGTTGTTCCTGTGGTTCGCGAGGGCTATATTGGCCTTGGTGATGATAAATTTGCCATTGCGCTGGGCGATGCCCATGCAACGGTGGACCCATTGATGGGGCAGGGGGCCAATATGGCTTCTTATAGCGCTTTCGTGTTGGGTGAGGAAATTGTCAAGCAGCCGGTTATTGATGAGCGTTTCTGCCAGATTGTAGATGATAAACGCAGGGATCGCATTGAGTGTGCCACCCATTGGACCAATTTGTTCCTGAAACCGCCCCGCCGGGAAACCATGCAGGCGGTTGCACAAATGAGTGAGAACCGCGACATGTGTGATGAATTCACCAAAGCCTTCAATCGTCCCGAGGAACAATGGAACCGTTTTGCAACCGGTGTACGTACACAAAGCTGGGCGAGTTCCTGGATTAATTAATAGGTAAAATCCAGGCATGAAAAATAAACCTGTTTTAATGAGCAGGTTTGAATGTTGATAAACCCCCTGTTTTTAAACAGTGGGTTTATTTTTTAGTGGCCTGATTACGTCCATTTCGGGCGGCAAATTCCAATTTCGCTTCTATAGGCAATCTTTTTTTGATTCTGGTTATGTTTACAAAAGTAAAAGATAGCTTGGGTAGAATAGAAAAACATATGATTTTAAATGTTGTGCAATGTAAAAATTATTGAAATGAAAACTAGGTAACTACTTGAGAAATTCCTTGGTTTCATTACTATCAGCCCTGGCTTATTATTTTGTGCTTGCAGGAAATGCCTGCGTGAGAATGTGGGACGAGAGCATCCATTATTGGGAGTCTTACAACCCCTCTCTATAAGACCGCTCGGAAAACCGCCAGCTCATCAAAATGAGAAAGACTGTTCCTGCCAGCATTAATCCCCAAGCATAAGTCAAGTCTGCAAATACATCACGAACAATGCCTGCAAACAGGGGCAGGAAACTGGCAATCATATAGCCACCACCCTGAACAAAAGCGGCAAGGTCTCCGGCACGGGCGGGCTCTTTGCTATGGCTTAATGTAAGAATAAGCGATAGTGGAAAGATGGCGCCCAAGCCAATGCCCAGTAAAACAATGGCCGGGTAAACCAACGTTAAGGGTGCAAATATTAAACACAACAAACCCAACGCAAGGCAAAACAAGACCCCAATTAATAAGAAACGCTGGTCTTTAACGCGGTGGGTAAAAACCGAAACGGTTAAACCGGCAATCACTTCAACTACACTGATGCCACTCAGTAGAAAACCGGCGTTGGTGGCTTTCATGCCTAAAGAAGTATAAAAAGGGGGTAGCCACGCCAGTACCAGGGTATAGGCGCCGGTTGAAATGCCAAAATAAATCATCAATTCCCAGGCACGTGGCTGTTTCAGGAAAGAGCCTTGCCTTGTGTGCGCATGGCTATTGACGCTGACGTTGGCTTGTTTTTGGTTGTTTTTGCCTGTTAGCATTAGCCAGGCAAGCAAGGTGAAAAGCGCCGGTATGGTCCAGATAGCCAATGCAGTGGATAAATGGGTGAGGTCTTCCAGTTTAACCACCGCCGCAGCTGTAAAAGCCGCACCACTCATAATGCCGGTAGTGTACAGCCCCATGACCCGGTTTGCGTGAGTATTAAAAATTCGTTTGATGATACTGGGCGCAAGTGCCTGAATCATGGCAATACCTACTCCGGCTACAACGGCGGTTAATAGCAAACCACCTGTACTCATCCATTGAAAGCGAGCCAGGCAGGCCAGTGCAATGAGTAACAAACCCAGCGCAATACCTTGTTTTTCTCCCAAAAAACCACGTAAAAATTTGCCCAGATAGGCAAACACACCCATGACAAAAATGGGCAGGGTGGTTAACAGGCTGGCGGCGGTGTTGCTCATCTGGGTTGCTGCTTGAATGCTGTCAAGTAGCGGGCTAATGGAAGCCAGCACGGGGCGCAAGTTTAAGGCAACGGCAATAATGGCAAAGGCAAGCAAAAGGGAGTTACGTTGAGAGGAGGGCATGCAATCCAAGTAATATCGTGATGAGATAAGGGGATTCTACAGGAGAGTGACAGTCAGGTTTTTAATTCTTTTTTTGAGTGGAGTTGGCGAGCTCTGGTAATTCGCGATTTTTTGAATTTATGTGATCAGGTCCTATTTAGCAGTCTTTGCTAGTCCGAAGTAAGCACATCCTTTATACTAGTACTTCCCGGCTCAGAATTTACTTGAACTTATTTGTTCAATTCTACATATAATGACCAAGAAAAAATTATTAGAAGATGACGCGCTTGTTGTTAAATCAGTGGGTAAGGCCTTTGAGGTACTAAAGTGTTTTGAACAAACCAGTCAAAGTGAAAAAGAGTTAAGCCTGATGGATATTTGCAGGCTGACCGGTTTTGATAAAAGTACGGCGCAGCGTTTTACACATACTTTGCAAATGTTGGGTTATATCAATAAGAATGAGTCCAGCCGCCGTTATTCATTAAATCTGAAAGTGCTGGATCTGGCGTTTCATTTTTTAAGGAACGATGCTTTTATCGAGACGGTGAATCCGCATCTGTTTGAGTTATGCCAGCTTAGCCGCTGTCGTGTAAGCCTAAGCCTGTTTGATGATACTGAAACGGTTTATGCAGTTCGTCATCAATATAAGTCAGAGTATTATTCTTCTTCTTTATTGGGCAAGAGGGTGCCCATTTACTGTAGCGGCGGTGGCAGGTCAATATTGGCCTGTCTTGATATCGGGCAGCGTGATGATATTCTGGATCGTTCTGAATTTATCGCGTTTACCCATCATACTGTGCTTGACCGGCAGGTGATTTTGAATGAAATTGAATTGGCGGGAAAAAAAGGCTATGGGCTCACTAAAGAACAGTTTGTTTATGGTGAACTGGGCCTTGGTGCTGCCTTGGTGGACCGTCATGGATATCCGCTTGCGGCCATCCAGCTGGCTATTAACCAGTCAGAAATAAGCCCGGATGAGTTTGAAAAAAAATATGCCCCTATGTTGCTTGAAACGGTGCAAAGAATAGGCGCATATTAAGTAAAAACAGACTTTAATCTGGCCGGTTAACCGGCCAGGCTCAGGTAGCGTTCTGCCAGAGAGGCCCAGAATGCGCCACCATTTACCAGATTTTTGTCATTAAAATTATAATTAGGGTTATGTACGGCACAGGCACCTTCTTTGTTGCCTTCACCATTGCCAATAAACAAATAACATCCTGGCACTTCTTCCAGCATGAAGGCAAAATCTTCACTACCCAGCCGGGCAGGTGTCTGCAGCACGACATTGTCTTGGCCGGCAAACTCAATGGCTGTCTGGCGGGCAAAGTCGGTTTCTGCCTGTGTGTTAACCAGTACCGGGTAGCCCCGTTCGTAGCGGATATCCGCCTTTATGCCAAAACTTTCGGCCTGTGCGTTGACCAGCGCTTTAATGCGGTTTTCCAGTAAGCTGCGAACTTCGGCATTGAGTGCGCGAACTGAAAGTTCCAGGACGGCCTGTTGGGGAATCACGTTATTGATATGCCCGGCATTCATGGCACCAATGGTGATAACGGCCAGCTGGCTGGGGTTTACTTCACGCGACACAATGGTTTGCAACGCCATAATAATACTGGCAGCGGCTACAATCGGGTCTTTGGCCAGATGAGGGTGGGCACCGTGTCCGCCCACACCGGTAAGTGTAATGGTAACGTAATCGGAAGAAGACATGGTTGGCCCATCACGAAACAGTAATTGTCCTTGAGGAAAACCGGGCGCATTATGCATGCCAAATACGGCATTGCATGGGTGGTTCTTGAACAAACCGTCATCCATCATTTTTTTGGCTCCGCCCAGGCTTTCTTCAGCGGGCTGGAAAATCAAGTTCAATGTGCCCGAAAACTCGCCTTTTTCTGACAGGTATTTGGCAGCAGCTAACAACATGGTTGTGTGACCATCGTGACCACAGGCATGCATGACGTTATCGTGGACGCTGGCATAAGGCAGGTTGGTGGTTTCCTGCAAAGGCAAAGCATCCATGTCTGCACGGATGCCCATGGTTTTGCTGCTATTGCCTTTTTTGAGTACGCCTACAACACCGGTAGTGCCGTAGCCGATATGCACCTCATAACCCCATTCTTTTAATAATTGCTGAACGATATGGCTGGTGCGTTGCTCTTTGAACCCCAGCTCTGGGTGTTGATGGATGTCATGACGGATTTTTGTAAATTCGTCAAAATGCCTCTGCATATAATTAATATATTTGTTCATTTTTTTACCTGGTTGATGCCGATATATAATGGATTAATTCCCCTTGAAACCGGTCAGTCTGATGACCTCTTCGGTTCGCTTGATCTCAGCTTGGTAAAAATTGTCGGCTTCATCAGGTGTCATGGGTTTGGATACCACACGACCATCTGATTCCAGGGAATTTTTTACTTGTGGTTCCTGGACTGCGATTGCGATTGCCTTGTTCAGCTTTTTAACGATGTGATCTGGGGTATCTTTCTTGACTAGATAAGAAGAGCCAGTAATATAGTTGAAATCTTTAAAGAGGCTGGTATCACTCAGGCTGGGATACATTTGCAATATTTCGGGTTTGTCTTTTGACAGTACGGCAACAATTCGGTAGCGGCCTTCTTTTTCCATATCTTTCATGCTTTTTGAAAAGGCCTGGATGGCAAAATCAATTTGCCCACCGGCCAAGTCTTGCATGACGTTAGAAGTCCCCCGGTAGGGAATATGAACAAGATTGGCATCAAGAGTTTTTGATATGCGCTCTGAGATTAGGTGATATAAAGACCCTACACCAACGGTCCCATAGGTAAGCGGTGTGCTGGCACCGCGTTCTTTGCTTAGCTTAATAAAATCATCGACTGACTTTACCGGTAAATCCTGTTTAACCAGCAACACCAGATTAGAGGTGGTAATAGGATGAACACTGCGGAAATCGTTAGGCTTGAACTTGATTGCACTGTTTGTAAGGGGCGGCAAAATCAGTTCATTGGCGGTTCCCTGAAAGAAATAAGCGCCATCAGATTTGGCGTTAAGGACCTTGTTGGCTGCGATGGAGCCGGTTGCACCACCCAGGTTTTCTACAATGACCTGCTCCCCAAGCTGCTTTCCAATTGGGCCATTTAAGACGCGGGCAATCGAGTCACTGGGCCCACCAGCTGGATAAGGCACCATCATGGTAACCGGGCCGGTTGGATAATTGTTGTTTGCCAACCCAATTGAAGGCGTCATCAGCAGGCTGCTGTATATAAGGCTGGTAATAATGGCTCTGCGCCCTAGGTTGTGTTTTCTCATCGATGTCTCTTTAAATATCTTATTTAGTAAATTATGAAAAATGAAAGCCGGCTTTGAAATTTTTCTTGTCTTTATTTGATTATCTTAACGGCTAAAGTATTTTATATCAATACCTAATATCTTAATAAAATACATTTTTGGATTTGTGAATGATAAGAAAATACGTTTACAGCTTTTTTTCTTGAGAAAATCAATAAATCTTTAGCGTTAAATTGTTTAATTTTTGTTTATAAGCAGACTTGTTTTGAACTGCCCCCCAAAAGTTGGACACTATTCCAACCTTTGGGGGGCAGTTCAGAGCGTGGGAGCAAGTAGACGAACCGACGAACAGACGCGTGGAAACGAGTAGAAACTTAAGCGCGGATATAAGTCCAGCCAGATTGCTGTAAAAGAACCAGCTCAAGAATGGCAGCGCTTTGCAGCCGGGAAAGGGGCGCGCGCAGTTCTCTGTTCAAACGTGCCAGGGTATTTGGGCACACCCAAGTCATCATGTCTGTCGTGTCATCGGCAGTATCCAATGCGCAGGTAACGGCCTCGGCATTCACAATAATACGTATTGCAGCATGTGGCACTTCTTTTTTCAGATTACGGGCATTATTGCGGGCACGTTGCAAGGCATTGGCACTGGGTGCGTGCAAAATAACTTTCAGTTCTTGTTGGGGAGTGTGTTTAGGCATAGGTCGACAGGGTTAATTTTGCTTAGTATAGCTGACTAAGCGCATAAGAAACTTCTCTTCCAGTTCTTCAAGCTGATTCACGCCTAGCATAGCCATATTACGGTCAATTTCAGCTTTCAGTAACGCAATGGCATGGCTAACCCCTGCCTGTGAAGCCGTGGCCGCGGCAAAATTAAAAGGGCGCCCAAGAAATACAAATTTGGCGCCTAACGCAAGGGCTTTCAGTACATCACTACCCCTGCGGATCCCACCATCCTGCATAACGGGCAGGTTGCCGACGGCCTGGATAATATCGGGCAAGACTCGTAGTGGTGAAACGGCACCATCAAGCTGGCGGCCACCGTGATTGGAAATAATGATGCCGTCAGCACCTTTGGCTTTGGCAAGGGTAGCATCTTGCGCATTTAAGATGCCTTTAATGATTAAATTGCCAGGCCATTGCTCACGGATTTTTTCGATATGGCTCCAGTCCAGGTGTTCCCGGTTGGAAAAATCTCGTTCTACATTGCGTGAAATAATGGGAGCACCACGCTCAGCGAAAGAATTTTCAAAATGAGGAACGCCATCCATCAAGGTACGCAAAAAGGTGCCCAATAACCAGCGTGGGTGTGTCAGTCCATCCCAAATTAAGCGGTTGCTGGGTCTTAAGGGGGTGGAAAACCCGGCGCGGATATTATTTTCCCGGTTACCGGCTACTGGTATGTCAACGGTGATAACCAGTGTCTGGACGCCAGCGGCTTTGACCCGTGCGATGAGCGCATTTATCCGCTGCGGCTCACCGGGTAAATACGCCTGAAACCAGCTGTTGGGGGCAACCTCCATGATGCTTTCAAGGCGGGTAAGTGAAGAGCCGCTTAAAATGAAAGGGATATTGGCCTGTGCCGCTGCCCTGGCCATGACCCGGTCGCCGTCATAGGTGGAAAGGGCCGCAATGCCCATGGGGGCGATGCCAAAAGGACAGCTCCATTCATGGTTGAACAGTGTGGTTGATTGGCTGCGCCGGGCGACATTTTGCAGTATGCGTGGCACAAAGCCCCATTCTTCAAATGCATTAAAGTTGTCTTTCCAGCTTTGGCGGGTTTCAACCGAGCCGGCAATGTAACCGTAAAGCGCTTTGGGTAAATAAGCGCGTGCCTTTATTTCAAAATCCTCCAGGGAAAGTATGTTTGCCAGTTTGCCTTTGTTGTTAGCCCCGTTAAAGGCTGTCCATGCACTGCTGGATGTGTTTTGTAGGGGTGGGGTGTTATGGGCTGATGCTTTCATGGGATCACCTGAACAATATGAATATGTTTACGATGAGTCACTGTAAAATGATTGCTAATAATAAAAAAGCGATTAATATCGTAATAACTTGTTTTCTTTTATTCAATAATGACATTAAAACAATTGGAAGCATTCTATTGGGCGGCCAGTAGTCCCAGTTTTGCTTTGGCGGCCGAAAGGGTGAATTTGACAGTGTCGTCGTTGTCCAAGCGCCTGGCCGAACTGGAGGTGTCGCTGGGTCATCCCTTGTTTGACCGCAGCGGCCATAGGGCCAGCTTAACCGAGGCCGGGGAACGCTTGCTGCCGCATGCCATCGCCTTGTTGCAGCAGGCACAAGCGCTTAAGGAAATCGTTTCGGCAAACGGGGGTTTACAGGGGCGTTGTCGAATTGGTTCGGGCGAACTGGCGTCCCTTACCTGGTTATCTGCCTGGGTGCATCAAGTGCAAACGCAGCATCCGGCGCTGGCAATCAGTGTGTTAACCGATATTGGTCAGGCGCTAACCGAAAGGCTTGAAAAAGGAGAGCTGGACGTGGCCGTGATTGCGGGTCATGCCAGACGCTCAGGGCTGACTTCTATCCCTTTGCGCAGTTCATCATTTGTGTGGTGTGCACGCCCCGATATTGCCCGCCATCTGCCGGTACTGGAGCTCGCCTCATTAGAAAAGCAAACCCTGATTACCTTGCCGCGCGGTTCAGGTGCCACGCACATTCTGGATAGCTGGCTTGAAAGTTCGGGCGTAAAGTTTGGCCAAACCTTGGTGTGTAACCAGTGGGGAGTCGTGGCAGGGCTTATTCTTGAAGGAGCCGGTATTGGGTTTTTACCCCAGGGCCTGGCAAACGGGCTGGTGCGTCAACAAAAACTGGTGGTGCTCAAAAGCCGTTATGGGCTGGAAAAACTGGATTATTGCCTGCATTATCGTCATGATGACCCCCGGCCGCTTATTCCGGCATTAGTCAAAAGCTGTCTTAAGGCGGCAGACTTTGAAGCAGGCGGGGTGTTTTTTTGAAGGGGCCTGGTTTTTATTGGTTTTTATTATGCAAAGCCTGTTGCTTGCTATGATAAAAATACAAATACACCAGACCTGCGGGAGCAATAAAAATAGCGAATACCCAGCATAACAGCATCGTTGTCAGTTTCGTAATTAACATCACAATGGTATTAATAAAAAAAACATTTTGCCCCATGATGAAATCAATAATGCTTTCATAAACAAAGCGGGAATAAGGATAAAGCAGGGTTGAAATAACCAGAAAAACAATCATCCCGATTGAGGTGGGCTGAGTGGTTTGGGATTGCATGAACAGGAATAATACAGGGAAAATAAGACCAAAAATAAAGTGGCGAAAATAATAAGTTAGCGACAGGCCACCAAAGGTTTTAGCGATCAAGTGATTCATATTTTTTTTCTGAAAATAGTTGTTGATTAAAACAAGCGGGTGATTATATCGTAGCAATCATAATTGTGTATATAAAAAATGCTAAATATAACAAACAGTAAAATTCCGCGCTTTGTTTCTGCCTTAAGTTTTTTTTCTAACAAAAATTTTATTCTTCAACTAAAATTTAAGAATCCATTACATCAATAAGGAAAGGAAGACAAAATGAATAAAAGAGCACTGGGCAATACGGGTATTTCGGTTTCTCCGCTGATTTTTGGCGCCAATGTTTTTGGTTGGACGGCAGACAAAATGCGATCGTTCGAGCTGCTTGACCGTTTTACCGAAGCCGGTTTTGAAACAATAGATACCGCTGATATGTATTCGACCTGGGTGCCAGGTAACCAGGGGGGAGAGTCCGAAACCATTATTGGTGAGTGGATGAAAGCGCGAGGTAATCGTGACCGGATTGTACTTATTACCAAGGTAGGCCTGGAAATGGGTCCAGGGCAGAAAGGCCTTTCGGCGGCATGGATTGAGCGTGCCGTTGAAAACTCGTTGCGTCGTTTGCAGACTGATTACATTGACCTTTACTTATCGCATGTTTTTGATGGGGACGTGCCTGTGGAAGAAACACTGGCGGCGTATGAGCGTTTGCTTAAAGCAGGCAAGATCCGTTCTGTTGGCGCTTCCAACCATTCGGCAGAACAGTTGGCACATGCCTTGAAAGTGGCTGCTGAAAACGGATTGCCCCGCTATGAGGTCTTGCAACCCGAGTACAACCTTTATGACCGGGACAGCTATGAAGGTGCCTTGCGTGAGCTTGCCATTGCAGAAGGCTTGGGTGTGATTACCTATTACAGTCTTGCCAGTGGTTTTTTAACAGGGAAATATCGCAGTATTGATGATTTGCAAAAGAGTGCACGGGGCAGCGGTGTCAAGTCCTATTTTAATGAGCGAGGCCTGAGGATTTTGGCCGCCTTGGATAAGGTGGCGGCCAATCATGCAGCGGCGCCGGCTGAAGTTGCCCTGGCCTGGTTAATGGCGCGCGAAGGCGTTACTGCACCCATCGCCAGTGCAACCAGCCTGGATCAATTAAATAGTCTTATTCGTTCAACGCAATTGATGCTGTCTGGCGAAGAAATGGCCTGCCTGAATGAAAGCAGTGCTGTGTAAAAAGGCAGATCCCGTGTTTGAAAATTTTATCGGGATCTGAATCCTGGAACAGGTTTTTTCCTGGCTGCCTGGCTTAGTAGGTTCAGGGCTGTTTTATAAGACGGTTTTACCTCGCCAAAAACCCAATAATAAGCGCGTTAATCAGGTCAATAAAGAATCCGCAAACCAGCGGTACCACAATAAAGGCGCGAGGAGCGTTGCCGTACACGCGGGTAACAGCGCTCATGTTGGCAATGGCCGTGGCTGTTGAACCCAGCGCGATACCACCAAACCCCGAGCACATGACGGCGGCTTCGTAATCGCGCCCCATAACCCTGAATACCACCACTAGGGTGAAAATAACAACCAGTAAAATCTGCACAACCATGGCGGTGGTAATGAACAGTATCATGGGTTGCAATACCCACAGCTGTAAACTCATCAGGGCCATGGTCAGAAAAATACCCAGGCTTAAATCAGAGATAAGGGCAATGCCTGGCTGCATGCTATGCCAGCGCCAGATGCGACCCCCATTGGGTACCACTAGTGATGTTACTGAGCGGATAATAATGCCAGCCAGCAGGCAACCCACAAAGGCAGGCAGGTTAAGGCCCGTTAGTTCAATCATGCTAATAATCCCTTTGCCCATGAGCAGGGAAATATTTAGCCAGAAAATGGCCATAAGCACACCGTAATAGTTAAGCCGTTTATAGGGCTCATCCTGATAGCGAATTCCAATATCAAGTTCGGGGTCGGCTGAACTTTGTATGCGGTGCCGCTTGATCAGGAAGCTGGCAATCGGACCGCCAATAATACAGGCCGAAATCATGCCCATCATGTTGGCTGCAATCCCAACTTCAACGGCATTGCTCAGTCCTAGCGTGTCTACAAAATGCTTGGCCCAGGCCATAGTGGTGCCAACGCCACCGGTTAAAGAAATAGAGCCTGCCATCAGGCCGATTCGGGCGTCCATGCCAAAGTACTTGGCAATACTCATGCCAAGCAGGTTTTGCAACACCATGAAAACCGTGGCCACAATCACCAGGATAACCAAGGCCCGACCGCCTTGTTTTAAGGTTTGGATATTGGTGCCAAGTCCAATTGCTGCAAAAAAATAGAGCAACAGCATGTCGCGAACACCAAGGGTAAAGGAAATCCGAATATTCAGAAGATAATAGGCAATGCAAACAATAACCGTACAAACCAGCCCGCCAATAACGGGTTCCGGGATGCTGTATTTCTGTAGCCAGGTCAGGCGGCTGCTTAAGCCCTTACCGATAAACAAGAGCAGAATGGCCAGCGTGAAACTGGCGATGGCATTGATTTCAAACGAGTGATGCAACGAATTTGCCTTTAATGGGTTATAAATTGCCGGTGATTTTTTGAGGCATGAATAAATCAGATGCGAATTATAACCTTCAGACGTTACATTATGTTGTTATGTCGTACTTATTTCGGCCGGTAGGCTTCTATTTTTTGAGCCGCAACAACCAGAATTTCATCGGGCTGGCAACCATACGCCTTGACGGCTTTTTTAATGGCGTCTCCCCCGCTTTTGGCAAGGATCTGAACAATTTTTCCGTCACGGATTTTTAAAGTGTATTTATGCATTGTTTTTAAAGGTAATATTGGCGACTACTGTTTGCTCAAGAAGGCTGGAATTGTTTTTTATCGGGTAGCGTTAATGAAATGATGGCGGCAACCAGCAAGAAGAAACCGGCCGAACCGAAAGAAATCCAGTGTGTATGGAAGGTTTCATAGGCCCAGCCCCCCAGCCATGAGCTAATCATTCCGCCCACCTGGTGCCCTACGTAAGCCAGGCCATACAGTACGCCAACCAGTTTAACGCCGTATATATCGGCCAGAATGGCAGAGGAAAGGGCGATACTGCCTGCCCACACCACACCACCTACGGTGGCAACGCCAAAAAGCTGCCAGTTAACGGCAACCATGACCAACCCGAAAAAACCCAGTCCGCGTACAAAATAAATAACCGCCAACATATGGCGTCTGGGTAGGATATCTGAAATACGGCCCAGTACTAAAGTGCTGAAAATGGCAATCAGGCCAATCAGGCCGATGCCCAGTGCGCTACTGGCCGAGTCAAAGCCGTGGTCCATCAGCATGGGAACACCGTGGGCACCTAACAGGTTCATGCTATAGCCACAGGCAAACAGTCCAAGTACTACTTTCCAGAATGGTCCGGTGCGCAAGGCCTGTTTCAGGCTGATGGGGGCTGTTTGCGTGATTGATTTGGCAGCGGTTGTTTTTTTAGCTGAAGCGCTATGTAACAGGTCGGCATTTTCTGGCGGGTGTTCGCGAATAATGAACAGGGCGGAGAAAATAGTAATAAGGGCAAACACGGCAGCAAAACCAAGGATGGTTTCTTTCCAGCCAAAAGTTTCATTAGTATATGTAAACAGGGGGGTCATGATGGCGATACCTGCCATGGAACCCGTGGATAAAAAGAACAGGGCCATGCCTCTTTGCCTGATAAACCAGCGGCTAATGACGGGTGTTAGCGCCACCTGACTGGTAAAGGCCAGTCCTATAGACAGAAAAATACCATAGGCAAAGAAAAAATTGGTCAAACTGCTTGCCATGGTTGTCCAGATTGAAGAAGCAACCACAATGGCCGTACCTAATAAAAGCACAAAACGGGTGCCTTTGGTACCCACCAAATGTCCGGCAACGGGCATGCCAAGCCCGTAAAAAAGCATGCCGATGGCAATAACCCCCGAGAGTTCACTGCGGGTAAATTGCAAGTCATTGATAATAGGTAAAAAAAACGGGCCTATGCCCAGTCGCATGCCTACAGTCAGTAAGGTTAGAATGGTAGCGGCCCCCACAATGTTCCAGCCGTAATACCATTGCTTGTTTAATTGTTTGTCCATTGATGTTTTTGTTATAAAAAAGAAGGTTCTTTGAGGGTAACAAGTTTAATGATAATTGGCCAGTTTGGGTAATAATTTTCTTGTTATTTTGCAGCAACCGTTAAGATGGCCTGGTAAATCCAGGTGTGGCAACTGAAAGTGGCTTTTAATTTATGGTTGGGGCAGGGTATGTGGCAATTTTATGAAGGACGGCAAAGCAGCCAGCAAATTTGCGGCAACTGCTTTGGCTGATTGTATCCAAGCTGCAATCAACCCGGGGCCGTCCACCTTTTCAGGTGCTGCGATTATATGCTAGTTACTTAATACTTAAAATATAAATATGTAAGTAATGGTTATGATTTTCAGATAATGGGTAAAAACACCACAAGTAAAGCTTAAGGATTTCATTTATCATGAATCATGCCTTGATTTTACAGGAAAAACTATCATGCCAGAACTCGTAATTGAAACACGCCGCCATGATCTTGGTGGTGGATTTGAGGTGGGCAGGGTGTTGCCTTTTCGCAAGTGCCGATCGGTAGGTCCTTTTGTTTTCTTTGATCGAATGGGTCCTCATGATATGGTGGCGCCCATTCCACAAGAGCGTGACGTGAGGCCTCATCCCCATATTGGTTTATCTACCGTGACTTATCTGTTCGAAGGTGAAATGACGCATCGGGATAGTCTTGGTTATAAGCAGCTTATCTTGCCTGGTGAATTAAACTGGATGACAGCGGGTGCAGGTATTAGCCATTCAGAGCGTTTTGACGGCATGCGTGCTACCGGAGGGCGGCTTGATGGTATCCAGGCCTGGGTTGCCTTGCCCGAAGAGTATGAAGAAACCAAACCTTCCTTTGTTCATTACAATGCGTTCGAATTGCCGGTCATGAGGGAAGAAGGCCTGTGGGCCCGACTTATTGCCGGTAGCGTTTTTGGGCTGGAAAGCCCGGTAACGGTTCACTCTCCGTTATTTTACCTGCATATGGAGGTCAGCATGGGCAGGCGGGTACCGTTGCCTCGGGCTTATCCTGAAAGAGCGCTCTATATTAATAGTGGCAAACTGCAGATAAAGGGGGAGACTTATGTGGCTGGCCAAATGCTGGTTTTTGCCAAGGACAGCTTGCCTGATGTGCTGGCGCAGGAAAACACCCGTCTAATGCTTCTTGGGGGCGAGCCGCTTGGGCCACGGCATATGTGGTGGAATTTTGTTTCTTCCCGGAAAGAGCGGATAGAACAGGCAAAGGCGGATTGGAAGGCCGGGAAATTTTCACTGCCGCCCGATGACAACACTGAGATCATTCCTCTGCCTGAAACAATGGCATGATAGTCTTGGGCAGGATTTAACATTAAGGATAAAAAAATGAAAACCTTATTATTGGTTCGTCATGCAAAGTCAAGCTGGAGCGATCCTACCCTGCCGGATCGTATCCGTCCATTGGCGGGCAGGGGAAAGCGTGATGTGGTGAAAATGGGTGAGCGTTTGGCCAATCGTGGGGTCAAACCCGACCTGGTGGTAACCAGTCCGGCGGTGCGTACTGCGGAAACGGCAAAATCCATTGGTAAATCGTTGGGCTACAAGCATCGGAATATTACCGTGAATGACCGCTTGTATGCCTGTCAGCCTAGTGATATTCTTGAAGTCGTGAAAGATTTTGATGATGGCTTGTCTTACGTCATGCTGGTAGGTCACAACCCTGAGATAACGGATTTTGTCCATTTATTTACAGATAGGGTTGCCTATATGCCTACCTGTGCCATGCTTGAATTGCAGTTTGATGTAGAAGCCTGGGCGGATATTTCCCGTGAGAATTTGCATCGGGCTTTGTATGATTCTCCCAAAAATGAGCACCCGGTGGCCTAACTGATTAGGTCGCGTTGCCCATGTATAATTTGGGCGGTTTTATAATATACTGTTTTTGTTAGTACGTTTCTTTGTGGTTCATGCAGTTTCGTTGTGTATTTGCAGGCCAGGGCATTGGGTTTTTAAGAGCGCTTTGGTGTGAGCATGTGTTGGCCTGTTTGGGGTTTAACCAGCAGTAAATACCTTAACAGAAGGAATCATCATGGCAAAGATTTTAGTACTTTATTATTCTTCCTACGGGCATATAGAAACCATGGCGCAAGCGGTTGCCGAAGGTGCGCGGGCGGTGGCAGGTACCCAGGTCGTGGTTAAGCGGGTGCCTGAGCTGGTTCCTGAAGAGGTTGCCCGCAATGCGCACTTTAAGCTGGACCAACAGGCACCCATTGCCACTACAGCAGAATTGGTTGAGTACGATGCCATTATTTTTGGCACGCCAACCCGTTTTGGCAATATGACAGCCCAAATGAAAAACTTCCTGGATCAAACCGGCGGTTTATGGGCATCGGGGGCTTTAATCGGTAAAGTGGGCAGTGTCTTTACCTCTACCGCCACTCAGCATGGCGGGCAGGAAAGTACTATTTTGTCTACCCATATTGTGCTATTGCACCAAGGCTTTATCGTGGTTGGCTTGCCTTATTCATTCCAGGGGCAAATGATCCTTGATGAAGTCACTGGTGGCAGCCCCTATGGTGCTTCCACTATTGCAGGGGGTGACGGTGCCAGAAAACCCAGTAAAAATGAGCTGGATGGCGCGCATTACCAGGGTAAGCATGTGGCTGAAATTACAACAGCGCTGCTCAAGGGCAGGGCAATGTAAAGCAGTGAAAATATATCCACATGGCTAAAACTGTCCACAAATTTTGTTGAGATCATTGTGGATAACTATTTCATAAGATTGAAATATTTATATAAGCCATTGATAAGTAAGAGTTTATTTTGTTTTTAACAAGTTTTGATCGTTTAATAAGCGTTTTGTCTTTTTATAACTGAGTTACCGGTTTATGGCAGCCTGCTTATGAAATTGGTTTTAAAGGAAAAAAGCGCTGGTTTTCATTCCAGCGCTTTAAATGACATGAAAACCGCTTGCTTATTTCAGAAAGCTGGCGCCACCATCGGCTTCAATAACCATTCCTGTAAGATAGGATGCCCTTGCCGAGGCCAGAAAAGCAATTATGTCAGCCATTTCTCCTGGTTCGGCAGGGCGGCCAAAAGGCAGGTGCTCAAGCAGTTCCTGCCAGCGTTCGGGGTCATTGAATTTGGCTTGCGCACGCGATTTGTAAAGTGTTAGCAGGCGATCTGTTTTAGTAGGGCCGGGGTTAAGGCCCAGCACGCGTACACCGGCTGTGCTGCTATGGCCACCTACTGCCTTGGTGAAGGCGATCAGTGCTGCATTGCCGGTAGAGCCAGCCAGATATTCATAGCGGGGGTTACTGCCTGCAGCGCCAATCACATTAATAATGACTCCCGATTTTCTTGCCATCATGATATTCAAGGCCAGCCTGGTCAATTCTATATAACCGTGTACTTTCAGATCCCATGCTTTGGCCCAGGTTGCAGAGTCAACCTCCTTGAAGCCGCCACCGGGAATGGCCCCGGCATTGTTAATCAGGATGTCGGTGTTCTCCAAAACAGGACTCAGTTGTTCGCGGCTTTCCTGAAGGGATAAGTCCATTGCCGTGGTTTGTGCTGTTGTGCCAGTTTGTGTTTTTAATTCGTTGGCTGCCTTTGCCAGGGTTTGGGCATTGCCCGAAACCAGGTGAATATGGGCACCTTCTTTGGCCAGGGCAATGGCGCTGGCCAATCCAATTCCTTTGGATCCACCTGTGATAAGTACCTGTTTGTTTGAAAGTTCCAGATCCAATTTTTCCTCCTTTACGTTGTTTGTGTTTTAGTTGTACATTATTTTTTATGTGTTTTATATAAATTTTAGTAATATAAAATTAATAAATTAGTTGTTCTTTTTTTTAAAGAATCGGCCTATACTTTTTTGAAATTCAATCTTCAAACTGAAATTTTTCAGCAATTTTTTTGGGTATCTGTATGGCTAAATGGTTTTCTGATAACGCGCAGGCAATAGGGCGCACACCTTTGGTTAAATTAAATCGCGTAACCGATGGTGCCGGTGCAACAGTTCTGGCAAAAATTGAAGGGCGTAATCCTGCGTATTCGGTAAAGTGCCGGATTGGTGCTGCCATGGTTGCTGATGCAGAGCAGAAAGGTATTTTGACCGCCGGAAAAGAAATTGTTGAACCAACCAGTGGCAATACAGGTATTGCGCTGGCATTTGTAGCCGCTTCAAAAGGCATTCCCATTACTCTGACCATGCCCGACACCATGAGTGTCGAGCGTCGTAAACTGTTGGCCGCTTTTGGTGCCAAACTGGTGCTTACCGAGGGTGCCAAAGGCATGAATGGTGCCATTGCCAAGGCCGAGGAAATTGTGGCTTCAGATCCGGCTAAATATGTCTTGCTTCACCAATTTAAAAATCCTGCCAATCCCGCCATTCACGAGGCCACTACGGGTCCTGAAATCTGGAATGATACCGATGGTGCAATTGATATCCTGGTTGCCGGTGTTGGCACCGGTGGCACTATTACCGGTGCTACCCGTTATATAAAAAATACCAAAGGCAAGAAAATCCAGTCGGTTGCCGTAG
Source organism: Advenella sp. (assembly GCA_041656315.1). GTDB lineage: Bacteria > Pseudomonadota > Gammaproteobacteria > Burkholderiales > Burkholderiaceae_B > Advenella. The sequence goes on from JBBADT010000004.1 coordinate 96,382, forward strand.
AACCCACGGCAAGTCCGGTTATTACACAGGCCCGTAACGGTCAGGAAATCAAGCCTGGCCCACATAAAATTCAGGGTATTGGTGCCGGTTTTATTCCCGAGGTACTTGATCTTTCCTTGATTGATAGCGTAGAGCAGGTTGGCAATGAGGAGGCTGTCGAATATGCGCTACGTCTTGCCCGGGAAGAAGGTATTCTTTCCGGTATTTCATGTGGGGCAGCAGTTGCCGCTGCTGTTCGCCTGGCCAAACTGCCCGAGAATGCAGGTAAAGTCATTGTGGCTATCTTGCCCGATTCTGGTGAGCGTTATTTAAGCTCGATTTTATTCGAGGGCCTGTTTGACGAGAAAGGCCTTGCGGTTTCCAGTTAAATAAATGGCAATAGTGTGGTCTAATCGCCAAAACAGGCTTTTATTATTTCTTGGACATGCTAGAATCCGTTTACTTCATTGGGGAGTAGCCTCTCTGTTTCCAGAGGTTTGCGTCAACATGCTTGGCATTCGCCATGGCGCAAACGGTTTCTACAAAACTTGGCAAGACCTTTGATTATTGCGCTTTCCACATTGGCCGGAGGAGTGCGGTAGTCATTCGTCTCTTTCCGGCCAAGGTGTATTTTATGGAAGCGCTTCTTGTATCTACCGGCGTGGTGGCCCTGGCTGAAATGGGTGATAAAACCCAATTGCTGGCTTTTATTCTTGCTGCCCGTTTTAAAAAACCCCTACCAATTATTCTTGGAATTCTTGTTGCTACCGTTGTTAATCACGGTTTGGCTGGTGCCTTGGGTGGCTGGATTACATCGGCCGTCAGCCCGGAGATTTTGCGTTGGGTGCTGGGTCTTTCATTTATTGCTATGGCCATCTGGACCATGATTCCCGATAAAATCGAAGAGGAAGAAACCAATATTGCCGGGAAGTTTGGGGTATTTGGGGCCACCCTTATTACTTTTTTCCTTGCGGAAATGGGTGATAAAACCCAGATTGCCACGGTTGCCATGGCCGCCCACTATTCAGCACCTGCCATTGATGCTCACTTTATGACCTTATTAATGGTCGTCATAGGTACCACATTAGGTATGTTAATTGCCAATGTGCCGGCTGTCTTTATTGGCGACAAGCTGGCTGACCGCATTCCCATGAAACTGGTTCATACGATTGCTGCCTGTATTTTTGCTGCACTGGGTGTGGCAACTTTGCTCGGGGCGGGGTCAGATCTGGGTTTTTAGAAATGAATTATAGTAAGATCTGTGCAAATACCATTTGGTGAGTGAAAGGTAAAATGCGTTACTGTTATTGTCAATGTGGATCCCATGCAAGCTGAATTTCTGGTGACTGAGCAGCGGGCAGATGGTGATTATCTTTGTATTCAGGGTGACTGGACACTGGATAATTTTGTCGCATTGGAAAAACTCTCAAACAAGTATAAAAAACAGCCCTTACCTGAAAAAATCAGTCTGGATAGCAGCCGCCTTGGCATGCTTGATACCGTTGGCGCATCCAGGCTGATCCAATTGCTGGGGCAGGAAAAGACGCGTTTGATGTTACTGGTAGACAGTCAGTTACCGGCAGAAAAGAAAGCGCTTGTCCAAACAGTTGCGCAGGCGCTTGACCTCACAAACGCGGGCATGCAAAAGCCTAAAACCGGTGCAATCAGCCAGTTTTTTGGAAAAATAGGATATTCAATTACCGCTGTGTGGCGGCAGCTTATTTCATTGTTGGGGTTTTCAGGGCTAACACTTGAAGCCCTGTTTCGCCTTCTTTGGCATCCCCGTCAATGGCGTTTTACTTCGGTGGTCGCGCAGGTACAAACCAGTGGTTTAAATGCGGTACCTATCGTTATGCTGCTCACTTTTATGGTGGGGGCCGTTATTGCCTTTTTAGGTGCCACCGTATTGGCCGATTTTGGTGCTTCCGTTTATACGGTGCATTTGGTGGCATTTTCCAATTTGCGTGAATTTGCTATTTTACTGACTTCCATTTTGATGGCAGGTAGAACGGCCAGTGCCTTTACGGCCCAGCTGGGCTCCATGAAGGTCAACGAGGAAATTGACGCGCTCAGGGCTTCTGGCCTGAATCCGGTCTATCTATTGGTGATCCCGCGCGTGCTGGCCTTGCTGGTTTCCCTGCCCATACTGACTTTCCTGGGCATGATTTCCGGCATCCTGGGCGGCATGGCGGTTTGTGCCTTAAGCCTTGATATATCCCCAGTCATGTTTATAGATATTATCAGTGAGAATGTGGCGGCCCGTCATTTCTGGATTGGTATTGCCAAAGCGCCGGTTTTTGCTTTTGTGATTGCCGTGGTTGGGTGCCATGAAGGTTTCAAGGTTGATGGTAGCGCCCAATCAGTGGGTGAACACACTACCTCCAGTGTGGTGCAATGTATCTTCCTGGTCATTTTGCTTGATGCTTTGGCCGCATTGTTTTTCATGGAGATGGGATGGTAGGAAAATGGCATGAAAATCCTGTGCCTGTCATTGAAGTCAGGGATCTGGTGAACAGTTTTGGTACCCATGTTGTCCATAAAGATCTTGACCTTGATGTCTACCAAGGAGAAATCATGGGCGTCGTGGGGGGATCAGGTACCGGTAAATCGGTGCTGCTCCGATCTATCGTGGGCCTGCTTCAGCCTGCCTCTGGTTCGGTGAAGGTTTTTGGGCAAAACCTGCTTCAGCTGTCTGATCGTGACCGCTCTCGGCTGGAGAAAAAATTTGGGGTGTTGTTTCAGCGTGGTGCTTTGTATTCATCGCTAACGGTACTTGAAAATGTGGCCTTCCCATTAATAGAGCAGGCGGGCCTGAAGCGGGCCGATGCCGAGGAAATTGCCCGTTTGAAAATTGCGCTGGCTGGTTTGCCCGCCAAAGCCGCCTATGATTATCCGGCCAGTCTGTCAGGGGGTATGGTTAAGCGTGCTGCGCTGGCAAGGGCCCTGGCGCTGGATCCCGCTATCCTGTTTCTTGATGAGCCAACGGCGGGGCTTGATCCCATTGGCGCTGCCAGTTTTGATCAGCTTATCATGACCTTGCGTAATGCCCTGGGCCTAACCATTTTTCTGGTTACCCATGATCTTGATACCCTGTATACCGCTTGCGATCGGGTTGCCGTTTTGTCGGAAAAGAAAGTATTGGCCGTTGATGTATTGGAAAAAATAGAGCAGGTTGATAATCCCTGGATTCAGGAATATTTTCATGGTCCCCGTGGAAGGGCGGCCTATCATGCAGGACACCCGTTGTCTCAGGAGTAGAAAGAATGGAACCCAAGGCGCATCACGTGCTGATTGGCATTTTTACCGTTGTGTGTACGGCGGCAGCCTTGTTATTTGCCCTTTGGTTGGGTAAATCCAGTGCTGACAATAATGCACGTTATTACATTATTGAATTTAATCAAGGGGTCAGCGGCTTGTCTAAAGGCAGTGCTGTGCAGTATAGCGGCATCAAGGTGGGCGATGTGGTGTCTTTGTCTTTGCACCCCGATGACCCACGCAAGGTACTTGCCCGTGTCAGGATTCAGGCAAATGTACCCATTAAACAGGATGTGACGGCCAAGTTAAGTATTACTGGCATTACCGGTCTTTCAGTGATTGAATTTAGCGGAGGTTCGCCAGGCAGCCCTGAATTGCTGGGTGTTGATGATGAGGATCCGGTTATTGTGGCTACGCCTTCGGCCTTAATGGCCTTATTAAGTAATGGTGAGTCATTAATGTATAACCTGACCGAACTGATTGTGAATGCCAGAAATGTCTTGTCGGATGAGAATGCGGAAAAAATTGGCAATACGCTTGATAACATTGAGGAAATAAGCAATTTTCTGTCTGCCCAGGAAACCAGTGTCGATGGCTTGCTGACCGAGTTGACGGCAATGGTCAAACAGGTTAATGGTGCGATGAAGTTTATTGGGGATCTGGCCAGTAATGGCAATGCCTTGCTCAGCGAGCAGGGCACCAGGGTTTTACAAAGTGCCAGCCAAGCCATGAAGTCAGTGGAAAACGCGGGTGCCAATATCCAGCAGCTGGTTAAAAACAATCAGGGGGCCATCGGGCAGGGTATGCAGGGACTCAAGGGCATTGGACCGGCTTTGCTTGAATTCAGGAATGCATTCAGTGATTTACAGAGAGTGTAAATAATTCTGTGTAACCGCCTAGGTTATACGTAATCGCTGATGCGATCCTCGAATTCAATAATAAACCGATTTAGTGCAAGCTTCCAGTTGCGAATGGGCATGGTC
>JBBADT010000005.1:0-99708 GCA_041656315.1 Advenella sp.
GGTTTTGGTGGGGGCGGTGGCTTCGGCGGCGGTGGCGGCGGAAGCAGTGGCGGTGGAGGAGCATCCGGTGGCTGGTAAATGGTTAAAGTGGCTCGATCTGGATTCGGTGCATGGCTGGTGGTTAAGGCGCAAGCATTTTCACACCGGTTTCATGAAAGAAATTACCGAACAGATCCGCCTTAGCGAAGAAAAGCACCATCATGGTGAACTGGTGATTGGCATAGAAGCGGTTATGCCATCGCATGTAAAAAGCAGTGCTGAACGGGCCCTGGAGGTCTTTGGCCGCTTGCGGGTATGGGATACGCCCCATAACACGGGGGTATTGCTGTATATCGCGCTAGACCGGCACAAGATTGAAATCATTGCCGACAAGGGCCTGAAAATGGCAGATCATGAATGGAAGGCGATTTGTTCGGCACTGGAGTTGCGTTTTTCTGAAGACAAATACCAGGAAGGCCTGACTGAAGCGGTCATTGGGCTAGAGGCTATTCTGGCCCAATATTGCGCTCAGCAAGAGGGTGAAAATGGACCCAACTTCCTGCCCGATGCGCCAGTGATGCTTTAAGTTCAGGCATTCTCATGCGGAGCATGAGAATGAGTACCCTTCGGCGACTGTCAATGAAGCTTGCGGGCCAAAGACTTGATGGCTGCATTACGGCGGGCACCGGTTTCAAAATGCTCGCTCATTTTGGACCACTGTGGCAGGCTGCGTGCTTCCAGGATTTCTTCAGGCAGGTCACCTTCCTTAAGTTGTCCGGTGACGGTTTCCGTGTTCAGCATGATGGGCCGCTGGTCTGCGTGGCCACGCATTTCCAGGGCATTAAGCAGTTGCAGGCTGCGTATACCCAGAAGACGGATAATCGCATCATCAAGAGAAATTTCCCGGTAACCCTGCAGCTTGCCCAGAATGCGCTTGCCAAATTTGTCCACACCTTGCCATACGCTGCCAATCACGCCGCCAATCAGGGTGGCGGTACCCAAGCTAAGGCCGGCAGACATGACATCTACCGCTGCACCGGCCATGGCACCGGCCACAAACCCTTTGCTCACCTGAATGCCCATTTCCATCAGGGCCTGGGGATGGAACAGGTCCATGCCCCAGCGTCCTTCTTCAATAGGCAAAGGCTGGTCGGGGTAGTCTTCTGGCCGGAAACGGTAATGCGTCAGCAGTGCCTGTATGCTTTCCTGTTCGCGCAGGCGGATCACGTCTTGCAACAGAGTGGTGGCGTTTTTAATGCTTTCATCATCACCCGGGCTGGTGTAACGGTAGGCCGCCACATCAATCAGGAGCTCGGCAATCATGTTGTAGGCAATTTCCCGCCGCAGCTTGCGTTGCTTGTGAATATCTGCCGACAGGGCTTTTAGGGTATTGGCATGGGTATCCAGCACCAGGGCTAGTTTCTGGTAAAGCTGCTCTTCGCCATCCAAAGCGGGTGCAACCGTATCAAATTCAATGCTTAAATGCAGGCCCAGGTTTCCAAGGGCTTCTTTCCAGTCTTGCAGGTAATTGGGGCTGCTATGCATGAAATTCAGAATGGGCACCAACGGCTTGCCGCAACGGCTTAAAATGGCCAGCTCATCGCGGTGTTTGGCCAGCACGGGATCGCGAATATCAATCACGTATAAACCGGCATCACATTCCAGCAGCTTGCGCAATACGCGTGCTTCCTGCTCAAACCGCCGGCTGCTTTCCGGCGTGTCCAGAAAACGGTGAATGCTGCCAGGGCCATCAAAACGCGAGGAACCTTGCCCGGCCTGCGCTTTAAGCTGGTCCAGGTAATCCAGCAGGGCAATACCGTCTTCCAGCCCCGGGGTGTCGAAGAGTTCAACTGCGGCTTGCCCGTTCAGGAACAGGCGGGCACCTTCCACATGGCGGGTGGTGCCCGGAAAATCGGCAATTTCCCCAAACCCGGTATCGTGGGTAAGGGTTCTTAATAAAGAGGTTTTACCCGTGTTGGTGTGGCCAACAACGGCCAGATGCAAGACTTGATTCGTTTCCATATTCAATTTGCCTGTATCCATTGCGACAGCGTTTGCGGTGTTTCATGCAACTGTTCATCAGCAAAACCCGCCTGTTGCAGGCGTTCTTTCCATAATGGAAGACGGTTTTCCGGCTGGTTCTGATTTGTTAACAGATAGATATCGGTGTGCGAAACCAGGTTGGACAGGTCGGTAATGAAATGCAGGGTACCACGATCGGGGGTTTGCGCGGCATCACACACAATCAAGAGGGCCGGTACGGTTTGGTTGGTTATTTGTGCCAGCAGCTGATGGCGCTGTTCCCGGCTTTCCAGCTTGCCCTGGTCATGGACGGTGGCGGACAGTGCAAAGGGCGGCCATGGCGCGCGCGGGCTTAATTCCAGCCCCACGACCAGTGGGCTGCCTGCCGGTGCCAATGCAGGAAGGGTGTTGCGCCGGGCGGTTTGCAAGGCTGGGGCGGGGGCATCCACCCCGATATGTTCGCTGTGTGCAGACAGGCGGTCTACCAGGCCGACATAGGCGGGCAGGGTTTCATCAATCTGTATTTGACGCATGGCTTGCCGGGTTTTCCAAAGGCATAGCAGTAGGCTGGCCAGGCGCAGCAGCAAACCGTAAACCATGATTGCGCCAATCAGCCAGGAAGACCAGATGGCCTGTGATTCGGGGCCAGCGGTTTTCAGGCCGCTGCTTTGCTGGATGATATCGGCTGAAGGAATGGAAAAACCCAGGAAATGCGGTAAAAAACCAATGCCTTGGGTGATGGACACAAAGGAAGAAACAGGCAGGATGGTGGTTTCCCAGCCGAAGGTGTATTGCCTTGCCGCCAGCAGGGCCAGCATGGTCATAATACCTGCCGTCATCATTACAACCCATATACCATGGCTGATGGATGACAGCAGCCAGCGCAGGCCGTTGTTCTGGTTGAGAATATTAATAAACGCCTGGGGGGCCAGGGTGGCATCGGGGCCGCGTGCCAGTTTCTTGCCCAGCCAAAGCCAGGCTTGGCCCAGCAGGGTGCCGCCATGGTACGGAGCCAAAAAAGACAGTAGCCAGAATACATAGGTGATGGCATGCAGGCCCAGCAAGGCGACCAGTGCCAGCAGCAGATTGACATGCCCTGTGCCCAGGGCACTGGCCGCCATGCCGATACCAGCAAAAATAGCCAACAGTGCCATGGCCCAAAAAGCCAGGCGTGCGTTGCCACTCCATTTTTCGATAGTGGCAGCCAGTCCGTCCCGTTTGGCAATCAGGGTGGCACGCTGGATGATTTTATGGCTGACTGGTTCTGTGCTGTGACGGATCTGGTGGAGCAGGGTGGCGTCTTCAATGGGCCCCCAATGTTCTTCCCTAAGTCTTAGGGTTTCGGTTATCCAGTAATCCTTGAGTGAGTGTTGCGGCATAAATAATCGTGAGTAATGCAAATAAACGATTATTGCCTTTATTCAAACCACTTGTCTAATGTTTGCCGTGCCTGTTGCTTAACATCGGCGGTAATATACAAAGAGACCGTTGCCAGGGCTGCGGTAATAATGCCCAGGTCATCGGTAAAACCGGCAATCGGCATCAGGTCGGGAATGGCATCGACCGGCAAGACAAGATAGGCCAGCGCACCGTAAATAACGCGTTTTGCCCAGGCCGGTGTTTTAGGGTTTTGTACGGCAAAAAACAGGAACAGGGCCTTTTCAATAACAGGCTTGCCCGCTTTTTTTGCCAGGCTTGCCACCTTGCTGATGACGCCGGAATGATTGCGAGAGCTTGATTGGTCACCGAAACGGGACTGAATCATTATGTTTTCCTTAAAAATTGCGTGTGCCACGGCACGCAATTGACAAAGCGTGCATTTATTTGTTTTTGGTGATTAAGCCGTAAACAAACAGGACAATCATGGCACCAACGACCGAGCCAATAAAGCGTGCACTGCTGCCGGCCTCGTAAATGCCCACAGCAACGCCTAAATGGGTGGCAACCAATGAGCCAACCACACCCAGCAGGGTGGTCATGATTAATCCCAACGACTGGGAACCGGGCATAAGCGCACGAGCCACGAGACCAACCAGAAAACCAATGATTATTTCCCAGATAATATCCATATAACAATGCTCCGAGCGGGTAGGGCTTTGATGGTAGATATAGGGTTTATTTCCCCATAATCAAGGCCTTAAATGTTTCAGGATGTGCGGTTACAAGTGTAATGGCAAATCAGGCTTATATCTTTAGTCACAAGGTAAAAATTTGTTTGGTTTTATTTGCAAATGTATTTTGCCGGGTTCAATGTGCGAAAACCAGCTTACGCAGCCTGGGACCAAAGATGTTGACAATCAGGCCCAGCATCACTACTGTACCCCCCAGCCATTGCAGGGTGGACAGTTTTTCGTCCAGGACCCATGTGGCAGAAAGCAGGCCAACTACCGGAACCAGCAAGGTAAGCGGGGCAATCAGGCCAACCGGGTGCTTGGCCAGCAGGCGTCCCCATAAAACATAACCTACCAGTGTTGCCCCGTAAGCCAGGTACATGATAGCGGCAATGCCGGTAAAGCTAACCGATTGCAGACTGGCCACCATAAGATCGCCACCTTCAAAAATCCATGAGCTAAGCAGGAATGGAATAATGGGAATGGTACCACCCCAAACCACCAGGCTTAGCATGTTTACATTTTTGGCCTGTTTGATAACAATATTGCCGGTGGACCAGCTAAAAGCGGCCAGAAAAATAAAAAGCAACCCCAAAGCGGGAATGGGGTGCCCGGCACTGGCATTGGCGTTAATAATAAACAGGCCAATTAAGGAAATGCCAATGGCCAGCAGGTTATGGGGTTTGATTTTTTCATGTTGTACCAAGGCGGCCAGTAATACCGTGAAAAATGCCTGTACCTGCAAAAGCAGGGAAGCTAGCCCGGCTGGCATACCAACCGCCAGCGAGGTAAACAGGAAGGCAAACTGCCCGAAACTAATGGTTAGCCCATATACCAGTAGCAGCTTGAATGGAATGTTGGGGCGCTTTATAAAGAAAATGGCCGGAAACACAACCGCCATAAAACGCAAGGCACCCAGCAACAAAGGTGGAAAATCAACCAGCCCGAATTTGATCGCTATGAAATTTACGCCCCATACCACAATGACAAGCAAGGCGAATAACCAGTCGATCAAAGGCATTATGGTGTCCCGGGGAAATAATTTATTTATATTGACAGGTAATCATACCATTTCATGACAGCGTTGCCAGCCGTTCCCGGAAAGAGGCTGGCACAATTTTGTCATGCGGAATCATGCCATTTTTCTGTATGAGGTTGATTGTCACAATCATGTAAACAGGCTGCCGTAAGCTTGCCAAAAAATGTAAAATCCGTTCTGCTTGATGCCATTATTCCGAGGGTTATATGAATTTCCGTGTATTGTCTGTCTCAGCCATGCTGGTTGGTGTTGTTTTTAGTGGTTCCCTGCAGGCTGAAACCCTGGTGTTATATACCAGCCAGCCTGCGCAAGATGCACAAATGACGGTGGATGCCTTTGAGAAGGCCAACCCGGGTACTAAGGTTGAATGGGTACGCGATGGCACCACTAAACTCATGACCAAGCTGCGCGCCGAAATGGCGGCCGGCGTAGTCAAACCCGATGTCTTGCTGATTGCCGACAGCGTTACGCTGGAACAGCTGAAAAAAGAGGGTATTCTGGCGGCCTATCCGTCGGCAGAAAGCAAAGCGTATGACCCGGCCCTGTTTGACAAGGACGGCTACTATCATGGCACCAAGCTGATTACCACCGGGATTGCCCATCATGCCAATGCACAGCAAAAACCGGCCTCATGGAAGGATTTGCTCAAGCCCGAATATAAAAACCAGGTTGCCATGCCCAGCCCGCTGTATTCTGGTGCTGCCTTAATTCACTTGTCCACGATTACCGCTAATCCAGATTTTTCCTGGAGATTTTATGAAAGCCTCAAGGAAAATGGTGCTTCCGCACTCAAAGGCAATGGTAGCGTCCTAACTGCCGTGGCTTCTGGTACCAGTCCGTATGGCGTGCTGGCCGACTACATGGCTATTCGTGAAAAAGCCAAGGGTGCGCCGATTGAATTTGTTTTTCCTGCTGAAGGCGTGAGCATGGTTACCGAGCCGGTTGCCATCATGAAAGACAGCAAACAGCCTGAACTGGCCCGCAAATTTGTTGACTTTGTTTTGTCTGAACCAGGCCAGCAGCTGGTGCTAGAGCAAGGCTACCTGCCTGCCCGCAATGGCATGAAAACCCCAGAAGGTTTCCCCGAGCGCAGCCAGATCAAGCTATTGTCTTTTGATGCGGCCAAGGCACTGGAAAATTCGGAAACAGACAAGGAAGGTTTTAGTAAACTGTTCAACTGATTTTCTAACGGTGGTTTAAAATCAGGCGCTTGTGTGTAAACATAAGCGCCTGAGCCTTTCTTTTTCATGTCACATCCGCAACTCTCTTCTCTCAGGAACCCAAGCCGGCATTGGTGGGTATTGGGCCTGCTGTTTATTATTTTCCTGGTCAATGTCTTGCCAAGCCTGCGATTGCTGGGCGAGGCATTGGCCGATATTGTGGCGGGTGAAAAATCCAGTTTCTGGAAAGTGTTGCGGTCTTCGGCCACCTGGCAGGCCACCTGGCACAGTTTGTATACCAGTGTGCTGGCAACCTTGCTGGCGCTGGTGCTGGGGGCAGGACTGGCTTTTTTCATTGCCCTGACCAATATCCGTGGTAAGTCGTTCTGGGTGTTCATGTTTATGCTGCCCATGATGATTCCGCCCCAGGTTACCGCCTTAAGCTGGTTGCAGCTGATGGGGCCTGGCAGTGCCCTGTTGCAGCTCCTGGGGATTGCCCCGGCGCTGGGTAGCCGGCAGCCCCTGTACTCCGATTGGGGTATTGCCCTGCTTATGGGGATTCAGCATGCCCCTTTGGTTTTTTTGTCAGTAAGAACCAATTTGCTGGTGCTACCCAAAGAACTGGTTGAAGCCGCTCGCCTAAGTGGCGCTTCCCAGTATCGCATCATGCTGGACATGATTTTTCCGTTGTGCAAAAACGGCATATTGGCTGGTGCGGCCATTGCTTTTGTCTCGGCACTGGGTAATTTCGGTATCCCGGCCATGCTGGGTATCCCGGCTTCTTATTATGTGCTGCCTACGCTTATCTACCAGAAAATGGCTGATTTCGGGCCGTTGATGCTAAATGAAGTCTCAAGCCTGTCAGTCATTGTGGGGGCGATTGCCATGGTGGGCGTGTGGGTTCAGCATCGGTTTCAGTCAAAAATGCCTTTGCTTGGCATGCCGGGCAAGCCGCTGGCCTTTGATTTGGGCACATCGCGGCTTGGCTGTGAAGTTGGCCTGGGTCTGATTATTACGCTCATTCTGGTCCTGCCGGTCTTGGCTTTGGTGGCCAGTTCACTGGTGCCTGCCATTGGGGTGCCCCTGCGGCATGACAATATCAGTTTTTCTGCTTATGCGTATATGCTTGCCGGGCAGGGTGTAACCTGGCGTGCGTTTGAAAATAGTATGTTTCTGTCACTCAGTGCCGCATTTATTCTGGCTTTCCTGGCGTTGCCACTGGCTTATGTTATCGTCAGGCGTCCGCGCCGTTTGTATTCATTTCTCCTGATGCTGGTGGATGTGCCTTATGCCTTGCCCGGCGTGGTGCTGGCGATTGCCTGTATTTTGCTGTTTGCCAAGCCTATTCCCATTTTTCAAATCACTTTGTATGGCAGTCTGGGCATTATCCTGTTTGCGTATTTGTCGCGTTTTTTGACGGTCAGTTTCAAACCTGTCCATGCCAGTATGCTGCAGTTTGACGGTGCACTTGAAGAAGCTGCCCAGTTATGTGGTGCTTCCATGGTACGTAGATGGCGCGACATCATATTTCCCCTGCTGGCGCCTGCGGCTTTTGCCGGATTCCTGTTGGTATTCATGATTGCGGTTAATGAGCTGACCGTTTCGGCACTGTTATGGAGTGCTGGCAATGAAACATTGGGAGTACTGGTTTTTAATCTTGAAGATGGTGGGGAAACGGTGCTGGCTTCGGCCATTTCCGTATTGATTGTTATGATGATTGCGTTGTTAATGCTGGTGTTGGGTATATTGGGACGCAATCTGCCAAAAGGGGTTATTCCATGGCGCAGCTAGTATTGGACAGGGTAGTAAAATCGTTTGGCAAGACCCCGGTGGTGAATGAGTTCAGCCTTGAGGTACCTGCAGGTTCTTTTGTGGCATTGTTGGGTCCAAGTGGATGCGGCAAGACAACCTTGTTACGTATGCTGGCCGGCTTTGAACAGGTAGACCAGGGAACGATTCAGGTTGATGGCAGGCTACTGGCTGGAAACAATCTGCACGTGTCGCCAGAACAGCGCAACATGAGCATGGTGTTTCAGTCGTACGCATTATGGCCTCACATGAATGTGATGGACAACGTCGGTTACGCCCTGAAACTGAAAGGGGTCAAAGGAGAAGACTACCGGCAGCAGGTAATGCAGGCACTGGACACGGTTAATCTGTCCCATCTGGCTGAACGGGCACCGCAAGATCTTAGCGGTGGCCAGCGCCAGCGTGTTGCCTTGGCTCGCTGTCTGGTGTCACATCCCGACGTTGTGCTACTGGACGAGCCATTGGCTAACTTGGACCAACATTTGCGCGCTTCCATGGAAGAGACTTTTCGTGAGTTTCATCGCAGAACCAGGGCAACGTTTGTGTATGTCACGCATGACCAGGCGGAAGCCATGGCACTGGCCGACCGTATAGCCGTGATGAATCACGGCCGGCTGGAGCAGTGGGATACGCCCGAGCAACTGTACCAGTATCCGCAAAATACCTGGGTGGCCCGTTTCATTGGGCAGGGTTCGGTTCTGCATGTACACCGCCATACCGATAACCGTCTTTTGTCGGGCCCGGAAGTCATGCAATTGCTTTCTTCTTCACTGGGATCAACCCGGCAGGCCATCCTGGTAAGGCCCGAGCACGTCAGGGTGGTGGAAAACGGGATTGAGGTAAAGGTGCTAAGCCGTGTTTTCAAAGGCGAGCGTTATAAATACACCGCACGCCTGCAAGATGGACAGGAACTTGGTTTTTTTCACCCGGCGCGTCTGGAGCTTGAACGCAAGGTTTGCGTACAGGTGAAACAGGCCTGGGGCCTGCTGGATTAATTGAACATTGTAAGCAGCCAGGCCAGAAGGAAGGGAGCAGCAAGGCTAAGTACCGCTCCGCTGAAAATGGCGGTAGCTATGTAATGGTTACCCGACATTTTCTTGATAATGGGCAGGGTGGTGTCCAGCGCCGTTGCGCCGGCTGTGCCGATGGCAGGTACCGGGTGGCGCGCGCCCAGAAAAAACAGCACTACGATAGAGAGCAATTCTCTGAACAGGTCAGTCATCAGGGACGTGGCACCGTAGAACTCCCCCAGACGAGCTGTAACCATGACACCAGACAGTGAGAACCAGCCGAAACCGGCAGACATGACCAGGCCATTACGGATATCCATACCCATTAACCAGGCAACGAAGGCACCGCCAAACAGTGAAAACAGAATAACCACGATTGGCGTGACAATGGTCCTGAATTGCAGGAACTTGAAGGAAATGGGGGCGTTGACCAGGTCTATGCCAATGAGCACCAGCAATATGTACAGGAAAGTTTCAACCGAAGGCAGCAGTTCGGTATTGAGTTGTGCCATTAGCAATAACTTGGCCAGGCCAATACCCGCCAGGATAAAGACAAAGGCAATGCCACACTCCCAAATTACATGCCAAATGCCAAAGTCAGAGGTGGCTTCGGCAGTGGTTTTGGGGCCTTTTGGAAAGAGCATCCATAAGCCAATGAAAGAAAAGACCGTAGTGCCCAGCGCATAGGCCATGGCAATGCCCAGGATTTGCGTTACGTTTTGCAGGTTTTCCAGTTGCAGGCCAAACTTATAACCAATCGCAAACAGCAGCAACCAGACAAAAGGCGTGATCAGGCGAGCCAAACGGGCTGACTGGGTGGCAGGCAGGATTTTGCCAATGAACAGGCCAAGAACCAGATACAGACAAATTGGCAATAACGAGATTAGCAGGTCTTTCAAGGTTTCAATGCTTTTTTAATGGCAGGCCATTCTTCACGGGTAACGCTGTACATGACCGTATCCCTGATGGAGCCGTCACGACGCCTTGCATGGCCACGCAAGACCCCGTCTTTTTTGGCACCCAACCGTTCAATGGCTTTTTGTGAAGTGTGGTTGATGATGTCGGTTCGCCAGCCCACGACATTGGCCTGCAGGCTTTGGAAGGCATAAAACAGCAGCAGGTATTTGCAGGCGGTATTCACATGGGTGCGTTGCCAGGATTTGGCATACCAGGTATAGCCAATTTCAAGCCGGGCAATATCCGCGACAATATCGTGATACCGGGTGGTGCCGATTATTTTTTTGGTTTTGGCGTCAAGGACGGTAAACGGCAGCATGTGGCCGTCTTGTTGACCCTTTAGGGCAGCTTCAATATAGGCCTTTTCCTGGCCCGGTTCGGGCACCGAGGTATACACCAGGTTCCAGAGTTCACCGTCACTAGCGGCATTTTTCAGACCTTCTGCGTGGGCCAGCCGCATGGGTTGGAGAATAACGCCAAAGCCTTCAAGCTGAACCGGGTGGATGGGGGTGATAAAGGGACAGACTGCTGGCTGGCCGGATTCTGAAGAGAGGGTCATGGTGTAAGGCTATAAAGAAAAAGCAATCAGCGTTGAAAATCCGCAAAAAACATAGTGTATCAGATTGCGGCCAGTGCCCCGCTTTTTGGCCTTGCCCCGGATGTGTCAAAATCAAGGTGTTCCCTAGTGGCAATAAACAGGCCTTGCGGTTATTATCGGCTTATGTCGGATAGGAAAACTTTCTGTATTGAATGGAAAGTGCTTGTTTTACCTTCCGTTTTTTGATCAATTTGCATAGGAAATTCAGGCATGAAAATCAGAAAAATATTGATTGCTGCAGGATTGGCATGTTCTATTCTTGGAGTGGGAAATCTTGCTGCTGCCAGTGAATGGAAAGAAATCCGTATTGGCGTGGAAGCCACCTATCCGCCTTTTGAATACAGAAATGCCCAAGGCGAAATGGAGGGGTTTGACGTGGATGTAGCCAATGCCATCTGCGGCAAACTGCACGCCAAATGTGTTTGGGTCGAGCAGTCTTTTGATGGCTTGATCCCAGCCCTTCAGGCTCGCAAGTTCGATGTTATTCATTCCAGCATGACCGCAACTGAAGCACGGGCAAAGGTCATTGACTTTACTGATCCCCTGTATGCCATTCCCACCCAGTTGATTGCCAAAAAAGGCAGTGGCACCCTGCCAACCGCAGAATCCTTAAGTGGAAAGCGCCTGGGCGTGTTGCAGGGCACCACCCAGGAGGCTTTTGCTAAAAAAGCCTGGGGCAAGGGGGGCGTGCAAATTGTATCCTACCAGGACCAGTCACAAACCTATGCCGATTTGCGGGCCGGCCGTCTTGATGCTGCCCTGCTTGAAAAACCCAATGCGATTGCCGGCTTTCTGGTCACTCCAGAGGGCAGGGACTTTGAGTTTGTTGGAGAAGTGTTGTCTGGTGACCCTATCCTGACCAATGAAATTGCCATGGGATTGCGCAAATCCGATGTGAAATTGAAAGAGGCCATTAATAAAGCCATCAATGAGCTGGCTGCAGAAGGTACAATTGCGGAAATTGCCGGCAAGTATTTTCAGCCTGGCGAAATCGGCCTGATGCAGGCCAAGTAAGCATAAGCCCGAGTGGCATCACAATCAATTGAAGTAATCGCTTGATTGAGCAATCGCGGGTTGCTCAATCATTTTTGTTTTTAAGGGACACACATGTTTTTGCATGGCTATGGCGGCCAGATTCTGGACGGCACTTTGGAAACCATCAAGTTGGCACTTTTGTCGCTGCTGGTGGCCTTTTTGCTGGGTCTGATCGGGGCAAGCGCAAAACTGTTCGGCAATTTACTGTTCAAGGGGATTGCCCAAGCCTACACAACGCTGGTACGCAGCGTACCCGATCTGGTCCTGATGCTGCTTATCTTCTTTAGCATTCAAATGGGTCTTAACAATATTACCGATGCCTTGGGTTTGCCCATGCTGGAAATTGATCCGTTTATTGCGGGGGTGCTTACCATCGGGTTCATTTATGGTGCCTATTTTGCAGAAACATTCCGTGGTGCTTTCCTGGCAGTGCCCAAAGGGCAGCTGGAAGCGGGCAAGGCATTTGGCATGAGTGATTGGCAGGTTTTCAGCCGTATCCTTTTTCCGCAGATGATGCGCTTTGCCTTGCCGGGCATTGGCAACAACTGGCTGGTGTTGTTGAAGGCCACTGCCCTGGTGTCCATTATCGGCCTGTCTGATCTGGTCCAGGTAACGCAAACGGCAGGTCGTGCAACAGCCAGCATGTTCCTGTTCATTTCGGTGGCCGGCCTGATTTATCTGGCGCTGACCACTGTTTCAAGTATTGTGTTGTGGTGGCTTGAGAAAAAATATTCTGTTGGCGTGCGTGAGGCTCATTTATGATTGAGTCATTTGAAAATTTCCTGACCATCATCAATGAATATTGGGAGCCGTTTTTGTACTGGGATGGTACCCAGTTTTCGGGACTGGCCGTCACTTTATGGATTTTAACCCTGTCGGTGGTGCTGGGTTTTGTACTGGCTTTACCGCTGTCAGTCATGCGGGTTTCCAAAAACAAATTCATTAGCGGTCCGGTCTGGTTCTTTAGCTGGGTTTTCCGGGGTACGCCATTTTATGTACAGCTGTTGCTGATTTATAGTGGTATCGTGGGGCTTGAGTTTGTACGTGACACGCCCCTGTTGTACACCTTTTTCATAAGCGGTTATAACTGTGTGGTGTTGGCACTGCTACTCAATACCCTGGCCTACACCATAGAGATTTTTGCCGGCTACATAAAAGCCACCCCATACGGCGAGCTAGATGCGGCCAGGGCCTATGGCATGTCACGCTGGAAAATGTACACCCGCATTATTCTTCCTTCCGCCTTGCGCCGTGCCTTGCCTGCTTACAGCAATGAAGTCATTTTAATGCTGCATGCCACTTCGCTGGCGTTTACGGCCACGGTGCCCGATATTCTTAAAGTGGCCAGGGATGCGAATGCGGCCACCTATCTAACCTTTGCCTCGTATGGCACAGCGGCACTTTTGTATATGTCAATTTCGTTTGTACTGGTTTGGGCATTCAGGCGGGTGGAACGCCGTGCACTGGCCTTTCTGGCATACGAAAACAATTAGGAAAGCCATGTATAAACTGGATGTTAAAAAAATACATAAATCATATGGCCAAAACGAAGTCCTGAAAGGCGTTTCGTTGCAGGCCAGTGCCGGAGACGTGATTGCCTTGATTGGCTCAAGCGGTTCTGGTAAAAGCACTTTTTTACGCTGCATCAATTTTCTTGAGCAACCCAATAGTGGCAGTGTGTTGCTGAATGGTGAGGAACTGACGGTTGTCCAGGATAAAAAAGGCCGTTTGCGCGTGTCTGATGAAAAACGCCTTCAATTGTTCAGGACTAAATTGGCCATGGTGTTCCAGCATTTCAATTTATGGGCACACATGACGGCGTTGGAAAACGTGATAGAGGCACCCATGCATGTTATGGGTATTAAAAAAAATGAAGCCATTGAACGGGCCCGCCATTATCTGAACAAGGTGGGGTTGTCTGCAGCGGTAGAAAAACAATATCCTTCCCAGATGTCTGGCGGGCAGCAGCAGCGTGTGGCTATTGCCCGTGCCCTGGCCATGGAGCCCGAGGTGATGCTGTTTGACGAACCCACTTCAGCCCTTGATCCGGAACTGGTAGGCGATGTGTTGAAGGTTATGCAACAATTGGCCGAAGAAGGCCGTACCATGATTGTGGTGACCCATGAAATGGGTTTTGCCCGTAACCTGGCTTCACAGGTGATGTTTTTGCATCAGGGTAGTGTTGAAGAGCAAGGGACGCCCGCCGAGGTTTTCGGCCATACCAAGAGCGCCCGTTTACAGCAATTTTTATCAGGTAACTTGAAGTAATGATTTTAAGCTTTGGAATGATTGTCGCCCTGTTGGCACTGGGTGCGTTTGGTGGTTTTATGGCCGGTTTGCTGGGTATTGGCGGTGGAATGGTTCTGGTGCCTTTTCTTACCATGTTGTTTACCTGGCAGCAAATGCCTGCTGATATCGTGGTGCATTCAGCAATTGCGACTTCCATGAGCATGATTGTGTTTACGTCGCTATCCAGCATGCGCGCACACCATAAAAGAGGCGGCATTTTGTGGTCGGTGGTTTTTTCCCTGGTGCCCGGCATTATTTTGGGTGGCTTGCTGGCTGGAGGCGTCGCTTTCAGGTTTATCAGCATGGCTTGGCTGGCCCTGTTTTTTGCGGTTTTTGTGGGTTATTCTGGCATCAATATGCTAAAAAATAAAAAGCCCAAGGCGTCACGCCAGTTACCGGGTGTGGCTGGCCGTACGGCAGTAGGCACCGGGATCGGGTTTATCTCCGGCCTGGTGGGTGCGGGTGGCGGCTTTTTATCGGTGCCGTTTATGGTTTGGTGTAATGTCCCTATCCGGAATGCGGTGGCAACGTCTGCGGCGTTGGGCTTTCCTATTGCGGTTGCCAACAGTATTGGTTATGTGAGTTCCGGGATTGAAACGGTGGGTATTCAGGACGGGATGTTGGGTTATGTGTATTGGCCGGGTTTGTTGGTGCTTATTACCATGAGTGTGTTGTTGGCACCGCTTGGGGCGAAGTGTGCGCATACCTGGCCGGTTGACAGGCTAAAGCGGATTTTTGCTTTGTTACTGTTTTCGATCAGCCTGTATATGTTGTACAAATCATTAACAGCGTTTGGAATAATTTAGAAAATTTTCAGCTTTTTATTTCGGCAAGGCACAATGTCTCAGGGCCGGATTTACACCACCAGTGCAGCGACTTCGGCCCGCAGGGGCGTCGGAGCAAACTGGTGGTGTAAATCCGGCCTTTTTAGTTTATGAAACTATTAGGTGGATTTTGGCAATGTTTGATGGTTTTTTGGATTTTATTTCTAGATTTATTTTTATTGGCAAGGGTGTGTTGGCTGGGTTCTTGGCAGGCAGAGCGTGATGACACTACCGCTTTGCTCCGACGCCGCTTCGCGCCGAAGTCGCTGCATCGGTAGTGTCATCACGCTTTGGTTGTTTTAAGGCCCGCGGATGCATTGAAGAGCTGGGTGCTAGGCTAAATGGCGGGTGGATTGGGGGTGGTTGGTTCGTTTGCTTATTTAGGAGTGGCTGGTACGGCTACTTATTTAGGTATTCTGAATACTTTACGGTCGTTATAGAAATCTTCGTTTGCCTGGTCTTCATGCCAGCCCGGAATGCCAAAGATTTGCAAAGGAATGAACGGTTTTTCCTGCAAGGTTTCGGGTGCCAGGAAAGTAGCCAGATATTCATCTACCTGCTTTATGGCTTCGGCACAGAAAATCGCCGGACCGTTCGGGTTGGCTTGAGTTACTGAACTGGTATTGTTATTGGCCAGGTTTGCCGTGTTATCTGGCAAGCAAAGCGTGTTGGGTATCCGTATGGCATGGGCGGTAATGGCCTTGTAAGGGGCAACCAGCTTTTCCAACAGGGCGTGGCCGAAAGCAATAACCCGAGTTTGGCGCCACAGGGGGCGTAGCGTTACGAAAGCGGTGTGCCATTGTTTGGCCTGCAAAGCCTGCCAGAGCACGTCGGGGCACTGTATAAGAAAACCGTTTTCATCTATAACGGTAATGGCGTCGCGTATTTTGCCGCGGGTATCGTTTACGCCAGCTTGTTCTATTTGTGCCGCCTGTAACTGGTTAAGACGGATTTTAGTATTGGGAAAGGTAAACCAGCACAGGGCATTGAAGTAGTCATGCAGGCCGTCACGGGTGGGGACATTGCCGGTTTCATAAATAAAAGTTTCATAGGCCATGCCCTCGGGAAGGGCTTCCTGGGGAACGAAAGTAACGGGCAGGTGTGCTGCTCGATCCTGGTTCAGGAAGGCATGGACGCTGGTGATGGTTTGCTGCGAGGCAGGGAAACGATGCTTCCAGGGAGACCAGTAGGGTGCGTCAAGGTTGATCCGGTTCAGGATAGAAATGGGCATGGCATTGAAAATAATTTAACCCGCCCTTGATGCAAGGACGGGGGAGAAGCGGGTTGGAACAGGAAGTACGGTGCTTATTTCTTGAAGGTGACTTCAGGCAGTTTTTCGCCCCAGGGCATTAAGGGGACGCCTGAGATACTGTTGTAGGGAGAGCCTTCAATTACCCGTTCACTGACCACCAGGTAAACCAGCGTGTTATTGGGTTTGTCCAGCAGGCGGGTGACATTCAGATCTTTGAATAACAGGCTCATGCGCTGGGTGAATATATTTTCTTTTTTGTCTGGAATGGCTTTTGTCGCCTTGATGGGGCCAACCTGACGGCAGGAAATGGCAAATCGCGAAGGGTTTTCGGCAAAACCCAGCGCGCCTGAAATACCCCCGGTTTGTGCGTGCGACAAGTGGCACACAACGCCTTCGATATCCGGGTCATTGAAAGATTGGACACAAACTTTGTCGTTGTTGACCACGCGCCAGGTGGTGCTGACACAGCCCACTTCTTCAGCCTGTACAGAAGGTTGGAAGAACAGGCCGAATACGGCTAGGGCGCTAAATAGTAATTTTTTCATGGATGGATTCAGTCTGGGAATAAATAATGTTCAGGACAATTATATAGGGTCTCTTTGGCAAAGTTAAAGACAGGCAAAGAATGAAGTCTGGTGAATAAAAGGCTGTTGGGGTGCTTGCGCACGGGTGTGCATGGCCTGGAAGGGTATTTCCTGATAGAGACAGCAAGACGATTGCGCCCTGCCATAGTATCATTGGCAGATACTTATCATTTTATTATTGAACATGACTCAGCTGGAAAAAATTCGTATAGACAAATGGTTATGGGCCGCCCGTTTTTATAAAACCCGTTCGCTGGCCGCTACCGAAGTTGGCAAGGGAAGGATTGAACTTAACGGGCAATCCTGCACCAAACCTGCCCGAGAGGTCAAGGTGGGTGATATGCTGGCTATCCGGCAAGAGCAAACCAGCAGAATGGTGGAAATAAAAGCTTTAAGCGCAGTGCGTGGGCCGGCACCGGTGGCCCAGTTGCTGTATGAAGAAACGCAAGAAAGCATTCAGGCTCGCGAAGCGGAAAAAGAAAGACGAAGATTGGCCAATGAACCTGCTGACACCATCTTGCATGGCCGCCCTACCAAGCGTGACCGGCGCAATCTGGAGGGATTGAAGCGAGGATATTAGTTTCCTGAACCTCAGGGATAATAAAGGAGGAGTTATGTTGATTCAAATAAAACGCAGTACGCTTGTGGCCTCTCTGACGCTAGCATTGGTTGTAGTCGGGCCGGTAACGCCAGTACAGGCCAAGGCACCAGTGGCCCAAATGCCGCAGGTCAAGTATGACTACAACATGGATATTTTCCATCCGGTTATTGCACATAACGGGATGGTGGCTACCGAGCAGCACTTGGCCTCTGCCATTGGTCTGGATATCCTGAAAAAAGGCGGCAATGCGGTTGATGCGGCGGTAGGCATTGGCTTTGCCCTGGCGGTTGCCCTGCCCAATGCCGGTAACCTGGGTGGTGGCGGTTTCATGATGGTGCACGACAAGGACAGTGACCAAACCATTGCGCTTGATTTCCGTGAAATGGCGCCTGCCAAGGCAAGCCGCGACATGTATCTGGATGAACAGGGCAATGTGGCCGGTGGCCGTTCCCTGTACACCCACTTGGCGGTTGGCGTACCCGGCACCGTGGCCGGTATGGAACATGCCCTGAAAAAATGGGGTAGCATGCCACTGGAGCAGGTCATTCAACCGGCTATTGACCTGGCTGAAAACGGTTATATTGTTAGCAATGCATTGGCAGAAAACCTGGCTGCCACCAAAGAGAGCCTGGGTAAGTGGGACACCACCAAAGCTATTTTCTTCAAAGAGGGTGAACCCCTGAAAGCTGGTGATTTGCTGGCCCAGAAAGACCTGGCGGCATCCATGCGCTTAATTGCCAAAGAGGGTGCGGCGGCTTTTTATCAAGGAGCCATTGCCGACCAGATTGTTGAAGAAATGGCCAAGCATGATGGCCTCATCACCAAAGAAGACCTGGCTAATTACAAGGTGGTGGAGCGTGAGCCTGTAAAAGGAACTTACCGTGGGTATGAGGTGGTTTCCATGCCGCCACCCAGTTCAGGCGGTATTCATGTCATTCAGATACTTAATATGCTAGAAGGCCAAAACCTGAATGAAATGGGGCATAACAGCGCCAAAGCAGTCACTTTAATGGCTGAGTCCATGAAACGGGCCTATGCCGACCGTTCTGAATATTTGGGTGACCCTGACTTTACCAAAGTACCGCAAAAAGGGTTAACCTCAAAAGGCTATGCCAACAGCCTGGTGGCAGGCATGCCGCTAGACAAGGTTACGCCTGCCAGGGAAATTTTGCCGGGCAAGCCACAGCCTTATGAAAGCGACCAAACCACGCATTATTCGGTGGTCGATAAAAACGGTAATGCCGTGGCGGTTACCTACACCCTTAACCTGAATTTTGGCAGTGGTATTGTAGCTGGCAACAGTGGCATCTTGCTGAATAATGAAATGGATGATTTTTCAGCCAAGCCGGGCGTGCCCAATGCGTTTGGCCTGATTGGCGGCGATGCCAATGCGGTAGGGCCAGGCAAGCGCCCGTTGTCTTCCATGACACCTACCCTGGTGCTTAAAGATGGCAAGCCATGGCTGGTTACCGGCAGTCCGGGCGGTGCGCGCATTATCACCACCGTGTTGCAAACCATAGTGAACAGCATTGATTTTGGCATGAACCCCGCTGAAGCCGCTTCGGCACCACGGTTTCATCACCAGTGGCTGCCCGATGAACTGCGTATTGAAAAAGGTTTCAGCCCCGATACTCTGGCGCTGTTAAAGGAAAAGGGTTATGCAATTGCCCTGAAACCTTCCATGGGGCGAACGCAAACCATTCAGGTGCGTGACAATGTGCTGTACGGTTATTCTGACCCGCGCAACCCCGATGGGGTCACGATTGGCTACTAGGTTGGCTATAAGATTGGCAATGAATAAAGTTATAAAAAATCAAGCGGGCAAAACCTAAAGCGTAAAATCAAATGCCGGCATGGATTCCTGTTGGTTAGGAACGTGCCGGTTTTTGTTTCTGCTGTTGTTGAAAGCGTTGTTCATAATCAATAATCACATCACGGGCATGGCCAAGATTGGGGGCACGTTTGCCCATCCACGTGCCCAGGCCCAAAGGGACAGCCTGCCCCAGTCTGATGCCGTTTACCTCATTTTTATCAAGTTCAAGCAAGGCATCCCAGCTTAATTCAATACCAATATATTGCCGTAACCAATCCATAAGCTGGCGGGCATTTTTTGTGCCGGGCAGGAATGAATCGAACTGATGTCTGCTTAAGGGACCCAGTTTAAGCCTGAATTTATGTTGCGCATCGCGAACCGCAATACCCAGAATAGTGTCCTGGCCCAGACCCAATGAACCCCCCAGTTGCAGCTGCTGATTTGGTTCAAGTTTGATCCATTGTGGTACGAATTCCTGAATACTCACCTGAATGTTAAAGAAAGTGGACAGTATTTGGGTTAGCCCTTCGGGATTGCGGGTTTGCCTGACCAGGTGCCCGGCAAAGAAATACTTGGCGTGATCCATGACCGAGTCACGGTACTGCATGGAGTCTTCGCCCTGGTTGATCAGGCTGGCCACATAACGGGTAAAGCGGCTTTCCTTGCGATCCAGGCTGACAGTGCTTTGTGCATCGGCCCAGGCCCGATAGAACAGGGTAATCAGACGGTGGTGGAAAATATCGGCAAACGCGGAAAGCGTATGGTCCCTGTGGTGGAAAATGCGTTCCCTGACGTATTCCGTGAGGTGTAGTGGCAAGGGGCCATTGGGGCCAAACAGCCCAAAGCCCAGCGTGGAAATAACCGGTGGGCCGTCTTTGTCGAGGTTAACCTTGCCAAGTGTTGATGCTGCAAAAGCCAGAGAGGGTTCCTGGCGCAGGCGCACAGACTCATGGGACGGCAAACTTTCCCTGCCCAATGGTTTGCGCATGCCGGCACAGGCATCCAGCCAGCGCATGACATGATAAAAGCTGTATTTGTAGGGTTCTTTTTCAAGGGCTTGCCAAAATCCGGGCGGAAGCCGGGAAGCTTGTCTGACAGCAGGAGAAGGAGAAACTTCCATTAGGAAAAAATGCGTACAAAATATACATTCTAATCTTGAAGTATGAACGTAATATTAAATTGAAGCACCCGTTTCTTCATGATCCCGTCATATTGTTTTGTTAGTTTAACGACTAATTAATTATTTCATTTAGCCTCGTCTCGTTACCACGCTCTGTGCGTGGGAACGCCCATCAATTTTAGTATCAATAAATATGTCGGAAATCAATCGGACGGAACTGTTCGGCAAACTGGATTCATTGCTTTATCGTTCTCTTGAGGGGGCGACCGCATTCTGCAAATTAAGGGGACATCCCTATGTGGAACTGGTGCACTGGTTGCATCAGATCATGCATGAACATGACAGTGATTTCCAGAAAATAATTAAATACTTTGAACTGAAAGCAGATGACATTGAAAGAGGCATTGTGGCCGCGCTTGCTGAATTGCCCGGTGGTGCTTCGTCCATTTCTGATTTGTCCGAGCACATAGATAGTGCAACAGAACGGGCCTGGGTTTATGGCTCCCTGAAATACGGTGCCCGCAAAATTCGTGGCGGTCATTTGTTGCTGGGTATTTTGAAGACTCATTCGTTACGCAACGTATTGTATGGTATTTCACCCGAATTCCGTAAAATTGTGCCCGATGTACTGGCCGGGCAGTTCTTATCCATCGTAAAAGATTCGGTGGAAGACAGGGATGAGGCGCTGTCGGTCGCTGGTGGCAATCCGGATTTTGCG
Organism: Advenella sp.; assembly: GCA_041656315.1. Lineage (GTDB taxonomy): Bacteria > Pseudomonadota > Gammaproteobacteria > Burkholderiales > Burkholderiaceae_B > Advenella. The sequence goes on from JBBADT010000005.1 coordinate 20,922, forward strand.
GCAGGAGCCGACGGCAAGGGTAAATCGGCACTGGCACAGTATGCGGTGGACATGACCGCCCGTGCCCGCAGCAATGAAATAGATCCGGTCTCGGGACGTGATGAGGAAATTCGCCAGATTGTGGATATCCTGATGCGCCGGCGTCAGAATAACCCCCTGCTAACCGGTGAAGCCGGTGTGGGTAAAACGGCCGTGGTCGAAGGGCTGGCCATTCGCCTGGCCAAGGGCGATGTGCCACCGGCGTTGCGGCAGGTTCAGTTGTATTTGCTGGATATTGGCTTGCTACAGGCAGGTGCCAGCATGAAAGGAGAGTTTGAGTCGCGCTTGCGCCAGGTCATAGATGAAGTACAGGCCAGCGAAAAGCCAATTGTTTTGTTTATTGATGAAATCCATACCCTGATTGGGGCGGGTGGGGCGGCCGGCACCGGTGATGCCGCCAACCTGCTTAAGCCCGCACTGGCACGCGGGCAGCTGCGGACGATTGGTGCCACTACGTGGGCGGAGTATAAAAAGTATATTGAAAAAGATCCGGCCCTGACCCGTCGTTTTCAGGTGGTGCAGGTTCATGAGCCCGATGAGACAAAAGCGCTGGTCATGCTGCGTGGCCTGGCAGCCAATCTTGAGGCTCATCATCAGGTCTTGTTGTTGGATGAGGCGATAGATGCCGCTGTGCGCCTTTCCCATCGCTATATTCCGGCCCGCCAGTTGCCTGACAAGGCCGTGGCCCTGCTGGATACTGCTTGCGCCCGCGTGGCGATTAGCCAGCATGCGCAGCCTGGGGCGCTTGAAAATGTCCGCCGTGAAATTGAGCATCTGGGCATTGAACGGGGCATTGCCATTCGTGAGCAGCAGTTGGGGATAGAAAAATCCGGGCGTCTGGAGAAAATTGATGAATCCTTGGCTGTAGCCCGTGAACGCCTGGAGAAATTGGAGGCAGCCTGGCAGGTGGAGCAATCATTGGTTGCGCGTTTGCTGGCGCTAAGGACGCAATTGCATGAAGTGCTGAAGAATGAAACGCCTGAGCGTGAACAGGCTGTAATCGAACAAATACGCGCCCAATTGCAGGAAACACAGGCTGAACTCATTACGTGCCAGGGTGAAAACCCCCTGATTTTCCCTTCGGTAGATGCCAGTGCGGTGGCGGCCGTGGTGGCCGACTGGACCGGTATTCCGGTGGGTCGCATGGTAAAAGACCAGTTGGTGTCAGTGCTGGGCTTGGCCGATACGCTTGAAAAGCGGGTCATTGGCCAGCGCCACGGGCTGGACATGATTGCCCGCCGGGTGCTGACTTCCCGTGCCCGCCTGACAGACCCGAATAAACCGGTGGGTGTTTTCCTGCTGTGCGGCCCCAGTGGCGTGGGCAAGACGGAAACCGCGCTGGCACTGGCCGAGTCCCTGTATGGGGGTGAGCAAAACCTGATCACCATCAATATGAGCGAGTTTCAGGAAGCGCATACGGTGTCAACCCTTAAAGGGGCGCCACCGGGATATGTGGGTTATGGTGAAGGGGGACGCCTGACCGAGGCTGTGCGGCGTTGTCCTTACAGTGTCATTTTGCTTGATGAAGTAGAAAAAGCACACCCTGATGTGCATGAGATCTTTTTCCAGGTCTTTGACAAGGGCTGGATGGAAGACGGTGAGGGTCGGCAAATTGATTTTCGTAATACCGTCATTATCCTGACCTCTAATACGGGTACGGACTTGATGATGGATTTATGCAAAGACCCTGACTTGATGCCCGAAGCGCAGGCACTGGCCACGGCCATGCGCGGTCCCTTGCTGAACATATTCCCGCCGGCCTTGCTGGGCCGGTTGGTGGTGGTGCCGTATTACCCCTTGTCAGACGAAATGCTGGGCAATATCGTGCGTTTGCAGCTTGGCCGGATTGGTCAACGGATTAACGAAAATCATGGCATTGATTTCAGCGTTGGGGATGATGCGGTGAAGCTGATTATCGAGCGTTGTACCGAGGTGGAGTCGGGCGGTCGTATGGTAGATGCCATTTTGACCAATACGGTATTGCCTGAAGTCAGCCGCAAGGTATTGTCTGCAACGCTTCAGGCAGAAACCATTACCAGACTGGAACTGGGGTGTGCCGAGGGAGAGTTTGTTTATTCCTGGTCTTAGCGGTTTTCATGATTGTTGTTATAAGCAGCCTGCTGCAGGGTTTGCAGGATTCTGTCCTCCTGGTGTTTATCCAGTTCCCGGGTTTGTCTGAGGGTGCCTGGACTGTTGTCTGTAAAGATGGTTGCCTGGTGCTGTTCGGTTCCATCGCGGCTTAGCATCAATAAAGGGTCATGGTGGTGCAGGGGCTGATGCACGCCCTGTGGCGATAGAAGAGACACAGGATCGGCATGATTGCGATCGCTGGCACTGGGTATTTCAAATGGATGAGTCTCTGCCTGGATGGGAGCGCCAACAGGAAGCGTACCTGGGCTATTAAGCAGATCGGCGAAAATATCTTCCGCAGGAGGAGTGGGGGCTGCCGGAGCGGGTTCTTCAATAGAAACCGGAGCGGCCGGCTCTGTAAAAGCGGGTGTCAGTTCGGTTTGCGGGACTTGGGCCGGCGTTGATGCTGGCATAGCTGAAACGGTGGTTGCGGTGCTAACCGTGGCAGCAAGGGGCTCGCTGGCTGTTTCTGTCAGTGCCTGCAAAACATAAGACCCCAGCGTTATCCGGTCCTTATCTCCAAAAGCGGCCTGTTGTTTGAAAGCCAGGATAAGCCCGTTAAGGTAAATGGGGCTGGTGCTGCAAAGATTGACAAGCATGGCATCACCCTGTGCGTTTGTGCGTAATACTGCCTGTATTTTGCCAATGGTGTGTTTTTCATCGGCAAGAACAATATCATTTTCAGGGCCGCTACCAATGGTTCCACCCGGTATTTGCAGTTGGCAAGTAATAAGTTTGGCAGGATCTGCAGTATTGATAATAGACAGTTTCAACATAAATGGCGTTTGGTCTTGACTCAGGGTGATGGGCACAGCGCTTTATTTCTGGCTGGAAAGCTGTTTTTCAACACGCAGGCGTGAAACCTGGACTTTTTTGTTTTCCCGCTCAAAGACCGGTCCCCAGGTGGGGTGGGTGCTTTCTGCTGGATCCAGCGTGTAGTCGGGGTTGCCCGATAGCATTTTATTAAAGGTTTTTCCGCAGGCGGTTCTTCGTTTGGAAACGCATTCGCTAAAGGCCTGGAATTTAAGGGCTTCGGTCCTGAAAGCCAGGGAGCCGGTAAGCATCAAGGGTTCAGCTTTGATTTGTGTAATCAGGGTTTTGTAGTTGCCATTGGCAAATTCAGTCTTGATGGCCTCCAGTGCTACTTCTTCTTCAGGAGAGTAGGGGCTGGGCGGTTCTTTGGGTGCAGTGGTGCATGCACTTAATGCCAGACTGAGCAAAATTGAGCCGGTTAAGAGGGAAAATGATTTTTTGCTTGAGTATTTCATGTTCAGAAATGTTTATGTAATAAATATGTTTGATAATTAAAGAAATTATCAGGGGCGGACATGCTTCATGCCTTGTTTCATGTGCCATGATTCAGCATGGTACATGTGAAACATGACAGAAATATGTTGTTTTATTAAATTGGCTTTGTTTGTTCATTATTGAAATATTTAAGTCAAGCCTGAATTAGTTATAGTTAAAACAAGAGGGTTTTATGTTTGCTTTTCGATTGCTGCGGTCATGGCTATTGAAAATTGGCGTTCTGGCAATGGTAATGGCTTTGGCGGGGTGTGCGGCCAGCGAAAATAAAATAGCCGTGCCGTATGTGGTTGAATTAAGGGGGACACCTGTCATTAACCCTAATCCTGAAGGCAGATCGGCCCCGGTCAAAATAACGGTTTATGAACTTAAATCCAGCACTGCCTTTGAAACCGCGGATTTTTTCAGCCTGCAGCAAAATCCGCAGCAGATCCTGGGCGACCAGATGCTGGAAATCAGCTCGGTCATGCTTCAACCCGGCCAGAAGGAGGTCATGACGGCCATGGGTAATATCCAGGCAAAATTTCTGGGTGTCGTGGCCGCTTTCCGTGACCTGAACAATAGCCAATGGCGCTTGCTGGTTCCATTGCCCGCCGCCAAAACCACCAATCTATACAAATTCTGGCAATTCTCTCCCGACGAGGCACGCGTCATTATTGATGTAGACGGACAGTCCATCCGCCTGAACCGTCAGGCGGCTAATGATTAATTGCATACATTTTCATGAACAGTAAAAATAAAATAGTCTGGTCCGAAGGCATGTTTCTTCGGCCGCATCATTTTCAGCAGTTTGAACATTTTCTGGACTGCAATGCCCGGATTCGCCAGGAAAGCAGCAGCGGATTCTTTTGGGGATTTCGTGAACTGGCGCTGGATACGGATTCGTTGGCCTTGGGAAAGGTTGTGATTGCCGCAGCCAAGGGGATCTTGCCTGATGGCACTGCCTTCAGCTTTCATGGCTCTGCCGGTCCTGCCGCATTGCAAGTGCCTGCGGGCACTTTCGGGCAGCGGGTTTACCTGGCCTTGCCACGTTATCGTGAAGAGTCTGAAGAGGTCATATTTGATGAGCAGGAAAACTCATTGGCGCGTTATTCCGTGATGGAAGAAGAGGTCTTTGATTCTTGCGATGTTTCCATGGGGACAGCGGTTATACAAACCGGTAAATTACGCTTGCGCCTGATGCTTGAAAAGGATTTTGGGGATGAATGGATCGGCATGCCACTGGCGGTCATCAAGGAAAAGAATGAAGACCGTAAAATTCTTCTTGATGATAAATATATACCACCGGTAGTTTCCTATTCCACCAGCCCGGTGCTGGGCAATTTCGTCAAGGAGATTGCCGGACTGCTTGAAACCCGCAGTGAGCTGCTGGTTAACCGCTTGCAACAGCCCGGGCGCAGTGGCGTGGCCGAAGTGGCCGAGTTCATGACCCTGGAAACCATTAATCGATATAGGGGTGCGTTTTGGCACATGCTGTCGCTTGAATATTTGCACCCCGAGCGGATTTTTCATGATTTCCTGATGCTGGCCAGCGACTTGGCCACGTTTACCCAGCCTGGCAAACGCATGAGCAGTTTTCCGGCTTATGTGCATGACAATCTTTTGCTAAGTTTTGCGCCCCTTATGGACGTCTTGCACAGTGCCCTGACGGCAATTCTTGATGAACAGGCCATTCGTATTCCTTTACAGGACAAGGGGCAAGGCCTGGTGCTTGGGCAGATTCCCGATTTGCACCTGATGCAGACGGCCGACCTGATTCTGGCCGTGCATGCCGATATGCCTGCAGAAACCGTGCGTATGCATTTTCCTACACAGGCCAAGCTGGGGCCGGTTGAGCGGATACGTGACCTGGTTCATTTGCAATTGCCAGGTATTCCCATCAGGCAGTTACCCAATGTACCGCGTCAGTTGCCTTATAGTGCCGGCCATCTTTACTTTTCGCTGGAAAAAAATGGCGAGATGTGGAAGCAACTGGAAAAAACCGGTGCGCTTGCTTTGCATCTGGCGGGTGAGTTTCCGGGTCTGACCATGGAGTTCTGGGCCGTTAGGCAAGATAAAAGGTAATTCAGCATGCAAGCCGGAAATTATACCGATGGAGTCACGGGACAGTGGGGGTGGCAGCCAGGGCTGGAGGCCGTGCCGGAAAGCCTGAGTCCTGGCGATTATGTTATTAGCGGTTCAAACCCTTTAGTGGCGGCTGCCAACCCCTTGCTGGTGCTCATACCTCAAATACGCAATGCCCGTTCGCACGCCTCACCGTCTGAGTTGCGGCTCAGGCTGATTGATGAAATCCGCCTGTTCGAATTGCGTGCCCAACAGGCAGGAATAAGCAATGAAACCATTCTGGGTGCCCGCTATTGCCTGTGTACCGCCCTGGATGAAGCGGCTGCGCTCACCCCATGGGGAGGCGGTGGTGCCTGGTCGGCCAACAGCCTGCTGGTGACTTTTCACAATGAAACCTGGGGGGGAGAGAAGTTTTTCCAGTTGCTGGCTAAACTGTCGCAAAATCCGGCACCTTATATTGATTTGCTTGAACTGCTGTATTACTGTTTGGCTTTGGGATTTGAGGGGCGTTACCGGGTGGCTGATAACGGCCGTTCGCAATTGGAAACACTGCGCCAGCGCCTGCTGCTTATCTTGCATAAGGCACGTGGCGAGTATCCGCAGGCCCTTTCGGCACACTGGCAGGATACGCCAGTACAAAACCAGCTCAAGCGTCTTCCGATTCCCCTGTGGGTGGTGGCAGTGTTGGCGGTCGCCTTGGGGCTGTTTTCTTATTTGGGTTTTGCCTGGTCGCTGGGAGACAAGTCAGACCGTTTGTTTGCCGGCATCATTAGCGTGAAGCCTCCTACCTTGCAGATTGTTGCTCCCATCCGTCCTGAAACAGCCATACCGGTTCAGCTGGATTCACCGGCACGTCTGGCCAGGTTTTTGGCACCTGAAATAAGGGAAGACCTGTTGACCGTGCGTGACGAGGCAGACCGCAGCGTGGTGGTGTTACGGGGCGATGGCCTGTTCGAGTCAGGTTCGGATGCGGTGCGATCCCAGTATCTTCCGGTCCTGTCCCGGGTGGCTGATGCCCTGAACCAGACCGGGGGTAATATTCTGGTGAGCGGTTATAGCGATAATGTGCCCATCAAGACGGTGCGTTTTCCGTCCAACTGGGAGCTCTCACAGGCACGGGCGGATGCCGTCAAGAAAATGCTGGATGCCCGGCTTGATAACAAACTCAGGGTTCGTGCCGAAGGCAAAGCCGAAGCCGATCCGGTTGCCCCCAATGATACACCTGCCAACCGGGCCCGTAACCGTCGGGTTGAAATTACCTTGCTGGTTTCACCGGTCGTACCTGCCAGGCAGGAGAATGAATAATGTTTAGCCGTTTTTTCAGTTTTTTATTCAGTACCGGCGTTTGGACTTTTCTAGGCCTGGTTGTGCTGTGTTATTTGATCTGGGTTTTGGGTGCTTCGCTGTCCATTAACCAGTGGTATCCGCTGGAAGACCCGGATGTGCGTGTTTACGTGATTGTAGCCATTTTTTCCATTTGGTTACTGCGCATTTTATGGAGAAAATGGCGTGAGGGCCGTTTGAATGCCCAGTTGCTTGGGCAGTTGCGCAAACCGTCCAAAAACAGGCTGGAAGAAAACTTGCCTGAAAAAGAAACGGCCGAGTTGCGGCTGTTGACTGAACGGTTTGATGAAGCCATTGATTTATTAAAAAACATCCGTTTTGAAGGTGCGCAAAACCCGTCATCACTGGCGCTGTTTTCAAAACCGCATTTGTATCAATTGCCCTGGTATGTTTTTATTGGCGCGCCCGGTTCGGGCAAAACCACTGCATTGGTTAATTCGGGCCTGAATTTCCCGCTGGCAGACAAGTTTGGCAAGGTAGCCCTGAAAGGGGTGGGCGGAACCCGCAATTGTGACTGGTGGTTTACCGATGATGCGGTTTTGCTGGATACGGCAGGGCGCTACACGACTCATGAAAGCGACCCCGTTAATGATGAGGAAGAATGGAACGGGTTTCTGGATTTGCTGGTTAAATACCGGGGCCGCCAGCCTATTAATGGAGTCATGATGACCATTAGTATTGCTGATTTGCTAAGTAGCAATGATACCGACCGGGCACAGCATGCCGCCGTTTTGCGCCGGCGCCTGCAAGACCTGCGTGAGCAGCTTGGCATTCAGTTTCCAGTGTATGTCATGGTTACCAAGATGGACTTGTTGTCCGGTTTTGAAGCTTATTTCAATGCCTGCAGCCGTCAGGAACTTGAGCAGGTATGGGGTTTTACCTTTTCTTATGAGAAATCCCAAGAGGCCGGCTTCAAGTTGCTGGATGCGTATAACACTGAATATGAACGGCTGAAAAAACGCCTGTTTGATGCCATGCCCACGATTCTGGGCAATGAGCCTGATGAACAGGCACGAGCCAAGGCCTATTTGCTACCGCAGCAATTTGCCAGCCTGCAGTCAATCCTGGGTTATTTCTTAAGCGATGTGTTTTCTACCGCACGTTTTGAATCCCGGGTATTACCACGGGGAGTGTATTTTACCAGTGGCACTCAGGGTGGCCAAACGTTTGACCAGGTTAGCGATCCGCTTAAAAAGCACCTGAAAATAGAGGGTGGCCAGGCCCCGCAGTCTAGTCTGCCAACAGAAGCGGGCAAGAGTTATTTCCTGCATAAGCTGCTTAAAGACGTGGTTTTTCGTGAATCGGGGCTGGCCGGGCTGAATCTGAAATGGGAAAAACGCTACCGTACCCTGCAATGGACAGGCTATGGCGTGATGGCCACCGTGACAGTGGTGTGCCTGCTGGCCTGGTTGATGAGTTATCGCAACAACAGTGGCTATCTGGAGCATGTTAACAATAAGCTGCCTGATTTCCGCCAGCTAAGCCAGGATATAAAAATCACCCGTGCCGGAGATGTATTGGGCCTGATGCCCTTCATGAATGCAGCGGTTGATTTGCCTGACGGTCCTGGTTTCAAGCCAGACGATGCTCCGCTTGGCTATGGCTTTGGACTTTACCAGGGTTATAAAATCCAGGCAGCGGCGGGCAGTGTTTATGATGACACCCTGAAACAAGTGTTGTTGCCGCAAATTTCACAAAAAATAGAATGGGCGCTGGAACAGGCCGACCCGAATGATCTTGAGCGTTCGTATGAAGCCTTGCGGGCCTACCTGATGCTGTATGACACGGCGCGTTATGATCCGGTTTTCCTGAAAACCTGGGTGCTGGGCCTGATGCGAAATTCTTTGCCAGTTAATTACACCCGTGCGGAATATGACCGTTTGTCCAATCATGTGGGGAATCTGCTTGACCAGGGCGTCATTACATCACCGTTTCCCAAAAATGAAGCCCTGGTAGAGCGTGTCAGGTCCAATCTGGACCGTCATTCCCTGCCGGTCAGGGTATATAGCCGGATGCAGCGTTTGTTGGCTAATGCAGAGCTTAAACCCGCTACGCTGGTTTCATTGGGCGGGGCCGAGGCAACCTCTGTTTTTGTACGTGCCAGTGGCAAGCCCTTGAACGAGGGTATTCCGGGCCTGTATTCCTACAATGGATACTGGAATATTTTCAGCAAGCGTCTTGATGAAGTGGCTATGAAACTGCGCCAGGATGATGAATGGGTGCTTGAGATTGTGGCAGGCCGCGAGGATGACCGGCGCAACAAAGTGATTGAAGATGTCAAGCGGCTGTATTTCAATGATTATGTCAGGCAATGGGACAATTACCTGGCTGATGTTACCTTGCGCAAACCTTCTTCGCTGATTGAAGGTATAGAGTTGGCGCGCAGCCTGTCTTCCAGCAATTCGCCGCTGGTTAAATATCTGAAAGTGGTTGCTTATGAAACCACATTGTTGCGTGAGGATGAGCGTAACCAGCGTTCTTTTATTGACAAGGCCAAGGAGCGGGTGAGCAGTTCCACCCAGTCACTGGAACAAATGTTTGGTCCGGTGGGGCTGGAAAATGCCATCCGGCAGGACGCCACCCCCGAGCGGCTGGAAGAAATGGTGGATCGCCATTTTGTTAAATACAGGGAACTGGCTACCAGCATTGGCCAGGGTGAGCCTGCGCCCATTGAAGGCACGGTTGCCTTGCTGAACGAACTTTATACTTACCTGACAGCGGCAGATGCGGCCTTGCGTAGCCAAAGTCCCTTGCCCCCGGCAGATGTACTGTCCAAGCTGCAGGCTGAATCAGGGCGTTTGCCGGAAGAGGTGGGAGCCATGCTGAGCGCCCTGTCGGTGCAGTCGGCCAGCGAGTTAAACAGTCTGCGGCAAGAAAAAATGGGAGAGGACGTGAATGCTACCCTGGGTAATTTTTGCCGTCGTGCCATTGCGGGACGTTATCCGTTTGCCAATTCGGCCAAAGATGTGGCACCCAATGACTTCGCCCGATTTTTTGGCCCACAGCAGATGCTGGAACAGTTTTTTCAGCAGAATTTACAGCACCTTGTTGATGTATCGGGAACCCGGTTACGTTTCAAGCCCGGGATAGATGGAAGCAAAGGTGATGTGGCCCGCTATTTGGGCGCTTTTGAAAATGGCGCGGTTATTCGTGACGTTTATTTTGCGGCTGGCAGGGCCGATCCCTCTTTCAAGGTGGCCATACGGCCATTGGAAATGGACCCGGAAATTACCCAGTTCATTATGGATGTGGATGGGCAGCCCGTGACTTATTCACATGGCCCGCAAATTGGAACAACCGTAGAGTGGCCCGGTAAAAGAGGTAGCAATCAGGTCAGTATCAGCCTGATGCCCCAGACGGGTACTTCGGGGCTGTCATCAACGGGTCCATGGGCCCTGAACCGCATGCTGGATCGAGCCAGCATACGGCGGGGCAAGTCGCCTGAAGTGACGATAGCCACTTTTAATATTGGCGGGCGCAGCGTTACGCTGGAGTTCACCGCTTATTCGGCCAAAAGCCCATTCAGGTTGCCTGAAATGCGGGGTTTTGCGTGCCCGGGAAAAGGGTAGTTAACGATGACGGAAATGGGTATTGACCAGTTGGCTTCATTGCTGGGATGGTATGGAAAAATGCCTTCCTCGGGTGATTTTGTGCATCGGCGTTGCGAGCCATCATTAATTAACGGCTGGCATCGCTGGTTAAGCCAGGGGTTGGTTTGCATGCACGGCTTAACCTTGCCTGAGGCGGTACGGGAATACCGGCAAGCCCCAGTCTGGAATTTTTTATTGCCCGCCTGGCAGGATGTGGGCGTTATACAAATGGGCAGTATTGCGCCCAGCCGTGACAGGGTGGGCCGCGAATATCCCCTGGTAGCCGTTTTGCAAATACCGGTTGCCAGTTTCAACCGGCAAATGGTAGAGGGTTCAGCACGGTTTTATGAGTATCTGGGCAGGCAACTGTTCAGGGCGGTCAGCCAGGGGCTTTCTATTGCACAGTTTGAGCAGGATATCCAGCATGCCAGGGTTTGCCTGACACCTATGCTGCAGCGTGGGGCGGGCAGGCAAACCGAACCGGTCAGCCAGGGCGGGGATATCCTGGCTATCTTGAATGCCGGTCATGAGGTACCACCACTTGAAAAAATGGATGATGAGGTGTGTTCATGGCCCGGCTTAAGTGATTATTTCAATCCGTATTCACACAACAGTTATTGGTGGACCAATCAGGCAGGCGGCTCAGGCCAGCGTACCCTGGTTCATGGTGGCAGCCTGAATAATATCTTGTTCACCACCTTGTTTGCGAATCCTTCCAATATTAAACGTTCATCGGCAGACGCCAGTCTGTAACAGGTAACTTATATGACGTCCCTTTCTGAATTGATCAAACAAATTAGCCCTGATTGCCAAACCCTGGCGCAATCAGGGTGGTGGCAGGGTGAGGTGACCCAGGTTGATCTTGAAAACCTGTTGCTGGACATATGGCCTGTATTACAGGGTTTGCATGATCAACACCGGGTGTATGGTCTTTTTTCACTGGAAACCATTTTGCTGGATCGAGCCGGACGTGCTCATTTGCTGTCTCTTTCCGAAGGGCAATTGCAGCAATTGCAGGCCAATAATGAGTTCATTGCCGGTTATGCCGCTTTTGAACAGCACACCGCTGATCCGGGCTGGCCAATTGGCCCCTGGACCGATGTCTATGGCCTGGGCATGGTGCTTAGAAGCATGATATTAAAGCAGGCTCCGGTGTCTGCCATAAAGCGGATGGTCAAGGATGATCTGCCACCCTTGTCTGGACAGATGCAAGGCGGCGGTTTTAGCCGGCGTTTTCTACGTGCCATTGATTGCGCCACCATACTGGAACCCGAGGTTCGCACCCGGTCATTGAATGAGCTGGTGGTGGCCATGGGTTTGGCGGATGCCTCTGAAATACGTGCCGTTCTCCCTGAAAAGGTCATGCCTGTGGCCCAGCCCGTTAGCGTATCGCCAACGCAAGCAGTTGCCGCGCCGCAAAGCCTGGAACCGGCACCTGTACTATCTTCTGTCGCAGCAACAGGACAGAAAAACCAGGATCCGCCTGCAAGAAAGATCGTTTTGCCAGAACGTAAGCGCGGGCCGGCGCGGGGCCTTGTTGCGCTGGTGCTGGCAGCTGCGGCAGCGGGTGTTTATTTTTATACCGGTCAGGAAGCTGAACAGTCTGCAATAGCTGGTACGGAAACCGGAAAAGAACCAGAGCAAACTCGCACAGCCGCTGCCAATATGGTGCAGGTCAAAGACCCGGGGGAAGGAAACAGGCCACCGCAACCGCTGTGGAAAACGCAAGAGGAAGCGGTGGTCAAAGCCATGGCTCAAGCCGAAACGATGGCCAACACCATTGCCGGAACGGTAAGCGAGACGCTGGATAAGGCAGTCAACGAGACACTGGACAAGACGGTAAACGAGGCGGTCAATCAGTCTGTCAATGACCCAGTGAGCAGTGCCCATTCCATGGCTGAAAATAACGCGGACGAAGTGGCGGCAATGATAACGGCTACTGGCAATACATTGCCAGAGCTGGTGCCTGAGGCTGGCCAACAGGCGCAGATGCTTGCTGTGGATACATCAGCAGAACAGCCTGCCACGGAAACAATTGAACGTCAGGAACAGGAGCGTCAGGAACAGGAGCGGATTAATCAGGAACAGCTGGCACTTCAGGAACAAAAACGCCTGGAAGCAGAAAGGCTTGCACAAGAAGAACGCAGGAAAGAGCAGGAACGGGCCAGTCTGGCGGTCGTCAACTTGTCTATCCAGCCATGGGGAGATGTGTATGTTGATGGCCGCAGGCGTGGTGCCAGCCCCCCATTGCGTTCACTCAGGCTCTCACCTGGAACCCATACGATTGAAATTCGCAATGGTAATTTGCCTTCACATGTTGTGACGGTTGAACTGAAAAGTCAGCAAAACACAACAGTCAGCCATCAGTTTTAATTGAAATTAAAACTATTGAAAACAATAGGTTCATAAAAAATGTATAAATATTTCAGGTAAAAAATACTGATTGGGGGAATAAAAGGTTTTCAATGTTTAATTGTTTCGGTTTGTCGTATTTTTTTCATTGAAACGTCATTAATCTTTAATACTCCATGTATACGATAAGCGGCATTATGAAACAGTCGTTTATTAATTTATTCAGTCAGCTCCAGTGCGGAAGCAATCTGGAGTATGACGCAGACTTTCTGGATTTACAGCAGTCCGTTATTGAAAAACCCGAACAGCAGTTTGGCGACACCATTATTCAGGCCCAAACCCCTGACTGGACGCAGGTTGAAAAAAAAGCCGGTGGACTATGCGAGCGAACCTGCGATCTGCGGGTACTGGCGGCCCTTGCCTGGGCCTGGACAGAGCGACGGGGAATGGTTGGTTACGCACAGGGTGTAGGGCTGGCAGAAGCGGTCCTGCAAGCGCATTGGGACGGCGTATTTCCCTTGCTGGTGGAAGACGGCTACGAAGACCCCTTGCCCCGGATGAATGCACTGGTGGCCCTGGCAGACATGCAGGGCATGGCCAGAAGCTTGCGCTCTTCTTTGCTGCTAACGGGACCACACGGACAGATGACACTTAGGGATGTGGAAGCAGTACTGGATGGTTCCAAGCCCGATTTGTACCCTGGCGGACGTTTGCGCTTGCAGGAAGTCCTGAACCAGGCCCGGATGAATGAAGCGCCTGAAATACTGGCATTGCTAAGTGCCCACAACAGCTTGCAGGGTATACGTGACGTTGTTGCTTCCCATCTGGGTAATGAGTGGACACCTGATTTTTCAGCGTTGCTGCGTAGTCTGGAACAGGTTATTCAGGCCATGGAAGAAGTGGCTGCTGATGACGATAGTCAAGACTCCGACCAGCAAGAGCAGATGGCCGGTGAAAAAGCGCCGGCTGCGCTTCAGGAAACCGGTCTGTCATCCGCAGAGCGGGTGGTTTCTTGGAAGCAGGTACAGATCAAAACCCGCGATGAAGCCATTCTGGCGCTGGAAAAAGTATGCAGTTACTTCACTGTCAATGAGCCAAGCCATCCTGCACCTTTTCTGCTCAGGCGGGTGCAGCAAACCATCCCGATGAATTTCCATGAGATTTTGCAAAACCTGATGCCATCCGGTGCAGAGCAGTTTGAGGCATGGATGCCCAAAGATGATTAATCATAGTAAACGACTGACGCCAGGCCATGCCTGTATCAGCTCACAGGAGAAATAATGAGCACAACAAAATATAACAGCGGACAAAAATTTATTGCCCGCAATCGTGCGCCACGTGTGCAGATTGAATACGACGTAGAAATTTACGGAGCAGAACGTACGATCCAGTTGCCCTTTGTGATGGGCGTCATGGCTGATTTGGCGGGTAAGTCCATCGAGCCGCAGGCCGATGTTGCCGAGCGCAAGTTCCTGGATATTGATATTGACAACTTCGATGAACGCATGAAAGGCATCAAACCCCGGGTTGCTTTTCAGGTGCCCAATACCCTGGGCGGAGACGGTGTCCTGAGCGTGGACTTGACCTTTGACAGCATGGATGATTTTACGCCGGCCAATATTGCCCGCAAGGTTGAGCCCCTGAACGCTTTGCTGGAGGCCCGTACCCAATTGGCCAACCTGTTGACTTATATGGATGGCAAAACCGGTGCCGAAGAGCTGATTAACCAGGTTTTGCAAAACCCGGCATTGCTGTCTGCCCTGGCAACGGCACCCAAACCGCTGGAGCAGACGGGTGAGTCTGCCAATGCCGACCATACCGAACAGTAACCGTTAACGGGATTATTCATGTATACAACCAGTACCCATCAACAAGCCGATTTGCAGGAAACACTGGCCGGTGATGAATTGACATCACTTCTGCAAAAAGAGTTCAAACCTAAAACAGATCAGGCCCGTGAGGCGGTTGAAAATGCCGTCAAGACGCTGGCTCGCCAGGCACTTGAAAATGCGGTTACGATTTCTGCCGATGCTTATTCAACCATTCAGGCCATTATTGCCGAAATTGATGGCAAGCTGACCGAACAAATCAACCAGATCATGCATCATGCCGAGTTCCAGCAGCTTGAGGGCGCTTGGCGCGGCTTGCACTATCTGGTTAATAACACCGAAACCGATGAATTGCTGAAGATTCGCGTCATGTGTATCAGCAAGAAAGAGTTGGGCCGTACCCTGAAAAGATACAAAGGGGTGGGCTGGGACCAAAGCCCCATCTTCAAGCGTGTGTACGAAGAAGAATACGGCCAGTTTGGCGGCGAGCCGATTGGCTGCTTGGTGGGAGACTATTATTTTGATCATAGTCCTCCCGATGTGGAAATGCTGGGTGAGCTTGCCCGTATTAGTGCTGCCGCGCATTGTCCGTTCATTGCCGGCGCCGATCCTGCCGTCATGCAGATGGAGTCCTGGCAGGAACTGTCGAATCCACGCGACCTGACCAAGATCTTCACCAATACCGAATATGCTGCCTGGCGCAGTCTGCGCGAGTCTGAAGACGCCCGCTATATTGGCCTGGCAATGCCCCGTTTTCTGGCCCGTCTGCCTTACGGTTCACGCACCAACCCGGTTGATGAATTTGATTTTGAAGAAGAAACTGACGGTGCCAACCACGAGCGTTATGCCTGGGCCAACTCGGCCTATGCCATGGCGGCCAATATCAACCGTTCATTCAAGGAGTATGGCTGGTGCACTTCCATTCGCGGGGTTGAGTCGGGTGGTGCGGTAGCCAACCTGCCTTGCCATACCTTCCCTACCGATGATGGTGGCGTGGACATGAAGTGTCCGACAGAAATTGCCATTAGTGACCGTCGCGAGGCTGAATTGGCCAAAAACGGCTTTATGCCACTGGTGCATCGCAAAAACTCGGATTTTGCCGCGTTTATTGGGGCCCAGTCGCTGCAAAAACCGGCCGAATACAACGACCCCGATGCCACTGCTAATGCCCGCTTGTCGGCCCGTCTTCCTTATCTGTTCGCCTGCTGCCGTTTTGCCCACTATCTTAAGTGTATTGTGCGCGACAAAATCGGTTCCTTCAATGAACGGGACGATATGGAGCGCTGGCTTAACGATTGGGTCATGAACTATGTTGATGGTGATCCGGTTAATTCATCCCAGGAAACCAAGGCCCGCAAGCCGCTGGCTGCGGCCGAAGTCCAGGTGCAGGAAATTGAAGATAACCCCGGCTATTATTCGGCCCGTTTTTTCTTGCGTCCGCATTATCAGCTGGAGGGGTTGACCGTATCCCTGCGGCTGGTATCGAAGCTGCCATCATTAAAACAGAATGATGGCTAAGTAGTAATTTACCGGGGTAAGTCCCCGTGTTTTGTTGTTCATTTTATCTTGAAGGGAGATAGTTGTGGCTGTTGATATGTTTATGAAAATTGAAGGTGCAAACGGTGAATCCAAAGATTCAAACCACAAAGACTGGACTGACATCCAGTCATTTGCCTGGGGTGCAACCCAACCCGGCTCCATGTCTACCGGTGGTGGTGGTGGTACCGGCAAAGCCAGTTTCAATGACCTGAACGTAGTTGCACGCATTGACCGTGCCGCACCTGCCGTCATGAAACATTGCGCAACCGGCAAGCACCTGGGCAAAGTGGAAGTGTCTGTGTGTAAAGCAGGCGGCAGCCAAATCGAATACTCACGCATCACGCTGGAAGATGTTTTGGTAACTTCAGTCCAGTACACAGGTTCACAGGACGGTGACGCCATGATGGTGAGCTATTCCTTCCAGGCTGCTAAAGTCAAGCAGCAGTACTGGGAGCAAACAGAGCAAGGTGGCAAAGGCGCTGAATCTGTTGTTGCTTATGATATCAAGCAAAACAAAATCGTTGCTTAATATCTGGCAAGTGGTTTAGGGCTTGATTGCCCTGGGGCCAACAGAATCAGTGTTGCTGTTGGCCCGTTTTATTGTTTTCAGTGGATGGTTTTAATGTCTTATTCCTCAATGATGCAAGCTTTGGACGGGCAGTCTGTTAATGAACTGCTTGACCGGGTCAGGACAAGTATCCGTAAAAATCCGGGTGATGCCGATTTGCGTGCGCAACTGTTTCAGTTATTGGTGATCACAGGAGACTGGGACAAGGCGTTTGATCAGTTAACGCTAAGTGCTGAAATGAATGCGCAGGCCCAACCACTGGCCGTTGCCTATGGTGGTGCGATTCGTGCAGAGCAGGAAAGGGAAGCCGTGTTCCGCGGTGAAAAAATTCCGGCTGTATTGGCCGAGCCACCCGCCTGGATGGCCATGTTGATTGAGGCCCTTAAAATACAAAATGAAGAACAGGCTGGCAGCATGCGGGCGTTTGCCATGGAAACGGCCCCTGCCAGTACGGGTGAGCTTGAGATTGACGGGCAAGATCATGCCTTGCCTTTTGAATGGATCTGCGATGGTGATGGCCGGATCGGGCCCGTGTGCGAATTGATCGTGAACGGGCGTTATGGCTGGGTCCCGTTTGAATCCATTGCCAGTATCCGTTTTATTGTCCCCCAGGGGCTGACTGATCTGGTCTGGGCACAGGTGGAAGTAAGCATGCAAGACAAACGCCAATATACGGGGTTGTTGCCGGTACGTTACCCTGCACCGGCGGATTCTTCTTATGCCCGGCTTGATGACGCTGCCAATTTAAGCCGCCGGACCGAGTGGCAGGCTTGTTCTGAACAGGTTTACTTTGGCATTGGCCAGAAAATGTGGATGACCGCCAATTCTGAACAGGCCATTCTTGACGTGCGCCGGGTGGTTTTCAATCATGAAGCAAAATGAAAGGGTTTTGCGCAAGGGGGAGAAAGATCGCCTGCAACCCGCGTTGCTAGACCGGCTGACCGATAATGAACCCGATAAAAAGCAGGCATCGCAAGACCAGTGCATGATGAATTATGAAGCCTTGCGCAAGGCGGTATTGCGCGATTTGCGCTGGGTGTTGAATACCACTAGCCTGGAGGCTGATCACGATTTAAGTGCCTGGCCACAAGTCAGGGACTCTACCCTGAATTTTGGTGTGGGCGCGCTGGCAGGCAAGCGCATGTCCGAGGTGGACTGGGAGGATGTCGAAGCCTCGGTTACCCGGGCGATTGTGAACTTTGAGCCCCGGATACTGCCCGATAGCCTGGGGGTAAGCAGTATCACGGAAATGGATATGCTGATGCACCACAACGTGCTGAGCCTGCTGATACGCGGTAAATTATGGTGCAACCCTTATCCGCGCGAGTTTTTGTTTCGTACCGATATTGACCTTGAAAGCGGCCATATCGATTTGCTGGAGCAGGCAGGGGGTCAATAATGCAGGAGCGGTTTTTAGATTATTACAACCGTGAGCTGGCCTATATCCGTGAAATGGGCAAAGAGTTTTCAGTCCAGTATCCGAAAATAGCCGGACGCCTGGGCATGAACGGGATTGATGTTGCCGATCCCTATGTAGAACGGCTGCTTGAAGGCTTCAGTTTCCTGACCGCCCGCATCCATATGAAAATGGATGCCGAATTTCCGCAGTTTACCCAGCGTTTGCTGGAAGTGGTGTACCCCAATTATGTGGCACCCACCCCGGCCATGACCGTAGTGCAATTTACCCCCAATATTAATGAGGGGCGGCTGGTAAATGGTTATGTTTTACCTAAAGGAACCGGGCTGCGCAGTCGTGTGCCCAAGGGTGAACAGACCCCGTGCGAGTTTGTGACCGGCCAATCGCTAACGCTTTACCCGCTGGAGGTGGAATCGGCAGAGTTAACGGGTATTCCGCCCGATTTGCCTTTAAAACGCCTTAACCTGAACACGGCACAACGTCCCGTACAAAGCGCCTTGAGGGTAAAAATACAGGTGCGTGCCGGCCAAACGCTGGATGAGCTTGATTTGGATCAGCTTATGTTTTACCTGAACGGGCAGGATATTCACATGTACCGTTTGCTGGAACTGTTAATGGCGCACACGGTTGCCGTTCTGTGCCACGATACCCAAAAGCCCATGCGCTGGCTGAACCGCCTGAATGCAGACAGTTTGCGCCATGAGGGTTTTGACAGTGAACAGGCCCTGCTGCCGGCAGATTCCCGCGTGTTCCACGGGCACCGGATTATCCAGGAGTACTTTGCCTTTCCGGCGCGGTTCCTGTTTTTTAGCCTGAACAACCTGAAAAAAGGCCTGAAATTGCCAGCGGCACTATCGGGAGAAAAGGGATCGGGTGAAAATGGCAAGGAAGAAAATAAAACCATTCGATCGTTTGAACTGACCTTTTTATTTGACAAACTCATTCCCGAGCTGGAAGGCAATGTTACCCGCGAGAACCTGGCACTGCATTGCGTGCCGGCGATCAACCTGTTTCGTAAAACGGCGGATCGCATTGCCGTACAACCTAATACGCATGAATACCACTTGGTGGTAGACCGCACCCGGCCAATGGATTACGAGGTGTTCAATATTACCCGGCTGCTTGCCTATTCGGACTTGTCAAAACACCGAGAGCAGGAATTCAGGTCGTTTTATGCCTCGCTGGGCCATGACCAGGGCGATTATGGCGCTTACTATTCGCTGCGCCGCGAACCACGGGTAGTGTCTGAAGTGGCACGCCTGAACGGCACCCGCACTGCCTATGGTGGCAGCGAAGTGTTCATGTCGTTGGTAGACCGGCATCAGGCGCCTTATTCAGAAAATATCCGCCACCTGGGGGCCGAAGTGATGTGTACCAACCGGGATTTGCCCCTGTTGATACCCTTTGGCACTAGCCAGGACTTCATCATGAAAGTGTCTGCACCGGTCGTCGGTATCCGCATATTGCGCGGCCCCAGCCGGCCCCATCCGGCATTGGCCAAAGATGCCCAGGCCTGGCACCTGATCAGTCATTTAGGCCTGAATTACCTTAGCCTGACAGACCAGGACCAGGAAAAGGGCGCCCAGACCTTGCGGGAAATGCTGCGGATATATGCCAATATCGCTGACCCAGCCATTGCCCGGCAAATTGACGGGGTCCGTCATGTACGTGTTGAGCCGGTGCACCACCGGCTGCCAGTGCCCGGCCCGATTGTGTTTGGACGAGGGGCCAGAATTCATTTGGAAGTGGATGAAACCGCATTCTCGGGTGCCAGTCCGTATTTGTTTGGCGCCGTGATTGAACAGTTTTTTGCCCGGCATGTCTCCATCAATATGATGTCGGAGTTGGTGTTGTCTTCCCTGCAACGTGGGGAAATTGCCCGCTGGAAACCCAGGATGGGATCCCGGCCTTCTGTATAGTATTTGAATATTAAAGGAATTTGATCATGTCTTTGGCTTCAAGAGTGCAAACCAGCCCCGTGTATGACCCGATTCACCTGCTTGGCATCGTGGAAACCATTCATGATGACGGTAGTTACAGCGTGCGTTGTGACGGTTATGCCTGGCCATGCCGGCGGGCGGCAAGCTGCCTGCTTATTCCAGCGGTGGGAGATACGGTACTGGTTAGTGGCCCCGATCACCAGCGGGTGTATTTGCTGGCGGTTATTGAACAGGCCAACCCTGCCGCCTCCTTGCTTGAGGTACCCGGCAATTTACGTGTGGCAGCCGCTAATGTGGATATTGAAAGTCGTGAGAATACCCGCCTGACAAGTGCACGGGCGCTTGACTTGAACAGCGCAAACCTGAACGTGCAGTCTGACAAAGGCATGTGCCTGGTCAATGAAATGGAATACATAGGTAAAAAAGTGAAATCCACCGTTGGTTTTTTTCATTTCATTGGCAATGTGTACGAATCCATTGTTGACCGGCTGTCCCAAATGTCCCGCTCTTCTTTCAAGGTAACCGAAGGGGTTGAGCAGGTACGGGCCGGCATGATTGATTATGAAGCGGAAAAAACCGCCCGCGTGCATTCCAAATATACCGTGGTAACGGCTGAGGACCTGATCAAGGTTGATGGCAAACAAATCCATATGGGGTAATTGGTTAAGGTAAAAGGGAAGGGGAAAGTCATGAATCGCGTTGTTGTTGCACATACCGTAGCGGGTGAAGTACTCAAATTCAAGTCCATGCAGGGCCGGGAAGCATTGTCCTGCCTGTATGATTTTGAGGTGGAATTGCTAAGTGAGAGGCAGGAGCCGGTTGATATCCGTTCTTTGCTGGGTACGGCATTGTCACTGGAAATTGAAACGGCAGACAGGTCCAAACGTTATTTAAGTGGAGATGTTGCCAAGGTCAGCCTGCTGGGCCAGCTAGAGAGCAGTGGCGTGCGCTATAACCGCTACCGGGTCAATGTACGGCCTTGGTTGTGGTATTTGTCACGTAATCGTGATTGCAAAATATACCAGCACATGACCGTGGTGGATATCCTTGACGAAGTATTGGGTTCGTATCCCGGTTTCAAATATGAGAAAAAACTGCTGGAGAATTACCGTCAGCGCGAGTTTTGCGTGCAATATGAAGAAAGCGATTTTGACTTCATCAGCCGTTTGATGGAGCATGAAGGCATTTTCTATTATTTCAGGCACGAACAGGGCAGCCATACGCTGGTCTTGTGTGATGATGCCAGTATCCTGGAAGCGCTTCCCGGTTATGAAACCATTAATTATTATCCCAATAACCCCAATGTGCTGGCCGATAAAGAGGCAATAGATCATTGGAATATTGCCGAAGAATTGCAGGGTGTGGAATATGTGGTTGATGATTATGATTTCAAAAAATCAGGTGTCAGCCTGCAGAACAAACGCCGTGCTTCGTATTCGGTAAGCCAGGCCAATCGTGAAATTTATAATTGGCAGGCAGGGTATGACGACGTGGAACAGGGCGAGCACTATGTAAAAGTACGCCTTGAAGAAGCCCGTTCCCAAGTAGAAAGAATTGATGGCGCTTCTAATGTGCGGGGCCTGGCACCAGGTTATACCTTTAGCTTATCTAACAGCCTGCGCAAAGAAGATGACAAACGCTATTTGTTGATTGCCGTTGATTACCACTTGGTTGAAGCGGGTTACGCCAGCGACAATGGTGACAAGGGACTATACCGTTTCGGTTTTGTGGTGCAGGACGCTAATGTTCCGTTTCGTGCCCCGTCCCTTACCCCCTTGCCCAAAACCAGCGGTCCGCAAACAGCAGTCATTACAGGGCCTGGCGGCAGTGAAGTTTATACCGATGAATACCAGCGCGTAAAAGTGCATTTCCGCTGGGACCGTTACAACCAGCCTGATGAAAACTCCTCGTGCTGGATACGGGTTTCCAATGACTCGGCGGGTTCAGGTTTTGGTTCGGTCATACCACCCCGGATTGGCCAGGAAGTCATTGTTGATTTCATTGGCGGCAACCCCGACCGCCCGGTGGTGGTAGGCCGTGTTTATAACGACCGGCAAATGCCCGCCTTTACCCCCTCCCCCACGCAAAGCGGCTTTGTGTCCCGCTCGTTTGGCGGTGGCAGTGCCAGCAATGCCAACCATCTGATTTTTGACGATGCGGCAGGCAGTGAGCTGGTGCACCTGCATTCTGAAAAAGACTCACAGACCTCTACCGAGAATTGCCACCTGCAAACCGTAGGGGTGGATCACAAACATACGGTGGGCAACAATCATGACATTGAAGTGGGCAATAACCTGCGCACCATAATTGAGGCGATGGAAGAGCGGCTGGTAAAAGCCGAGCAAAAAATCAGGGTCAACAGCAACGCCATTCATAACTACGATACTAATTTTGACCAGACGATTGGGGGTATTGAAACCCGGATCACGGAAGCCGAGCAGAATATTAAGGTCAATAGTGATGCCATTCATAACTACGATACCAATTTTGACCAGACGATTGGAGGTATTGAAACCCGGATCACAGAAGCCGAGCAGAGTATTACGGTCAATAGCACCGCGATTCATGAATATGGCAGTGATCTTACGCAGCATATACAGGCTAATCAGAATACGACGGTTAACGGGAATAAAACGGAGGAGGTGAAACTGTGGCAAAACAAAACCGTTGGGATTGGAAGAAACACATTTGTAGGCGCATTGGATCTTTTTGAAACAGTTGGTACCAAGCTAACAATAGCGCCACTTAACATAGGTGTTTATGGCGTAACAGCTAGTGCGTTTATTTCCAAAATGGATGTGGGTGTGGATGATTATAAGGTTCTGGGTAATGATAAAAAAATAACGGGGTTTAAAAACAGTATTAAGGGTATAGGCCAGGATATAGCTTTGTCTTCCAGCTATGTGGGTGGCCGTGTCCAGAAAGTGGCAGGCGTTGTCCAAAACGTGGCGGGGCTTCTTCGGAAAACCAAGGGGGTTGAAACCGAGCAGGCGGCGATTAAACAGGAAACGGTTGCGGTTAAAAATTCAGTAGGTGGTTTGGATAACAGTGCGAAAGGTCTTACAAATAAAGTTTGATTGAGTTGTTGATCAGGCTTATATTTTAAAAGGAATAACAGTAGTGAGTGATGAACAAAACGATTCTGGCAAAACAGGTGGCTTTATGTCCAGGTATGGAGGGCTGCCAGTAATAATTTTATTTGGTTTGATATGCGGAGGGATAGGATATCTGGTAACGGGTGTTTCACTTCTTTTTGTAATGATTCCGGTGGGTTTTGTTGTAGGGATTTTCCTTATTCAACAACTACTTTCCTTTTGCTTTCGCCAGGAAATAAAGTATGAGGAATTGAAAGAAAAACTGATGCAAACGGGCCTCAAAATAACAGGTGAAATTGTGTCAGTCAGTCAGACAGGTAAATATTACAATGAAATTCCGTTTTTTAGTTTGAAATTGAAATACTTTGTTGGTGATCAAGAATGCATCAAGCAGGAAGTGAGGATTCTGGTTCCGTTTACGGATCTTGATCTTTACAAACCGGGTAAAAACGTGGAACTGCTGGTTGATCCTGACAATACGCAGAATGTTGTTCTGGCGTAGCGTATGAAAAACAGTTAAGGAGCGGCAGTGAAAGTATTAAAACCGGCATCGGATAAAACACGAAGCTGTGGGTAGACCCTGATAATCCACAAACTATTTATCTTGTTAATTCATGACAAACAACCAGGTCATGCCAGCGTGTGCAGGAAAACTGGAGAAGAATACAAATGTAGGTGGCAGGCTGATGAATATGAAAATACAAAAAATTTGGGCAGAAATCGGGGAATTCATGGCGCATTGGTGTTTCCTGTTGTTTGCGTTACTTATACTGGGGTTAGGCATCTGGCAGTGGTATTTAGGGCAGGAAGAGATTGTGGTGATATTGATATTTTCATTCATTATTCCCGCTGTGGGGTTGTATTTCTTTGCCAACTACTCGTCTATGGAGCAAGATCGTATCAAGAAAAAAAACAAGCGGATCAGGCAGGAAATAGATGGTTCTTCTTATCCGGCCACACTCAAGGCGGTTATGGGCCTGCTTTATTTATCGGAGATCCGTCCAGCAAGAAAAATAGAGGTGGTGCGGGACCGTGAAAACCATGAAAAAGTAGTCTTGAAAGCGCCCGATTTTGAACAGTTACATGAAGCATACCGCCTGGAAATAGAGAAAAACAATGAAAACCATTAAACCTTTTCGTTTATCCACTTTATACCGGCCCTACAGCTGGAGAGGGCAGAACCGGTTGTCGGTTGCCCTGTTTGCCCTGGCAGATTTGCGGGACACAAGGACCCCCAAACTGCTGTCTGACATCGAGCTGTGGCGCGAGGTTTTGCCTGATCTGGATTGTGACGGGGTACTGGACCATGTGCTGCCCAAAGTCATACCTGAATTTCTGGTGGGCGGCAATGCCTATACCGCCCATCAGGAAGACAAAACCCAATTGGCCGTAAGGGTGCAGGTGGGCGGGCTGGACAAGGAACTGATCGTGTTTGGCGACCGTTACCGGCTGGATAATAAAGTCACGGCGCCACAGCCATTTGAGGCTATGCCCATTACCTGGGCCAATGCCTTTGGTGGTGCTGCTTTTGCCGAGAACCCCACGGGCAAAGGGCTGGATGAAAAACTCGTTAACGGTGTGAAAGTCATTCCCCTGCCAAATATAGAGGGTAAACAGAACCGGGCGGGTAAAAAAGGGGAGGCCGTTCAGACCCATGGCATGGGGCCGGTTAATTTGCTGTTGCCCAGAAGGTTCAATTTGCAGGGGACTTACAGCGAGCAATGGCGTACCACTGAATTTCCCGGCTTTTTTCCAGACTTGAAGCCGGAAATGTTTAACGCGGCCGAGCCCGACCAGCGCTGGACCGGGCTTGATGGGGTGCCGCTGGGCGAGCAGTTTCGCATCTGGAACATGCATCCGCACAAGCATTGCTGGCAAGGCCATATTCCCGATTGGCATGGCCGTTGTTTTATCAGTCAAAGAATAAATGATGAGGCCGTATTCAAAGAAGTGCCGCTTAAGGCGTCTACTGTCTGGTTTGTGCCGCATCAGGAACGTGTGCTGCTTATTTACCATGGCTCAATCCAGGTGGCCGAAGACGATGCCAGTGATGTATTGACACTGATGTCCGCCCTTGAAACACCACAGGCCAAAAGGCCTGAATCCCATTACCGGGAAATAATGGATATTCGCAGTGATCCTGAAAAGGGTGGTTTGCATGTGCTTTGCGATGATGAGTTAATACCTGCCGCTATTTTGGGGGACATTAATATTGATATTGAAGCGGTTTACCAGACACCCAGCTGGATCAAGGCGCAAAACCGGAAACAGAAAATGTATGCCGAACAGCGAGCGTTTATTACAGAAGCCGGAAAAAATCCGGATGATTACTTACCTGAAATGGTAGGGCCGGAACGGCGTTACCGTGTAACGGATCTGCCCGAGTTAATGGAGCAAAACGCAAAGCTGAAAGTCGAGGCGCAAGCCTTGAAAACAAAGATGCAAGCGGAGTTTGACCAGCAAAAAGCGCACTATAAGGCACAAGGGGTAGAGATTCCTGCCATACCTGATATTGTCGATATGATGGATGCCAACAGGCCCAGCGGGGTGTCTGGCCCCCCCAAAGAATTGCCTGCCATGCTGGATGCGCTTAAACAGGTGAATATGAACTTGCAGGCGGGCCAGCCAGACTTGACACCGCTTGCCCCTTTTTTTTCCGGTAGTAATGATGACCTTAAAATATCAACGGCCGACCTGCCAGATCAAGCAAAAGAGCGCATGGCGGAAACCCTGAAAAAAGAAGACGTGCTGGGTTGGGTGAATGAGCCGAAATTTCAGCGGCAGACAGCAAGTTTACAGCCCCTGTTGCGTAAATCCTATTTGTATTCGGTGCAGTACCAGGATGGTGTGGCAAGGCTGGGTGAACATGAAAGCCAAGCCATTCGCCGGCAAGTACAGGGAAAATACGAACTGGACCGGGATTTGTCCATGCTAGACCTGACAGGGGCGGATTTGTCGGGCATGCATTTTGAAAATGCCAATTTTCATGGCTGTTTCATGGAAGGCACTGATTTGCAGCATGCCCGTTTTATTAATTGCGATATGTCCGAGTGCGTTCTGGCGCGGGCCGATATGCGGTTTGCCGATTTTTCGGGCAGTGATTTCAGTAAATCGAATGTATGCATGGTCAATACCGAAAAAACGGTGTTTGACAAGGTCTTGTTCAAGGAAGTGGTGCTTGAAAAAACCGTTTTCAATAACAGTTTTTTTAAACAGGCGGTGTTTGACACCTTCATATCCGATAAATTGAAATTTGAATATTGCTCATTTGAGGAAACCCGTTTTTCAATGGTCATTTTCAATGAATTGTCGGTATTGAATTGTGTTTTTCCCAGAACTGTTTTTTTCAAGACCTCCTTCCAGAACAGCGGGTTTTTGAACGTGTCTTTTGAGCAGGCTGATTTTGACAGCTGTTCTTTTTTCATCAGCCAGCTTGAAAAGTGCGTGTTTTCACAGGCCGATATTAAAAATACGGCGTTTATTTATCACACTTTCCTGCGGCAATGCTCGTTTTCAGGGGCAACCTTAAAACAGTGTAATTTTAGGGAAACATCTTTGTTGGATAATGATTTTCAGCGCTCCACCCTTAACAGAAGCGATTTTTCGCTGGCGGATATGACCGGTGTGAGTTTGCGCAACAGCAATTGCCGGGACACCAGCTTTATAAGAACAAAACTGGAAGGGGCGGATTTTACCGAAGCTAACCTGATTTCGGCTGATTTCAAGGCCGCCCGTTTAAGCGGCGCCTGCCTGAGCCGGGCGAACCTGTTCAGGGCTAATGTGGGGTTGGCCATACTGGATGAGCAAACGGGTTTACAAAACAGCTATACAAAACAAACCAATATTTACCCAATGCGTAAAGAAGTCGATTTAAAAGATGCAACTTGAGGAACTGAAACGGTTGTCCGAGACGGGTGAAAGTGTCTCGGATGAGTCATTTGCCGGCAGGGATTTAAGCGGGCTGGATTTGTCCGCCATGATTTTTGAGCATGTTGATTTTTCGCATTGCGTTTTTTCCGGGGCAAATTTGTGTGAAGCCACTTTTAGCAAGTGTATCTTCAATCAGGTGCAAATCCAGTCGTCAAATTTAAACAAGGCGGTATTCAATCAATGCCAGCTGCATGAAGCGAAAATCAGCCAATCAGACCTGACGCTGTCGATATGGGCAGACTCTGCGTTAAATGGTAGCGCATTGCTGGACAACGATTTAATTCATGTCTCCTTTAAGGACAGTGATTTAAGCCAATGTCGTATTGTGGCGGTGAAAAGTGATCATGCCGTTTTCATGCAATGCAAACTTGAAGAAACCGACTTCAGTGATAACGCTTTTTCACAAACCACTTTTTACAAAGTTGATCTTTCCCAATGTGTATTTGAAAACACGGGTTTTGAAAAAGTGATTTTCATGGAAAGCGATTGCCAGCGGCTTGATTTCTCAAACCGGCAGGTCCTGATGTGCCAGTTTATAGATTGCCAAATGCAGGAAATCCGGTTTGCGGACGCAGACATTACACAAAGCAGCTTCAAGGGTTGCGAACTGGCGCAGGCTGATTTTACGGGTGTGACAGGTGCGTGTGCCTTGTTTCCCGAAGCGGATGTTTCCGGTGCGCGGTTTGCCAATGCCCGGCTTGGGTCCAGTCTTTGGGTAGATTGCACGGCCCGGGAAACGGATTATTCCGGCGCCCTGTTGGAGCAGGCGGTGTTTCATCGGGCAGAACTTTCAAAGGCACTGTTCAGGCAGAGTGTGTTGGGTTATGCCGATTTTTCATATGCCTGCCTGATGGGGGCTGATTTTCATGCGGCTTCTTTCAACCGGACCCAGTTTCATCGGGCGGTTATGGATGAACAGTCCATCAAGCAGCGACCAGGTGCTATTGAATGTGACAGCGAATTGTTCAAGGCCGAGCTTTGGACGGCTGGTTTCAGCCAAACGGTTTAATTAATCAAGGAAATAATACTATGTTCAGCAATACACAAATGATGGGGATGGATCTGGGGTTTCCCGATGTTTGCCTGACACCGCCGGCCATGTTGCCAATTCCTTACCCTGATATGGCAATGAGCCCTATGGCCATTCCGGTGTGCTTCAATATCTTGCATTGCTTTGCCCCAGTACATAACCTGGTCACCATTACGCCTATTACGCTGGGGGATACCCCGGGTATTGGTACCGGTGTGATTTCGCATCTGGTAATGGGCCCTTCGTCACCCAAAACCGGGGCGTTTACCTATCTTAACCGTTGCATGCCAACGACCCGTTTAACGTCAATCAATACGCAAAACGGCTTCAATACCCTTGGGATGCGAATTGTGCCTAGCCAGCCCAAAATACTGGTGTTGGCTCCCTGATGCGGGTGCAATGATATTTTGTCTGAAACTTGATCAAACCCAAGTGCACCCTAAAATGCCTGGACAGGTTTAGGTAATTTGCTTTCCTCTGTCTTGTTTCGGCGTCTATAAGCTGTTATTGTTTATTTTTTCCACTCATTTGGCAGGGTTCAATGAAAGGCTCAGGCAAGGCATTAATCGTATCGCTGTTTCTGGTTGCGGGTATGTTAACCGGCTGTGACCAGGGGCCTGCTGTTAATGAAGGACCGCCTATAGTGCATGGTGAGGTAGATATCTCTGAAGTGGAACTTGCCCGCGCCAAACAGGCCGAAGCGCAGGCTCGGGCTGCCGAGGCCAAGGCCCGCAAAGACGAAGCCAAAGCCATTGCCGATGAGGCCCGCTTGCGCCAAAAAGAAGCTTTAAGCAAGGAAACTGAAGCGAAATCATTGGCTGCCAAGGCCAAGTCTGAAGAAGAGGCCGCCCGCCTGAATGCCGAGGCCGCCAAAAACAATGCCATAGAAGCGCAGGCTAATGTGGAACTGGCCAAACTCAAGACTGAAGAAGCGCGTCTGAAAACCGAAGAAGCCAAGGCGCGTGCCGAAGAGGCCAAAGCCCGTGCGGATGAAGCCCGCTTGTTGGCTGAAGAGGCCCAGGCACGGCTGGAAACGGCCAGGTTGCAATTGGAAGAGGCGCGTTTGCAAATGCCTGTAGCAGCCGCTGGTGAAAGCCTGGCACCCGATGCCGACTTGTCTGCCCCTGGAAACCCGAATCCTGATCCAGAAGCTGGTTCGCCTGTTCCAGATGGCACAGGCACCACACAAGAATCGGTTACACCACCCGAACCTGAAAAATCCTGAGCCGGTACAAACACCTGCCCGAAAATATAATCAACATCGAAATCTTCGCGCTGGCTGGGGTGGATAATGACGGTTAAAAGGCCACGGAAAGCCCGCCATCAACAGTCAGGACCTGGCCGTTGATATAGGAGGCGGCAGGGGAAGTCAGAAAAAGCACGGGGCCGATGATTTCCTCGGGTTTGCCCAGGCGTTGCAGAGGGTTGCGTTCCTGGATTTTACGCATGGTTTCCGGTTCTTTTACCAGGGATTCATTGTGTTCGGT
This sequence comes from Advenella sp., assembly GCA_041656315.1. GTDB lineage: Bacteria > Pseudomonadota > Gammaproteobacteria > Burkholderiales > Burkholderiaceae_B > Advenella. The sequence continues at coordinate 50,581 of JBBADT010000005.1, forward strand.
ATCAAAAATGCCCGGGGCAACCGCATTGCACAAAATGCCCTCATGACCATATTCAACGGCAATGGAACGGGTCATGGTATTAAGGGCCTGCTTGGTAATGGGGTAAATGAAATCACCATGGCGAATGACATGTCCCGCAATGGAACTGATGGTCACGATGCGGCCATGGCGGTTTTTGCGCATCAGCTCGATGGCCGAGCGGGAAATACCGATATTGGCCAGGATATTGGTATGAACGATATGTTCGATTTCAACCGGAGTAAGGTCGTGCAGGGTTTTACGAATCCGGATGCTGGCATTGTTAACCAGGATGTCAAGGCGCCCGTATTGTTCTTCTATGTGGGAAAAGGCCTCGCGGCGGGAATGGTGGTCATTGATGTCAAAAGACAGCCAGCTGGCGGACAGGCCCATGTTATTGAATGCACTGGCGGTATCCTTGGCGCGTTGCTCGTCTCGGGCATGTACCACAACGGTGGCACCGGCGTTAGCCAGGCCATGGGCTATCTGGTAACCCAGGCCCCTACAGGCACCAGTGACCAGGGCAACCTGGTCTTTCAGGGAAAAAAGCTGGTTGGTGTTGCTTGTTGCATTCATGAATTGGCTCCTTGGTCCCGCTGCTTTGTGTGCTGACGGGCGTATTCATGAATATGCCCGCCAGGGTGATGATTGTTGTATTGCAAGTATAGTGCGGATTGCCTACTTTTCAAATACGGTAAAAACCATATTGCGGGGATTGGATTAATCCTCTTTTGAAGCCGTTATGGTATTTTAAATAATAAAACAAACCAGCAAACCGTTTTCAGGAATAGCCACAACATGGAAGATAGCACTGTTTTATTGCCCGGTATTCAATATCCTATTATTCAGGCACCCATGGCGGGGGTTTCCACACCGGCCCTGGCTGCGGCGGTATCCAATGCCGGTGCTTTGGGTTCATTGGGCGTGGCTGCGGTCAATACGGCAGGTGCCCGCCAAATGATTGAGCAAACCCTGGCCTTAACCAATAAACCGTTTAACGTGAATGTGTTTTGTCACCGGCGAACTCCGCAAAATCCGCAGAAGGAACAGGCCTGGTTGGCCCACCTGAAGCCCCTGTTCGAGGAGTTTGGGGCAACACCGCCAGCGCAGCTGAATGAAATTTATGACACCTTTATTGATAACCGGCCCATGCTTGACATGCTGCTGGCGCTTAAGCCCGCCTTTGTCAGCTTTCATTTTGGCCTGCCTTCGACGGGCTATATACAAGCCCTGAAAGCTGCTGGCATTACTTTGCTGGCCAGCGCCACGACGCTTGCCGAAGCCCGGCAAATAGAGGCGGCCGGGATTGATTTTATTGTGGCCCAGGGGTATGAAGCGGGTGGGCATCGGGGGGTGTTTAACCCAGAGCAGGGTGATGCTTGCATGGGAACACTGGCGCTGGTGCGCCTGCTGGTTAAAAATTGTCGTGTGCCGGTTATTGCGGCAGGGGGAATTATGGATGGTAGCGGTATTAAGGCTGTGCTGAAGCTAGGTGCTTGTGCTGCCCAAATGGGAACCGCTTTTGTGCTTTGCCCAGAGTCATCAGCCAATGCGGCTTACCGTGCCAACCTGAAAAGCGAGCGAGCCTTGCACACGGCCGTTACCACCGTTATTTCAGGGCGTGCCGCCAGAGGCATTGTTAACCGCATGATGACCGATATTGAAATGGCTGGCGAACTGGTCACGCCGGGCTATCCCATGACTTATGATGCAGGCAAAGCGCTGATTGCTGCCGCCAATGCAAAGGGCGACTTTGAATTTGCTGCGCAATGGGCTGGACAGGCGGCTTACCTGGCCCGGGAAATGCCGGCAGCGCAATTGGTGGCAATGCTGGTGTCAGAATTACAATAATTTTATGGTTTGTGCCATAAGTGGAAACCAGTAAAGTATTTGTGGCACAAATCGTGTTCAATAATAAAAAATAATATATAAATTAAGAGAAAAATAATAACAATGAATACTTAATTGTTTAATTTTAGATTGAATTTTAACAATTTGTGCTGATTGTCTTTAGATGAATCATGTATATTTTCAAATCATGGGGTTTGTTTGAAATAAGGTATTGATCCGGATTTTCAAGATTTTTCAGATTTTTCTTAAAGATTATCGTTATAAATTTTATTTTTTAAATTTAAAAACTATAAGTTTCTTTATCATAAGTTTTAATAAAAAAATATACCATAAGTTTAATGTTTTGTTTTTGTTGATTTGTGTTAACTAAAACGTTGATGCGTCAAGACGAAAGGCTGTGGTTTGCGAAAAATCAACCTGTCTCGTACGTATCTTTCATAGCATGATGCATGTTTGATCTTACAGGTGCGAAGACTTCTTATGGCCCCGAAAAAAAACAGATCTCAAGTTATTAATGTTTTATGCACAAAAATTCTCATGATTTTTGTGCTTTTTGCGTCGGTTCTTGGTGTATCTACTGCAATGGCCCAGCGTTTGCCAGATTTTCTGGATACCCTTCAGCCTGAAGAGGTCTTCCCGGGGGCGGATCGTTTCGGCCCGGCCGAAGGCAAGCCTATGGTAGCCAGGGCCTACGCCAATAATCAACAGATCGGCTATGTCTACCTGACAACCGATATCGTCAATACAAGAGGCTATTCAAGCAAACCGATTGATATTGTGGTTGGTCTGGATAATACGGGTACCATTGTGGGTGCCAAGCTTGTCAAGCATCATGAGCCCATTGTCCTGATTGGCATCCCGCAGTCAAAGGTGGATGCCTTTATTCAGGGGTATGTTGGGTTGAATATGATAACCACTCCCCGTCGGCCAGGTGCTCCTCCTCCCGTTGATATTATCAGTGGAGCAACGGTAACTCTGATGGTGATCGGTGACAGCATTACCCGTTCGGTCATGGCGGTTGCCCGTCATTACAATGTTGGCAAGCCCCGACAGGAAACGCAGACTGCCGCGCAGGAGCCCGTGCAGAAACGGGTGATTGACATGAGTAAAGATGAAATCAAGTCCTGGGATACCTTGTTGCAGGAAGGGGCCGTAAAAAATCTTCACGTCACCATTGGGGAAGTTAATAAAACATTCGAACAGTCAGGTCGTCAGGGGGCAATCAACAAGCCCGAGAAAGGCGAACCCAATGACACCTTCATTGATTTGTATGCTGCTGTCGTCAGTTCTCCCTCAATAGGCCGTAGCCTGCTAGGCGATGCGGAGTGGAATTATCTGAGAGACCGGCTCAAACCCGGGCAACAGGCCATTTTGGTAGCTGGCCAAGGTGTCTATTCCTTCAAAGGGTCCGGTTATGTGCGTGGCGGTATTTTTGATCGTATCGAGGTTATTCAACAGGAAAACAGTTTCCGTTTCACTGACCTGAATCATCAGCGAATTGCCGATCTCATGGCAGTCGGAGCGCCCTCCATTAAAGAAATAGCCTTGTTCACGGTTCCTGAGTCTGCAAACTTTTTTGAGATTACCGAACCCTGGCGTTTGCAGTTAATGGTGCAACGCGTTATTAATGTGAAAGAAAAGGCTTTTGTGACCTTCGATCTTGATTACGAATTGCCACAAGCCTATACGATGCCTGATCCGGATGCACTTGTGCTTGCTCCTGCTGTAACTGCCTCGAAACCTGCAACGGCCGAATCAGAAACAGGGGGACCTTCATTAACGGTTACGACCGATACCGCTCAGTCAGATACATCCATAACCATGGAAGAAGCCGAAGCGTCTGAACCATTATGGAAGCAAATCTGGAAATCCAAAATAGTCCAGATCACTATCACAGTTATTGCCCTGATAATTCTGATGGGTATATTCTTTTTCCAGCAAACCTTGGCAAAACATCCTGTTTTTTATGATCGTTTTCGTCTGGTATTCCTGACATTCAGCCTGTTTTATATCGGTTGGTACGCGCAGGCACAGCTGTCCGTCGTTAATGTTCTGACTTTCACCACTTCCTTGCGCACTGATTTCAGCTGGGAATACTTCTTGATGGATCCGATTGTATTCATCTTGTGGTGTGCGACGGCCATTTCCATGGTTTTCTGGAATCGCGGTGCATTCTGCGGCTGGCTCTGTCCGTTTGGATCATTGCAGGAATTGCTAAACCGGATTGCCAAGAAAATAGGCATTAAGCAGATCAATGTGCCACATGGTATACATAGCCGGATGGCTGCTATCAAATATGTCATTTTTGTGGTTTTGTTCGGTTTCTCATTGTATGAACTTTCCCTTGCCGAGCAGCTGGCCGAAGTGGAACCCTTCAAAACCGCGATTATCCTGAAGTTTATCCGAAGCTGGCCATTTGTGCTGTTTGCCGTGCTGTTATTGTTGGCCGGGCTGTTTATTGAGCGTTTCTATTGTCGTTATCTGTGTCCACTAGGAGCCGCATTGGCCATTCCAGCCAAAATGCGGGTTTTCGACTGGTTGCGACGCTATAAAACGTGCGGGAATCCTTGCCAGCGGTGTTCCAATGAATGCCCGGTTCAGGCGATTCACCCTGAAGGAGAAATTGATCCTAACGAGTGTATCCAGTGCCTGCATTGCCAAATGTTGTATCACCATGAAGAAAAATGTCCTCATCTGATACAAAAAAACTCAAAAAGAAAAAGAACCAAAGCACCGCCTCCGCAATCTTTGCCTGTTGAAACCGTCATTCGTTTTATTCCTGGCGCAGGCAAGACAAACACTGAGCAATAAGCGGATTAATTAGAGTTATCAAGCAGTTTTGTAGTTGTACCGTGTAATGACACAGATATCTGAGAGGGATTAACTCTGGGGTCATATTATTAAGGAGTTTTTATGTCTGAGAAAAAATCGGATAAAGTAGGTTTGAGTCGCCGTTCCTTTCTGGGAACTGCTGCTCTGACTGGCGCAACAGGTCTGGTAGGTGGCGCACACTTGCCTTCATTGGCTGCAAAAGATGACAAGTCTGAAAAAGGTCTTAAATATGAGGTGGGGCCGGGCGAACTTGATGAATATTATGCTTTCAACTCCAGTGGTCAATCAGGTGAAATTCGGGTTCTGGGCCTGCCATCCATGCGCGAACTGGTGAGGATTCCCGTTTTCAACATGTGTAGTGCTACGGGTTGGGGGCGGACCAACGAAAGCCGTAAAATCCTGAATGAAAACCTGACACCGGAAACCAGGGCTTATCTGGAAAGTACGAATATGCCTGTGCTGCCTAACGGTGATGCACACCACCCGCATATGTCATTTACCGACCAGACCTATGACGGTCGCTATGTTTTCATTAACGATAAAGCCAATAATCGCGTAGCCCGTATCCGCTGCGATGTCATGAAAACTGACAAGATACTGGAAGTTCCGAACGTATCGGGTGTGCACGGTCTGCGTCCTCAGCGTTATCCACGTACAGGCTATGTGTTTGCCAACGGCGAGCATATTGTTCCTGTGCCTAATGATGGCACACTCCTGGACGATCCCAAGAAAAATTTCTGGGCAGTTTATTCCGGGATTGATGGCGACACCATGAAAGTGGCCTGGCAAGTGATGGTTGACGGTAACCTGGATAATGGTGATGCCGATTACCAGGGTAAATATTCTTTCTCTACCTGCTATAACTCTGAAAAAGGCCTTAACGTTCAGGATGCCTCGGCAAACGAGCAGGACTGGGTGGTTGTTTTCAATATCAAGCGCATTGAAGAGGCCGTTAAAAATGGCGACTTCAAGGAAATTAATGGTGTGCCTGTAATTGATGGCCGTCATGGTTCCAAATATACCCGTTATATTCCCGTTCCTAATTCCCCACACGGATGTAATGCCGCGCCTGATGGTGTTCATATTGTCCTGAACGGCAAGCTTTCACCTACGGTTACTGTACTGGATGTCACCAAGCTGGATGACCTTTTTGACGATAAAATCAAACCGCGTGATTGTGTGGTAGCTGAGCCCCAGCTGGGTCTTGGTCCGTTGCATACTGCCTTTGATGGTCGTGGCAATGCATATACCACCCTGTTTATTGACAGTCAGATGGTTAAATGGAATATTGATCTGGCCAAACGTGCTTTCGCGGGTGAGAACGTTGATCCCATTATTCAGAAACTGGATGTTCACTATCAACCTGGTCACAATCACACCACCATGGGTGAGACCAAAGAAGCTGATGGTAAATGGCTGGTGTCCCTGAATAAATTTTCTAAAGACCGTTTCCTGAACGTTGGCCCTTTAAAACCTGAAAATGATCAGTTGATTGATATTTCAGGTGATGAGATGAAATTGGTTCATGATGGCCCAAGTTTTGCCGAACCGCATGATATGTGCCTGGTTCACCGCAGTAAAGTACATCCCAAACACATTTGGGACCGTAATGACCCGATGTGGGAAGATGCCCGTAAAATGGCGGAAAAAGACGGAGTCCAGCTGGAAACCGCTGCCAAGGTCATTCGTGATGGTAACAAGGTACGTGTTTATATGGTTGCAGTTGCACCCATGTTCAGTGTGCCGCAGTTCGAGGTTAACCAGGGTGATGAAGTCACGGTTGTAGTGACCAATATGGAAACCATTGAAGACTTGACGCACGGCTTTACTCTTGAAGGCCACGGTATTGCCATGGAAATTGGCCCACAGGCGACGTCTTCCGTGACGTTTGTGGCTGGAATGCCGGGTGTTCACTGGTATTATTGCCAATGGTTCTGCCACGCCCTGCACATGGAAATGTCAGGCCAGATGATGGTTCATCCTAAGAAAACCGCCTGATTGTTGTATGTTTGATTCCGCAATTTTGAAAGAAAGGCGGCTAATGTCGGCCAGTGTGATGCTGGCCGGCATTGGGTTTTTGACGGTCAGCCAGGCTGCCGTCATTCCGGTTTCTCCAGGCAATGACCTGCAACAGGTCATTGCACAGGCTGCCGCTGGTGATGTTTTGCGTCTGGCTCCTGGAGAATACAATGGCAATGTAGTTATTGATAAACCCCTTGTGCTTGAAGGACCTGCCGATCGTTCTGCGATTGTGAAAGGTGAAAGGCAAGGGCGCACAGTTTGGGTACAAGCCCCCGATGTTGTGATTCGTAACCTCACGGTTACCCTGTCGGGCCTTAGCCTGCCAGACATGGATGCAGGGATTTTTTTGGATAAAACCGCTACCAAAGCCCTGATTGAGAACAATAACGTCCTGGACAATTCCGTTGGCGTGTATGTGTGGGGGCCTCATGATGCCCTGGTACGTAATAACAAGATCGTGGGGACTACTGAATTGCGGGTGTCGGAACGGGGCAATGGCGTTACTTTATGGAATGCACCGGGCTCCAGGATAATCGACAATGATATTTCCCTGGGGCGTGATGGTATTTTCTCCAACACCAGCACAAAAAATGTTTTTTCCGGTAACCGCTTTAGCGATTTGCGTTACGGTGTTCATTACATGTATACGAATGACAGCGAAGTGAGCGGGAATATCTCAGTTGACAATGATATTGGCTATGCCATCATGTTCTCAGAACGGTTGAAGGTTAAAGATAATATTGCTTTTAACAGCCGTGACCAGGCGCTGATGATGAACTATGCCAATGGTTCGGAAATTTCCGGAAACACCATGGTCAACGCAGAAAAATGCGTTTATTTTTACAACGCCAATAATAATATTATCAAGGGAAATCATTTTGAAGGCTGCGATATAGGCATTCATTACACGGGTGCCGCGCAGGGAAACAGGATTAGTGAAAATGCCTTTATTGGCAACCAGAACCAGGTCAAGTATGTGGGTACCCGTTATGACGAATGGTCGGCTGATGGCCGGGGAAATTACTGGAGTGATAACAGTGCCTTTGACCTTGATGGTGACGGGATTGCCGATACGGCTTATCGACCCAATGATGTGATTGATCAGGTGATCTGGCGGGCACCGGCATCGCGTTTGTTGTTAAACAGTCCTGCCGTTTCAGTTGTCCGGTGGGCACAGTCGCAGTTCCCGGCCATTTTGCCCGGTGGCGTGATTGACAGTGCACCCATCATGAAAATGCCCGAAACACCCTCACTGAAGAAATACAAGGAAATGCAATGAGCAAGTATCACGTTACATTGTCGGGTGTCACGAAAGCCTATGCCAAACAGAAGGCTGTAGATAATGTTGACCTGCAGTTAAAAGCCGGTGAATGCGTAGCATTGGCAGGCCACAATGGTGCCGGTAAAAGTACCCTGATCAAATTAATATTGGGCCTGATTCATCCCACCCAGGGCCAGGTCCAGCTGTTGGGACATGATGCTGCCAGCCGGGCGGCTTCACAGGTGCGTGGCCAGGTTGGTTATTTGCCTGAAACGGTTGCCTTGCATCCTTCCCTTACCGGGACTGAAACACTGGACTTTTATGCCCGGTTGAAAAAACAGCCTCTGTCAGCCAATCACGCCTTGCTCTCGCGGGTGGGCATTTCCCAGGCCGCCAAACGTCGTGTGGGTACTTATTCCAAAGGCATGCGCCAGCGCCTGGCCCTGGCCCAGGCTTTGCTTGGAAAGCCCAAGGTATTGCTGTTTGATGAGCCCACGACCGGGCTTGATCCGGCCTCCCGGCAAATGTTTTATGAAATCGTGACCGAGTTGCGTAATCAGGGTTCAACCGTTTTGTTAAGTACTCACGCCCTGGCCGAGCTGGATGGCCAGGCTGACCGTATTGTCGTAATGAAAAACGGGCAAAAAATTGCCGATGGCACCATGTCCGAATTACGCCAGCAAAGCGGCTTGCCCATCCGTATCCGTATCCAGTTGTCGGAGCACGGCAAGAGTGCAGGGCAGCTTTCACAGGCATGGTACCGGCATAATGAATCCAGTTTTGAACTGCATTGCACTGAAGAGGACAAGGTTCAGGCAATCTGCAGTTTGGGCCATATCGATGGAATTGATAATATTGAAATACATACACCCAGCCTGGATGATATGTATGCACACTTCCTGCGGAGGGAAGATGTATGAACGCAGTTTTTATTATTACCGGTAAGGAAATCCGTGATGGCATGCGCAACCGTTGGGTGCTTGCCACGACAGTGCTGCTTGCGATGCTGGCCCTGTCTTTGGGTTTTTTGGGCAGCTCGCCCACGGGGGCCGTCAAGGTTGATCCGCTGACGGTTACCGTTGTTAGCTTATCAAGCCTGTCTATTTTCCTGATTCCCCTTATTGCCATGCTGCTTTCGTATGATGCCATTGTTGGCGAGGTTGACCGTGGCACCATGGCTTTGTTGCTTAGCTACCCGGTAAGCCGCTGGCAGATTGTGATTGGCAAGTTTATTGGGCATTTGGTTATTTTGTCTTTGGCCACTACCATTGGCTATGGCCTGGCCGGCATTGCCTTGCAACTGGCCCATGGAACGGTGGATATTAGCGCATGGGAACCATTTGTGCTTTTGATCGTGGCCAGTATTTTATTGGGCGCGTCTTTTTTGTCTATGGGTTACTTGATTAGCACCCTGGTTCGCGAGCGTGCCACCGCCGCCGGTATTGCGATTGGCGTTTGGCTTTTCTTTGTGGTTATTTTTGATATGGCACTGCTGGGTGCCCTGGTGGCCGATACCCAACAGAATATTACGGCTTCAATGGTTAATACCATTTTATTGTTCAACCCTTCCGATGTTTATCGTTTGCTGAACCTGACCGGGTATGAAAATATTGCCATGTATGCCGGTATGGCCGGGTTAAGCGACCAGGTCAGTTTGGGGCGTCCGGTTCTGATGCTGGCCCAGTTGTTGTGGATTGTGGTGCCATTTTGTTTTGCCATTTTCTTTTTCAAGAAGAAACAGATATGAAACGATTGCTTTTTTCCGGAATATTGCTGGTTTCAGCCTTGCTTGCCGGTTGTGGCAATGATAGCAGCCAGCCAGGGAATCCCCCTGCGCCGTTAGCCGTTACTTCAGACGCCATTGGCCATTACTGCTCTATGGGTATGCTGGAACATGCAGGGCCCAAAGGCCAGATTTTCGTCAGGGGCTCAGACAAGCCCGTGTGGTTTTCAACCATCCAGCAGGTGTTTGCCTACACCCTGTTGCCCGAAGAGCCCAAGGGCCTGAGTGCCCTTTATGTGAATGATGCAGGCGCCGTTAGCGACTGGAACCAGCCAGGAGCCAATGACCATTGGATAGATGCCCGCAAGGCGTTTTATGTTATAGAAAGCCGCTTTGTGGGTGGTATGGGTGTTGAGGATGCCATGCCTTTCAGTGATGAAGCCATAGCCCAGGGTTTTGTTGAAAAACATGGCGGTCGCATTGTGACATTTTCCACTATGCCCGAAGACTATATCCTGAATTACGATAGTGTGATTCGGGCGCCTGTTACTGGTTCTCCTCTTCCAAATGGAGCAAACAAATGAAAACATTTACACCATCACGTCGTCGTTTTATTGGCATATTTGCCGCGTCGGCCGGGCTTGGCATGACGCCATGGATGGTGCGCAAGGCTTCGGCCATGACACTTGAACCGGTAGTTTGGCGTGGTATTGCTTTGGGAGCAGATGCCGAGTTGCATATTTATCATGTTAGTGCACAAAAAGCCCGGCAGTTAATTGAATTGGCTGTGGCAGAGGTGCGCCGGCTGGAAAAAATATTCAGTTTATACCAGGAAGACAGCGTTTTAAGCCGGTTAAACCGGGAGGGATTCATTGATAATCCTCCGGCCGATTTTATACGTTTGCTAAGTGATAGCAAATATTTCAGTACGCTTACTTCGGGTGCGTTTGATCCTAGCGTACAGTCTTTGTGGAAATTGTATGCCGAACATTTTATCCGGAACCCGGGCATCACAAGTGAACCCGATGCGGCAGAAGTCAGGCGTGTGCTTGGACTGGTCAACCATCGACAGATTTATATTGAAGACCAGCGTGTCGGATTTCTAGTGCCGGGAATGGCTTTGACCCTGAATGGCATCGCACAGGGTTATATTACCGACCGTGTCACGCAGTTGCTGCGCCAGGCGGGGCTGGAGCGGTCGCTGGTGGACATGGGTGAAATCCGGGGGCTGGATGTGACAGATAGCGGGCCAGACTGGAAAGCCGGTATCCGTAACCCTGAACAGGCAGGGCAAATCCTGGCAACAATACCACTAAAAAATGAGGCGCTTTCCACCTCGGGGGGCTATGGCACGATGTTTGATGAGGCGGGTAAATTTACCCATCTGTTCAATCCAGTCACTGGTGCCTGCCAGCCGGCATATCGAAGTGTTTCAGTGCGGGCACCCAATGCAACAACCGCGGATGCACTGTCAACCGCATTTTCAGTTATGTCTTTAGATAATATTAAAACCGTTATGAACAAATTGCCGGGTGTTGGCGCTTGGCTATTGATGCCAGATGGTACGCTGAACCGGCTTGGCCAGACTGCCTGAATAACAAACAAACTCCGTTTTTTAACGGAGGTTTGTTGTTGGTCAAGAACATGTGGGTTTAATATGTTGGCTGGGTTTTAGCGACGATTGCGCGACTTGTTGCCAGTGGTAGCGCCAGTTGCCGGGCGACCGGGCAGGTGCCTGAAGGTAATGCGGCCTTTGTTCATGTCGTAAGGTGACATTTCAAGTGACACTTTGTCACCGGCCAGAATACGGATGTGGTGTTTGCGCATTTTGCCACCGGTGTAGGCGATAAGCGGGTGGCCGTTATCCAGTGTGACGCGAAAGCGGGAGTCAGGTAGCACTTCGGTTACCATGCCATTCATTTCTATTAATGCTTCTTTGGCCATAGATAAATCTCCTGTGTGATTGAAAAATAACATGCATGAACGGGCGGGGCCGCAAGCTTAAACAAGCAGTATGCATGGATAGGCGCCGTGGCGCTGGCGGGTATCGGGATGTAGCGTATTTTTTCCGCAAGGGGAAAAGATGTATAGCGTATAGCTGCCTGGGGGTTAGTCAGGGACTGGGTGAAATTCTTTAAGCATTAAAAATTTAATGCCCGATGAATAAGCGGTTAGCACTTGAGGAGCAAGTGGTTGGATTAATGATACCCGTTCAATATTACGCCATCATAGCGACGACAACATGGTATTATACCACACTTGGTGTTGTTTGTTAATGGCATGAAAATAAAGCGAAATATACAGCGGGTTCAGGGGTGGGTCTGTGCGGCTGACCGGCTTGGCCAGCCGAAAAATGGTTTTAGTTTCAACTTTCAAGTTTGGCCTGATTAGGCAAATCTTTCAAGGCGGGGGCAGGTGGCAAACCGGTAACATCCAGTATTTCCCGTTCGTCCAGGGTTTCTTGCTCAAGCAGGGCGGCAACCAGGGCATCCAGTTGCTGGCGATGATCGCGTAGCAATTGTTTGGCCTGTTCGTGGCTCTCATTAATGATTTTATGCACTTCTTCATCAATCAGGGCTGCGGTTTGCTCACTGACCGAATCAAGCTGCCGTTGTGCAACTCCCAGGTAAGGGTTCTGGCGGGCGGCCAGTTTTACCATGCCCAGCTTTTCACTCATGCCCCAGCGGGTAACCATGTTTTGCGCCAGTTCGGTAACCTGTTCAATGTCATTTTCAGCGCCGGTGGTTTTGGTGCCGTAAACGATCTCTTCGGCAGCCCGTCCGCCCAGCATGCCAATAATACGTGCCCGTAAATAGGCTTCGGGGTAATTGTAACGGTCTGCTGGCGGCCGTTGGTAGGTTACCCCCAAGGCCTGACCACGTGGCACGATGCTGACCCGATTGACCGGATCGGCACCGGGCACGACCAGTCCCAGAATGGCATGACCGCTTTCATGATAGGCAATCCGCTCACGGTCAGCCGGGCTCAGGATAATGGGACGCTCGGGGCCCAGAATGATTTTTTCAAGGGAATCGATAAAGTCTTTCAGGTGGATTTCATGTTGTCCACGTTTGGCCGCCAGCAGCGCCGCTTCATTGCTCAGGTTTTTAAGGTCTGCTCCTGATAAACCCGGTGTAGAGGCGGCCACTTCCATTAAATCCGCGTCTTGCGCCAGGGGTTTGTCTCGGGTGTGAACCTGTAAAATGGCTTCGCGACCGGTTTTGTCGGGCAGGTTCACCACGACCCGGCGGTCAAAGCGGCCAGCTCTTAGCAGGGCTTTGTCAAGAATATCGGGTTGGTTGGTGGCAGCCAGCACAATCACTTCTTCCTTGCCCGAAAAACCATCCATTTCAGTCAGGATCTGGTTGAGGGTTTGTTCCTGTTCGCTGGCACCGCCAAGCACAGCCTGGCCCCGTGCACGGCCGATGGAGTCGATTTCATCGATGAAAATAATGGAGGGCGCATGTTCACGGGCCTGTTTAAACAAATCCCTGACACGGGCGGCGCCAACACCTACAATCATTTCAACAAATTCGGAACCGCTCATCGAGAAAAAAGGAACATTGGCTTCGCCAGCCACGGCTTTGGCCAGCAGCGTCTTGCCGGTACCCGGTGCACCCACCAGCAATATGCCTCTTGGGGCAGTGGCACCCAGTACGGTGTATTTTTTGGGGTTTTTCAGGAAGTCAACAATTTCAACCAGCTCGTTTTCAGCTTCATCAATACCGGCGACATCCTCAAAGGTGATTTTTTTAGCCTGATCATGGTCATACCGGCGGGCTTTGCTTTTACCCAGGCCAAACATATTGCCGCCCAGGGCGCCGCCGGCCTGTTTTGAGGCACGACGGTACAGCCATACATAAAACAGGATAATAAGCAGTACCGGTCCAAAGCCAAACAACAGGTTACTCAGGGAGCTGCCGGTCTGGATGGGCACAGCGCTGATATTGACATTATGGCTGGCCAGAAAGGTCTCAAGCCCTGGATCGGCGAAGTCTGGCACCACCGTGGAGAACGTCGTGACATTGCGTGGCGGTTCTGATGCGGTTTGTTGGCCTGCGCTGTTGGTGGCAGGCAGGCTGACCGGATCGTTGAATTGACCCTGTATGGTTTGTCCCTGGCTGTGAATGGATTGGACATTGCCCTTGGCAACCTGCTCTTTGAATGTGGTGTATGGAACTGTTATGGCCTTGTTGTCACCCGGTAAAAACCATTGTGTTGCCAGATAATTGACCGCGAGGATCAGCAGGATGATTAGCCAGAATTTACGCTGCGGCAATTGCGATCCGCCGGGCTGTCTGGGGTTATTGTTGTATTGCTTGCCTGAAGGCCGGTTATTGCTATTGTTCATCATATTGTGCAGGAAGCCTCTACCTTTAGGGGGATTGACTCAAGAATCCCGGGAACGCACCGGGTGTAAATGAAAGCGGATCATTGGAATGACCCGCCGATTGACGTTACCGTCTGAACGATCCTGAGTATCATAACATCGGATATCAGGCTGTTTGCGCAAAATTGCCATCACGAAAATCCTGCAAGGCCTGATAGAGTTCTTCCTGGGTATTCATGACAAAAGGTCCATATTGGGCAATCGGTTCATTCAGGGGCTGGCCGGCAATCAGCAGTACCCGGGTGTCGGCACTGGCCTGAATCACCACACCATCGGCCTGTGCCTGGTTTTCCAGAATAGCCATGCGTTGCACCGGTACCGTTTTTCCTTCAATGGACACTTCCCCACGATAAACATAAACAAAGGCATTATGGCTGGCGGGCAGGGGTTGTACGAAACGGCTGCCAGCTGGCATATGCAGATCCAGGTAGAGCGGTTTGGTCACTTCGCGTGTAACGGCACCGGCAACACCATGACTGCCACCGGCAATCACCGTAACGTCAACGCCTTCCGGGGTACTGAATTTGGGCAGCTCTTCGGCTTTGATATCCCGGTACCAAGGTTGGGTCATTTTGTTACGGGCAGGAAGATTCAGCCACAGCTGGAAGCCTTCCATGACGCCCTCTTCCTGTTGCGGAATTTCCGAGTGGATGACACCCTTGCCAGCTACCATCCACTGCACGCCGCCATTTTCCAGCAGGCCTTCGTTTCCGGCGCTGTCACGGTGTTGCATGCGTCCGGCAATCATATAGGTGATCGTTTCAAAACCACGGTGCGGGTGGTCGGGGAAACCGGCAATGTAGTCGTCGGCTTTATCGCTGCCAAAGTTGTCTAGCATCAGGAACGGGTCAAGTCGACGCTGCAGGTTTTGGGTAAGCACCCGGGTCAGTTTCACCCCCGCGCCATCAGAGGTTGGCTGGCCGGCAACAATATGTTCAACTTTGCGAGGGCAGGTGATGGCGATAGGGGAGGTGTTTGTGCTCATGTGTTTTCTCCTGGCTGGTATGCTTTACCTATGGGGCTTGTTGCTATACCGGAAACGGGTGGATTAATCGTATTATTCCACTATACACAATACACCCGCCTTGAAAAACCGGCAAAATGGGCTACATTGTTTCACAAAAGGAACAATGACTGCCTGGGTGGGCAATATTATTGTTTTTCCAGTGCGTGGATTTCCTGAATGTTAGCCACAATGGTTAGAAAATGAGTGAGGTCAGGCGTGGGTTGGCCAGGTACTTTGGCCAAATCATCCCACCGGCGTAACCGTATGGCATCAACGGCATAGGGGTGTTGCATGAATGTTTCAACCTGGTCTTCACTGAATATTCCGCCCTGCAATTCAAGACTGTGCACTGATGCTGGTGACAGGGTGGAAAAATAGGTCTCATCAATAGCGCACAGACAGCGTTTTGCATCGACATGCATGCGGATGGGTTCAAGCACGGACGCAGGCAGGCTTTCCTGCAGAAATGGAAGGACAAAGACCTGGTGACGGTGGTCTGTTTCCTGGTCAAGCTCGGCGCTTTCCTGCTGCTGTACCTGAATGATATGGCCCAGGTCATGTAAAAGTGCAGCGGCAATCAGGGAATGGGGTGCCCCTTCCGATTCGGCCAGAGCCGCTGTTTGCAGGGCATGTTCCAGTTGGGTAACGGCTTCGCCACCGTAAAGCGAGGCACCGTGTTTTTCAAACAGGGATTGAATATCATCAAGAGAAAGGATCATGTCAGGTAGCTGTTTATGGTTGAAAGGAAGAAGCCTAGCCTTGGTCGGTTACGATGGTATGACAGCCGGAGTTTCATTGGCAGGCCTGACAAAAATGGTATGAAAGGTCATCAATCGATCAATACCCCGTCTTCATGAAACGGATAGGGGCCTTCAAACTTTCCGGATGCGGCCAAGTGTGATACCAAGACCCTGTTTTGTGCATCCCAGGCATGTAATCGGAATCCTGGGGGCTCCAGTATCCAGGTGGATTCGGCATTGTCATCCAGATCCAGGGTGACCTGATGAGCGGGCGCAGGGGCCGTAGAAGCTATTGTTCCACCAAAGCGCACATCAATAATGCGATGCAGGTGACCGCAAATGATACGTTCGATATTGTTGTATTGAGATACTATCGCTTCCAGTTCGTTTGCCCCGTTTTGTAATCCAATTTTATCCATATGTCCGATCAGTGTCCGGAATGGCGGGTGATGCATGGCAATGACAACCGGTTGGCCTTCACTGGCTTCCAGGGTTTCTTGTAACCATTGCAGTCGTGCCTTGCACAGTTCTCCCCCGCTTTGTTGCAGGATGACCGTGTCAAGCGCAATCAGCCGCAGTTCACCGATATCCACCGCATACTGGATAAACTCGCCATTTTGCAGGTAATGATGTTCGGGAAACGCTGCACGCAGATTCTGCCGGTCATCGTGGTTGCCGGGCAGAAAATAGACAGGCATCTCGAGAGGGGCAAGCAGGGTACGCAAATGGGCGTATTCAGCCGGGCGGCCGAAATCGGTCAAGTCACCGGTCAGTACAACCGCATCAGGCTGCTGGCGCAATGCCAGTACTGACTCAACACAGGTGCGCAGGTAAGGGGCGGTGTCCAGACGGCCGTAAGCCAGCTTTTGGGGTTCGCGAATATGAAGGTCGGTCAGTTGGGCAATGATTGTCATGGTTTAACGTTTGCTTAATGGTTATTGGCAGGCATGAGGCGGATGGTATCGATATGAAGACTGACGGTTTCACCAACCCTGAAAACGGTATCGCCAGGCTGTTCTGCCATTAAAACCTGTTGATTATGGGTTTTCAATTGCAACTGTACCCGGTCGCCCAGGAATGCCCGCCGCTCTATGGTGACCTGCGGCAGGCTTTCAATGGCAGGGACAAGCTTGATATCTTCAGGGCGCAGCAGCACGGCAGTTTGTGATTTTAAATGATCGGGGCAGGAAAGCGCCACATCACCAAATGAAATCAGTCCGTGAAATATGGCGTTTTCATCACGTTCAATCCGGTTGACCCGGCCCAGGAATTGCGCCACAAAAGGATGTGCCGGTTTGCGATACAATGATTCCCCATCACCAACCTGGATGATTTCACCGGCACTCATGATGGCAAGGCGGTCGGCAATGGCCAAGGCCTCCTGCTGGTCATGGGTAACATGCACGGCAGTAATGCCCAGGCGACGCAGCAAGTCGGCCAATTCATCACGCAGGGTTTCTTTCAGTTTGGCGTCCAGAGCGGCCAGGGGTTCGTCCAGTAACAGCACCTGCGGCTTGATGGCAACGGCGCGGGCCAGGGCAACACGCTGGCGTTGGCCGCCCGACAATTCACCGGGGCGTTTTTTCTCTAGCCCGTTCAGGTGAACCAGATCAATAAGTTCTCCAACTGTTTTACGTTGCTCGCTGGCAGGAACTCCCCGCACCTTCAGACCATAGGCAATATTGCTTTCTACCGACATTTGCGGGAACAGGGCGTAGCTTTGGAAAACCATGCCAATGTCGCGCTTTTCAACGGGCAAACGGGTTACGTCCCTGCCAGCAAACAGGATTTTACTGCCGGCATCGGCGGTTTCCAGCCCCGCCAGCAGGCGTAGCAATGTTGTCTTGCCGCAACCCGAAGGTCCCAGCAGGGCAATTACTTCACCGGGATGGATGGTAAGGTTGACGGGCTTCAGGCCACGTGTTCCGTCGGGGTAGGTTTTGGCGCAGTCAATAATGTCAATGCGGGTTTTTTCAATAATCATTTAATGCTCCGGTAAGTGCCGGTGTTTGGTCTGGGGTGAAGGGGGTTAAGTGCCATAGCGTTTCTGCGCCCAGTTTGCAAACCCTTGCAGCAGCCAGAGTATGGGCAAAATGACCAGAATGAAAATAAGGGTGTAGGCTGAGCCTACTTCAATCCGCATAGAGGCATAACTGTCTGCCAGGCCTACCGGAAGGGTTCTGGTAAGGGGGGTATGCAGCATCCAGGTCAGGTTGAACTCGCCAATCGATAGGGTAAAAACCATAAGCATGCCGGCCAGAATAGACGGGAAAACGGCAGGCACCAGCACGCCTAGGAAACGCTGGGTGAATGAGGCACCCAAGGTACGGGCGGCTTCTTCAATCGCCAGCAGGTCGGGCCGCTGGAATGCCGAAGAAACAGTTTTTACCATGAAGGGCAGGGTGAACAGGACATGCCCGATCAGGATAAAACCATAGCTTTGGCGCAAGAAATTAATGTTGCCATAAGCAAGAATAAGTGCCAGTGCAGTCGCCAGGCCGGGTACGGCAACCGGCAACATCAGGGTTTCTTCAAAGGCACGGGCGCAACGTGATTTGCTGCGTGCCAGGGCATAGGCACAAGGCACGCCCAGCAGGAGCGTGCAGATAACACAGGCCAACGCCAGCAAGATAGAAGCGCTTACTGTTGAACCGTATATAGACCAGACTTCGTTAATCCAGCGCAGGGTCAGGCCGCTTTCAAGGCCGATACGGTAATTGTTGACCAGGCCCGCCATGATGGAAATAATCACGGGCACGAACATGAACAGGCAAACAGCCAGAGTAATGAAAAAAAGAAACGGGGCCGGTTTTTGTGATTGGGCATTCATATGGCTTACCTATGTTCCTGAAGAAACCGTACCGGAAACACGGGTAAAAAACAGCACAGCCCATGTAACGAGCCCAAGGGTAATGGAAAGCGATGCGGCAAGGGCAAAATTGGCGTAGTTGGTAAATTCATTGTAAATGGTAATGGGCACCACTTCAAACTTGCTGGATAGCGTAAAGGCAGTGCCAAATGCGCCCATGGCGGTAGCAAAAACAATCGCCCCGCAGGCTACCGTGGTGGGTGCCAGTTGCGGCAACCAGACGTCGCGGGTGATTTCCCAGCGTGAGGCGCCCAGTACCCTGGCCGCTTCTTCCAGCTGGGTATCCATGGATTCGGCTGCTGCCGTGTAAGAGGCGATGGCACGTGGCAGGGAAAAGTACAGGTATCCCAGGAACAGGCCAGTGAGCCCGTAGGCAAAAGTGATGCGGCCCATGCCAAGGGCACTGCCGATATCGGCAAACCAGCCCTGGCGGCCACCCAGTAAAATAATGAAAAAGCCGATGATGACACCGGGAAAAGCCAGTGGTGCCGTTAACAGGGAAAGCAGCATCTGGCGGCCGGCAAAACGCCGGCGTGCCAGATAGACACCGACTGCACCGCCAATCATCAAAGTGCATACTGTGGTGGCTAGTGATAGCAGCAGGGTATTGATCATGCTCCACATGTATCGTGAGTCGGTTAAAACAATGAAATAGGTTTGCCAGCCTTTTTCTGCCGGCAAGGCCACCAGTAACACTGCGGGCAGTAACCAGAAAGCGGCAAAGAAAGCCGTTGCGGGCGCAAGGCAAGCAAGCAGGACAGGGTTATGCCGCTTTGCAGCAACAGCCTGACCTGATGTTTTTTTATTCCGGTTCATTTCATCCCTTCTTTCAATACATGTTGGTGCAAGCGCATGTGATTAGCGCACTTCTTTCATGTAACGATCAGAAAATCCGCGTTGTGCTTCAGCCATGCGGCCATAGTCAATGGCTTTGACGCGGGCATAATCGGCGGCGGGCAGGAACTTGGCTTCAACGTCTTTGGGCATGGCTTGCGCACGTACCGGGCGAAGGAAAGCACGGGCCCAGATAGCCTGGCCTTCGTCGGACATGACAAAATCAAGGGCCTTGCGCCCGTTGTCGGCATGCGGTGCATTGGCAACCAGGCCCATGACGTAGGGAACGGCAACCGTGCCTTCTGCGGGAATCACAAACTCCACATTGGCCTGGTCTTTGTATTTTGCGCGGTAGGCATTGAAGTCATAATCCAGAAGAATGCCGATTTCACCGGAAAGCAGGCGTGCATAGGATGTCTGCTTGGGAACGATGGGTTCATTGGCTTGCAGGGATTTGAAGTAATTGATGCTGGGCGTGAAATCCTCCAGCGAACCGCCCAGTGCTTCGTTGACAGCAACCGCACCGACATAACCGACAAAAGCGGAAGAGGGGTCAAGATAGCCAACCAGGCCCTTGTATTCGGGCTTGAGCAGATCTTGCCATGACTGGGGAATGGGTTTGCCATCCAGGGCATCCACATTGACCATGAAGCCCATGGTGCCGGAATGGGTGGTAAACCAGTGGCCGTCAGGGTCTTTCAGGTCTGCCGGGATGTCTTCCCAGTGAACCGGCTTGTAGGTGTCCAGCACGCCTTCTTTTTGCGCCTGTACGGCAAATGAAATGCCCAGATAGGTAATATCCGCCACCGGGTTGGATTTTTCTGCCACCAGTTGTGCCAGTGATTGCCCGGAGTTTTTGTTGTCAGGCGGAATGGCAATGCCGGTTTTTTCCTTGATGACCTTGAGCTGGGTACCCCAATCGGCCCATTCGGTAGGGCAGTTGTAACAGATAGCGGTTTGTGCTGATGCCGCAGAAGCCGTAAATCCAAGCGCAAGTACGCTGGCTTGTGCGAAACGTTTTAAAAGACTGGACATCGTAATCTCCAAGTTGAGTGGGAAGTTAACAGGTATGTTACGTATTAGCGCAGTGTGGAGCAGGGGCCTGCGCACAGGATTCACCCCATTGAAACTGACAGGCCAGTGTGAGGCTTTCCCGTGATTCGGGAGCTCGGCTTTCATTAATGGCCTTTACAAGCAACAGAACACTTTGGCGTCCCATTTCGTAGTTGGGTTGTGAGATGGTGGACAGGGCAGGCGTCAGGTCTTGGCCAAGCTGTATGCCGTCAAAACCGGTTACGCTGATATCCTGGGGAACACGCAGGCCACACTGGTGTGCGGCACGAATGGCGCGTATGGCCAACAGGTCGTTGGAGCAGATCAAGGCGGTAGGACGATTATTCTGTTTCAGGGAAACTGAAATTTGTTCAATAGCGGTTTCTACAAAGGGCACCTCGATCAATTCGGCGGGCTCAAGTCTTGCCTGTTTCATGCCTGTCACAAAACCGGCATAACGCTGCTGTGCCCGATCAGAGGCTTTTAATTGTCCGCATACCATTGCAATACGGGTGTGACCAAGATGAACCATTTTCTGTACCAGTTCATGAACGGCCAATTCGCCTTCAACCGATACACAGGGATGATCGGGGTGGCGGTTGTATAACAGCGTATAGGGAGTTTTGCTTGTTTTCAGCCGTTCAACGGCCCTTGAGGATTGGGCATCGGAAACTACCAGAATCACGCCATCCACGCCAAAGGCCTGCAACTGTGCTACCGCCTCTATTTCGTGGTTGACTTTATATTCTGTTGTGGCCGGCATGATGGCGTAGCCATGTGTCGCTGTAGCTTGCGCAATGCCTTGCAGGCATTCCGTGAAGACGGGGTTGTTCAGGGTTGGCAACACCACACCCAAAACCCGGCTGCGTTGTGTGCGTAAGGTTCTGGCAGAAGCATTTGGGCGGTAGCCATGTTCCCGGGCGACATGCAAAACCTGTTCCCGGGTGGGTTCACTGACCTGTTCGGGTGAATTGAAAACCCGTGAAACGGTTGCCGGTGACACACCGGCATGGGTGGCAATGTCTAGTATGGAAATACGGTCGCTACGTTGCTTCATGGTTGATAGGTTGATTGAATGAAATCGTTTTCAGAAAACGATTTCATTCTAGGTGCAGCCTATTACATTGGTATGACAGCCTTGCTGTTATTACCGAAATAAAAAACAGCGATGAACCAAGCTGTATTCAATTACTCTATATCAATACAAATCCCTTGAACAATCATGAATCTCTCAGGTTTCGATTGAGTCGGCATGCTCAAGCCTGCGTATATTAACGGTTCCAATGCGTTGTTCTTCGATGCTTGCCACTCGTAACTCAAACTGCTCATGTATCAGGGTTTCGCCCTCTATGGGCAGGCGACCAAATCGGCTGATCATATAACCCCCCAGGGATGCGTAGTCGCCTTCAACGCTAACAAGTCCTTCTGTTTGCAGTGCAATCTCCAGTTGATGAAGGTCAGCACTGCCTGCCACCGTCCATTGTCCTGGTCCGGTGGCCTGGATTTCCATGGTTTCGTCTTCATCGGGAAACTCACCGGCAATCGCCTCAAGGATGTCAATCGGCGAGACCACGCCCAGGAGTTCACCGAACTCGTCACTAACCAGAACGATTTGTCCGCTGGCCCGGCGCAAGGTTTCGATCAGGTTGATGGCAGTGATGGATTCCGGCACGTAAATCGGGGTGCGCAGGCTGTTTTTTTCATCAATTTTGCCATCACGGATCAGGTCGCCAAGCAAGTCTTTCACGCGGGCCACCCCAATAACATTATCAATTGAGCCGCGGCAGACCGGAAAGTAACCATGGGGCACTTCAAGCAAGTTTTTACGGATCTTTTCAGGATCTTCATCCAGATTCACCCATGAGATATCGGAGCGGTGCGTCATGATGGAGCGCACGTTGCGTTCGGCCAGCGTCAGCACACCGCTGACCATGCTGCGTTCTTCAGGTGCAAAGGTGGCGGGTAGTATGGATTCGGGCGTATTGGCCAGCTCACCGATGTGTTCCTCTTGTGACTGGCGTCCACCCAGCAGACGAAGAACCGCCTTTGAAGTGCGCTCACGCATGGGGAAACGGGCCTGTTCCCGGACAATATTGCGTCGGGCAATTTGATTCAGGGCCTCAATCATGATAGAGAAGCCTATCGCGGCATATAAATAACCTTTGGGTAGATGAAAGCCCAGGCCTTCGGCGAACAGGCTCAGGCCGATCATGAGCAGGAAGCTCAGGCACAGAACGACAACGGTGGGATGCGCGTTCACGAAGCGGGTCAGCGGCTTGGAGGCGACCAGCATGACACCGATGGATATGATGACCGCAGCCATCATGACGGGCAACTGGTCTACCATGCCAACCGCCGTGATGACCGCATCCAGGGAAAAAACGGCATCCAGTACAACAATTTGCGTGACAACGACACCAAAGCTGGCATAACCGCCCGAGGCAGACCCTTTGTGAGAGACGCCTTCAAGCCGTTCGTGAAGTTCTGTGGTGGCCTTGAAAAGCAGGAATAGTCCCCCAACCAGCAATATCAGGCTGCGGCCTGAAAAACCATGTCCGAAGAGACTGAACAGGGGGGTGGTTAGCGTGACGATCCAGGAAATCACTGAAAGCAGGCCCAGTCGCATGAGTAACGCCAGCCCAAGGCCGATGACACGAGCCCTGTCCCGCTGGTGAGGCGGCAGTTTTTCAACCAATATAGCGATGAAAATGAGGTTGTCAATGCCAAGGACGATTTCCAGAACGACAAGCGTTGCAAGACCTATCCAGGCGGCGGGGTCCATGAGTAGTTCAATCATTATATTTTCGGGTAAAGGCGTGGCAAAGCAAACAGGCGTACAGGTACAGTGATGTTAGCCCGGGACGGATGAATCCGAAGCGGGCTATGAGGCGTAACGGGGTATGCAGTGCAAAAGACAATCGAAGTTTGGCTGGCGTGGGCCAGCACCGTACTGGGTGGTTCTGTGTCAGAAGCCATAAGGTGGTTTCAATTGAAATAGGATAAACATAGGTGGCTGGAACGATATATTATTGTATTGTCACATCATCCTAGCACGTGAAAATGACAATTACAAGACGCAAACATGTGGAGGATGCAAACGGGCAGCCAGTGTCACCCAATTGGCCCCCATCGTTGTGACGGCATCGGCAAACGAATGGCTTTTAATTAATTTTGGTGCCAGTAGTCTTTGCAAGATTTTGCCATTTGATGGCTTCCTGTTTGATGAAGGCAGCGAAATCTTCCGGGGTATCGTGTACGGAGCCAGAGCCGGTTTCATCCTGAATACGTTTGTATTCTTGTGTTTGCATGAAATCAAGGACGGTCCAGTTCAGTTTGTTGATGACATTCGTTGATGTATTGGCAGGTGCAAACAGGCCGTACCAGGCAGAGATTTTCACGTCTGGCAGCCCGGCTTCGGCAAAGGTGGGTACATTGGGCAATAGCTTGGAGCGTTCAGGGCTGGTAATGGCGATAGGGCGCACTTTGCCTGACCTGATATGCGGCACAATGGCAATTGTGCTGTCGAACATCATCGTGACGCGACCTCGCAGAAGGTCTGCGATGGCTGGTGCGGTACCCCTGTAAGGGACATGGATCATATCCAGCTTGCCGTTTATCCGAAACAGTTCACCCGCTAGATGTTGAGTGGTGCCATTGCCGGCAGAAGCCCAATGAAAGTTGCCGTTCTGCCCCTTGATGTACGTTAGCAGTTCCTGAAGATTATGGGCCGGAACGGTTGGGTTCACCACCAGTACCAGTGGCACTTGCAACAGGTTGCTGATGGGCGTGAAGTCTCTCTGGGCGTCATAAGGCATTGCTGCGCTTATAGAGGGGTTGATGACGATGGGGCCGCTGGAGCTAAACAGTAATGTGTGACCATCGGGCCTTGCCTTGGCCACCATGTTGCTGCCGAGATTGCCACTTGCACCGGATTGGTTTTCAATGATTACCGGGCGGCCCAAGACTTTTTGCATATGTGCGGCCAGAGGACGGGCCCCCATGTCCGAAGGGCCGCCGGGTGGCCAGGGTACCACCATTGTAATAGCATGTGACGGGAACGAGTTTGCCAGGGCAGCGCTGCTTGAAACGCTTGCTGCCATACCTGCTGCCGCCAGAAAGGATTTCCAATTTTTTTTCATTATTGGTCTCCTTTGGTTGTTTGTTTCATTGTTAAAGTAGTTAGCGGTGGGAGGAGTTCAAACCGGTGCGTTGTCAATTCTGGACAAGTCATCATTCACAGAGAATATTTTTCCATTCACATGGGGAATGCCAAAGCTCTTCAAACGAGCGGTGTGCATCTCCAGATAGGCCAGGGCACTGGGTTTGTCCTGAAACAGGTAAATACCGCCGGCCTCATTGGCACTTTCATTTTCTGTCCATATTTTCCAGATCAGACCGGGTTCTTTCGCAATGGATTGTGCCAGCTCATTCATTATGCTAGTCATTTTCTGACCCCAGGGGCCGGTATAGGGGAAGTCAACTTGAAGCAGGTGTTTCATGGTTGCATGATTCCGTAGTTAGGGTTGAAAGTCTCTAGTGTACTACCTGGAACCGCCTTCTCCAATGGTCTGCAAAGCTGGTATGTGCCGAGTGCATGGGTGGATTCATTGGCATGCCATATACTGCGAAACCATAAGGCTGCAGTGGCATTTTTTCACCGGCAGTCCGGTTTCAAACTATCAGGTCCATATGCGTACACAATTATTCAAGAACTATATCGGTGGTCAGTGGGTGAGCGCCGAATCAGTCGGTACCAACCGTAATCCATCCAATATTAAAGACATTATTGGCGATTTTGGACAGGCTGACCTTGCGCAGGCGCAAACCGCCATTCAATCCGCCAGGGATGCCTTTCCGGCCTGGGCCATGTTTCCCATGCAAGAGCGCTCCAATATCCTGGCCCGTGCCTCGGCCGAAATCGTGGCCCGCAAAGATGAGCTGGGCCGGTTGCTGGCCCGTGAAGAAGGCAAAACACTGCCTGAAGCGGTTGGCGAAGTGGCTCGTGCCGGGCAGATATTCGGTTTTTTTGCCGGAGAAGTCTTGCGCATGGCCGGTGAAAAACTGCCTTCGGTACGGCCCGGGGTGGATATTGAAATTACCCGCGAGCCTTTAGGCGTCATTGGCATTATCACGCCCTGGAACTTCCCGATTGCGATCCCGTCCTGGAAGATTGCGCCAGCCCTGGCCTACGGCAATACCGTTGTATTCAAACCGGCTGAACTGGTGCCCGCCAGTGCATGGGCGCTGGTGGATATCCTGGTACGGGCAGGTTTGCCGGCCGGTGTGTTGAATCTGGTGATGGGGCGTGGTTCGGTGGTGGGAGAAGTAATCGTGACCAGCCCTGATGTGGACGGTGTTTCTTTTACCGGCTCGGTCGCTACCGGGCAGGCCATTGCGGCCAAAGTGGTGGCCCGCATGGGCAAGGTGCAGCTGGAAATGGGCGGCAAGAACCCGCTGGTTGTTACTGATGATGCCGATCTGGATGTGGCGGTAGAATGCGCGATCCAGGGCTCCTATTTTTCAACTGGGCAGCGTTGCACAGCCTCTTCACGGTTGATTGTCACGCCTGGCATTCATGACCGTTTTGTCCAGGCCATGCAAGAACGTCTGGTGGCCCTGAACGTGGATGATGCGCTGGCCACGGGCACTGATATTGGCCCCGTGGTTGACCAGAATCAGCTGGAAACCGACCTGTCTTATATCAATATTGGCGTAGAGGAGGGCGCGCGCCTGGTGTATGGGGGCGAGCGTTTGCAACGCCAGAATGACGGATTCTACCTGTCTCCGGCCTTGTTTGTGGATGTGGACAACAGTATGCGCATTGCACGGGAAGAGATTTTCGGGCCGGTTGCCGCCGTGATTCGTGCCACTGATTATGAACATGCCCTTGAACTGGCCAACGACACGGGTTTCGGCCTGTGTGCCGGGATTGTGACTACGTCACTTAAGCTGGCAACACATTTTAAGCGCCATGCCCAGGTTGGCATGGTCATGGTGAACCTGGCCACTGCCGGGGTGGATTATCACGTTCCCTTTGGTGGCCGCAAGGGCTCCAGTTATGGGCCACGCGAGCAGGGCAGGTATGCCGCCGAGTTCTACACCACCGTAAAAACCGCCTATGTGAATGCCTGATTGGGTATTCCCCATAAAAAATTTGAATCAAGGAGAAGACAAATGCATAAGAAATGGAAAACCTTATTGGCTGCTGCCTGTATGGCAGGTGCCGTTTTCGGCAACCTGGCCATTGCTGAGACGTATCCTTCCCAGGCCGTAACGATGGTTGTGCCGTGGCCGCCTGGCGGCCCTTCGGATATTGGCGCCCGTCCTTTGGCGGCATATTTGCACAAAATGCTGGGTCAGTCCGTGGTTATTGACAACCGTGCCGGTGCAGGCGGCAATATTGGCAGTAATATGGTGGCCAAGGCCAAACCGGATGGGCATACTTTACTGCTGTCATCCAGCGGGCCTTTTGTAATTAATCCCTATATTTACAAAACAATGCCTTATGACGCAGAAAAGGACTTCACCCCTGTCAGCAACCTGTTGCAGGTGCCGCTGGTGCTGGTGGTGAATCCTTCCGTGCCGGCCCATAACCTGCAGGAACTGTTGACTTACATTAAAGAAAAGAACGGAAATTTCCAATGGGCTTCGGCCGGCAATGGCACGACCCAGCACCTGACGGGTGAACTTTTCCGGATGACGGCCGGGCTTGATATGGTGCATGTGCCTTATAAAGGGATGGCACCTGCTATTACCGACTTGCTGGGTGGCCATGTGCCCATGATGTTTGACAGCACCATTGCCATCGTGCCGCATATTAAAGCCGGCAAGGTAAGGCCTATTGCCATTTCCAGCCCCGAGCGTTCTGCATTGTTGCCCGATGTGCCCACGTTTGCCGAAGCCGGTTTGCCGGATGTGGAAGCGTCGGCCTGGTATGGCCTGTTTGCGCCCGCCAATACGCCTGCCGAGGTGGTGAATACCCTTAATAAGGCCACGCTTGATTTCATGCAAACCAGTGAATACAAGCGCATTCTTGATGAAACCGGTTCCCTTCCAGTGGGTGATACGCCAGAAAATTTTGCGGCTTTTGTGAAACAGGAGGCCGTTAAATGGAAAAACCTTGTTGAAGCTACCAATACCCGACTCGATTAACTAGTTCCCCGTAAATGATTGAAGTAGATACATAAAATGACGACTGTCCAAACGCTTGATATTCCTTCCCGCAATGGCGGCCAGATATTGGTTGATGCGCTGCGCCAAAACAAGGTTGATACCGTGTACTGTGTACCTGGAGAAAGCTTCCTGCCGGTGCTGGATGCCCTGCATGATGCCACGCAAATCCGCACCATCGTGACCCGTCATGAAGGCGCCGCTTCAAATATGGCCGATGCCTATGGAAAATTAACGGGTCGGCCCGGCATTGCTTTTGTAACCCGGGGGCCAGGTGCGACCCATGCCAGTAATGGCGTGCATACTGCTCAACAGGATTCCACCCCCATGATCCTGTTTGTGGGCCAGGTTGAAACCACCATGAAAGAACGAGAGGGTTTTCAGGAGGTGGATTACCGCCAGATGTTTGGCAGCCTGGCCAAATGGGCCACCGAGATTGAAGATATTGAACGCATCCCGGAAGTGGTGGCTCGCGCGTTCAGTGTTGCCATGTCGGGACGGCCCGGGCCGGTGGTGGTGGCACTACCTGAAGACATTCTTTTTAATGCGGTCATGGTGGCAGATGCCCCGCCGGTACGCATCAGCCATGCCGCGCCTGCACAAAAAGACCTTGATGAATTGGCTGGTTTGCTGGCCCAGGCCAAACAACCCTTGCTGGTGGTGGGTGGCACTGGCTGGACGCCAGAGGCAAACCGTGACCTGGTCAATTTTGTTCAAACTTATAATTTACCGGTGGCGGCTTCGTTCCGCCGTCAGGATTTGTTTGATAACCGGGATGCGCATTATGTTGGCCAGCTGGGCCTGGGAACTTCACCCCAATTGGCAGAGCGGGTAAAACAGGCTGACCTGTTGCTGGTGCTGGGTTCACGCCTGACTGATACCCCTACGGCAGGATACAGCCTGGTCACATCGCCCAGCCCCGGCCAGACCCTGGTTCATTTACATGTAGA
The DNA here is from genome assembly GCA_041656315.1 of Advenella sp. Classification (GTDB taxonomy): domain Bacteria; phylum Pseudomonadota; class Gammaproteobacteria; order Burkholderiales; family Burkholderiaceae_B; genus Advenella. The sequence continues at coordinate 79,300 of JBBADT010000005.1, forward strand.
CCCGGCCGAACTCAACCGTGTTTTTGTGGCACATTTACCCATTAATACCAGCATGCCGGCCGCTGCCGCTGCATTGGCTAGCCTGAAGCCGCAGGCTGAGCCTGTATGGGATGACTGGACAGCCGCTGCCCGTGCCGATTATATGGCGCATTCCACCCCGCAGGCACCCGTTGCGGATTACAAGGGTGTGGATATGGGGGCGGTGATCGGGCACTTGAACCATATATTGCCCGATGATGCCATTATTGCCAATGGGGCAGGCAACTATACCGTCTGGGTGCACCGCTTTTTCCGTTACCGTCAGGCGGCCACGGAACTGGCACCCACCAATGGGGCGATGGGTTATGGCCTGCCGGCAGCGATTGCAGCCAAGCTGCATGCCCCCGAAAAAACCGTGGTCTGTTTTGCCGGCGATGGCTGTTTCATGATGTACCCGCAAGAATTAGCCACTGCGATGCAGTTTGGCGCGCCTGTGGTAGTGATTGTGGTGAATAATGGCATGTTCGGCACCATCCGCATGCATCAGGAACGGGAGTATCCGGGCCGGGTTTCCGGAACGGCGCTATCTAACCCTGACTTTGTGACGTTTGCCCATGCTTTTGGTGCCTATGCCGAACGGGTCCAGGAAACGGCTGACTTTGCGGCCGCTTTTGAACGGGCACTGGCCTCGGGAAAGCCCGCCTTGCTGGAATTATGTACTGACCCGGCACAAATTAATCCACAGTTGCGCCTGGCATCCGTTTAGGCCACTGGCGGTGTATCCGTAAAATGGCCGGGTAGCAGGGCAGCATCAAGCTCTGCGTCCGGCCAGAGCCGGTTTTGCACCAGATCCGTCACGGTTTGCCTGATGATCTGGTTAATTTGCCAGGTTTCAGAGGATTCCCAGGGGGTTTTGCCTATTAACAGCGCCACGCAGCGGCTGATGCCCGGGTCGGTAAGACGATAGGTTTTCAGGCGGCCGGCATTCACATCCTCTATGACCGCGGCCAGCGGCAGGATGGTGCATCCGCAGCCGTCCATGACAAGCTGTTTGGTCATGGTGGTGGAGCCATCGCACTCCAGGGCCAGTTTCAGGGGAAAACCATGTCGTGTCGCTATGGTTTCGGCCATCAGGCGGATGCCATGGTGAGTGCTGGGCAGGATCAGGGGAATGTCTGCCAGCTGGCTGACCGGGATGCTATTGGCGGCAGGCAAGGTGAACTCAGGCGGTGTGATCAGCCAGATGCCTTCATGCAGTAATGGGTCATAAGACAGGGCACCGGCATGTTCAGGGCGATACAGCAGAAGTAGATCAATGTCGCCATCATCAAGATCGCTTAACAGTTGGCTGGCCAGCCCTTCAATGAAACGTATTCGGGTATTGGGGTAGCGTGCCCTGAAAGCATGATAAAGCTTGCCAAAGGTCATTCTGGCAATGGTTGGCTGGGCACCAATACGCAGTCTGGCAGGGCCGGTTGCGGTTTCTTTTTGCATGGCCCGCATGGCGGTTTCCAGTGTATTTGAAATGGTTTGTGCGTAAACCATTAATTGCTGTCCGCGTTCAGTTAGCGTCACACCACGTCCGCTGCGATGGAACAGGCGGCCGCCCACCTCGGATTCCAGCAGGCTTATCCGCCGGCTCACGGTAGACTGGTCCATCCCTTTTTCAATGGCCGCACGGGAAATGCTGCCTGCGTGAACAACCGCTGCAAATAGTGCCAAATCATCTGAGTTCATGAGGAGATTTTAGCGCAGTAACAGGACTGGTTTTGTTGAGCGGTTAATAAGCCTGGTGGTGGTGCTACCAATAAAAAACTGGCGTATTTTTGAGTGACCATAGGCACCGACCACAACCAAATCTATCTGATGTAATGCTGCATAACTCATTATCGATTTATCCACCTCACCTTCAAGCGTGTTCGTGGTGACGGTAAAGCCTTCTGATTCCAGTTGCTGTTTTGCCCAAGACAGCTGGTTTTGCATTTCCTGGCTGGGGTGGCCCACATAAACCAAAAAGGCGGCCAGACCCTTAAGGAGCGGGCTTGATGCAATTTGTTCAATACACTTTCTTGCTGTAGGGCTACCATCAAAAGCCACAAGAAAAGATTGGGGCGGCTGGAATGGGGAAGCGGTGACCAATACCGGTTTATAAATCGCACGGACAACATTTTCAATTTGTGTCCCTATTTTGTCGGAACGCAATTCGGTTTGCGTGCCATGTTTTCCCATTACCAGTACACGGATATCTTCTTCCAGTGAAATCACCGTTTCCAACAGGCTGCCCCGGCGCTGGAAGCCATATGTTTTAAGATTGAATTTATTTAGCAAGTATTTTTCGGCTTCTTCAAGCAAGACCTTGCCATGCTCGATTTCAATTTTGCCCTTGCGTTCTTCCAGTTCAACCAGTTCCTGCAACAGCGTTTCCCGGCTGCCAAAACCAATGGCGCCACTTAAATCTTGCGGGGCCTGGGCCTTGGGGGAATCAATAACATGTAAAAGTTCAAGTGGTGCATTCAGTTTATGGCTGAACCAGGCGGCGTAATCACAAACGGTATGGGTGCCGGGTGAGCCATCAAGACACGCAATAATTTTTGACACGGTTATAAGCTCCTTTTAGTGCTTGCCCAATTGATCCAAGGCATCCGGCTTAACGTGAACACCAAATTTTTCAATCATGGTCTGGCTTGCCTCATTCATGCCAATTACGTTTACTTCCGTACCTTCACGCTTGAATTTGATAACGACCTTATCAACCGCGGCCACTGCGGAAACATCCCAGAAATGGGCCTGGCTGACATCAATCACGACCTTTGAAAGCGCTTCCCTGAAATCAAATGCCGTGGTGAATTTATCAGCCGAACTGAAGAAAACTTGCCCCTTAACCACGTAGGTACGCGTGTTTCCAGTATTATCCAAAGTTGATTGGACAGACAGATAGCGTTCAATTTTATTGGCAAAAAACAAAGCCGACAGCAAGACGCCAATCAGTACGCCATAAGCCAGGTTATGGGTGGCAACCACGACGGCCACCGTTGCAATCATAACAATATTGCTTGAGAGTGGGTAAGTATGAATATTTTTAAGTGAATTCCAGTTAAACGTGCCAATTGATACCATGATCATCACGGCTACCAAGGCTGCCATTGGAATGACCTTTAGCCAGTCACTGAGAAAAACCACCAGAATCAACAGGAAAATACCGGCACAGAACGTGGACAAACGAGTGCGGCCTCCTGATTTCACGTTAATTACCGATTGGCCAATCATGGCACAACCGGCCATGCCGCCCATGAATCCGGCAGCAATATTGGCAACACCCTGGCCCTTGCATTCACGGTTTTTATCGCTGGACGTGTCTGTCAGGTCATCAACAATTGTGGCGGTCATCATTGATTCAAGTAAACCCACGGCCGCCAACGCGATCGCATAGGGGAATATAATGTTGAAGGTTTCAAGGTTTAAGGGAATGTCGGGAAGCAGGAAGACCGGCAGCGTGTCGGGTAACTGCCCCATATCTCCAACGGTACGGATATCCAGCTCCAGGGTTATTGCCACCAGTGTCAGGACCAAAATCGTGACCAAGGGCGAAGGAATTAACGAACCGATTTTAGGAACCAGCGGGAACAAATAAATAATGGCCAGCCCTGCCGCCGTCATGGCATAAACAGGCCAGGTCACATTGGTCAGCTCGGGCAACTGCGCCATGAAAATAAGAATGGCCAGTGCATTGACGAATCCAATCACGACAGACTTGGATACAAACCGCATCAGCTCAGCTAATTTAAGATAACCCGCGATAATTTGAATGATACCGGTCAGGATCGTGGCCGCCAGCAAATATTCCAGGCCATGCTCTTTGACCAAGGTGGTCATTAACAAAGCCATGGCCGCTGTGGCGGCGGAAATCATGCCTGGCCTTCCACCAAAAAAAGAGATTACAACAGCGATACAGAACGAGGCGTATAAGCCGATTTTGGGATCTACCCCCGCAATAATGGAAAATGCGATGGCTTCAGGTATTAAAGCCAAGGCAACCACCATACCCGACAGCACATCGCCACGGATATTTGAGAACCATTGCTCTTTGATATTGGAAAACATAGGAATAGGAATGCCTAATGAAGTTTGGCCCCGCATTATAGGCCAGGCTGAACGGGGCCGCGCTGTTTTATGGCATAACCGCTTACTGCTGCAGGCTTAAAGCCGAGTTCTCCAAATGGGTTTTCAGGCTTTCTTCCAGGCCCAGCTGGCGTGCCAGTTCATTTAAATAAGCCCGTTCCATGAAGCTGTCGGCGCCGTTAACCAGTACGCTGGCCATATAGGCTTCGGCCGCCTGCTCGGGCGTTTGCACCAGTTTGGCAACGGCGGCCGGGTCGGCGGGGCCGTTAAGCTGGGCACGAATCCAGGCGTGCTCATCGGGAGAGGCATCCAGGCGGTCAAACTCGGCTTCCAGCAAGCGCTGTTCGTCGGCATTAATATGACCATCAGCCTTGGCAGCGGAAATCATTGCGATCAGAACCAGTTTGCTGTGTTTTTCCAGCTCGGCAACAGGCTGTTGGCTGAACGCCTTGGTGTCATACGCAATCTGTGCAGGTGTGGCAACCGGTTGAGTAGCTGGTTGAGGTGCCTGGTTCTGGTTTTCTTTCCACTGTCCGTAAGCATGATAGGCGGCCGCGCCTAGTGCGGCCACCCCACCATAGGTGGCTACCTTACCGCCGATTTTCCTGAATTTTTTGTTGCCCATTAATAAGGCCAGGGCGCTGCCTGTGAGGGCACCGCCCGCAAAACTTTTCAGGCCTGAAGACGATTTGTTGTTATCTGTTGGCTTGGTTTGGTCTGTCTTTTGTTCAGACATCAAACCCTGTGCGGATTGCAAAAGTTGCTGTAAAACATTTTGTATTGACATGATTGGCTCTTTTTGAAAATGATCATTGTTCGAGTGTGAGTTGGCAAATTGGTTCAATGAAAAATGGTTTGCCAACTGGCGAAACCGGCCTAACGGGTTTGCATGATGCCGGTTTTTGATGCCTGGTAAGCGACCAGTTCATTTTATTATTTAACTATTCTGTTAAATACAATGATCAGTATTCTGATGCAATCTGCTGTCCTAGACGGCCAACGGGGCCTCTACTGCCGGTGCTTCTTCATATAAAAGTGACAACAAGGTTTGTCGTAATTGCAGTGATGAGGGGTGCATTGCTAATTGACTGTGCTTTCTTGGCCTGGGGAGTTCAACCGGGAAAATTCCACGGATTCTGCCTGGATTGGCGCCCATCACCACAACCGTTGTCCCGAGCAATAATGCTTCATCGACATCATGAGTAACAAAGAAGATGGTTTTTCTGCCAGGTGCTTCTTGTTGCCACAAGGTGACTAATGCATCTTGCAGGTGTGCACGGGTAACGGCATCCAGGGCACCAAAGGGCTCATCCATTAGCAGGACAGGAGGGTTGATGGCAAATGCCCGGGCAATGGCCGCACGCTGTCGCATGCCTCCGGACAATTCGCTTGGCAGCTTATCAAAGGCGTGATCCAATTTGACTGCCTGCAGATGCTTATGTGCAATCTCATTATAAAATGATGTGGATTTTCCCGGGAACGCTTGTTTCAGCGCAAAGACAATGTTTTTGCCGGTCGTCAACCAGGGAAACAATGAATAGTCCTGAAAGACGACACCACGATCCAAACCAGGGCCTTTAATAGGCTTGTTACCCAACATGATGGTGCCTTGTGTTGGATAATCGAGTCCGGCCAAAAGGCGTAGCAGGGTACTTTTACCACAACCTGACGGACCGAGCAGACAGATGAACTCACCGGCTTCAGCCTGTAGGCTGAAATTTTGCAAGATGCGCTGTTGTCCATGGGAAAATGAAATATTATCAATGGTAATACTATGCATGATACTTTTTTTCCTAAATACGCCAGCGCAACAGATGACGTTCAAGGCGTTCAGTGAAGAAGGTAATGGTGGTAACAACGAGACCAATAAAGATGATGCCGACAATAACGCGTGGATAATCGGCAAATTCAGAAAAATTACTGATATACCAGCCCATCCCTGAGCTGCCACCAATCATTTCCGCCATGGTCAGCATTAAGAATGAGAAACAGAGTGCCAGGGTGGCCCCAGTGCAGATGGAGGGCAGTGATGCGGGCAGGATGACGCGTAGCAGCATGGTGGGTGTATTCAGGTTAAGCACCCGGGCAGCATCAATAATTCCACGCGGAACATTGAATACACCCGAAAGCGTATTGATGAAAATCGGCCAGAAAGCCCCGACAAATATGACGGTTACCGAAGCGGCCGTAAATGAGGGCAGGAAATGGATGGCATATGGAATGTAGACCACCGGCGGTATTGTTCCCAGTAGTTTGGTAAATGGCATTGCTGCATGGAACATGCGACGGTGGTAACCAACCATCAGTCCCAGAGGAATGGCTGTGAGGATTGCCAGCCCATAGCCACTGACCAGCAGGAGCAATGAACTGCGCAAGCCCTTCAGGGTATCTGGCAACTCTGCTACGAAGAGGGTGAGCACTGCTTCGGGACCGGGGACCAGCATGGGGTCCAGCAGTTGCAGGACTGTTGTGGCAAGATACCATGCACCAAAAAACAGGAACAGGATGGAGGCGATATCACCTGTTGCCGTACGGGCGGTGTTGGTGTTGCTGGAGATAGTGCGCAAAGTGGCGATGATCTCAATGAGGGTGACCAGCAATAAAGTGCGCCACTGGACATCATTATTTGACCAGAGCAGTATTCCGGCAACCAGTACATATAGAATGTGCTGTACCGGATGAATGCGTTGCCATGCGTTACCAATAGCTGGCAGCAACACTGGCGTAACACCATGTAAGCGGTTTTTGGTAAGCGAATCCATCCTTGTGTTCCTTAGGTATTGTTAATCCGATAGAAGTCCAGCAGGCTGGCATAGATTTTGTCGCCAGGGTTTTGCGTGATCAGGGCATCTAGTGATTGTTTGTACAGATCAATGTCAATGTGCTGTTCAACCGGGTATGTTTTGTTGGTTACATAGCCTGCAGAGTCGACCATTGCCTGCCAGAATTCCAGTGTGCCTTTTTTCAGCGGATCAGGATGGGACTCAAAAGCTTGGCGCGTATAGGTATCTTTACGGATCACGTCCTCATCAATCTTCAGTTCCCGGGTAAAGACACGGACGGTTTCTTCCTGGTCGGTCTTGTATATTTTGTAGGCTTTGATCAATGCGGTCAGGAAACGGCCATATTCATCTTTGCGTGCATTGTAGTCAGCCGTGTTGGCGGTCAGGCGACAGCAGGTATAACTGGGCAGGAAGTCCCCCAGGAAGTGGGTGACGGCCAGACCGCGTTTTTCTGCAAGGGAGAAGTGCGGTGAATATACGATACCGGCATCTGTTTGTCCTTTGATGACTGATTCGACAATGGCACCCGGAGAGGGGAACTCAACCCGTGTTATGTGGGTTTCCGGATCAAATCCCGCCTTTTGCAGTGCCTGACGGAACACAATGTCACCAGTAGACAAGCGGTTAATGGCGACTTTTTTGCCATGATAATTGGCCAGCGACTTAAGGTCCTGCGCCAGTTCCGGACGCGTGATGATGGCTTGTCCGCCCAGCATCATGCCGCCGAAGATGGTAAATGGTGTGCCTTATGAAATAAAGACAAGCGGCGCCGCTGAACCGAAAGTGCCGATATCCAGCTTGCCTGAACGCAGGGCGATGAGGCCTTCTGCGGAAGACTTGAACTGGAAAAACTCAACATCTAATCCTTGCTCCTTGAAATAGCCTTTGTCTCGTGCCAGGAAATGCAGGCCATGTGCCGGTTCTGCAATATAGCCGACCCTGAATTTGCCTGGTGTGGCAGCATGGGCCGTGTCACTGAATGCCAATGGCAGACTGGCTGCCAGTAACGTAGCGCCTGCGCTGAATAATAGGGAACGCCTGCCAGGATCGGTTGGTGAGCCTGATAAAGCATTGTTTTTTTCTTTGTTCAGGAAATCGAACAAATGATCCATGCCGCAATCGCACATGTTTTTCTCCTTGTATGGTTAGCTGGATGGTGGGGTTTTGCTTATTCGTGCCAGATGTGTTGATGGTCACGATGGGTTGCCAGGTAGGCATCTTTACCAAAGAACTTGTCGTAAAAATCATGGTCAAGGTGGTGTGCCTGGGTATAGGTGGCTATGCATACGGTGGGTATGGTGCCGGGAAACTTGCCATACGAGTCGTAGATGTCCTGGGCAACGGAAGCGATATAAGCGGTCATTTCCGGTGACCAGCGCTCGGTGGCTGTTTTTACGGCAGCATTGTCTTTGAAGGGGCCTGGTCGGTTTGCAGAGAAATTGCCTTGTGGCCCAAACTTGCGTTCGGCAAAGCGTTGTACCGCTTCGTGCATGGAGCTGACATAAGGTGGTACGAGCGGTTCAAAAACACCATCCAGGCCTACCGGGTTGGGTTGCCGGAAATGTGGCTGGTGCGTAAAGCGGAATCCAAATCCCTGGATACCTTCCTCTGCTTTTCCACCCAGCAGGCTCAGGATGTTCAGTCCGGAAAATAGCCATCCTCCCAAGCCAAGTGCCTGCAAGGCCAGGTGGATATTGTATGAAGCAATAGAAGCTTCCGCGACAGTGCTGTTGCGTGAGTGCTGTTCCAGTTCGTCCAGTGCAAGGGCACGATCTGCATGCAGAATACCCTTACGCAGTAATGATGTAGGATCCCCCAGCAGACGCCCTGTAACAGGGTCGGCGGCAGGTATGCCTTCACCGGCACGCATGGCGAGCTGGTTTAGCAATGAGTCTGCCTGGTCGATGACCGGGATGAAAAGCGTGGTGCCAGGACGGTTGGCAACCCAACGGTTGTGTCCGACGATATGCGGGTAGCTTGCAGGCAGATCAAGACGTTTGTCACTCAGGCGGATGATGTGTTGTTCCAGCCAGGACAGCAAACGCGGCAAGTCTTCAGCAGACTGCAACTCAAGAATGTGTGCCGGATCCAGATCACGAAAACGTGTAATGTATGTACCGCTGTCATCAGTGATTAGCAGTTCCGAGCCATATACACCGGCACCGCTCGGATAGGTGCGCCCGGCAGGACGTACGGGATAATTGCAGCCAAGTCCGGGCGTGGCGGATTCAGTGTAAGGAATGCCGAAATGCCAGCCACTGATGCCAGCGCCAATGGTGATCAGAAGCAGGCGTTCCAGACGGCTGAGTGCTTGTGCCGGTTGCTGTGAGCGGTATGCTAGTGGTCCGTCGGGAATTTCCATGCCGACACCAAAGCGTCTTGAGCGACGGCCGAACAGTGCGTCCAGCAGCGAAAATTGTTGCAGACTGTCCAGTTGTGCCTGACTTAGCGTCAGGGGCGGTTGTTGCTGTGAATTAGAGGAAGACATGAAGTGTACTTTCTGGTTTCGGAGGATAAGGTGTTATTGCAACGGTGCGAGTGTGATGGCGCTTGGTGCGGTATCAACGTCAAAAATCGTGACGGAAATATCACGCCCTCCGGATTGTTCCAGCCTGGGGGTGAGCAGGTCTGCCCATGCCTTTGCTGTCTGGCTGCTTTCAAAAAGGTAGATGCCGCCACGCAGGTTGGCTTGTTGGTTATTGATCCAGACTTTCCATTTGAAACCGGGCAACCCGGTAATGTGATGGGCTGCTGTCAGCTTTTGTTCTTCTGGTACTTGTTGTTGACCTTCACTGGGGGTGTAATTGACTTGCAGGATTACGGCCATGGTACTTTCCTTTTATGATGGTTGGGTGTGCTAGATAAATCGTGTCAGTTGACCTGTTGGGACAGGACATCGGCATAATGGCGCTGTGCAACATCCGGATGGGAGCGTAAACGTCCTTTCAGCAGATTCTGTCCAGTGTGTGGTACCAGGACATTCTGTGGGTCCTGTTCTACACCGCGTGCCTTTGCTGCCAGTTCTGGTGGCAAGGTCAGTGGGGGCAAGGCTGTGTCCAGTCGCGGGCTGAGGAAGAAGGCGATAGACAGACGGTCTTCTTGTTCCGCAGGACTGACCACACGATGGAGCGTGGCGCGCAGATAACCATCGGTAAGTAGCTCCAGCACTTCACCCAGGTTGATCACAACGGTACCTGGTATGGGGGCGACATCAAGCCATTTCTCTTGGTGATAGACTTGCAGACCGGCTTTATCAGACTGTAAAACAAACGTCAGGCACCCTGAATCCTTGTGGGCACCCACACCCTGGTTGGGTTCATTTGTACTACGTCCGGGATAACGGATTAGTTTGACATGCTGTACCGGTGCGCCAGAAAACGCTTCAGTGAAGTATTCTTCCGGTTGTCCCAAAACCAGTGCCAGCGCACGTAATAAGGCCAGCCCTGCGGTCGTCAGTGTTGTTTGTAAATGTTGTGTATGTTCGCGTAACGCAGGTAAAGATGCGGGCCATTGGTTCGGTCCTTGCAGGCGTTGCCATGGAATGTCATTCGATGGCAAGGCAATCCGTTCTGCGCCGATGTCGATTTGTTCACGCCAGTCTTTTTCACCGCGGGTAATTTCGCTGCCCTCTGATGTATAGCCGCGAAAGTGTGGAGAGTTAACCATGTGCAGAGCCTGTTTTTCTGCGGCAGGCAATGCGAAGAACGTGCGGACGGTATCGAACAGTTGCCGGGTGGCTTCCTCATCCAGGCCGAAGCCTTTTAGATAGAAAAAGCCGATGTCGTGCGTTGCTGTTCTTAGTATATCTACAAATTTCGCCCTGTTATGTACATCACCGTGGATGAATTGTTCAAGATCTAGTATGGGTAAGATGGGCTGTGTCATGATGTTTGCTTATAAATGCCTTTGAATGTCTCGCAGTATATAAACAAACACAATTTGTAAAAAATAATTAAAATATATATATATATGTAAGGAATATTTTATGAAAAAGATGCACAACTTTATGAAGTATTTGTCTTTGGTGTGCGTTTTTTATGGTGTTAGTCTGTTCTGCTTAGAATCATTACATAATTTGGAAGCAGTATGGAAAACACCAATTTCAGTCATGCAACGCTTTGTGTGCAAGGTGGGTATACACCGCAGGCAGGGGAGCCACGGATTGCTCCCGTCGTACAAAGCACAACATATCGGTACGATGATATATGGCATTTGCAACGCGTCATGACATTGCAGGCTACAGGCTACAAGTATAGCCGTACTGGTAATCCGACCGTAACGGCCTTCGAGGAGAGTGTGCGTTTGCTGGAGGGGGGCGCGGCGGCAGTTGCGACCGCATCGGGACAGGCCGCGAATTTGCTTGCACTGGTTAATATCTGCCGCAATGGTGATCATATACTGGCAGCATCCACATTGTATGGCGGGTCGTTTTCTTTATTGAATATGACCTTGCCAAAGTTTGGTATTACGACAACTTTTTTTGATCCTGAAGCACCATTGGAAGACATTGCGAAACTGGTGCAGCCAAATACACGTTTGATTTTTGCGGAAACGATTGGTAACCCGGGGCTGAATATTCTGGATTTTGACAAGATACGTGCATTGTCCCAGGAATATGATTTTCCGGTTGTCATTGATAATACGCTTGCTTCACCGGTGCTGTGTAATCCTTTGAAGCATGGCGCCCATATTGTCACACATTCTGCAAGCAAATATATTGACGGGCATGGGACCAGTGTTGGCGGCATTGTTGTTGATGGTGGAAACTATAATTGGGATAACGGCCGTTATCCGGACTTTACGCAGCCTGACCCAAGTTATGCCGGGGTTAGTTATACAGAAAAATTCCCTCAGGCACCTTTCACATATAAGGCACGTGCCCATCTCTTGCGGGATTTCGGGGCTTGCCTGGCTCCACAAAATGCGTTCCTGTTTAATGTGGGCATTGATACATTACAGTTGCGCATGGAGCGTCACGGTAACAATGCTGGCAAGTTGGCTGCATTTTTGCAGGAACACCCACAAGTGTCATGGGTACGTTATCCCGGTTTGGATGAGGTAAGCAAAGAACGTATGGCACGTTATTTTCGTGCAGGCAATGGCAGTGGTGTCCTGACGTTTGGGGTGCAGGGCGGCCTGGAAACGATTGACCGTTTTGTCCGTCATTTGCAATTGGCCACCCTGGTCGTGCATGTGGGGGATGCACGGACATCGGTGTTGCATCCGGCCTCTACAACCCATGCCCAATTGTCAGAAGATCAGTTGCGTGCAGCCGGTGCCTTGCCAGAAATGGTACGGGTTTCGGTAGGGATCGAGGATGCCGGTGACATTATTAATGACATCGCACAGGCACTGGAAAGGAGTCTAGTATGAAAATACGTTTATATTCCACGTCGTGACGGTTTGTTGTTCAGCTTCAAAACTTGCCCCAGTTTTTTTACTGCGCCAAGCAACTGTGTTTTGCTAAAGCCGCCGAAACCGAGCATGAGGCCTGAAAGCCGCAGCTTGTCCGAGCACATGGGTGAGAGCGCGCGCACAGAGATACCTGCCCTGCCTGCTGCCAATGCCATGGTTACGTCATCTTGCCCTTCTGGAAGCCATACAACGATATGCATGCCTTGATCGGCAGGCTGCACGGTTAACTCGGGTAGTTCTTTTTGAAGTGCATCCATCAACACTTGGCGGCGCTCCGCGTAGAGGGTCCGAATTCGCCGTATATGCGTGTCAAAATAACCTTCCCTCATGTAGGCGGCGACAACGTGCTGTTCCGTTAATGGAGAGCTGCGACCCAACAGGGCACGGGCCCCTATAAAGGATTTGAGCAGACATTCAGGGGCCACGATGTACCCGAGGCGCAGCGAGGGGGCCAGGACTTTGCTGAACGTGCCCAGGTAAATGACGCGATCAGGATCCAGTCCCTGCATCGCAGGAAAGGGCTGTCCGGTATAGCGCAGTTCGCTGTCGTAGTCGTCTTCAACAATCCAGCCGCCATGCTGTCGGGCCCAATCGATAAGGGCAAGGCGGCGTGGCATGCTTAGCGGCATCCCAAGGGGATATTGGTGTGACGGGGTAACAAATGCAGCACGGGCAGCAGGGCATGTTTTCAACGCGCCCGCAATATCCATTCCCCGGGTATCGACGGGGATCCGCTGCACCCGGACACCACGGTCTTTCAGCACGGCGGTCAGTCCGGGATAAGCAGGATCTTCAGCCCAGACCTCGTCTTCTGGGGCCAGCAAAATTTTGCTGGCCAAGTAGAGACCTTGCTGGGTCCCTTCGGTAATAATGATGTTTTCAGGCCCACACTTTACGGCGCGTGCCCGTCGCAAATAATCGGCAATCGCCTGCCTTAAGGCGGGCAGGCCTTGTGGGTCCGCATAGCCGGATGGCGCAGCCACTGTTGAAGCGCGAACCCGGTTGCCCAGTCTGCGCCAATGATCGTCCATTGCCACCTCTCCTTCTGGAACAGCGACTGAAAAAGGTACGGCTGGCAGTGGTTTCAGCGGGTCTGCCATGGCAGCATAACTGGAGGCTGAAATGGGGAGCGAGGGTGCTTTCCCGGCTGGCTGGTGATGGGGTTTTTGCGGAATTGTCTGCCATTCTTGAAGTCCGGTGGCGACACATGTGCTGGCACTGGCTTGCGTTTCCAGTAATCCCTCGGCCCGCAATTGCTCATAGGCTTCGGTTACCGTTCCACGCGACAAGCCCATTGAATCTGCCAATGCACGGGTGGAAGGCAAGCGTTCACCGGCCTTTAGTTCGCCCGTTGAAATGGCCCTGCGAAGTGAGGCTGCAAGTTGTTGGCCGATGTGCCCCTTGCTGCGGTCGATGGTCCCCAGGGCGGGAATCTCAATCACGAGTTGACGTTTTGCCATTTGGTTTTTCTCTCTCGGCTTATGCTGCAAACCGGCCTATTAAATTATTCATTATCTGGCCCTTAATTGTAGGCCAGTTAAATGCCAAAATGTATTTATTAACTTATAAAAGGAATCCAAATGCATTGCCCTGGCCTGTTTCGAGAAACGCGTATGGAGATTCTCCATGGCTTGATATCCGCCTATCCACTGGCGACCTTGATGACCGCTGGCAGTGGCGGCCTAATGGCGAATTTAATTCCATTCTCGCTACATGAGGGGGGTGATTATGGCGTACTGCGTGCCCATCTTGCCAAAGGAAACCGCCAACTTGAGGAGCTGCGCGAAGGAGCCGAGACCTTGGTTGTCTTTCAGGGACCGGCGTGTTATGTGACACCATCGTGGTATCCATCGAAGGCCGAGCACGGGAAAGTGGTGCCAACCTGGAATTTTGTGATGGTTCAGGCAAGAGGAAAAGCACGGGTCATTGATGATGCCGCCTGGATTCTCACCCAGCTTGATCAACTAACGGACAATCTTGAGCGTGAGCGGACACACCCGTGGAAAGTTTTCGATGCGCCGGAAGATTTCATTGCGGCACAGCTCAAGGGCATTGTTGGCATCGAGATTCCCATCCGTACCATTGAGGGAAAGTGGAAGATCAGTCAAAATCGACGTCCGGTCGATCATCAGGGAATTATTGATGGACTGCGGGCAGAGGGTAGGTGCCCTGCCATGGTGGCCTTGATGGCGCATGAGTAGGGTCGCCTGTTTTGTGCAGAGTTACGGTCGTTATCTTGTTCATTCATGTGAGACCGTTGGTTTATGCTTGACAAACATGACGATGGGCTAAACCACGATACTTCCTTTCAAATACTGGACGGCATTACCCGAAATCAATACCCTGTCTTGTGATACCACACAGTGCAGCACGCCGCCGCGCTTTGATGCCTGGTAAGCCACCAGTTCATTTTTATTTAGCCGTTCTGCCCAGAATGGCGCCAGGCCTGTGTGTATTGAACCCGTTACCGGGTCTTCATCGCCGCCATTGGCGGGCCAGAAATACCTTGAAATGAAATCATATTTTGTTGATTCCGATTTGCAGGTAACAACCACATCCAAAGGCTTGAGTTGTTTAAGGGATTCATTATTGCGTAGCACTGACAGAACGTCAGATTCGGCGTTATAGACCACAAAATAGGCTTGTGAATTACGATAAACCTCAACAGGCGCAATGGACAGGCCCGATATTAAATTATCAGGAATATTTTCAATTTTTACGGGTTTTGTGTTTGGAAAATCCATTTGTATTTTGCCGGCACCGGTTTTTATCACTGAAAAATTCCCCACGGCTTTAGCTGAGAGGGCAAGGGTTTTTAATCCGGCATGCTTGCTGAACAGGACAAAGGCGGAAGCCAGTGTGGCATGGCCGCAAAAAGCGATTTCTGTCAGCGGGGAAAACCAGCGGATGTGATATATGGATGCAGGGTCGGGAACCAGAAAGGCTGTCTCGGACAGATTGTTTTCGGCAGCAATGGATTGCATGACTTCTTCTGGCAGCCAGCTATCCGTAATGATGACTGCGGCAGGATTGCCTTTGAAAACGGAATCCGTGAATGCATCAATAACGTTTATTTCAAGTTCCATTTGGTTTTTTCCTTACATTCAGACAAGGTTTTTACAGATAAAATACTGTACCTCATTGATTTATTTATATTCATTGGAGAGTGAGGTTGGCTCAAAAAGTAATTCAATATGCGATGCGTTGAATATCCTCTTGATGTAATTTTGTGCCAAAGTGACACATAAATTGTTTAATGCCTGTTTTTATAGCATAATATAAATGTGTCACTTTGGCACAAAAGGAGATTATATTATGGCTACTACTTTGCCTCGTATCACCGCCAGGGTGGATGTCGATACACAAGACTTGCTTATCAAGGCGGCGGCTCTTGCCGGTATGTCAAGTATTAACTCATTTGTTTTAAATGCAGCAATTGAAAAAGCGAAACAAATGATTGAACGTGAACAGACGCTACAGCTTAGCCAGGCAGATGCAATGTTATTAATGGAAGCGTTAGACCATCCTGCAACGCCAAATGCAAAACTTAAAGCCGCTTCAGGACGTTACAAGCGTAAAACCCAATGATGAATACGGTATTGCTTGATAAAGATAAACACGATAGAAACCGATTCAACTGCGGTATTTCGGCTCTTAATAATTATCTGAAAGTGATGGCAAGTCAGCAAGCCAGGAAAGACAACAGCAGGACTTTCGTTTTAGAGGATGAGAACGATAACTCACATATCATCGGTTTTTATACCTTAACGATGATACCCATTAACTTGAAGGCATTGCCTGAAAAATTACAGAAAAAGCATCAATCATCAACATCTGGTGGCCTTATTGTCCGTTTGGCTGTAGACAACCGCTACAAAGGAAAAGGCTTTGGGGAATGGTTTCTCATTGATGCTTTACGACGACTATTGGCCGCTAGTGACAGCGTTGCATTTCCAGTGGTTATCGTTGATGCCAAAGATGGTGCAAAGCTTTTCTATGAACGTTACGGATTCCGGGCATTTCAAGACTCGGAGAACAAGCTGTTTATCACAATTGCAGATGTCAGGGCAAGTTTGGGCTAGTTCACACACAGTAGGGTCACTGGTGCCATTCCTGGTCGCGCTTTTAACCACCAGGATAAAAGCTGGTTCCTGACTGAGTAATGCTAAAAAATACGCAATGGCTACAGTAAAGAAAAAACTGGTTAAACCGCTATCCATTAAAAATTTTCCTTACTGCCCATTGTAAAAAACTCAATCCATATGGCCGGTATATCTATTCCACCGTCACGCTCTTGGCCAGGTTCCTTGGCTTATCCACATCCGTCCCACGTGCACAAGCCGTATGGTAAGACAGCAGCTGCAATGGAATGGTATGCAAAATGGGTGACAGTTTGCCATAATGTTCCGGCATGCGAATCACATGCATGCCTTCACTATTCACGATTTTGGAATCATTGTCGGCAAATACATAAAGTTCACCGCCCCGGGCGCGCACTTCCTGCATGTTGGACTTCAGTTTTTCAAGCAACTCGTCTTTGGGGGCAATGGTTACCACCGGCATGTGTTCGGTGACCAGGGCCAGCGGGCCGTGTTTCAGCTCACCGGCCGGATAAGCTTCGGCGTGGATATAACTGATTTCCTTTAATTTTAAAGCACCCTCAAGGGCGATGGGGTAATGCATGCCACGGCCCAGGAACAGGGCGTTTTCCTTGCTGGCGAATCGGTCGGCCCAGGCCATGATTTGTGGTTCCAGTGCCAGCACAGCACTGATGGCGGTGGGCAGGTGGCGCAGCTGCTTCAGGTAATCGGCTTCTTTTTCTTCGCTAATGCGGCCTTTCACCTGGGCCAGGGCCAGGGTCAGCAGGAACAGGCCCACCAGCTGGGTGGTAAAGGCTTTGGTAGAGGCCACGCCAATTTCTACGCCCGCGCGGGTAATGAAGTTAAGCTTGCATTCACGAACCATGGCGCTGGTTTGAACGTTGCAAATGGTCAGGGTGTGTTCCATGCCCAGTGAACGGGCATGCTTCAGGGCAGCCAGGGTGTCGGCGGTTTCACCTGACTGGGAAATGGTAACGACCAGGGTTTTGGGATTGGGTACGCTGTCGCGGTAACGGTATTCGCTGGCAATTTCCACATTGACCGGAATTTTGGCAATGGATTCTATCCAGTACTTGGCAGTCATGCCGGCGTAAGAACTGGTGCCGCAGGCCAGTACCAAGACATTGTCAATGTCATTGAAAATCCGGTAGGCTTCGTTGCCAAACAGCTCGGGTGTGATGCTGTCAATATCCTGCAGGGTATCACCCACGGCACGAGGTTGTTCAAAAATTTCTTTTTGCATATAGTGGCGGTAAGGACCCAGTTCAGCGGCGCCGGTATGGGCCTGAACCGTGTGCACCTTGCGTTCAACAGGCTTGCCACTACTATCCACAATCCACACCTTGGACAGCTGCAAGTCTATGACATCACCGTCTTCCAGGTAAATGATCTGGTCGGTGGTGCCTGCCAGTGCCAGGGCATCCGAGGCCAGGAAATTTTCATTGTGGCCAATGCCCACGATAAGGGGTGAACCCTGACGGGCACCCACGATGCGGTGCGGTTCATCACGGCAGAAAATGGCCAGTGCATAGGCACCGGTAAGGCGTTGCACGGCCTGCTGCAGGGTTTCAAAAAGGTCGCCGTTATACAAGTGGTTAATCAGGTGGGCAATGACCTCGGTATCGGTCTGGCTTTCAAAGGTGTAGCCCAGGGCCTTCAGTTCTTCACGCAGTTCGTCGTGGTTTTCAATAATGCCGTTGTGCACCAGGGCAATGCGGGGCTCGCCTTTGTCCTGCCCTGAAAAATGCGGGTGGGCGTTGTGGGTGGCCGGGGCTCCGTGGGTGGCCCAGCGGGTGTGGGCAATGCCGGTAAAACCGCTTAAATGATCTTCCTTGATTTGCATTTCCAGTTCTGCAACACGCTGGGTGCTGCGGGTGCGCCGCAACTGGCCATCAATATGCAGGGCCACACCGCATGAGTCGTAGCCACGGTATTCCAGGCGTTTCAGGCCTTCAACAAGAACAGGGGTAATATCTCTTTGCGCAACAGCACCAACGATTCCACACATGTGAAAACTCCGTTAGGATAAGTAAAAATGCTATTCTGCACTGTATTGGAAGAAATTAAATTTCTAAATTAATAGATTAATAACAGGATATTTCATTTAAGACATTAGTATTAATTAAATTTCATTGTAATATTAAATATGGAATTTAATTTCATATAAGGAAGGCTTATGTTAGAACTGGATGAGTTGGATAAACGTATTTTGCAGCAGCTGCAAAGAGACAGTTCTTTAACGAACCAGGAACTGGCGGAAAAAGTGCATGCTTCTGCGCCAACCTGTTTGCGACGGGTGCGCAGTTTGCAGGAAAAAGGAATCATCCAGAAGCAGGTGGCGATTGTTGACCCGCAGAAAACCGGCAGCACCCTGACGGCGATTGTTGAAGTTACCCTGGATGTTCAGACGGCAGAGGCAAATACGGCTTTTGAAAAAGAGGTGAATGGGGAAACGGCTGTTTTGCAATGCTACCGCGTTTCAACAGGGCCGGATTTTATTCTGGTGGTCCAGGTGGCGGATATGCCAGCCTACCACGAGCTGGTGCATCGCCTGTTTACAGCTCGCAAAAATGTTCGCAATGTGCGCACGTTTTTTTCAGTTCACCGCAGCAAGTTTGAAACGTATATGACTGATTTTTAATAATTTAAATTAAAATTTTGGTTTGTTTGTCGGGACGTTAGTCAGAGGTGTTTTTTTGAAAAAAGTTGCTTTCCCCAATAAATGGCAGGGCGGCATATAGAAGCGCTTTCTGTCAGGACTGGGCAAGCAGTTTTTCATACGCTTGCAGGTAACGTTGCCCCATTTTTTCTACATTATGTTCGTCAATGACGTAGGCGTAGGCTTTTTCAGCCATGCTGGCGGTGTCTTCAGGGTGGTCCAGAATGGTATTGATGCCTTCGGCCAGCGCCTTGCTGTCACCCACGTCACAAAGAATGCCCCGGCCATCAGCCAAAACTTCTTTCAGGCCACCCGCGTTGGTGGAAACAACCGGTATGTGCTGCAGGAAAGCGTCAAAGACACTGCCGCCCACCCCTTCAAATTTACTGCTCATGACAAAAACATCAAGGGCGCTGTAATAGTCTTCTACCTGTTTGCGAAAACCGGCAAATACATAAATATGTTCAAGTTGCAATTCCCTAACCAGGGTTTTGCAGGCCTCGGATTGATCGCCATCGGCGCCAAAATGCAGGAAAACAAAGTCTTGCCTGATGCGGTGCAACTGGCCAATCGCCCGTATCAGGGTTAGGGGGTCTTTTTCCGAGGTTAGCGCGGCTGCGGTAGCCAGGATTTTTTTGCCTTTCAGGTTGAATTCCTGCATGAGTGCCAGGGCTCTTTCTTCATTGGCGGTGTAGGTGGCTGGGATGGCACTGGGAATCACAATCGAGTCTACGCCCAGTCGCTTGGGTTCTTCTGTAGAGGCTTTGCAAACTGATACGAACAGGTCAACCCGTTCCCATTTCAGGGCGGTGATTTTTTCTTTGTTTGGGGCGATATTAAAAGCGGTACGGCGGGTATAAACTGTTTTGGTATGGTGAAACAGCTTGCTTAGCACTAGCCAGGTAAGCGTATTGGCCGTTTGCGAATGAATGATATCGAAATGCTTTGCATGACGGATTAAAAATGGTAGCTGTTGCCAGGCTTTTGACAGGGTGTATACGGTGAACCCTTCGGCCATTGCCTGTTTCGAGAGCGCATTGTTTGCCCGTGTCAGTAAGGCTACTTCATGCCCGGCCTTGCGAAATTCCTGCATGCTGAACAAGGTCTGGCGTTCACCGCCACGCCAGCCTTTTTCAAAATTCATTTGCAATATTTTCATCAAGTACTCCGGGGTAAAGCCATGGATGCAAGACCCGTAAAAGGGTTTTATGGTGGACAAAGAAAAAAAGAAACAGCTTGCGCGGTTATGGCGTGTTTTCTTTTTTCTTTTCCCGGTTTTTCAGCCATAAAATGGCATGCTTGTTAAAGACGGACTGTACTGACAGCACCGCCAGCAATAAACCGGCCTTGCCAT